>OZ246398.1:0-44073 GCA_965230995.1 uncultured Candidatus Saccharibacteria bacterium
ACAACATCACCTGCGACAGAGAGTTTGGCGTATGGTGAGGTGGTGCCGATACCAAGTCTTGCGTTTGTATTATCCCAGAACAAAGCTGAGGTATCATCGACTGTTGTACCTGTTCCTGGGTAGTACGCAAGATAACCTGCTGTACCAGTGTTAACTGTTCCTGAGCCACCCCCACCGCTTGTAGATAGACATGTTCCATCAATTGCAAAACATCCATCTGTTAGATTAATACCGTTTGCAAATGTCGAGGACGCAGATGTAGATGATGCAATAAAATATCCAGCATCAATAAATGCATTAGAAGAAATACCTCCAGCAAAAGTAGAAGTTGCTGTTGTGGTTGCTGTAATATATGGAATCCTTCCTGGGTCAACATTACAATTAGAATCGCCTGGTGAGCAAGAAGGGTCAAGTGTCTCACCAGGAGAATATTGTGTTGTAGGTGGAGCAGCATTTACTGTTGCAAAGATGAGAAGCGAAGACGACAAAACCACCATTAAAAAGTAAACATCTTTTCTATGTAATTTTTTAAAGAAGTTTTGTATCTTCATAAACAAAGCACTCCTATATATATTACTATATATTGCGTACTATAAAAAATTAGCCCTGTGGATTACTATTTTTTATTCCTAAAAAATTTAGCAGAGGAGAAAAAATTTGCTAAACATTAAATCTTTCGTTGATAATTCCCTTCTTAACTTCAAATATTTTTGATGTAAATACATGCTCATATGTCTCGTCCAGGTTCTTTCTTTCAATTTTTATGTAATATTTGCCATTTGGAACCAAACAGAAGTATCTTCCGCTCTTGTCGGCAATCTTGTGAGCTATTTCTGTGTTCAATTCTGCAGAAATTATTCTAACAACAGCAAAAGATAGCGGATCTCCGGTCTTTGAATCACTTATATACCCATTTGCTTTTGGTTTAAGACCAATAATTCTCAAAATAAGCAACGCAACATACAAAGCAAAAGTAATTATATTGTATGGTTGTGGAGCAATGAACAATGCAATGACTGCTATTACAAAACCAACAGCGAACAAGACACTCGCAATTTTTGCAAAGACATAGTCGAACCTTGAATAGAATCTCATCAATTTTTTATTCTTCTTTGCGAATTCGTTCCAGTCGAATTTTACTGGGTCCATAGGAATACTTTTTATTATCAAAGCTCCGGTAGTTGGAATATCGATTGTCTCTCCAAAATATAGATTAGAATACAATTCATCAGAAAATCTTCCCGCTAATCTATCTGAAGGGAATTTGTAGTTTGTTTTATTTGCAATCATCTTGTATTTTCCAGCTTGAAGCAAGAAACCATATCGTCCATCTAGGTCAGTAATAGAAGAGCTAACTTCTTTTCCATTTTCATCAACCAAAACTACGTACGCAGGATCGAGAGGTTGTTTTGTAATACTGTCATACACAGTTCCCCATGGTTTAAATCTTCTCTTTAGACCGAGAAAGGTTAGGAGCAATGTCCATATTCTAAATGGAGCAAGTGCAAGTTCAGAAAAAGAACTTGGATTAAAAAACGTAGTAGAAACAGCAGCAAAAGATCCGGTGACGACTCCGGCAGTAGAAACTGTTTTAACGACTGTTTCTCCTACTGGATCTGCATAGATTTTTTTTGCCACATCATAAGAATCAAGAGCGACCGTTCCAACTGCGACATAAGTATTTTCGATTGCATTACCAATTACAGGAGGTAAAATACTTTGAGTGAAGGAAACAACCACACTCGGCACTGATATATTGTTATTATTTGATGGCTGATTGATTAGAGGATTTTCTTCTGGTGGTAATTGCCCATAAACACAATTTCCATAAGCGTCTCTAACATAACCTTCTGGTAAAGTTGTTTGTGAACCAGAAATATTTGGACACAGATCAGAATCTTCTGGAATTATACAGTTACCAAAACCATCAGTTGTATATCCATCAGGAATTTGCGTCTGTTCTCCAGAAATATTTGGACAGACATCTAGTGGATCCTCTGGTAATACACAGTTTCCGAAGCTGTCTAATATATATCCTTCGGGCATTGCGACTTGATTACCCGCCAAATTCGGACACGAATCATTTATAAGTTCTGGAACTACACAATTTCCAAATTCATCAAGAACTAATCCAGAAGGTATTGTGGTTTGAGCACCTCCAAGATTAGGGCAAACATCTACAATAGGAATTTCAGGAGGAAGAACTGGTGGAACAACAGCTACGCCCGGAGAAGATTCGTCAGTATCGAGAAGCGAAGAACATCCATTATCATTTGGATAATCTGTTTGACCATCACCATCATCATCTACACTATTATTACAAGCAACTGCTGTAGTTCTAGAACTTGCAGGTCTCCAATCTGTTGCGACTTTGTGGTTTGATGTAGCACAAGAACTATCTGTCGTACAATTAAAAACAATCCAACCATAATTCTGACTCCATGCATAACCAGAAAAATTACCAGACGAATCAATTGTCACCCCGCCATTAGTAGGATCAAAATTTATCCAACCAGTATTTTCTCCCCAAGCATAACCAGACAGATTTCCTTCGGCATCATTATCGACACCGCCATTTGTTGGGTTTAGATTTATCCAGCCAACAGATTCACCCCACGCGTATCCTGTGATTCCACTATCAGTAATAGCAACATTACCGTTTGTTGCGCCAAAGTTTATAAAACCAAGATTACTATTTAAAAATCTCGCATATTTATTTGTACTATCAATTGTGCCGTTTGTTGAAGAAGCAAATGCTATCGATGCAAAAGAGATTAATACACCAAAAAAGAAAGCAATCGTCCTAATTGATCTCATACACTATTATATTATCAGTTTGGCACATTTTTTAATACTCAAAGTTATTCACACACGTTTTAAAGATAAAAAACGACAATATCACCAATATTAATTTTTTCCTTTTCTGCCGTACCCGCATTCAATTCTATAATATAAGTAGCGGGACTTTGCGGATAAAAAACATTAGGAAAGCTTTCTGGCAATGCATTTTCTTTAATATCTATTACCTTTTTTTCTGCATCTAACCAAATAATATCGATTGGAAAATTCATATCTTTCATCCAGATCCCATATTTGTCTGGATTGTTGTATATAAAAAGCATACCGTAATTTTCTCCCATTTTAATCACACCGGACAAACCTTTGGTTTTTTCAGTTTGAGTTTCGCTTTTTTTAAGGAAAAAAATATTTTCTCCAATATTTGCAGTCACACATTTATCACAAACATATTCAATATGTGTAACCTTTTTAGGAAAAAATAGTACGATAATCGTAATTGCAATCAATACAAAAAATATTTTGATAACCCATTTCATCCAAACCATAGTATGTTATTTGTGCTTTCTAACGTGATACCAAATTGGCCAAAGTAACAATGCCCCAACAGTACCAATAACGACGCTTATAACAATCAATTTTTCAAAGCCGAGCGTCACTGCAAAATATCCTCCAATTGCAGAAAAGCCAGCACTTGTGAGATCAGTAAGAGAATAATACGAACCCCATTCCATTCCTTCCTTTTCTCTATCAATATGCCGTGTAAAGATAGCCATGAAGCTTGGAAAGGTAAAGGCGGTCAAAAGTCCAGTCAAAAACTGAACTATGTAAAGTTCAAGAGGTGTGTCTATATACAAATACGCAAGAGGTAAAATAGCAATCGCAACAGTAAACACAAACATTATCCAGAAATCATCTTTTTCTCCTCGAATTTTATCCAGTACATATGCAATAGGAATCTGGAGACCACTTTTTGTAAATAGATATATTGCAGCAGCCACCCCAGCAACAGCTTCGTTTCCTCCGATTATAAAGTCATTTATGTATAATGCAAAAATTGGACCGAGAAGAGCCATACTTCCGATAAAAATAGTATCGGAAAGCACCATAAACCTAATCACAGGACTTACATCTTTGAAAAAATTAAATTTTAGTCTTGCAAGTCTGGTTTTCATATTTGTAGGATTTTAGATTGTCCAAGAATCGTGCACAACTGCAACGAGATACCAATCCCCGTCTTTGTTTTCAAAAACCAAATTCAAACTCTGCCAGTCCATACCCCCATATTTTTCATCAAAACCTGAAAAATGGTACTCGACAACTTTTCCCTCGGGATAAAAATCTCTGATATTATTTATTGTATTTCCCTTTCCTATAATTTCTCCGTCATATGAGATCTCTTCTGCATTTGCAAAATCAGATGAATAAACAAAAGTTTTGTAATAATCACTAAAAGTAGCATTTATAGGAAAACCTGATCCATCAGAATATCCCCAAAGGTATATTTTTTTATTTGTAAATATATTTTCAAATTCTTCTGAAGTAAGAACGACATCATTTTCACGGACGCTTACATAAGGAGAAAATCTGACACCTTTTTCTGGATGAACCCTGAGTGCAAGAGCTTCTGTGTCTTTGTCTTTTATAAGATTAATTACGTCAGTTGCAACTTCTTCCAAAGTTTCATTGACTCCAATTTCATCAATGTCTTCAAGTAACTCTTCATCCTCACCGACATCATCAGTATCTTGAGAACCGCCAAAATTACTGCCGATCAAATATGCACCACCCGCAATTAATATAATTACGAGTATGCCGATTAAAATTTTCAAACTTTTAGTCATATTTTTTTATTAGAGCTAACAATGCAAATATTATATCACAAGGAGTAGCTAAATAAAAAAATCTTTTTTGTTAATTAGATTCGGACACAAATTCATTTTCTATTTGTACATTAATCAAATTATTGATTTCTGTTAATGATACATTTGTATCGGATTCGCTTATTGACTTAGTAAATGGATCCAAAATTTTAACGTAGCCACTTCCTGTTATATTAACCAATAAGAAATTACCTTTTGATATCGGGACGATATTTGTCTTCCATCTTCCAACCCCCCTAAAGACAGGTAGATTATCTGCGGTGTAAAAAATCGGAACAGCTTTTTTCGTTCCAGAATTGCTATCAGAATTTACATCTGACATCCATCCCTCTTTAGAATCGAAATAATAGGCAATATCGCCAAATTTAGCATCCACATCGATCATTCGTTCTCCGGTCCTTTTACTTATTATGATTTTATCATCGTAATAAGGTCCAAAATTACTAATAGTGATCACATCTCCTTTTTCACTTAGATTCCATGTCTTTGGATAAAAAAACTTAAAGCCAAAGTTTGCATCGGCATAAGTTTTCCAATTAGCCACCATCTGTTCTTTTACCTCAAAAAATTTAAAAGTAGAAATAATTTTATCTGTTGTTATTTTCCTCATATCAAAATCCTCATCAGCGAGTGTATTTGGATAAATTCCTGAATATTGCCAAAATGCATCAATAAAGATTACATTTGAATCATCCTTTTGGATATAATAATACCCACTACTTCCACCTCCTATTTCAAATTCTTTTTTTAATGCATCAAGTCCACCGACTGTGGTTTTAGTAAAACCCTCCTCTCTTGAAAAGTCATTTACATTTCCATTAAAGTGACATATGTGTAAATAAATATTTTCATTTTCAATGATTTTTACAGATTTTTCGTCGTTTACTTTTTTATCTTTAATCCACTGATAACAATCATTTTTCCCAACACTGAAGGATTTTGGATATTTTACCTCATAACCAATCAAATCGTTTCTGTATGTTTTCCAGTTAACAATATCTTTTTCTAGATTTTCAATATTAATTGTTTGAGAAAATTTATCTACCTCTCCCCGTTGTGATATATTAAAATACTGATAAACCCAAGAGCCACACCCGACTAATATCGCAAGAACAATAATCACACTCATCGCAATGGGTGTAGATATAGTACGGTTCAAATTTTTAAACATACGAATTAGATTAACTTTAATTTTAAGTTTGTTAATAATATCATATATCATTAAAAAATAACCTATCCTCCTTGTTCACTTCGTTCACAGCAGAAGAGATTCGGTCACAACTCTTCTGCTTCGATAAATCTACGCAACGAAGGTCGCGACCCCGTCTCATGGGCAAGCCTCGCAAGCTCGCTTGTATACCGGCTCCGACTTTCGAATCTCCCATCCTCTCGCAATGGTAAATTGCTCAAACACTTCGTGTTTTTGCAAACCATTGCAATAGAGATTCGATCCTTACAGGATCACAGTACCCCGATTGGATAATTACTTCGTCCTAAACGGACTCGTAATTATACACAATCGGGCTTCGAATCTCCCACGAAAGCCTCCCAGGCTTTCTATCCTCCTTGTTCACTGCGGAGGATGGGAGATTCGAACTCCCGAGACCGTTTCCGGCCTGCATCCTTTCCAAGGATGTGCACTAGGCCACTATGCGAACCCTCCATTGATAATATAGCTACATTGATTTACCCTGCTTTAAGCGTCTCGATTGTTCAAATCCGTAAAAAACAGTGAACTTATTAGCAACCCATCCCAAATAGTCATAAATGATACGATACTCAGCGTCTCCTTCTGTTGTGCCTCTCTTGTCACCTACCTTTGTAAGTAATTCGGCTTGGATTTTCTTAAAAAAATCGAAATGTCTTTGCGATAATTCTTGTGGTGGTACTCTCATAAACGAAAATAACAATGCGTGTCCTTCATCAATGAAATTAATATTAGACACATCTTTGGAATCACCAAAATGGTTAGTTTTTCCAGTAACGGTTTCTATTTTTCTTTCTTCTAAAAATATCTCTCTGACTTCTTCGACTGGCACCTTAGGGAGATTCAGCTCTCGAATTTGATCCTCTAGAGAACTTTTTACAATCTGTGATGCGTGTTCTGGTGTTGACATATAATTATTTTATTCCTCTTAATCTTTTAATTCTCTCTTCGACTGGCGGGTGTGTTGAAAATAAACTTGAAATCTTTTTTCCTCCACCTGAAAAAGGATTCGAAATAAACAAATGAGCTGTTGCATGGTTGGCTTTTCTCATTTCAATTGATGAGCTTGATATCTTTTGTAGCGCTCCCGCTAGACCCTCTGGATATCTTGTAAACAATGCACCAGTTGCATCTGCAAGATATTCTCTTTTTCTTGATATTGCAAGCTGAATTAATGTCACTGCTATTGGTGCTATGACAGCCAAAATCAAACCGACAATTACAAGAACTGTTCCAGCTTTGTTTTCATCACGACCACTATTAAATATCTGTGCACGGAGAAACATATCAGAGAGAAGCGCTACAAAACCCACCAAAACTACGACGACTGTCTGAAGCAAAGTATCTCTATTTCCAATATGTGCCATTTCGTGGGCAACGACTCCCTCAAGTTCTGATTTCTCCAAAATATCCAAGAGTCCTGTTGTTACTGCAACAACACCGTGTTCTGGATTTCTTCCTGTTGCAAAAGCATTCGGCTGTCTTTCGTTAATTACATATAATTTTGGCATTGGTATACCTGCTGTAATAGAAAGATTTTCTGTTATATTCCAAAGATCCGGATATTCATTCCTTGTAACTGGTTTTGCAGAGTACATAGAAAGTACAATCGAATCAGAAAACCAGTAGCTGAGCACATTCATAAATAAACTAAAAATTATTGCTCCAACGAGGATTACCTGATTGTTGTAAACTAAAGAAAAAGACCAACCTAAAATAATCACAATGACAAGAAACATTGTCATAAGAGCCCAAGTCCTAAATATGTTTGATTCTCGTTCTTTATAAATATTCATAGGTATAATTATACACAAACAACAAAAAATTTCCCGTCTAGGGAAATTTTTTGTTGTTTTGAATTAATAACTAGAATTGAACAGAAACAGGATCCTTTGCGGAAGCCTCATCCGAAGAAAGTTCAAAGAAATCCCTTTTAGCAAATGAAAACATGCTTGCGATAATATTCGAAGGGAATGATTCAATTTTTGTGTTCAAATCCCTTACGTTTCCGTTATAGAATCTTCTTGATGCTTGTATTTTATTTTCTGTATCAGAAAGCTCTCTCTGTAATTCTAGAAAGTTTGTGTTTGCTTTCAAATCTGGATAATTCTCTGCAACAGCAAAAAGTGATTTGAGAGTACCCTCGAGCATATTTTCTGCATTTGATTTGTCTGCAATGCTTTGTGCTCCCATAGCAAGATTTCTCGCCTCCGTTACCTTTTCGAGAGTTCCTGCTTCGTGTGTGGCATATCCTTTTACAGTGTTTATCAAATTTGGAATCAGATCATATCGTCTTTTCAACTGGACATCTATATCTGACCAAGCTTCTTTTGTTCTGTTTACAAGAGTTACCAATCGGTTATATGCAAATACAACCCACAAAACGATTACTACTATTATCCCTATTAATGTATATATTCCCATATTATTTATGTTAGCTATAAAAATCATTATAACACTAAAATAAAGAATAGACACTAAACAAAATCGCCACATTATGTGGCGATTTTGTTTTACATCATTCCTCCCATACCAGCGGGCATTCCCCCACTGGCTTCTTTTTCTTCTTTTGGTTCGTCTGTAATCACCGCTTCTGTTGTTAGGAGCGTAGCAGATGCTGACGAAGCATTAGCAAAAGCTGTTCGTGTAACTTTTACAGGATCGATAATTCCTGCTTTGAACATATCTTCAACCATCTTGTCTTCTTTTGCATCATAACCATCAAATTCTCCCGATCTTATTTTATCAACGATAACAGCCCCGTCGTCTTTACCTGCATTTATCGCAATTTGTTTTAAAGGAGCTTCTAGCGCTTTGAGGACAATATCATAAGCAAGAGCTTTTTCTCCGACCAAACCTTTTTTCTTTTGTAATTCACCAGATGCTTTGATTAGCGCACATCCTCCACCCGCAACAATTCCTTCGGAAATAGCCGCTTTTGTTGCGTTGACTGCGTCTTCGATTTTAAGCTTTAGATATTTCATTTCTGTTTCAGTTGCAGCTCCTACACGGATTACAGCAACGCCACCAGAAAGTTTTGCGATTCTTTCATCAAATTTTTCTTTGTCGTATTTTGAATCTGTATTTTCTCTTTGTTTTTTAATCTGAGAAATTCTCGCTTCTATTTCAGATTTTTTACCTTTTCCTCCTACGATAATAGTGTTGTCTTTTGTTGAAACGACTTTCGATACAAAACCAAGCACATCCATAGGTGCTGAATCCAATTTTTGTCCTGTTTCTTCGGATACTACTTTTCCTCCAACAACTACTGCAATATCAGAAAGCATTTCTTTCTTTCTATCTCCATATCCCGGAGCTTTCACCGCAAGTACATTGAAACCGCCTCGTAGTTTGTTTACAACAAATGTTGCAAGGGCTTCACCGTCGACATCTTCTGCGATAATAAACAAATCCTTTTTTCCGCTCTGAGCAATTTTTTCAAGTAAAGGTAATATATCTTTTATCGAGGATATTTTTTTATCTGTAATCAAAACTGGAACATCTCGCATTGAAGCCTCCATTCTTTCTGTATCAGTCACCATATATGGAGAAACATATCCTTTGTCTATCTCGAGTCCTTCAACCACTTCAGACTCAACACCAAAAGACTGAGATTCTTCTACTGTGACCACCCCATCTTTGCCAACCTTATCAATTGTGTCTGCAATTATTTCTCCCAATTCAAGTGATTCGGCAGAAATTGTTGCGACCTGTTTTATCTCTTCTTTATTTTTTATTGGCTTTGCCATTTTCTTTAGAGCAGAAACCACTACCTGAGACGCTTCTTCGATACCAGACCTTAGAGCCATTGCATTAACACCCATCGAAGTATGCTTCATTCCCTCTTTTACAAGAGACTCAACCAATACAACAGAAGTTGTTGTACCGTCACCGGCAATATCATTTGTTTTGCTTGCAACTTCTTTCACAATCTCTGCTCCGAGATTTTCAAATTTGTCTTTGAGTGTTATTTCTTTTGCAATAGAAACACCATCATTGGTAATTGTTGGACCACCGTAGCCTTTATCCAAAACGACATTTCTTCCTCTTGGACCTAGAGTTATTTTGACAGCACCCGCTACTTTATCGATTCCATTTACAAGCGACTTGCGAGCATCTTCGCTGAATTTAATTTGTTTTGCCATTTTTTTGAGAATTAGTTATTAACCTACTATCGCAGAAATTTCGCTTTCTCGAACAATGTAATATTCGACAGAATCAATAGTTACAGTATCGCCCCAAGAAAACAAAACGACATCACCTTTTGCAACCTGCATAGGTACAAGTTTTCCATCGTCGTATTTTCCTTTTCCGACAGCGACGACCACACCCTTCTTTAGACCTTTGTCCGAAGAAGCATTTTCAGGGATGTATATTCCTGAAGCTGTTTGTGTTTCTTTTTCGTTTATTTCAGACAGAAGCACCCTATCGTGTAGGGGTATAACTTCCATCTCCTTTTTCTTTGTGCTCACTTTTTTTGTCATATTTGTGCAAGTTATACATTAATAATCTTATAATGAATACTATTATATGTTGGAGGGCTTTTTTTTCAAGACCATTGCATTTTGAAACGTTTTATGTACAATTAGTAACCAATGGACAGTTTTATTGCTGTATTACCTTATATACAAATAGTCCTTTCTGTACTTCTAGTTGGAGCAATCCTTCTTCAGAGATCAGATGCTGGACTAGGTAGCGCTTTCGGTGGCGACGGCTCTTTTGGTGCAACATTCGAAAGACGAGGATTCGAAAGAATATCCTTCTTTACTACAATTGGCATTGCCATTCTCTTCGTATTGGGATCTATACTTGCTCTTATCTTTGCATAAAGATAACCTGTTCATATTCTTAAAAAAGTTAAAATAAACGAATTTTTCTATTCTAATATATATGGAGAATCCTATTTCGGAGGGCAAAAATTTGCTCACAAAAAACTATTCATTTAGTTTTCTAAAAAAACTTGAAGAAGCTTACAAAACATTTTCACCAGCAGAAAAGAGTATTTTTCTTTTACTTGCCGTTGTTATCTTTGTAATATCGGGAGTGCTTTTCTCGAAAGTTTATCTTTCAATGCAGATCGAAGTTCCAAGCAAAGGCGGAACATACACAGAAGGCATAATTGGAATTCCAAGATTTATTAATCCCCTGCTTGCAGTATCTGACGCAGATAGAGATATGACTTCTCTTTTGTATTCTGGATTACTTAAATCAACTAGCGATGGCAGACTTGTGCCAGATTTAGCAGAATCATATTTGGTTTCTTCTGATAGCAAAGTCTATGATTTTATATTGAAAGACAATCTAAAATTCCACGACGGAACTCCTCTCACCACCGCTGATATAGAATTCACAATTAAAAAAGCTCAAGATCCTCTTATAAAATCACAAAAGAGATCGGCTTGGGATGGTGTTACTGTCACAGTTATAGATGCAAAACAAATTCGTTTCGAATTAAAACAACCATACGCACCATTTCTTGAAAATGTCACAATTGGAATTTTGCCGAAACACATTTGGAAAGACGCAAATGCTGATCAATTTACTTTCAGTAAATACAACATAGAACCAATCGGATCAGGACCATACAAACTAAAAAAACTAAAAGAAAACTCGGCAAGAACCCCTGTTGAATACAGACTCGTTCCTTTTGAACATTATGTTTTTGGCGAACCATTCATCAGCAAATTGAATATAAGACTTTATTCAAGTGAACAAGAGTTGCTAAGTGCTTTTGATAATGGAGAAATATCTGCAATCGGAGGTATCAATCCAGATATCGCAGACAAATACAAAAACGAAGGAAAAGAAATTTTGACCGCAAGGCTACCGAGAATCTTTGGAGTATTTTTTAACCAAAACCAAAACGAGGCGCTTCTTAGTCTACCAGTTAGAAAAGCTTTGAATATTTCTGTTGATAGAGAAAAAATCAATGAAGAAGTTCTAAAAGGCTTTGGCAATATAATTACAAGACCATATTTGATTGACGAGGAAAAAGAAAATCCTAAACAAAATATAGATGAAGCAATATCGATTCTCGAAAAGGCAGGCTGGGTAATTAATGAAGAAACTGGTTTTAGAGAAAAGAAATTAAAAGACAAAACCATCCCACTTTCTTTTACTCTTGCTACCGGAGAAAAAGATGACCTCAAAGAAACTGCCGAGATACTAAAAAATGAATGGGCAAAAATCGGAGCAAACGTTACGATTGCAATATACGAAAATGGAGATCTAAATCAAAACATTATTAGACCGAGAAAATACGACGCATTGCTATTTGGAGAAATAATCGGCAGAGACCTAGACCTGTATCCGTTCTGGCATTCGTCACAAAGAAATGACCCCGGTTTAAATATTGCCCTATACGCGAACATGACCGTGGATAAATTACTTGAGACACTACGTACAACTAGCGACGAAAAAACAAAAATAGAAACTTTAGAAAAAATAAACACCGAAATAGAAAAGGACATTCCAGCAATATTTCTTTATTCACCAAAATACACATATATCGCAAATCCGAAAGCATTATCAATAGACATTTCTTATGTCAGTCTGCCAGGTGAAAGATTTTCAGACATTCACACATGGTACATAGACACAAACAGAATTTGGAACTTTTTTAAAAAATAAATTATAAAATCTAATAAAATAATATGATGGAACAACCACGAGGACGACGCCGTGTACACCACGCACGTCAAAGTGCTCCTACGAAGACATTCGGAAGACCACTAGAACAAAGAAGAAGCAGGCCTCTTACGGCAAGTAATCGCGACAGCAATGTTCGTACTACTACAAATGCAACCGCGTCTGCTGTAAAACAAGAAATTAGACCTAGAAGAAGACTTTCTTCAAGGGATAATTTCCGAAAGAAGCCTCAACTTCGAACGGAACATACAAAAGGCAGAGCTACAACAGCCAGACCAACACTTGCCGAAGAAAAAAACAAAAAAACAATTGGGGTCATCCCGCCACTAAAAGAAGGTAACGTCCGCGTTATTCCTTTGGGTGGAGTCGAAGAAATTGGTAAAAATATGACAGCCGTCGAAATTGGCGATGATATTATCGTCATCGACGCTGGTTTTCAATTTGAAGAAGAGGATTTGCCAGGAGTGGATTATGTTATTCCAAACACTGCATATCTCGAAGAAAATAAATCTAAAGTAAGAGCCGTTTTCATTACACACGGTCACCTCGACCATATTGGTGGTATTCCATACATTATGGAAAAAATTGGAAACCCTCCAATCTATACAAGATCTCTCACTTCTATAATGATAAAAAAGAGACAGGAAGAATTTCCTCATCTTTCACCTCTAAACATAATCGTCGTTGAAAGAGAAAGCACAGTGAACGTCGGCAATATGAAGATAAAATTCTTTGCTGTAACACACACAATACCAGATTCAATGGGCCTCATAATCGAAACACCATATGGAGCAGTGGTAACACCAGGAGACGTAAAACTAGATCACGTTGACGGTATTCCTACCGAAGCAGAACAGAAAGAATACGGAAGATTTGAAAAAGAAAAAGTTTTGCTTTTGCTTATGGACTCAACAAACGTTGATAACCCAGGTTTTTCTACTCCAGAAAGACTTACAGCAGAAGGTCTTGAACATATCATAAAAAATACAAAACGCAGACTCATAATCGGTACTTTTGCTTCTCAGATAGAGAGAATGATAAAAATTATCGAGGCCGCTGAAAAATACGGCAAAAAAGTTGTCGTCGAAGGTAGGAGCATGAAGAACAACATCGAAATTGTGAGACAGGTCGGAATGATGGATAAAGTAAAAAAGGAGACAATCATTACTGCAGAAGAAATGGACAACTATCCACCAGACAGGATTGTCGTTCTCGCAACGGGGGCCCAAGGTGACGAATTTGCAGCTCTTATGAGAATGAGTAACAAGACTCACAAATTCTTTAAGGTAACCCCTAGAGATACAATTCTGCTTTCATCTTCTATCGTTCCTGGAAATGAAAAGTCAGTTCAGAAATTAAAGGACAACCTCGCAAGACTTGGTGCAAAAATAATTCACTACAGATCTTCTGATGTTTATATTCACTCTTCTGGTCACGGAAACAGAGGCGAGCTCGAATGGATACATAAAAAAATCAAACCAAAATTCTTTGTTCCAATTCACGGAAGCCATTATATGTTAAGAGTCCACGAAGAACTTGCACAAAGCGTTGGAACGCCAGCAGAAAATATAATTGTGCCTGACAACGGTATGATTATCGAAATCCAAGAAAAAGGTGAGAAAATGGTCGCTCTAAAAGAAAAAGCGCCAGGAGGTTTGGTAACAGTTGATGGATTTTCAATCGGTGATGTCCAAGAAGTCGTTATGCGAGACAGAAAGATGCTCGCAAAAGACGGAATGTTTGTCATAATTGCAACAATCAATGTAAAAACCGGCACACTCAAAAAATCACCAGATATTATTTCTCGAGGGTTTATATATCTGAGAGAATCTCAAGACCTTTTGTCACAAACAAGATTAATCATAAAGAGATCAGTCGAGGAAGCAGCGAAAGACAACCCTATCAACTTTGATCACGTCAAAGAATCAATCGCTCAAAACGTCGAGAAATTCTTGTTCCAAAAAACAGCTAAAACACCTATAGTTATACCAGTAGTGCTTGGTGTCTAAAAAAAATTAAAATGCTATAATTCCTCTACAATGGAAACATTAGTGAGAGGACTTCGTTACTACAAAAATATGGTTCCGGTCTACGGGGTCATGTTTTTGTTTTCACTGCATTATTATCTAGTTCTATATGTAAACTCTTCTAACCTAAAAAGATTCTGGAGTGAAGATGCTATAGGAAATCTATATACATACGGATCTGTAATTACTCTTGCAATCCTTATTTTTTCCTCAAAAATACTGAAACAGAGCAAGGTAAAATATCTATTTTATTCTTTTCTTTTTCTGGAATCACTAGCAATATTTCTTTTGTCTTTTGTTAGTGGTCAATATTTTTCTGGAGTTGGTTTTTTACTACTTCAGACAGCTTCACCGCTTGTATTCTTTGCAATTGATATCTTTATGGAGGAACTAAATAAAAATGCGAACCACAAAGGTGGTGCTCGTTCAATTTTGCTTACCGCAACAAATATTACAGTGATGGTTTCTCCTCTCATATCAACATACCTAATTGCAAAATATTCTTTTGAAAGTGCTTATGTTGTGAGTTTTCTCTTGGTTATCCCAGTATTCATACTTTCAATACTTTCAATGAAAAAAATGAAAGAACCAAAAATTGAATCGGTTTCTTCCCTACACGCTCTAAAAGCCTTTAGCTACAAAAAAGATTTGCGTAGAGTCTTCGAAGCAAATTTCATTCTAAAAATATTTTACGCAATAATGGTTGTTTATGTCCCTATTTATCTAAATACAAAAATAGGTTTTAGCCTAAGTGAAATTGGAATAATGTTTACTATTATGCTAATCCCATTTGTGATATTCGAGATACCATTTGGAACAATTGCGGATAAATGGCTTGGTGAAAAAGAAATAATGATATCGGGGTTTATCCTAAGCGGACTATCCGTTCTTTTTATGTTTATGTATCCACAAAAAGACATTGTATTGTTTTCTGTTCTCTTATTCCTTTCTCGAGTCGGAGCAAGTGCAATAGAAATTAGCACAGAAAGTTTCTTCTTTAAAAAAGTTAAAGGCAACGAAATAGACATCATAAGCTTTTTTAGAGTAACTAACCCACTTTCGTTTATGATTGCTCCATTTATCGTAATGCCCGTAGTGCATATTTGGTCACAGGGTCACATATTGCTTGTTCTCGCAATTATTACATTTGCCGGAGTTATCCCTTCTATTTTAATTAAAGATACAAAATAAGTTATTTTTCGGCCCTAGCCTCGATCATTAGGAACATCGGGATTTCTTTTCTCGCAATATCTTCTGCGATTTGTCTTTTGCCCTTTTCGCTTTTTTTGTGCGATACCCACTCTTCAAGTCTAGTTACGACGAAACCACTATTTGAAATCAATTTAAAATAGTACTGAAGAGGTCTATGAAAAGAATAGGTCACGTTTTTTTCTTTTCCTCCAGGGTTCATATCTATTTCTATCTTTTTTTCGCTCATATAAGCAGAAACATCCCTCGATTGTGTTTTTGTATCCTCATTAAAATTCCAACTTGAAAACTTTGGTATTCTAAATGATGGATGATTCAATACAATATAAAATCTACCTTTATCTTGAAGCACACGATAAACTTCTGAAAAAGTCTCTTTAACCTTTTCAATGTTTTGTATTGCGAGAGTAATGGAAGCAATGTCAAAATGACTATCGCGTAGCATCGACAGATCATGAGAAGGAGAATCAACGAAAGCTATTTTTGCGTGAGATTTTTCTTTTGCCAAAGACAAGAGTTCTTTTGAAATATCAACCCCTATCACTTTTGCACCCAATTCAAATGCCCTCCTTGCAAAAAAGCCTTCACCACAGGCAAGATCAAGAAAATTATTATCCTCTTTTATATTCCACAACCTTTCCAGGTTAGGCAGTATTACTTTTTTGTGATAGGAATCATTATCATGATCAAGATAATTAGAATACCAAGAAGACACCCCTCCCCAAGATGTCTCTTCCCCTTCATTTTTTCCAATGTTTTTCATAAGACTATGTTATCACGAAAGCCAAAACAAAAAAGACCCTTGCGGGTCTTTTTTGTTATTTTTCCTCTTCAGAAGAAAGTTCTTTTTTGATATTTTTCCAATGCTTCTTTAGGTCTTTAATCAAAGAATCAACCTCTGTGCCTTGGACTTTTTTGAGTTTCTTGTATTTTCCTACAACATTATCGACTACTTTGTAATATCCATCTTCGCTGACTTCTTTCATATCTTCTAGTTTATCCATCACTTCGCCTTTTGCCTTTACAGCCCAACCTCGTATTTTCTTTTGTGTCTTTTTTCCTTCATCTGTTCCAAAGAGAAAATATGCTCCTGCAGCAGCGGCAGCAACTAAACCAGTTCCTATTCCGATTGCTGTTTTATTAATTTTTGCTTCTTGCTTCTTTTTTGCAGGCATTTTATTCGTTGTTACTTTTAACTGATATTTTCTTTTTTGCCTTTTTCTTGTCAGGCGGAGTCTCTGTAGGAATAAACCTCGAGACAAACCTGATTGCAGAACCACCTTTTTGTTCGATAAATTCCCTTGCCGTCCTAACAGCGTGAGTGATCGCACCTATTTCTGCTTTTACTTCTTTTGACACAATGTAAACATTGCGAGCAAAACGTATCAAATAGTAGAAAAGTACTACTGAAAGCAAAGCTATTAACACAACCACAATCGTTGTTACTAAAAAAAATATATCGGCTTTTATTAGTGACTCCATATGTGCAGTATAACACATTTTTTGTGATGTATATACATAATGCAAAAAATCTGTTACTTTTGTGTAATGAGAATTCAAAAATATCTTTCAGAGATCGGCTTATTGTCCCGTAGAGAAGCAGAAAAATATCTACTACTGGGACTAATCAAGGTCAACGGAAAAGTAATAGACAAACTTGGCACAACGATCGACCCAGAAAAAGACAAGATCGAGGTTGATTTGCAAAACTCAAAAGCCGAGAAAAAATCTTCTTTTGCTGTTTATAAACCAATCGGGATAGTAGTCTCCGAATCAGAAAGCGAAGGAAAAACAATTAAAAAAGCTTTTCCAAAATTATCACATCTATCACCCATAGGTAGACTCGATAAACAAAGCGAGGGCTTGCTTATTCTTTCAAATGACGGCGTCATAGCAAAAAACATTACAGGAAAAGATCATCTGATAGAAAAAGAATACGAGGTGACAGTCCGAGAAGACGTCGTTCCTGCTATGATTGAAAAATTTAAATCAGGAATAGTTATAGACAAACAAAAGACACTTCCGGCAAAAGCAGAAAAAATAGACAGACATACTTTTTCTATTTGTCTAAAAGAAGGTAGAAAACATCAGATCCGTAGAATGTGCGATGCGGTTCATCTTACAGTTGAAAACCTAAAGAGGATTAGAATTGGAAAAATCACTCTCGGTTCGCTCGGTCCAGGTAATGCTAGAGCCCTATCAAAAGAAGAGATAGATAGTCTAAAAACAATCAAAAATTAATTATCGAAAAGTGTTTTTGAATATTCCCAGTGTGTAGGAAGGTTATTTTCTTTTAGCCAATACCACCATTCAGCACCCCATAAATACTGACGTTCAAACTTTGTCTTTTTTGCAAAAACAATAGAATCTTTATACATATCAATGCTCATCCGAGAAAGCTGGGTTTCTATTGGAGTTTCTATTATTGGTTTAACAAGCCACGGCTCCCCCGCCAATTCAATCAGAAAAGCTGGTTTTTTACCTAGCAACAATCTATTTATGTTGTATTTTGCTCTATAAAATGCAGGCGGTAAATATGAATTAAAGATTCCAACATCAGGTGTATAAAAGAATCTATACAAACTTGTACCAAAGGCATCACCCGCTTTGTATGCAGAATACCACATTCCAATATTTCCACTGTCTGTCACAATCACTTTTCTACTTGGATCAATTTCTTTTACAAGAGATATTTCCCTAGCCAAAAAATCTTCGTCTAATTCACCACATTGCTCTGTTGCAAATTGTGACAAAAACGGTTCGTTTTCTACTTGCCAATATTCTATTGCAACTGAATCTTTGTATCTCTTTACAACTTTTTCTATAAGATCTAAAATCTCTTTTTCTTTTTCTGCTTTTGGCATATAACCAACCCAATATGGAGTATGACATTCAGGCCAAGCAGGCTGTCTTCTACCTAATGTAAGTATTGCTTTACCATTTACTTTTTCCAATCTTTTTATTTGATAGTCCAAAAAATCAAAATCATAAACATCTCTTTCTGGTTCGATTATGGGCCAATGAGAAGACAATCTAAAATATCTAACACCCAAATCATCTACTATCGCATCGAAAGTTTCTTTTGGAGAAAGCCCCAGAGCTTCGCTTCTAAATTCACTAAATGAAACTCCGTATATAATTTTTTCTGGAGAAGGTCTATAAGAAATCAAAAAACATATTGCAACTAGTGCAAGAAAAATTATCAAAAAAATATATCTTTTTTTCATATTAGGTAAACAAGACAAAGAACCCGATCAAGATAATGCTGATTGCAGTTAATTTGTGAAATATTTCTTTCCTTGATATTTCTCCTTTGAAAAAATCTGGGAATTTTCTTGCAAAAACTACTGCGATAATAAACAAGAATAGATATTGCAGAGCAGATAAAGCATTAATTACCGAAACATTACCGAGGCTAATAGCGTAAAGAATTAAAATAAACGACAAAGCGCTCAAGGTTTTGTTACCAAGCAACAAAAACGTTGTTTCTGATTTTGAGTGTTTTGATTCTTTGAGAATTGCGTATAGATTTCCAGGAATAATCAACAGCAGCAATGCACCAAGCACATTTGCCATTCTAGTCCAAAAGAAACCGTTCCAAAAATCAGTGTGGTTAAAAACTTCTTTTACCAAGACTGAAGAAACCGCGAATAGGACACCCGAGAAAAACATATACCAAATAATTTTTTTAGGAAATCTAAAATGAGATACAAGCACCATACCTATAACCAAAAATAGACTTCCTATTGCAAAGTTCTTTGTAAAAACTTCGCCATAAAAAAAGTGTTTAATTAAAAAAGTAGAAATAGCAGAGACTCCACCAATAATTGGCAGCACTTCGGAAGCGCTCGCTGTTCGCAAAGATGTATAAAGCCCCATAATAGACAAGATATAGCTAACAGCGACTGCGAGCGACAGGATAATGACTACATTGTTTGGCGAAGAGACAACTCCAAATGGCAAAAGAAACAGAACAACTGCAGACAAAATAGAAATATAAAAAGCATAAACAGCAGGTTTCTTTAATTGCTTATCAGAGACAAGCAATTTATCTCCCAAAACAGAGAGAGCGACCAGAAACTGTGCAATTATGACAATTAATATCCAAGTACTCATTTTAAAAACCGTTATGTTCGCAAATATATTTATAAACTAATGCTGACGGCCGAATCTTTCTCTCCATTGTATCATAATTAATTTCAACCAATCCAAATCTTTTTTCAAAACCAAGTGCCCATTCAAAATTATCCAGAAGAGACCAGTAATAGTAACCCCTAACAGGAACCCCATCGCGAATTGCTTTTGCAACCCACATAAGGTGATCGCTTATAAAAGCACCTCTCAAGGTGTCCTTTTCATCAGCCAAACCATTTTCGGTTACATATATTGGTTTGTTATATTTTTTTAAATCGACAAGCAAATGATAAATACCCTCTGGATAAATTTCCCAACCCATATCATTTCTAGGATTATTATTTTTTGACCCAAATATTACAGTATGAAAATAATAGTTAAGACCAATAAAGTCTGTGCTATCTTTTACCATCGCAAGAAATCGATCATTCCAAAACCAAAATAAAACTTTCGCTATTTTTTTTGAAATAAAACCCCTACCTTCAAACAGAATATTGTTTTTTACAGCGCCCAAAATAATTTCTGGTTTAGCTATTTTTTTCCATGCGTAAATTTCGTTATGTGCTTTAGCAAGATTTTTCAGGACTTTGAAATGAAGAAAAAAGTTTCTTTTAAAAGGTGGCCAGTTTCCCCTAATATAACCATTAGAAGTATAAACCATAGGTTCGTTCATCGAAGAAAAGTCTCCGGCGAAATCCCCAAGAGTCTCGATTACTTTTCTTGCGTATCTAACAAAATAGAAAATATTTTCTTCTTTTTCAAATCCTCCTTTTTCGTAAAACCATATAGGTAATGTAAAATGCCAAATCGTAACAGAGCTGTGTATTTTTCTTTTTTTAAGATCCTTTAAAACTTCAATATAGTGACCAAGAGCTTCCTTTGAAAAAACACCTTCTTCTGGTTCGATTCTTGCCCATTCAACAGAAAGCCTGTGTGCGTTTTGATTCAATGTTTCTATAATATCAAAATCTTCACTGTATCTTTCGTAATGTTCGCAAGCGCGCCCACAAACAGGAATTTTCTTTGACTGCCCAGCTAATACAGCCCAATCGCAGTTATCAATACCTCCCTCTACCTGATACGAAGCAGTAGCAGAACCCCATAAAAAGTCTTTTGGAAAAGTAATACGAACATCCATAACTTCGTATTATAACATTTATATTCAAAGACTTCACGGAGAAAACTAGTCGAGCAATTTGCTCCACCACTCAAAAGTAAGGTGCATAAATACACCAATGGTTCCATAAACCGGCAAAAGCAAAAAGAAAAGTATCTTTTTCATATATTAC
Source organism: uncultured Candidatus Saccharibacteria bacterium (assembly GCA_965230995.1). Classification (GTDB taxonomy): domain Bacteria; phylum Patescibacteriota; class Minisyncoccia; order Phycocordibacterales. The sequence goes on from OZ246398.1 coordinate 21,194, forward strand.
GATATTATATATTAAATGATAAAAATCAAGCCCTAAATATGCTATAATTTGAACCTAATAATTAAACAATATGAATATAATTTTGCTTGTAGGAAGAATTATTTTTGGTGGTTATTTTCTCTTTATGGGGATTAACCATTTTTTGAAATTAAATTCAAATACTGGTTATGCACAGAGCAAAGGAATAATTTTTCCAAAATTTAGCGTGATCATTACTGGAATTTTGCTTGCACTTGGAGGATTGGGAATAGTCTTGGGGATGTATGTAAATATAGCTTTGCTATTTTTGGTGCTTTTCCTCATACCGACTACAATCCTTATGCATAATTTTTGGAAAGAAACAGAACCAGGGAAAAGAAATGCGGAAATGTATGGCTTCCTCAAAAATATGGCACTACTTGGGGCAATAATAATGATGTACGCAATGTATGCAAACGACTGGTCCTATGTAATCTGAAAGAAAAACCACAGGCGTAGCCTGCGGTTTTTCTTTTTAAATTATTTCTTCTTTTCCTTGTAAACAGTGTGCTTTCTTGCTATTGGGTTATATTTTTTTAACTCAATTTTTCTTTCAACACCTTTTTTGTTCTTGAAAGTATAGTAGGTGTGGCCTTTTCCAACCCCTTTTTCGTCTCCTGTTGTTACGAGTTTAATTAATCTGTCTTGTGCCATAATGTTTTTTTATGTACGACCCATTCTACACGTTTTTAATGATTTAGCAAGCCCTAAAGCTTAGAAACATCCCTTGCAAACAATAGGTTTATAGCCCATTCTAGCCCAGTTCTAAGCTTTGCCCTAATTCCAACCAATTTTGATAGATATATCGTTCTATAAAGCCACCAAGCCACAGGTCCCGATATTTTGATGCCCATAACAGAAGCAAGGGCTCCTCCCCGCCCTAGGGATAATATGAAACCCTGATCTTTCCAAGAAAATTCCTTTTTCTTTCTCTTGTCTATGTCGGCCAATATATTTTCTGCTACAATCTGGCCCTCGCGAACAGCAAATTGTGCTCTCATTGGATATGGCTGTCCATTTTCTTTGTTTACAATCCAAGCCATATCGCCAGCAACGTATATGGACGGGTCTGCAATTGTTTGCAGATAATTATTTACTTTAATTCTTCCCGTTCGCTCTTCTTTTGAAATTTCTTCTTTAGATTTTATATCAATATTTTTTGACCTAACCCCAGCAGTCCAAAATATATTTTTTGCTTTGATACTACCATCCTCCAAAAAAACTTCTCCTTCTCTTACCTCGGTGACTTTTTTTGATAGCAATACCTCAACTCCAAGTTTTTGCAAAATCTTTAGAGTTTTTTTATGGAACCACTCTCCCATTACAGAAATTAGTCTATCTCCTGCATTAATCAATATAACTCCGGCTTTATTTTTTAGATCTGGATACATTTCGTACATTTCATCAAAAACAAAATCTGCCATTTCAGAAGCAAGCTCAACTCCAGTTGGACCACCTCCTATCACAACAAAAGTTAAAAGCTCCCTTCTTTTATTTTCATCTTCTTCCAAATACGCTTTTTCAAAAGCTGTAAGTATTCTGTTTTTTATAACCTTTGCATCAAAAAGTCCCGATAGGGGCAAAGTATTTTCTTTGGCTCCTCTAATACCAAAATAGTCTGGAGTGCTACCTATCGAAAGCAACAAATAATCATAATGGATTATTTCTATCTTTTTTCCACTATCTCTTTCGAGAGATATTTCGATTGTTTTTGTGATTGAATCTATTTTTTCTGCTTTGCCTTGTAAAAATTTCGTATGTTCATCTTTTGGCAATCTGTGTATAGACATTGTTACATCAGAAGGCATAAGTCCTCCTGTCGCTATTTCATGGGAAAGGGGTATAAAATCAAAATAGTCGTCTTTGTTTACTATCGTAATATCAAAACAGTCTCTTTTTTTACATTGAGAAAGTAGTTTAAGGTAGGCGTGCACACCAGCAAAGCCAGAGCCAATGATTACTATTTTTTTATATTTCTTTTCCATTAACACATAATATAACGAGTCGAGTAAAAACTCTAATACAAAAAAAACGCCTTGCGGCGTTTTTTTTGTTTTTTATCTCCTGTCTGAATTTACCCTAATTGATTTCATTAAATTTTTTGCACCAATCCTATCACCTGATTCAAATAGTTCTCTTGCCTTTTCAAGGGTCACTCTTTCTTCATCAGATAAGTTTTCAAGCATAGGTCTTCCCATCCCCCTTCCAATCGGACCGAGCCCGATTTCGTTCATAATTTTTTGTGCCTCTGCTACTTTTCCGGAAATTCTTAAATTATGAGCTTCAACAATTTTTGCAAAGACCGCTTCGGTGATTTTGTCTTTTTCTGGATGGTCACCAATTGCAGAAATGAAAGCATTATAATCGTTTTTTTCTATCGCATCTCTGACCGCGTCAGCATTTTTTCCAAAGAAAGGTCCCTTGCCTTTTCTTGCCTCTGGTAAATTGTTTTCTTCAGCTAGTTTCTTTGCTCCCTCTATGTCTCCGGCTCGCCTTAGTTCTCTTATCTCTTCTAGAGCCTCCTTTTGTTTGTCAGTCAAAGCATTTCTTTGACTCATTGCCTTTACGCTATAGCCACCACCCACAACAGAGAGTCCGAATATTGCTACAGCAATCAAAATATTTAGCTTATTTATTTTCATTATTTTATATTTCTACTGCTTTAATTTTTTGTAATATATCGTAAGGCCGTACGCCCTTACAATTATTCATACGCGTAGAATCAGACATTCTTTCACCGACACGTGTTTTTAATAACATCCTTGGTCTATCAATTTCTTTTTGTATACCCTTTCCACTCGGAATTGGGACATCCCAAGGTAATATAAAGCAAGCATAAAAGGTATCTGTTGATGTTGCTGGTAATCCTACTATTCTAATTTTTCCTGGTAACAAAAGATTTTCAATATCATTTGGAAAAAGCCCACCCGTTTCAACAGTCCATTCCTTTCCTAAAAAGTCTTTAATTTTTGCGATTTGTAATTCTTCGTCGAATTCAAAGACATCTCCAGCAAGTAGCCCCTTTTCTGGCTTTATCCATTTTTCACTTTCAAGCATAAAAATAGATCTATGAGCTGGAAATCTCTCAGAAATTTCTCTATCGATAATAGGACCCGCACCTGCTATATACAAAATATTTCCTAAAACAGAGCTCGCACCTACACTTGCACATAAAATTAACCATAGCGGATAACGATAGCCTTTGTTTGTCTTCCGGATGTTTACATACGACAAAGTTATAATTGCCCCGAGTACCACAATCCACAAAATCGGCAAGGCATCATAGAAGAAAGAGATGAAACTATCGTGAGTAATTTCGTAATATTTAAAACCGCTATTATCCAATCTATACATAATTCCAATCACTGCCCCAGCTCCAATTAACACAGACAAAGTCCAAATTGTCCAAAACATATCCTCCTTGAGAACAAATTGCCACCTTGGATCTGGTTTAATCTCTTCTGATTCAATCCTTGAAAGAATTTTATTTGTGAGATCTTGATTATTCTGTTTTTCGTTTTGTGTCTGGTTCATTTTATTTCAAGATGTGATAATTTTTCTCTTAATTTTTTCTTTGCTCGGTGGATCAAGGTCGCTACCGAACCTGGTGGTATTCGTAAAATGTCTGATATTTCGTCATAGTCTAATTCTTCAAAAAAACGTAGGACTATGACTTCGCGGTATTTTTCATCAATCTCTTGCAGTGCTTTTTTTATGTGTTCTCTATTAATTCTATTTTCTGCAAAGTCCTTTGAATCAATATCGTCAAAAATAAATTGTAAGACTTCGTCACTATCATCTATGAGATTACCTTCTGGTCTAATCTTTTTTGATCTAAAGAAACTCATAGTTTCATTATGAGCGATTCTATAAACCCACGATGAGAACTTTAATTCTTTATCAAAACCATTTAGGTTTTTATATATTTTTATAAAAATACTCTGAAGCAAATCTTCTATATCTTCAGGTACGCGAACCCCAAGTCGTTTTATATAACGACCAAGCCTTTCTTCGTAACGATTGATAATAAAAACAAAAAAGTCTTTATTTTCAAGTGCCAGCGAAGCTATTTCTTCGTCCGTATTACCTGCGATATCCGGCATATCTATACTATTATACGCCAAATAGTAGCTTTTCTTTCAAAACAAAGAACCGCACAGCTTCGCTGTGCGGTTCTTGCCTTTAATTAATTGTAGAAAATTTATTCAACAAACGTAATCGCCTTTCCTTTTTTGTTTCCTCTTCCTGTTCGCCCTATTCTGTGGACATAGTCTTCGTATGTTGCAGGCTGATCATAGTTTATCACATGGCTAACATCAGAAATATCCAATCCTCTAGCAGCGACGTCTGTCGCAACCAAAACTTTTACATGATTATCCTTGAAAGCCTTGAGTGATCTCTGTCTTTGGCTGTGTGATTTATTTCCGTGTATTGAATCAGCCTTATGACCCTTTTTAACGAGCAGTTTTGAAAGTTTCTCGACTCCGTGTTTTGTTCTGCCGAACACAAGGACTTTTTCGAATTCATCATTTGAAAGATGACTGTGCAAAACATCAAATTTGTCCTGTCCTCTTTCTATCTTTACTATTTCTTGATGAACGCTTTTTGCAGTATCTCTTGTTTTAACTGAAATTCTAATTTCATTTGTCAAAAATTCACCAATCAATTTTTCTATTTCCTTTGATAGAGTCGCAGAGAAAAACAACGTGTGTCTTTTTGCTGGCATTTTTGAAACCATATTTCTGATTTCATTTATAAATCCCATATCGAGCATTCTGTCTGCTTCATCCAAAACCAAAGTCCCGAATCCAGAAAGATTGATTGCTTTTCTATCCATTAGATCCTTTATTCGTCCTGGTGTTCCAACCACAAAATTATATGGTCGTTTTAATTCAGAAATTTGTCTACCTATATGAGCACCCCCAACAACACAAACAGAATAGATGTTTATTCTACCTGCAAATGTTTTGAATTCTTCCATTATCTGTACAGCAAGTTCTCTTGTTGGAACAACTATCAGAACCTTTTCATTTCTGTTGTTTATAACTTTATTTAATAGCGGAATGAGAAATGCTCCGGTCTTTCCAGTACCAGTATTTGCAATACCAACAACGTCCTTTCCAGCTAAAATCTCAGGAATAGTTTTATCCTGAATTGCTGTTGGTGTTTTATAACCTTTTTCTGCAATATTATTTTTAATTCTTTGGTCTATAGTAAAATCAGAAAAAGAATGTTTCGGAACAAAAACTTCTTCCACCGCCTCCTCTTTTGCATTACTTACAAATTTTGACGGATCAATTCTTTGTCCAAACATTTTTCTTCCTCTAAAAGGAGTTCTCGGTCTGTTTGAACCAAAACCTCCTCTTGGTTTATTATCACCAAATCTTCTTCTCCTAAATCCGCCTGATGCGGGTCTTTTTCCATCTCTAAACATATATAATAAATTGCCCAAACTTGGGCTAAGGTAGTCTTAATAATTACTAGTAAGGCGACTACGGCTCTAAAAGAATTGAACAAAGCCGTTTCGCCCCACAACTCCTCGAGATATACTTACCGACACATAATAGCAAACTATAGTCTGTTTGTCAAATTTTCTGGCTACTTCATCATATCCAAAGTCTGGTCGATGCGGATTTGTTTTACAAATTCTGGGACATGGCTCACAAGTATCATCGCCCCCTCATAATCATTTAACGCTTTTGCAATTACAGGAATATGTCTAAAGTTTATATGGTTTGTTGGCTCGTCCAGAATTAAAAGTCCTGGTCTCTGTAAAACCAATCTTGCAAATGATACAAGCCCTTTCTGCCCCTCTGAAAGCATACCGATTTTTGTATCAATTATTTCTTTTGTAATTAAAAAGCTTGCAGATGTTGATCGTATTTTTTCATCGTTTGGTCTATCCATAACTCTCGCCAAACAATCATAAACCGTGTCATTGAAATCTAACGTAGAAAAATCTTGTCTATAGTATCCAACAACTGTATTAGGTGATATTTCAATTCCAGTCGCTTTTCCTCTTGCAATAGATTCGAGAAGCGTTGTCTTGCCGACACCATTAGGACCCACAATCAGCAAATGATCATTTTTCTTTAATGCAATCTTTGCTGTTCTTTTTGTTGGTTTATGGTCTTTAATCATTTTGAAAGAAGATATCTTTATGACATCACCAGACAGTCCGTCTTGAGATGGAATCACAAATGGTCGTATTGTTTTGTCTTCTTTTCTCATGTCTACTTTTTCTTCTTCCATTTCTTCAGCTTTTTCACGCATTTTCTTTGCGACAAGTCTCATCTGACCCCCTTTGTTTGCAAAAAAGTTGGCCTTTTCTTTGTTCTCTTGTATTTGTTTTTCGAACTGAGCGTTTTTTCTTCGTTCTCTCTCGATTCTAATCTCAATCTGGCTGACTACATCGTTGTAGTTTCCAACATACTGTTCGACTTTTTGAGTATGGACATCAAGATACAAAACACCTTGAGTGAAAGCATTCAAAAACTCTGAATCGTGAGAAATGACTAGAACAGTTTTTTTGTAATCTACGAGAAATTGCGTGAGGTGTTCTATTCCTGCCTTGTCGAGGTTGTTTGTTGGTTCATCGAGCAAAAGCAAATCAGGGTTTTGGATTAGAGCCGACGCGAGAAGTAGCCTTGCTTGTTGACCACCAGAAAATGAACCGACTTTTCTGTCGTGTGGTGCGTTTAGATGTACAACCTCTAGAATTTTATCTATTCTAGGATCAATATCGTAGATTTTTTGTTTGAAACATTTAGCAAAAAAGTCTTTCACCGATAGTTCCAATTCGTCTCTAGGAATTACTTGCCTTGAAGTCGCAATTGTAATATTAGGATCTAAATGTATTTGTCCCTCTTCTGTAGATAGTTCACCATTAATCAATTTGAACATGGTGCTTTTTCCTGCTCCATTTTGTCCCATTATGGTTGTCTTTGTACCTTTTCGTAACGGAAAACTAACCTCTTTTAAGATAGGTTTTTTTGGTCCATATTCAAAGGACACATTTTCGAATCTAACAATTACGTTTTTGTCGTTCATATGGGTTACAATGCAAAGCATAGTAACACATTTAGACTATCATTGAAAGGGTTACGCGTTTTTTCCGGCCACAAAACCAGTAGTCCAACAAAGCTGGAGCGAATATCCGCCCGAAGGTCTCGTGATATGAAGCAAGTCCCCAGTTACAAAAAGGTTATTGAAAAGTTTTGATTTCATCGTGCGTGTATCTATTTCTTCCAAAATTACACCGCCGTCGGCAACAACCGCCCTATCAAAACCCATTAAATGAGAAACGGTTAGGGGTAAGGCTTTTAGCAATCTAACAATAGTTTTTCTGTCTTCTTTTTTAATACTATGTACTTTTGTTTCGAGTAATTCTGGGCTTATTATTTTCGATATTCCAGACGAAGTACCTTCCGGCACAATTTCTTTTAAAACATTTTTTAGAGTTTTGTTTTTATTTTTATCAAAAACATTGATTATATTTTTTTCGAGAGATCCCAAATCTGTATGCGGAAAAGTGTCTATTTCGCAAGTCACCCTGCCTGCCTGAAGCATTTCACCGACTTCTTTTGCTGAATTCAAGATTAGAGGACCAGATAAACCAAAATGGGTAAACAAAATTTTTCCCATTTTTGAAAACTGTTTTTTATCATCGAGAAAAAAAGTAATTTTCATAAATGATAGAGAAACTCCGGCGAGAGTTTTGGACCATTCTTCTTTTGTTGCAATCGGAACTATCGCAACTGTTGGTTTTTTAACTGTGTGTCCTAAATTTTGAAGCCAAGAAAAACCATCGCCCGTTGATCCGGTTTCTGGATGTGACATTCCACCAGTTGCGAGAATATAGTTTTTTCCTCGAATCGTTCCTTCATTTGTGATAACACCGCTTATCGTATCTTTTTCAAAAAGTATTTTTTTAACTGTTGTATTTGTTTTGCAAATAACCCCGAGATTATTTAATTCTTTTTTGAGCAAATTTACCACATCAATCGCCTTTTCTGTTTTTGGAAAAACTCTATTTCGCGCTTGCGTCTCTAGAGGCAATCCTCTTTTTTCAAAAAAATCAAAAGTATCTTTTACGCCGAATTGCGAAAATGGTGAATACAGAAAATCTTCTGCCTTTCCAAATTTAGAGAGAAACTTTTTTATATCAAATTCTGCGTTAGTGATATTACATCTGCCACCACCTGTTATCTTTAATTTTTCTCCAAGATTTTTGTTTTTTTCAAGTATAATTACCTTCTTTCCACTAAGTACAGAAAAAATCCCGGCAAACATCCCCGATGCTCCGCCACCGATTATTACAACGTCGTAATTAACTTTTTCCACAATAGACACAGATTATCAGACAAATCTTGTCTAAACAATACTAAATGCCAGAAGAACCAACACCCCTGATAAAATCTATATTACCGAGAGAATACCCTGCCGGGATACAAGTTACACCTGCAAAAACCATACAGGTACTTGGCTTTAGATCATGACCGCCCACAAGATATGCCTTTGGAGTGAAAATATTAAATTTAGGACGAAGCAGAGAGTATCCTGGTCTATACATATAGCTTTGCGGTGTATAACCAAGAGAATAATCAGAAATTGTTATAAGAGTACTCCCAGGCCACAAAGAACATGTGCACAGAGTTGAATACAAGACCATTCCACCAAAGAAATCGTGCTTTACAGAAGAAGCGGTAACAGCAGATGCAGTATTTACATTGAAAAAACCGAAAACCGAAAAGACTAAAAATGAAAGAAAAATCTTTTTCATACTTAAATTATATCATGTTTAAAACAAAACAAAAAAGAAAATCAGAGCAATGAGAATTCTATAAATACCGAAGGCAATAAAACTTCTTTTTTGAATAAATTTCAGCAGAAATTTTATTGAAAACATCGCAACAAAGAAAGAAACAACAAAACCAGCTGCAAGAACAGAGAACTGTGATATCTCGAATTCTTTGTAGCTCTGGAGCAGATCAAAACCGCTAGCAGCAATCATTGTTGGTACAGCCAAAAGAAAAGAAAATTCAACAATGGTTTTTCTCTTTAACCCAAGAAACAACCCACCGACAATCGTCGATGCCGAACGAGAGACACCAGGCACAACTGCGAGAGCCTGAAATAGTCCAATCAAGATCGCGTTTTTATAAGAAGGCATACCACCATCTTCATCTTCTTTGTCTTTTTTGAAATGATATTTTTCAAAAATAATCAAAAACAAACCGCCGATTGCGAGTGCCCAAATGACAACAGAAGGATTTCCGATCAAATATCCTTTTATAAAATCATACAAAACAAAGCCAATAATGGCAGTTGGTATAAAAGCTGACGAGACTTTTTTAATAGTCTCAATTTTGAAAATAGTTTTCCAATACAAAAATATTACCGAAGAAATTGCACCGAGTTGAATTATTATCTCAAAGCTTTTTGTAAAAACAGTCTGCTCTATTTTTAAGAGCTCGCTTACAAGTATTAAATGCCCAGTCGAAGAAATGGGCAAAAATTCTGTTATTCCCTCTACGATACCCAAAACAATACTATGCCAAATTTCCATCACTACATAATAACGCAATTAATGTCCCAAGTAAAAAGCGAGGCGGGGCCACGAGCACGAATGCTCGCAAACCCCGCCTAATCTCAGACCTCTTCCTTTACTTGACTTTGAGCTTCACACCATGGAACACCCAGAGGCAGAGAACAGCGACAAGACCCGCCTGATCGAATCTGAACGACTCGAAAACCGAAACACCCCAGGCGTAGATACTCCTCCGCTGAGACAGGAAGTTGTCCGCCTTGGCGATGTCTCTCAAGCAACGACTGCCGTCCTCGGTACGAAGGAATTCCTTGTACCGATACAAGACTTCAAGGTAGTGCTTCATCCAGATCTTCCGCTTCTTGATACGACCGTACTCGAAGAGGCGAAAAGCCTCTGAACGAGACAGACCGTTCTCCGTGTAGGTGGCGAGCTCAGACTGGCGGAACTGACCGAACGTCATCCGTCTGTAGTCCCCGGTGTGGTCCCTGCGACCATCGCGGGTAGCAAAGACGCGAATCTGACACGATTTGGTATTGCCCTTGCGAGTGAGGTGATGATGGTTCAGGGTCACAACAGTGAACCCGGAGCGAACGCTCACATCAACAGTATGCCAATCCTTGGCATTTCCTCGTCTGTTGATGGTACCAATCGGTCTTCTTGCCCAATCGGGGCAATTCCTGGGAAGACGTACAGCACCAGATGGCATGTGCATCTCTTACCACGCGTTTTGGAAGTTACTTGATAGAACATTCAGAAACCCAATAAAAGACTACTAATATTTACCAAATAATCAATAGCGGGCTATTTTTGTATAAAATTAATTGCTTTATCTTTAATAAAAATTGCTTGATTATCACAGAGATAAAATAACGCTGTTTTATATTTTGCAACATCATCAATTACTTTTTTGTTACCCTCAGAAAAATCAGCATTGTCCGCGTGTGGCATAATTAAAAAATCCAGCAAACCTAGACCAGAAAAATCATTAATATTTTTAATTATCTCAATTTCCTCAGGATCATTTTTATCTACCGACAAGTCACCAGAGACAATCATAGAACCAGCACTTGTGCCTGTATAAATTATTTCGTCTTTTTTTATTGCATCAACCAGCGAATCTTTTAGTCCTTTCTTTTTGATTAGATCAATTAAATAGAAAACACTACCACCACAAAAATGTATAATGTCTGATTGCTTTAAAAGTTTTTCAAAATCTCCAGCTGATAGCAATCGCAAATCTGCTGTAATAACCTCTGCACCAAGTCTTTCATATGCTTCTCTATCAACTCTTATCCACCATTTATCTTCAACATCATCTACATCTGAAGCATTTTCTATAAAAATAACTTTTTTACCAATCACATCTCCAACACAATCTACCAGCTTCTCTGCTGTTTGATTAAAAGCAGAAGCAAGAAATAATTTCATATCTATATAATGACCTAAATATATAAAAAAACAACCACCTAGCAGAGCTAAGGTGGCATACGGCGGACAAAGAGCGAGGGGAAAGGAACAAGAGTGAAGGGTTTAAAGTCTGGTGATTGCATATGCAATCTTGCGAGTATCACAACCAGACTGGGAGGGACTTTCGTCCTTTAACCCATTAAACCGTCTACACTCGGCATTTGGCTCTTCAATTGAATGAATCGCCTCTGTGTATATAATACCAGATGTAAAATATTTGTCAAACGTTTTTTGCAAAGAAAAAGGGCGGGAAAGCGAAGCTTTCCCGCCCTTTTTCATATTCAATTTTATTCTACAAATCACTAGTTACCCCATCAAAAGTTTCGTCGTCTTTTTCTGCTTCTGCTTTTGTCTGGTGCATTACACCGTCTCTGTGATTAGGAGGAGCATAAACAGTATACAATTTCAGATGGACATTTTCTGATGTGTTCATAATATTATGTTTCGCTCCGGCAGGAACAACCACTGCAAAGCCATCTGAAAGCTGATGCTCTACCCCGTTGATAATAGATTTTCCACTACCAGCCTCGCATCTTATGAACTGATCGAGCTCGTGTGTTTCTTCACCGATTTCTTCACCAGGTTTTAAACACATAATGACAAGCTGACAATTCTTTGCTGTGTACAAAACACGACGAAAATATTCGTTTGTTAATGTTTCTCTCTCTAGATTTAAACTGTATCCTTTCATATTTTTATTTTAAAGATAATTAATTATAACATTTTTATTCTTCAAAATGTGAAAATAGGGACAAAACACCTGCTATGTTTTTTTGAAAATCTGTATCAGTATGATTTTTTAATTCAACTGAAAATGCAGGCACGCCAATTTTTGCAAGCCAATCATCCGCCGCTCCGGTAATAGCATAAGCATCAAAAGATTTTGCTACAGGATAACCGGATGCTTTTGAATATTTTGTCACAATATCTGTAGTCTCTTTCAAAATACCTTTTTCACATTGTGATGTGTAAACAGCATTTGATTGACTATGCCAAAATACTACAGCCACTGGCTTTGATTCGATTATGTAATCTTTGAACACTTCTGATTCTGGTTCAGAAAAAGGTTCTTCCCCACTACTGACTTTTTTTGATCTCCAGACACTTTCTGGTTCCCACTTACAATCAAAGTTTCTGTTTAGATCTACCTCGTTTGAATTAAACCTACCCGAAGCCAAGACAGCGTCATTTTCAGAAACATCTGATATCTCAAATCTTCCTTCTTTTTTTGTAACCCTAAACAAGCCATCTGGGTTCATAGCAGGTATCACATCTACCCTGACGTCTGAAGGAATCTTTGAGAGGTTTTCTGACAAATAATCGATCATTTCATAAGCAAGAGAAACGGTATTCCATTCGTATCCACCATGTATTCCACCAACCAAAGTTATTACCTTTTTACCACTACCAAAAGAATATTTTTCAATAGCCAAACCTTCTTTCGAATTTCCAATCACGCTTTTTTCAAAAGGAGAGCTTGGAACAATGACTTCGTTTTGATTATTTGTTTCCCCCTTTTCTTTTCCTGTTTGCAGGACCACTATTCCAATAATAATTAGAATTATTACAACAACTAAAACAACTAGTTTCCTTTTAACAAAGAACCCCAGCATTATTTTGCGTAGTATTTTAGAACAGCTTCAACTCCGGCTTTGTTTTTTGAGAACTCAGTGCTTGTGTGGTTTGTAAGGAGGATGCTTATTGCAGGAACTTCTATTTTTGCTAGCCAGTTTGTCATATCACCTGTTGTCTCGTAGAAATCAAAATCTTGATAAGCTTTATATCCTGACGCTTGAGCATATTTTTTAACTAGATCATTTGTTTCTGTTGATACACCTTTGTGGCAATTCGAAGCAAATACACCACCAGCAGCACTGTACCAAGCAATCACTGCAACCGGCTTATTTTTCTCTACATAATTTTTTATCGCCAAAGTCTCTGGTTCTGAAAAAGCTTCTGTTCCACCACTAACTGTTTTCGCTTGCCATTTTGCATTTTCTTGCCAATCACAATCAAAGTTTCTGTTTAGATCAACATTGTTTCCATTGAACCTGCTCGCTTTTAGAACTTCTGAATCAGAAGTCACGTCTTTTGCTGTAAATTCTCCGGCTGTACCGACAGCCTTCTTTAATCCATCTGGGTTAAGAACTGGTATGACTGAGACTTTTACGTTTGCAGGAATAGTCGTTGTACTTTTCTTGAAATATTCCATCATTTCAAAAGCAACGAGTGAAGCGTTCCAGCTGTATCCACCGTGTGCACCACCAACCAAAACAATTTCCTTCTCACCTTCTCCAAAATGATATGCGATTATATCTTCACCACCGACTGATTTACCAATTACTGTTTTTGTTTTATCAACCGGAGCCGTTTCTACAGGCTTTTGTTCTTCGCCTGTATTTTTAACTGTTTCTTCTTGATTATTTTTCTGTGTGTTGTTTACGGTGTCAGAAGAATCTTTTGTAAACAAATAAATACCCAAACCAATTATAATAATTACTACCGCCCAAATGATGACTTTTTTCATATATACACATTATATCACGCGAGCAAGGTACGCGACCCTTTAAAAAATCATTTTTTATGTCCTAAAAAGTGATATTTTTAGGCAAATCTCTAGATTATAAACACCAAGACAACAAACAAAGCCACAAAACAAGCAAATATTCCTAGGGTTTTTCCAAAGAAAGCTATCGATTCTTTTTTCTTGCCATCCACGAGCAAACATAGAGGTTCATAGAGGAACAAAAATCCCATTACAGCGACAGACAGAACAAATAAACTGAGCATTGCCATAGGCATTAATAGATTTTCCTCTGGCAATAAGTTACTCGTATAATTCATTCCCAATACGATTGTGACAATATAAACAATCGCAACCAATGCATATAAAAATGGTTTTTTCATATATTAATTTTTAATCTTACCTAATGACGAATAAACAAAAGCCAGAAAAAACCTAACGACCAAAACAAGGACTATGAAAATCAAAGAAATACTAACCCATATTGGAAAATCTGGCACGTCGCTATTACAGCTCATTTCAGCCCAACATTTATATCCAAATATTTTATAGACAAATGAGTAAAATGGTAACAATACAAAAAGAACAGTAAAAAATATTATTTTCTCGATTCTAAAAAAATAATACAACTGATCTGGTAAAAATCTCGCCTCGGTTGCAAAAGAGTAAAATAATAGAGAAACCAATACAATACTTATGATTATTAATATAATATTTTTCATAAAAATATTATATCACTTTTTTAATACCTAGACTCGTCATTGATTTTAAGTTTAGACAGGACTGGATTTTTTATTTGTTTTGCAACCACTTCAACAATTATATCCGGTATTTTATTTCGCAAAAAATCTTCTATCGGTTTAATATCCGTATCAGTCGGTAAAGCAACTCGCACAACATTTTCTTTATCAGTAGCGTTTTCAACCAAGCAATCAATATCGTTTTCAATACTAAACTTGCGAATTTTTCCACGTAGCATTACACCATGCAAAACTGTTCTGGAACTTCTAATCTCGTATATATCCCAAATTATTTTCATAATACTAAATTATACCTTTCTTTTCTTTAAACCACTTTTTTGCGTTTTCGTTACTATGCGGACATCCCGGCCAACAACACGGCCTACGTTTGCCTTTGAACAAATCGCTTTGCAATCTCTCTAAATGTTGTTTGCGTGTTTCTTCATTTTTTACAATTGTAATCCAGCAAATCCATTCATTACGAGCAAGCGGTGTTAGGCCATCCCAAACAGACAAAAGTTTTTTGTCTGAAAGCAAAATCTTTTTTAAATCGTCTGGAATTTTGTGTTTTGTGCCGTGCTTCATTTTTATTAATTTATATGTTATAATAAACTATAAAGTGTTCTAAACCAAAACCGAACGGGAGAGGTGCAATGAACATCATGTTCTATGGGTTGGGGATTAACGCAAACGAAGAGAGGGTCCTGAGATATGCCGAGGCATTATGCCTGAAACTCAAGGATTGTGACTTAGTTTGCACCCTTGTCCCCAGCGAATGTTTCAATGAGAAGGGCGTGCAGTGCCCATATGCTTCGATCACCCACACCGTGGACGAAGAAGAACTTGTCCTCAAGGCCGTGGCCGTTCTGCGAGAGCATGGCCTCGACGTGGAAGTCCCCCGCCCGTTGGCACGGTTCTTTTCCAAGTCATGACCGATCACGAAGACCACCCCGAGCCCCGCCGTTCACTCGGCGGGGCTCATCTTCATTTAAAATATTTCTCAACTATTTGTTGCTATTTATCCTTTGGTTTGCCCCACTGCCATTTTGGTTTTTCTCCTTTTTTGTAAGCAATGAAAATAAAAAGAGCGGTCAACACAATTAATGGCAATCCTAATACCAAAAAATTACTTCCTGAATCTGAATTTCCAGGAATTGCTTCTTCTCTAGTAAATATGAGCGACAAAACGAGTACCATATATAGTAAAGTTGAAAGCCATCCTTGCCAAGTAGCTGGTGTCCATCCCCAACCCAAAACCTTTCGCTTGAACCAATATCGTTCTGGGTTGTCTTTTATATAATCAAGATATTTTTTTAACATGGGTATATTTTAGCAGAATGTGAGGAGTGATACTACCAAATGTTACTTGAGGTTTAACCTAAAAATGGCCATCATCCTTTTCATAATATGGAACACCCTTCCAACAGCTATGTGTGCTTGACGTGGTATATTTATATTATGACATAGATTTTAGTGTTTAATCGGACTTATCCCCATTATCTTAAAAAACCAGCTCTGTTGGTATGATTCACTATTGCTGATTTAGCTCCCAGTTTATTTTTGACACTATATCTAATCCCATTAATTTCTAGATCAGCTTTTGAGCCTGTTGGAGCTTTCGGAAAGATGCTTTTTAAAGAATGGTAGTCTCTTTTTTGAAGCATTATCTCATACTCTGTCTTCCATTCAGGTAATTTGCCATCAGGAGAAAATTTTAATGATTCAATCACTCCAATATTATGATCGCCAACCAAAGGCTTCTTTTTGTAAAACATCATCAGTAAAAAAGTCTTTAGAAATATTTCATTTTGTTCCCCCAGATTACGTGGCATATATAATAAATACTAGCAAAAATGAAGAAATATTGCGACTTTATATTAATATACTAGGTGTTGTGATTAATTAGTTATTCGATCTTAATTTACTAGGAGAAGGGTGGATTAAACCGTCAACAATAATTAACTCTGGGGTGGCTATCTTTGCTTCAATATTTTTTTCATAAAGTTCTTTAACACGCTGTAGTTGTGCATTTAATTCATCAGGTTTCTTTTTACCTTCCTTTACAACCACTACCACGAAGAAACTGCAAAATGCTGCCTCACTTTTTTGGTAAGCCGCAATTTGTTTTTTATATCCATCTTCAAGATCTTTATTTGTTGATTTTTTTATCTCAACCAAGATTTTAGTATCGTAGCCCTTACCTAATGAAAAATCTACAGGGCCGAGACCTGCATTCGGCTCTCGTGAGAGAAGAATATCTGCTTTTTGACAAAAAATATCTGCAATCAAATAGAAAATGGTTTGAGGTACATCTTCATTATGTGGTTTGTCTTTGATAAGTGCTCCTGTTTCTGTTTTTCGATACAACAACTTATTTCCACCATTATCCTCAATTGATCTCTTAAATTGAGTTATCAATTCTCTAACAGAGATAATTAATTCATCCTGAGTTTTAGGTTTGGTATTAGTACTGATGCCTGTAGATTCTTTCTCTACGAAAGGTTGGATAGCATAATAACCCTTTGGATCAATATCCAGATCATATCCTTTGACATTGATTCTTCTATAAATTTTTAAAACTCGATTTACTCCGTCCTTAAGAGCTTTTCTTTCGTCTTTATCCTTATCTTTTATTTCATTTATCGCTTCCTTTAACACAGGATAAATAATTGCATTAAAATCATTTCTTAACGAGCGATTATGAAATCCTGCTGCTGCAATTTCATCCCAAGAGACAGCTACAGGAAGAGGGCTTAGTAATGAAAATGGAACAAAAATTATCGGAGTCTTTTTATATGGATGCTTGGGAAGATGATATTTTTTACCATCTATTGTGTATTCAATAGTGGGAGCCATGAGTTCCTTAGAAACTCTGTGGGTAAACGAACAAAAATCATGATAAATAATACTTACAGTTAGATCGCTCATACTGTCGGGACCAAAGCCATCAATAAACAACCCGAGCATTTCAATCAACTCTTCATCATCAACGCCAACTGCAAGGATTTCGCTTGCAGAGAGTAGGATTTTATTGGCAAGAGTTTTTGAGATAGCAGTTCCTCTGTCTGTTGTATTTCCATAGCCGATAGATAAACCTTGTGGTTCTTTTACGGCAAGCATATCTCTTGCTTGTAATCTTAATCTTGGAGATTTGTGTGATTGTTTATGTATTTTTAATAACTTCGCAAAATAAAGAAGTATTACTTTTCTTGAACCACTAAATTCCTTTATTTTTGATTTAACTAACAATTTAGGATCAACAAAAAGTTTTGTATCAACACCAAGAGTAGAGTCAAATACACCGAACTTTTCCAGTTTCTTTCGATTAACTCCCAAATATTTACTCAATGATATTGTTTTTGCTTCCATATATAGATAGACATATTCAGTCTACACTTTTGACAAGTTATATAGCAAATTGAGCCACCTCGGACTCTGAACCTATCTCAAACTGGCTGCCAGACTTGGACTCGAACCAAGATAGACGCCTCCAGAGGGCGCCGTCCTACCATTAGACGATCTGGCAATATTAACTTCTATCTATGTCTTTGAATAAGCTCTCTGATCCTTAATGTTCAATCCACAAAACTTTTGTGGTGACAATACAATACGATAAAAAAAGAGAAAATTCAAGGAAACCTAGCAAGGTTAATTATTTATATAAATCATGGTCACCAATATCCAAAAACTGATATTCATTATCCTTAATTCTATAAATAATCCTCAAATTGTAATTAACAGAAAAACTATACCTGCCCCTGAGGCGACCGTGTAATTTATGATTTTTTAGGTTTGTACTCTGTGTGTCTTTTTCAAATTGTTTAATCTTAAGCAAGACTTCGTCAATAATTTTTTTGGGGAATTTTTTCAATTGTCTAAGAAAAGATGGCGAATATGAAATATCCATATATTAAACCTTTTTCAAAAGTTTTTTAACATCACCTTTTAGACCTTTACCACCATCCATTTCTTTTTCTGCCAACATAATTCGATCAAAAGCAATATCTTCCTCAAGTTTTCGGAGGGCTCTTTTTACAACCTGAGATTTAGTTTCAAATCTTCCAGATGCAATTTCATTTTCAATAAAAGCTTCAATGTCTGGTGGTAGGGACACAGATAAAATAGCCATTTTAATTTATACTAAATATTAATAATTCTTAATATATTATCATATACCTGCAAAAAGGAAAGTAAAGCCCCGCAGGCCTTTGGCCTGCTGGGCTTTACTTTACCAATTCAATATTCACACTATTTTTTTAGATTGTTTTTAATTGCTTTTACAAAAGCTGTAAACAATGGATGTGGCGATAGCGGTCTTGCTTTGAATTCTGGATGGAATTGTGTTGCAAGGAAAAATGGATGTTTAGATGTTGGTAGTTCTGCAATTTCCATTAATTTTCCATTTGGAGATTTTCCAGAAAAAACCAAACCAGCACTTTCTATTTTCTCGATATATTCTGGATTGATTTCAAATCTATGTCGATGTCTTTCTGTGACCTCTTCTGTTCCATAAGATTTTGCAGATATACTTCCCTTTTTCAAAATTGCAGGATATGCCCCAAGTCTCATCGACGCTCCGTACTGCCCTTTTGCCAAGAGTTCCTTTTGTTCAGGCATAATATCGACTACTGGATGTGGTGTCTCTGGATCAACTTCTGTTGTATGTGCTTTTGCCAGACCCGCAACGTTTCTTGCATATTCTATAACCATAAGTTGCATACCATAACAAAGTCCTAGATATGGTATTTTATTTTCTCTAGCATATTTAATTGTAGACAAAACTCCATCAATTCCATTTGAACCAAAACCACCCGGCACAAGTATTCCATGGAATTTTGAAAGCTCTTTTATATCGAAAACTCCTTTTTCTATATCCTTTGAATTAATCCAAGTAAGATCAACAGAAACACCCTCTTTTGCTCCAGAGAATTTTATCGCTTCGATAACAGAAATATACACATCAGACAAAACGAAATCTCCGGAATCAAAATATTTTCCAACAATTCCAATACGGACAGTTTCTTTTGCGTCTTGCATTCTTTTTACCATCGCTCTCCACTGCACTAGATCTTTTTGTTTTGGTCTGATACCGAAATGGCTAAGTATTCTGGTAGATAGTCCATCGTTTTCGAAATTGATTGGAATTTCGTATATACTTTTGATATCGGGAGCAGAGATAACATCCGCCACTTCTACACCGGTCATATTGGCAATTTTTTCTTTTCTTTTTTTATCAATCGGTACCTCGCTTCGAGCAATGATAATATCTGGGTTTATTCCATAAGAATTGAGTTGTCTAACAGCGTTTTGTGTTGGCTTTGTTTTCATCTCGCCGATAATACGAGGAACTGGTAGATAGGAAACCATCACAAACATTACATCTCGAGGATTCTTTTGTTTTAATACACGAGCAGCTTCGAGGAAAATAGCATTTTGATATTCGCCAACAGTTCCTCCAATTTCTATCACAGTAATTTCTGAACCAGTTTTTGTAGCTGATGCTTTTATTCTTCGGATTATTTCTTCGGTAATATGATACATCGGTTCTACACACTGCCCTTTGTAGCCGAGAGCCCTTTCTTTGTCGATCACATATTTGAAAATCATTCCGTTAGTCATATAATTTTCATTCGGCAAATCAACATCGAGAAATCTCTCGTAGTTTCCCATATCTTGATCAGTTTCTAGACCAGAATCCATTACATAGACTTCACCGTGTTCTGTTGGATTCATCGTTCCCGCGTCCACATTCAAATATGGATCTGCTTTCATCAAAGAGACCTTGTAACCTTTTGATTGTAAAATTGTTCCGATAGAAGCGGTTGTGACGCCCTTACCTACGCCGGACATGACTCCCCCTACCACAAAAACATACTTGTGTGATTTTCTTTTTGCCATAATGGATTATTTCTGTTAATTCAAATATCTTCTCACAGCAAGGAAGCTGGAGATTGCACCAATCCCTATTCCCGACAACATAACGATAAGGAATATTTGTCCGAAATTGGCGATATAGTAGTCAAACACATTCATCCCGATAAAGAAATTAACTGTTTCTTTACCGAGCCAAGCAGTAATTGGATAAAACAAAACGAGAGTAATCAAGCCAGCAATTGAACCGTAAAGCATTCCAGCAACCATAAACGGACCTCTGATATACATTGTACTTGCTCCCACCAATTTCATTACAGAAATTTCTTCTCTTGCTATGTATATTGCAAGCCTAATTGTATTAAAGGTTATGAGCAGAGATAACATTATGAGAATAATCATCACAGCAAAACCGATTTTTTGTGCTGATGATATCAAAGATGTTAATTTGTCTATCGCTGTTTTGTTGTTGTTGAAGTTTACCTTTTCCACCATCTGAGAACCTGTTGCCGACAAAATATTGTCACCCTTTAGAAAATTGTTTAGGTCTTCGTATTGTGAAGTTTCTTTTGCACGAATATTTAGAACTGCTCCGAGCGGATTTTCTCCGAGCTCTTCGAGAGCCTGAAGGCTTGTCGCATCATTCTCATGTCTAGATTTGTAATCAGCGAGAACTTGTTCACGAGAAATATAAACGACTTCGGCGACTTCTGGCAAAACTTCGAGTTTTTCTTTTAGACTTCTTATGTCTGGTTCAGAAGCAGATGTGACGAAATATACATTGATATCTACTTTTTCTTGCAAGGCTTTTAGGGATGAATCGAGAAGTGCCCCGAGAAAAACAATAGAACCAAGCACACCCAAGGCAATCGTCATCACAAATACAGACGAAAGAGAAACGAAACCGTTTCGCCAAAAACTGAAGAAACCTGATTTAACTATTCTTTTTATATGTATCCACATAATTTTTTATAAAATATATTTACCCTCTTTATCATCCCTGACAATTTTTCCATCTACTAATGTGATTACACGTTTTCCGAGCGAATCAATCACGCCCTTGTTATGTGTTGTAAGCAAAACAGTAGTTCCAAGATCATTTATCTTTTTCAAAATCTGCACAATGTCGTATGTGTTTATAGGATCGAGATTCCCTGTTGGTTCGTCTGCAATGATTATGTTTGGCTGATTTACTATTGCTCTTGCGATAGCAACTCTTTGTTTTTCTCCACCAGAAAGTTCGTGCGGAAAATTCCAAATTTTGTGTCCCAAATCAACAAGCTCCAAGACGTGAGGAACGTCTCCTTCTATTTCATCATCTGTTTTTCCTGACGCCTCCATTGCAAAAGCAATATTCTCGTAAACTGTTTTATTGGGAAGCAATCTAAAATCCTGAAAGACAACACCAATATTTCTGCGGAATTCATTCATCTGAGACCTCTTTAGTCTGTGTATATTGCTTGATTCATAAAATACTGACCCTTCTGTTGGTTTTTCTTCGGCAAGTAACATCTTGAGCAAAGTAGTTTTTCCCGCACCGGAATGTCCGACGAGAGAAACAAATTCTTTTGGCTCGATACTAAATGTCACATTCTGCAAAGCAACAGAGTTGTCAGAATATATTTTGGTGACATTATCAAAATAAATCATATATGCCCTATAGTATATAACATTTCTATAAATACTAAAAACTTTTCTTTACTGTGACACGTACAATTAATGATTGCAAAATAAATACCAAAAGATAAGGGTTTTTAAAGGTTTTTTTCAGCCTCTATAAAACCATCTAGATTACCCTCTTCTAATATTGATTCTACATCGTGCGTCTCAAAATCTGTTCTATGATCTTTTACCATTTTGTATGGATGTAGCACATATGAACGAATCTGATTTCCCCATTCTATTTGAGTCGTCTTTGAAACATACATTCCTTTTTCTGATTTTTTTCTGTCGTCCTCCATTTTTGCAAAGATTTTTCCGTACAAAAGTTGCATTGCCTTTTCTTTATTTTGAGCTTGTGATCTTTCGTTATCAGATTGTGCCGAAAGTCCTGTCGGTTTATGAACAACACGAACTGCTGTTTCTCTTTTGTTTACGTTCTGTCCACCCGGACCAGAAGAACGTGAGAGTTCTATTTCAATATCATCTTGTGGAATTTCTAATTCTGTAAGGGCTTCAAATTTTGGTATGACTTCTACCATAGAAAAAGAAGTGTGTCGCAATTTTTTGGCATTAAAAGGGGAAATCCTCACCAAACGATGTACACCAGATTCATTTTTGAGAGTTCCGTATGCATTCTTGCCTTTTATCTCAAGTGTTATGTTACGAAATCCTCCGTGATCATTTTCGTTTTGATGTATGATTGAATATGAAAAATTATGCGAATCAAAATATTTTCTATACATAAAAAGTAGCATTGCGGAAAAGTCTTCCGAGTCGTCTCCTCCGGCTCCAGAAAAAATTGTCATTATCGCATCACCTTTGTCGTATTTACTTCCACCTAAAATTTCTGATTTTAATTCTTGGAGTTCTTTTATCTCTGCTTGAGCCTTTTCTTTGTCATTCCAAAAATCCGCGCTTTGCATGCGGTTTTCAATTTCTTGTATTCTATTTTGTAGTTCTTCTTTTGTACTCATATTTGTGTTGATCTGAAGGCCATTTCATTCCGATGGAGCCACCTCGCAGAATCGAAACTTACAGTTTCAGTACC
>OZ246398.1:44173-742714 GCA_965230995.1 uncultured Candidatus Saccharibacteria bacterium
GATTCTGCTTCTCCATCTCCATTTCATTCCGATGGAGCCACCTCGCAGAATCGAAACTTACAGTTTCAGTACCCGTTTGTGGATTTTTTGTTCGTCCTATCGGACTCCATAAAATCTCACAAAGGCTTCGATTCTGCTTCTCCATCTCCATTTCATTCCGATGGAGCCACCTCGCAGAATCGAACTGCGGACCTTCTCGTTACGAGTGAGATGCTCTACCAACTGAGCTAAGGTGGCTTGGCTTTGTTATTTTATATTTTATCAGCAATCATACTCACAAAATATCCTACACCATAGGACACCGCAGCCGCAATTCCACCCACCGCAAGCATTTCAAAACCAGAAATGAGCCAATTCCTTCTCGTAATCAAAAATCTAAGGGCACCGACAACAAACAAGGCAATCGCTGTTGCAATAACTGAATATCTAAACATATTTTCAGGCTGAGCAAACATAAACGAAAGCAAGGGCAGAGTACCAGCTATAAGAAAAGCAATAAAAGTAGCCAGAGCCCCTCGCCATTCATCACCGTGTGAAGGAGGGTTCATTTCAAGCTCATATTTCATCATAAAATCAACCCAAAAAGCATCGTTGCTCGCGATTATATCAGTCATCATTTTTGCTTGCTCTTCCGAAAAATTATGTTTTAGCAAAACATCAATCACTTCTTTTCTTTCAACATGTGGTAATTCGCGGACTTCTCGCCATTCTCTCTTTTCTTCTTCTTTGTACAAAGAATTTTCTGATCTTTCTCCCAAGAAATTGCTTGCACCCATAGAAAAGCCGTCAGCAAATAGATTGGCAATACCGAGAATAATCACAACCTTTATCCCAAAACCTGCACCAACAGCCCCAGTCACAACAGCAAAGGTAGTAATAATTCCGTCGTTTGCACCATACACAATGTCTTTTATGTAAGAGCTAAGCCCGTTTGAATGATGTTCCATATCCGGATATTGTAGCAGAAAAAAACAAAAATGATAGTTCCTATCAGAGTCGACGACCGGGATTGAGGGGCAACTCACATCGATATTTTAGTTCGTTTTACTCCTAAAATATCGTGTGGTTTCTCCCCGGGCTCACTGTCGCAAAGCGACATGCTCCGCCTGTTCAATCCCTTAAAAATCTAAAGATTTTTATCTTGTCGTTCTGTATATTAAAAAAGAAAACTAAACGTTTTCTTTTTTAATATCAGAGCCGACGACCGGGATTGAACCGGTGACCTCGTCATTACCAATGACGTGCTCTACCAACTGAGCTACGACGGCAAAACCACACAGACATCGTATTATATTTTATTGAAAGGGGCAATATACAAAAACAAAAATCACACATATGTGTGATTTTTGTATCTGCGCAGCCGACCGGACTTGAACCGGCAACCTCTCGCGTGCACTATATCCAATACTTTCGTAAAGGGGTGGACTATATCTTTACCAAAAAAAATTAGGTACTTCGGTATCTAGTCTCTACGGCGCCCCTCCAAACTAGAGGGTTCCCTCGGTGTTCGCATATCCATTTGGACTTAGCCTTCACCGATATCCCAAAGAGTTTCAATCTGCCTTTCGGTCAGAAAGCTGCACGTCTACAGGCGAGTGCTCTAACCAGTTGAGCTACGACTGCATTTCTTTAAATATCTATCAAACACTGATTTTTTCCTTTTTAAAAACAAACCATTTGTTTGACTAGATACATTATACATAAGTTCATATAATTTCAAAGACCCCCTTACTCCATAGCCTAATCTATACGCATTTTTGTCTTTAATCTTATATATACTGCCATCTACCATTACCTTTTTTTTAACATGTTCTTTTATAGAGTATAAAAATTCGTAAGAACAAGAGGTAAACACCGTTTGAATAACAGTCGATGGATTTTTACGTTTTTTATTAACAATACCAACCCAAACATTACCATCTCCATCAAAGTACCCCCTCAAGAAGTCACCCATTAAATGTTTGGGGACGTTCGGTAAAACCATATGATATTTTTTGCGTCTCATAAAGCCCAGTTTTTCCAAATCATTAAACATTTCCTTACTCCCTATTTGTAAACGGAAAGTTTCTTTTCCTGATACATTATGAGTTCTTTTGTTTATCCTATGGTTTGATTTAATTATTTTTTTTATTTTAAAAATCAGATCCTCATCTTTTATATTTATACTCCAAAAATGTGTTCCTCTTTTTGTTAGAGTCATAGTCCCGTCTGCAGCAAAAAAACCAAGCACATATGCCATGCTTGTCGTCCAATTTTTGAAAAAATCTATGTCAACCTTTTTATATATTGGCATCTATTAATTATAACAGATGATAGCGTAGTTTATTAAACTATTTTAATAAAATAAAAAAGAATTGGTAATTCGTTTTTGTGTCGACGGCTGGACTCGAACCAGCGACCTTAGCGTTATGAATGCTACGCTCTCACCAACTGAGCTACGCCGACATATGACAACAAAGATACTATATCAAAAAATTGGATGAAATCAATTAAAAATGGGTGGTTCGATTCAAAATATAACAAAGTAAAATAAAACACCGACTGTTTTAAAGCCGGTGTTTTATTACTTGTTGCGGGGATTGGAATCGAACCAATGCCTAGAGGTTATGAGCCTCTCGAGCTACCTCTGCTCTACCCCGCTATAATTGGCAAAATTATATATTAAAGTGAAAGATATTTCAAGTAACAAAAAACCGGCTTAAAATGGTCTTATACCAAAAGCTGTTTTAGATGTATTTAAATTCCTTAAATACCTGTTCGTATAGTTTTATGACCCTTTGTGCTTCTCTTGCATTTATCTTGAAATCGGCACCTTCGTGAGCGATCATATTTCTAATTTTATGAGCTTCCCAAGCCAAATCAATTGTATTGAAATCACTTTTGTCTACTTGTTTTAATTTGTCCCCCATTGTTTCGCCTTTGTAGCCACTTTTGTCGAGAAGTTCATCGAGCATAATATCGGCTTCGAGAATTGCCAATTTCCAATCGGATTCGTTGTGCGATTCTATATGTTTGAGTACACGCTCCCATTTATGATTAGCATATATATCCGAGACTTCAGTTGTTTTTGGATTAACTCTGTCTTCTTCAAGTTTAAATAGTCTGTTTCTCTGTGTGACAGAATATGCGATACCATAAACAAATACAGCGGATACTGCCCAAGATATAATCCTGAGATATGGTTCTATTCTTTTATACCACGCTATTAGACTCGCCCAGAATGATTGAAATTTCTCGATAATACCAGCACCGTCTAGATTTATAAAAGAAGCGAGAATAGTAACGAGAGCAAACATAATCAGAATAAACCAAAACCAATCTGCGGTTGTAAAAGTCGCAAGATCAATAAAACCAGCTTTTCGGTTTTTTGGTCGAAGAACTGCCTTTTGCATATTTGTATTATAGCATTATATCCTTGCCAACTTCAAAGAGGATATCTTCTCTACCAAAATCTGCCATTAGTTGTATTCCGACAGGGAGCTCTTTTCCTTCACGTGTTAATTTTCCAGACGGAACTGATAGAGCTGGAACACCGACAATATTTGCTGTAACAGTGAACACATCTGATAGATACATTGAAACTGGATCATTTGTTTTCTCTCCAATTTTGAAAGCTGGACTTGGCGCTGTCGGAGTGATGATTACATCAACTTTTTCATAAGCATCCTTAAAGTCTTTCGCGATTAAGGCTCTCATACCTTTGGCTTTGTAATAATATTCATCAGCATAACCAGCAGACAAAACGTAAGTACCGAGAATTATTCTCCTGCGTACTTCTTTACCAAATCCAGCACCTCTTGTTTTAAAATAATCATCAATCAAATTTTTACCATCTACGTGGAGACCGTATCGCAAGCCATCAAATCTTGCGAGGTTAGATGAAACTTCGGCTGGCATCAATATGTAATATACAGCAAGAGAATATCCGATATGAGGTAGGGATATTTCTTTGACTTCGTAACCCTTACTCTTTAGTTCTTCTATCTTTTTTTCTATGTTTTCTTTTACGTCAGAGTCTATACCCTCGCCTGAAAGCAAATCTTTTGGAAAACCAATAACAGGCTTTTTTCCTTTTAGAGGTTTCTTTTGATAAAAATCTTTATCTATACTTGTCGAGTCGAATTCGTCTTTACCAGAAATTACATCAAAAATTATTTGGGCATCTTCGACTGTTTTTGCAAGAGGACCAGCTTGATCTAGCGATGAACCCATAGCAATCAGTCCGTATCTAGAAACAGCACCGTATGTTGGCTTTAGACCGACTAGACCGCAAAAACTCGCTGGTTGTCTAATTGATCCTCCAGTATCTGTTCCGAGAGAAGCAATTGCTCCATCCATACTAACCGAAGCAGCAGAACCACCAGAAGAACCGCCCGGGACACGAGAATTATCGTAAGGGTTTTTTGTAGGACCAAATGCAGAATTTTCTGTTGAACCTCCCATCGCAAATTCATCCATATTTGTTCTGCCTAGAAAAATCGCTCCGGCTTCTTTCATTTTTTTTGCAACAGTTGAATCGTAGCTTGCAACATAATTTTCTAGCATTTTTGATGAAGCAGATGCAATCCTGCCTTGAATCAAAATATTATCTTTCATCGCAAATGGAATACCAAGCAGAGGTAGATTTTCTCCGTTTTGTATTTTTTTGTCGGCTTCTTTGGCTTGGTCTCTCCAATCAGAAAAAATTTCTAGATATGCATTTATATCTTTGTTTTTCTTTTCAATTTCGTTTATATAACACTCCGCAAGCTCTTCGGCTGTATATTTTTTGGCTGAAAGCTCTTCTCTTGCTTTGGCTATAGTTAAATTATGTATATCAATCATATTAGAGTATGTTTTTTACTTTTACATAAACACCGTCTGAATTTGGAGCGCTTTTCAAAAGCCTTTCTGTTTGCTCTCCACCTGGATTTTTTACAACATCATCTCTCATCACATTGTGTGGTCCAAAAGAAATATCTGAAGCTCCGCTTACGTCTGTTTCGGTGATTTGTTTTACATAACCCAATATACCCGCAATTTCTTTTGATAGATGTTCGGCTTCGTCTTCGCTAATTTCAATACGAGAAAGGTTTGCGAGTTTCTTTACATCTTCTTTGTTGATTGTCTTTTTTTCTGTTTTATCCATAGAAATCATATTATCCTAAAGAGATTAATAATCAATGTTATTTGCCAATCATTTTTAGAAAATCTTGTTCAGAAATTACAGGTACCCCGAGAGATACGGCTTTGTCTAATTTCGAACCAGCATTTTCACCCGCCAGTACAAATGACGTCTTGCTTGAAACAGAAGAAGAAACATTTCCACCCTTTTCGCGGATTAGAGAGTGAGCGTCCTCCCTTCCAAGTGTTGGCAGTGTTCCGGTTACAACAAACACTTTGCCGGCAAGTAAATTACTATTGCCGATTTTTTTGTAATCTATCGAAACATATTTTAGCAAATCCTCGACTGTTTTTTTGTGCATTTTATCTCGAAAGAAAGAAAAAATACTTTCTGCAACGATAGGTCCGATTCCAGAAATATTTTGAAGTTCTTCTAATGTGGCTTTTGACAAAACATCTAGGTTTTTAAATTTATCTGCGAGAATAATAGCGGTTTCTTCACCAATGTTTGGAATAGAAAGACCAATTAAAAATCTGGCAAAAGATACATTTTTTGCTTTACTAATTGCAGACAAAAGGTTATCGATAGATTTTTGTGCAAATCTTGGTAAGCCTTCGAGATCGCTACGGCTCAATCTAAAGATATCTGCAAAAGAAACAATTAGACCCGCAGACACAAGCTGATCTATTATTTTTGGTCCCAAGCCATCTATGTCGTATGCTTTTTTTGAAGTGAAATGATAGAGTTTTCTCCTATTTTGGACATCAGAATTTTTTGATACACATCTATATGCGGACTGACCTGGTATTCTTTCTATTCTTCTGTCACCTCCACATTCTGGTACAAATTCTGGAAAAATAAATGGTTTTTCTTTTCCAGTTCTCATTTCCGGCAAAGTTTTTACAATGTCTGGAATTACATCACCGGCTTTTTGCAAAACTACAGTATCACCAATTCGAACATCTAATCTTTTTATTTCATCTTCGTTATGTAGTGTAGCTCTCGAAACAGTCGAACCAGCAACAAAAACTGGTTCAAGAATTGCAACAGGGGTTACGACACCAGTTCTACCTACTTGTAAAATAATATCTTTCACCACCGTCGTCACTTGTTCTGCTGGAAATTTGAATGCAATTGCAAAACGCGGGGCTTTTCCTGTATAGCCTAGAATATTTTGATATGACCTATCGTTTACTTTTACCACAACACCGTCGATTAAATAATCCTCCTTTGGTGCTTTTTTTTGCCATTTTTGCCAATACAATATTACATCATCTATGTTTTGACATAGCTCGTAATTTTGATTAACTCTTAAACCTAGTTCTTTCAGATATTCTAGTTCATCAATCTGATTTTCTGGAATTTTTTCGTTTGTTATTTCAAGATCGTAAATAAAATTAGAAAGTTTTCTGTCGGCAACAATTTTTGGATCAAGCTGTCTTATTGTTCCGGCTGACAAATTTCTAGGGTTTGCAAAAAGCTCTTCACCTCTTGCTTTTCTTTCTTTATTTATCTTTTCAAATTGTTTTTTTGATACCCACACTTCACCCACAACAATAGTGTTTATTTCTCTTGAAAGCCTTAGTGGTACAGATTCTATTGTCTTTATGTTCTGAGTCACATCTTCACCGACTTTGCCATCCCCTCTTGTAGAAGCGGTTTTTAATATTCCATTTTCGTACTCGAGTACGACTTTTAACCCGTCAATTTTTAATTCGCAAACATAGCTTGGCTTAATGTCTCTACCTGTTTCTTGTTTGAGAATTTTCTTTACTCTGGTATCAAAATCTCGTATATCATCTGGAGAAAAGGCATCGTTAAAAGACCATTGTGGTATTTTGTGATTTACCTTTTTAAATTCATCCAAGGCTTTACCTGCAACCCTTTGTGATGGGGAATCTGGAGTCACCAAATCTGGATATTTTGTCTCTATTTTAACTAATTCATATTTTAGAGAATCCAGAGCCTCTGGAGAAATTTCTTCTTTGTCGAGAACGTGATAACTATAGCGATATTTTTCTATAGTTTCCTTTAATTTATTTAGTCTTTCTACCACGTCTTTTGGCGCTTCGCTTTTCATACCAATAGTATATATTTGTGCGGTGAAAAACAAAAGCGCCCAGCCCTTCGGGCTGGGCGCTTTTGTCCTAATACCGCACCCTCACAGCTCTTTCAATTCGTCTAGGTAATTCTGGATTACATCTGTTGTAACCTCTTGATTCTATTACAGTCTCAATACCACCATCATTATTCAAGGTCTTCTTAACAGTAACCCTAGCACAAGGGGAATTATCATCATCCCCATATATAATTTCAAAAATATTCTGGGTGCCCTCGCCCTGATTAAGGCTAACAGTCTCTTGTGATGAAATCATACTGTCCCCATTAGTTGCATTTGATGTAGAAGCACAGTTTATAACCGCTTCGTCTCTTGGTGTTTCTAGGTTAGGATAATCAGTTGGAACAAAGGCATATTTTTCATCAGAATCTTGTTCATCATAAAAAATAGCGCATTCTATACCGTTGTCTGCAGAAACGAATGCTTTTATTGACTCCTTGTTATTGCTCACTTGTTTAAGCTGATAGAAAAGCACATTAGAAATAGCATAAGAACCAAGCAAAACTGCACTCGAAACAAGCAAGGACAAAAGCAATGTAAAACCTTTTTTTTGTTTAATTGTTTTTGTCATTTTATTCATGGTTCATTAAATAACTTGTTAGCGTGAGCGTTTCAGTAAAATCTCTGATTGTAAAAGTCACATCGACTGTAATTGCCACTTCATCACCACCTTGAAATCCTTCTAAATATACTTTTCTATTGAAAGGTGTTGGACTGTCGGCGTTATCTGCGGTGTATTTATTACCTGCAAGATATATATCTCCGCATTCATCATCATTTTTATTTAAGCACCTTTCATATTTGTATGTATTACTAAGCACATCAAGAAAACATCCTTTATTTGCTTTACTACATTCATCAAAAAAACTCTTAAAACCACCATCAAACTTGTTGGCACTACCAGAAACAATGTTTGCATCTCTCAAATTCCTTGCAAATTCTATTGCTTCTGTAGCAAAAAATATTGCCTGAGTTCTAGCTTTTGTGATTTGAACATTTTGAATACTGTTTTGCACAACTGATGTTGCGCTCGTTATTGCCAAAGTAACTATCGAAATAGCAACGAGAGATTCGATGATTGAAAAACCTTTTTGTAATTTTTTCTTTACGTTATTCATATCAGAATTTTAATTGTCTTGGTGAAATTGTTGTCTGGAGACTAAAAGAGGTTGGCTCTTTTGATCCTGGCATTGCTATACCTTTTATAAATATCGTTATGAGCGGTTGTGTATCTGTATTATTTAATTTGATATTCATTGTATCAACATTATATGTAGGTGAAGTTATAGGTAATGATGACCCAGTTCCGATTTTCTTAAATATTTGATTTCCCTCTTTTGAAAAAGTGATTGTCTCACCGGTTGCATTTTCAAATTTTAGACCAATCGTACTATCAAAACCACTACCAAATTTTATCTCTCTCGTCATCACTTCCAAAGCAAAATTTGCGTTGTCTATTGCCGAGCGAATGCTTTCTGATTTTCTATTTGAAGAAAAAATAATTACAACAGACCCGAGACTAAAAAAAACAATGATCGTAAAAATCGTAACAGAGACTAGAAGCTCGACTATTGTAAACCCTTTTTGATTTTTTATTTTACTCTTCATTTAATTACTCATTATATACCCAGTTGCACCTATCGTTACATTTGAAATCCTACCTTTTGGTGAAAGATATTCTAATCTAACCTCTTTTATTCCAGCCACAGTACCATTATTTATTCTTATATTTGCATCTGTTTTTGGTCTTACAAAAACAACATCAAAATTGCTGACTGTGCATTGTTCTGTGGTGTTTAATGTAGTGGTATAACAAATTTTGTTAAGTACTATTCCACGTCCTAAAACTGTTTCTTCGATTGATTCGCTATCTTGATACAAAAAATTTTCATCACTATCAGCAAAAAGGGTCGTCTTTGTATTATTA
Organism: uncultured Candidatus Saccharibacteria bacterium; assembly: GCA_965230995.1. Classification (GTDB taxonomy): domain Bacteria; phylum Patescibacteriota; class Minisyncoccia; order Phycocordibacterales. The sequence continues at coordinate 53,324 of OZ246398.1, forward strand.
TCAGTTGAAAAATGTAAACCATACCTACCTAAAAATTGATCGTTCCCATCTATGTTTTGTACATTGATTGCATACCCTTGTGTAGTTCGTAGCAGAGAATCAATTCCTCTGGAGGCTTCTTTGAGGGTAAAATAATCTGCATAAGTAGAAAGGCCGTAAAATGAAATTGCCGAAAGAATAGCAATAATAGATGTTGTAACCATCACTTCATACAATGTAAAACCTTTGATTTTAGAAAGCATAGCTGATTATTTCAATTAACGATGATATATGGAACAAATCTATTGGAAAGAAATACACAAACAAAGCACCGAGGACTAGAAATGGTGCGAATGGCTGTTCTGATTTTAAATTTGTCTTTCTGCCTTTGCTTATGATTATGTGTATAATTCCATAAAATGCACCGAGCCAAAAAGCAATGACAATTGCAGATAAGGCTTGTGGAAAAGCAAACAAAAATCCAAATGCCAGTGCCATTTTCCCGTCTCCAAGCCCTATCCATTTACCCTTTGACATTTTCCAGAGTAAATAGAAAGGTAAAAATAGAACTATTCCAGAAACAATTTGTTTTGCCAGCAAAACTATGTCTGCATTTTCAAATAATATTTTTAAAATAGAGTTGATTATACCCAGAGAAATCAAAGCAATAATGAATTGATCAGGGATAATTTTATGACGCATATCATAGACAAAAATAGAAACAAAAATAGAAACCATTACCAAACCAAATAACAATTCTAGCCAAACAAGATTATCTACATTATACAACGCCTTTGTACCAACGAGCATAAACAAAACCATAGTACCTGATTCGACCAATGGATATTGCGAAGAAATTTTTGAACGACAAGAAATACATCTGCCTTTTTGTATTAGAAAACTAACTAGTGGTATTAATTCCAAAGCAGAGAGAATTTTTCCACAAGAAAAACATTTTGATCTACCGGAAATAGTCATACCGGTTCTCATACGCAAGACTAAAACATTTAGAAAACTTCCAACAGTGACACCGATTAAAGCAAGCAAAATATAATACAGAGCTATCATACATATATTATATATCATATAGAGCAAACGAAAAAGCATCGCGCAAGCTTCGCTTGCGCGATGCTTTCCAAAAATTAATTACAAAGCCCAGATACAGATGTGGAATTTGCTTTTGAATTTCCAGTGCTATCTATACACCATGTGGTGCCGGCTTTTTTGAGCGAATCAACACTTATCGCCCATGTATTACCACCTACAGATGTAGTGCAAGTTACATTAGCATTCCCGCCAATATTTTTTTCTATTTCATTAATTGCCTTAGTAACTACCAAATCACTAAATAATCCAGAATTACAATCTGTTATATTAGCTCCATAATTAGAATTACTTATATAATATATTTCTGATTGTTTTCTAATTGAAAGAAGGTTTGCTTTTACAGAAGCATCTGAGGCTTCTTTTCCTGGACGACTGAGGAATGCCAGAGTAACCGTAGCCAAAATACCGAATATAGCAATCACCACAATTAGTTCTATTAAAGTAAAACCTTCTTTTTGTTTTTCCATAAACTTAATTATACCCTATTAATAAATTTTTATTATTATCTAGTACACACCCCATCAAAAGTCCCTTTTGACACGTCATTAAAACCTGTGCTATCAAAGCAAATTTTTTCTCTTTCTATTGGTCTATCTATTTCTATTGCATATCTCGAACCATCAATGCTCGTCTCGCATAAAATACTTTTTCTACCTGCAATATTTTTTGAAATTTCAGAAAATATCATTTGTATTTTTTCGTCCAAAAACATACCACCAAAACAATCGCCGACTTCTCTGCCATAGCTGTTATCATTCAAATAATATATTTCTGCCTGTTTTTGTATTGTCTTGATATTTATTTCTGTACTAGCAATTTTTGCCAATGTCTTTGAATTCTCGAATGGAATAGAAAGGAATAAATAAGCAGAAAATATAATGATGAGACCAACCGCAATTTCTATAAATAATGTCTTTCTGGACGGTGATCTAAAAAATCTTTTCATTTACTAAATTATACCAAAAAACTACACTTTTTCTAAAACAAAAACCGCTTTCGCGGTTTTTGTTTTTTTAATCAGACTAAGAATAAAACTAATTACATGCATATCCTGCGGTCACGACTTCTGGACTAGTATCATAAGACGCATAAGTAACCTGTTTTGATCCACCTGAAGAGTCAGCACACCACGCGTTAGTTCCGCCGTTCAAAGTTGCAACTAGAAGATACTTTGTTGCCTTTGCAGTAGCAGTTCCATCATGATAGCAGTTTACTGTTGTTCCTGAAGGAAGATTTGCTGAGGCAATATAGGCATTTGCTGTAGAATCAGCAAAAATACTTGTAGTTCCTGTTGTTGTAGGACAAGTACCAGTCATTGTGGCTGTGCCGTCTGAATACCCTGACTTTGAATCATAGTAAAGCTCGGCAGCAGCCCTGAAGCCAGAAACCTGTGCTTTTACCTTTGCGTCATTTCCTTTATTTCTCGCAGTGTTTAGCGAAGCGAGAACTACCGATGAAAGTATACCAATGATGGCAATAACCACCAAAAGCTCGATCAATGTAAAACCTTTTCTTGTATTCATTTATAATAAATTTACTCTAATAATATTGTGCGACCTTAGGGAAGTCGCCGTTTTTTCAAACGCTCATTATATTATAACCTTTTAAAGACATAATTACAGCTCTTTAAAAAATTGGTTATCCACAGGGGGAAAGAAAAGCGCCCCGCCGTAGGCGGGGCGCTTTTCTATTAAAAACCCTAAAAACCAGCTGTAGAAATACTGTAAATAGGAACGAGCACAGAAGCGAGCAAAAATCCAACAGAAACTCCCAAAAATACAATCATCGCTGGTTCAATCAAACTAATCAAAGTATCCACCGCCGCCAAAACTTCTCTTTTATAAAATGCTGAAAGTTTGTCCAAAATTTCACGAAGCTCTCCTGATTCCTCGCCGACTTTTACCATCGCAACCATTATGCTTGGAAAAATCTTTTGTTCTTCAAAAGCAAAAGACATTGGCTTTCCACCTTTGACAATCGATACGCTTTTCATTAGGGCATTTTTGTAGACTTCGTTGTTGACGATATCCGCAGCAATTTCAAGAGATCTCACAATAGGCACACCACTCTTTATCATTGTACTCATATTGTCTGCAATCCTACTGTAATATAATTTTTTGTAGAGAGGACCTATGATTGGAATTGTTAATTTGAATTTATCAAAACCGATTCTTCCCTGTTCTGTTTTTATGTAGTACAAAAGGAATATAAAAGCACCAACCAAGATGAGGATGAGAATAATTCCAAATTTAGAAAAGAAATCACTCAAAGCAAAAACGACTCTAGTATATATCGGCAGAGTCTGCCCTGAATTTAAAATTATTTCTCCAATCTTTGGTATAACAATTGTAAACATCAAAGCCATAACACCAATAAATGTTAGGACAATAAACGCTGGGTAAATGAGAGCGTTTCTGGTTTTACTGGTGATTTCGTATGTTCTATCTAAATATTCTGCAAGATAAGCAAAAGTTTCTGATATTTGGCCAGATTCTTCACCGGCTTTTATCATATTCACATAAAATGGTGTAAAAATATTTGGATGTCTAGAAAACGCACCTGCAATAGAGCTACCACCCTGAAGCCTGTCTGAAATATCTAGCAAAGCCTTCTTAAGAGTCGTATTTTCTGTTTCGTCGGAAAGCAATCTAAATATTTTTAGTGCCGATACCTGACTACCGAACAATGTGGCAACCTGTTGTGAAAAGTTAACAATATCTTTCTGGGGTACTCCGGATAGAAAAGGAAGAATCATTCCTAATTTTTTCTTTTCTACTGCTTCTTTTATGTCTGTAACAACCAGCTCTCTTCTCTGGAGAGAAGAAACTGCTATATCTACATTGGTAGCGTCAATACTACCTTCCTGAGTCTCTCCTTTTTTATCAATGGCTCGATAATTGTATAACATATTATTTTAAAGCAATTTTTCCAAAGTTTTTGGATTTGTAGAGAATGCATAAGCAGAAGCTAGGTCAATTTCTTTTGTTTGAACCAAATGTGCAAGTGATCTGTTCATAGTAACCATACCTTGATCAGCGCTTGTTTCTATCACTGTTTCTATTTCATAGACACGATTATCTCTGATGAGGTTTGCAACGGCATTGTTATTTATGAGAAGTTCATATGCAGGGATAAGTCCACCGCCGATTCTAGGCACAAGTCTTTGTGAAAAAATACCAGAAAGAGTATTTGCGAGCTGTAGCCTGATCTGATTTTGCTGTGATGCTTCGAACGAGTCTATGATACGTTCTATTGTCTGTGATGCAGTATTTGTATGCAAAGTAGAAAACACTAGGTGTCCTGTTTCAGCTGCAGTTACAGCAGTCGACATTGTTATCGGGTCACGCATTTCACCAACCATAAGAACGTCAACGTCTTGTCGAAACACACCCGTAAGTGCTGTGGCAAAATCTTTTGCGTCTGTGCGGACTTCTCTTTGATCGATGACTGATTTTTTTGGAGTAAATATATATTCTATAGGATCCTCGATAGTTACAATATGTTCAAGTCTCGTGGCATTGATACTATCAATCAAAGCTGCGAGTGTTGTAGATTTTCCGTGTCCTGTTGGACCCACAACAAGAAAGAACCCTTGCTGTTGTTCTGTAAATTTTCCAAGTATTGGAGGAATGTTTAATTGTTCAAGCGTTCTAATGTCTTTGGAAATAAATCTCAAAGCTATTCCAATCCTACCTCTCTGAAAAAATGCATGCCCTCGTAATCTGCTTCCTTCTTCTTCAACACCAAAATCCACTTCTCTTTCTCGCAAAAACATCTCTTTTTGTTCGGCAGACAAAAGCGCTTCTATAAACGAATGTAAATCGCTTCTTGTAAGCTCTGGTTTCTTTACAAGCGGAATTAGATTACCAAAAACACGAATGATTGGTTTTCGACCTTCGGTCAAATGAAGATCAGAACCTTTTTCAGCTTTTACTGTTGATATTAATTCGTCTAATTCTGCACTTTTAATCATAGAATTATTTGTTATGTTTTTCTCTTATTTTAATCACCTCCTCGACTACTTCGGATGGAATAGTTGTTGCTTTGACAATATATCCGTGCATTCCAATTGTTTTTGCTTTTTCAATGTCTGTCGGTGAGCTTTGATTTGTGAGCATTACATAAACGGCTTCTGGTGCAATATTTTCTTTGTGAAGAGTAGCCAGTAATTCCATACCATCCATACCTGGCATTACAACATCCATAACAATGATCTCTGGGGTATAATCCTTTAATTTTTCCAATGCATCATTTCCGCTCATTGCCGTTACCACTTCGTGTCCTGAATGAGTAAATTTCATCGCATACATTTGCAACAAAAATTTATCGTCATCTACAATCAGCACCTTGTATTTCTTTCCTTCAGCCATAGTATTTTTTATGAATTAGTATGCTAATAATTATACCACACAAAAATTTGATATTTTTACAAACTGTTCACTTCTTCAAATGGTATATCACCCTTTAGAGCCTTTAATATGGCGTCTTGCTTCATCGTTAGATAACCCTGTTTTCGTGTTATGTCTGTAATGTGTTGTTCTGTTGGGTTCTCTAGTATTGCAGTCTCCAAATCTTTATTCATTTCAATTAATTCCATAACAGCAATACGTCCCCTTGTTCCATTTGGGCATTCTGCAGTAGAAGCAGTATTGTAGACTGTACCTGTAAGATTAATTTCTTTTCTTGATTCTGCCGGCAAGCTCTCGAATTCTTTTTCTATCATCATTTTCATACTGCCTTCTATTGGGATTGGATTGCCTGCATCTGGACATCTTTGTCTAACGAGCCTCTGGGCAATAGCGAGCACCAGAGTCGGAGAAATCAAATAAGGGTCAACTCCCATATCAATAAGTCTAGGTATAACACCAAAAGCATTGTTAGTGTGAATAGTTGAAAATACCAAGTGTCCAGTTAGCGCAGCCTGTATTGCAAGCTGTGCTGTTTCTTTGTCTCGAATCTCACCCACCATAATTATATCTGGGTCTTGTCTAAGAGTTGTTCGGAGACCGTTTGCAAAAGTATACCCAATTTCTGGACGAACCTGAGATTGGTTTACACCCTCGATATTATATTCAACAGGGTCTTCAAGAGAAAGAATATTTCGCTCTTCACCATTTATCTCCTGAAGCATAGAATACAGAGTCGTGGTTTTTCCAGAACCAGTTGGACCAGAAATTAGAATTATTCCGTATGATCTACCGAGAGCTCTTTTAATTGCCTCGAGATTTTTTTGTGAAAGTCCCAATTCATCTAATTTTTTGACGCCCTTACCCTGATCGAGAATTCTCATCACCACTTTTTCACCAAAATATGTTGGAAAAGTAGAGACACGAAAATCGATTTTTCGGCCATCAATTTTTGCAGAAAATCTACCGTCTTGTGGACGACGTTTTTCGTCCAATTTCATATTTGAAAGAATTTTTATTCTAGCAACGACAGCAGAATAGACTTCGCGAGGCAAAACCAAGCTAGTGTTCAAAACACCATCAACACGGAATCTCACTCGGATGTTCTCTCGCATATGTTCAATATGGACGTCAGATGCGCTACCTTCGATAGCATATCGCAGTATTGTCGCAACAATTTTTGTAACAGGCGCGTCTTCTATGATTCTCACTTCTTCAGCGCTTTTTTTTACGTCTTTGGTTTCAATATTTTTGATTAGTTCTTCGTTTTCGGCGACTTCTGATGAGGCTTGGGTTTGTTCTTGTTCTATTTCATCAGTTGAAATTTCAGAAAGAGCTTTCGTAACCTCGAGAGACATGCCTTCGTATTTTTCAAAGATTGCTTTGAAGTCAGCTTCAGATATTAGAAAAATTTTGTATGGAGTACCTGTTTTTGAAGAAATAAAATTCAAAGCATCACGAGATTCGATATCATCGGGATTAGTTACACCTACCTCGAGAGCGCCGTCAGATATTCCAATAGGCACAAATTTGTATAGTCCGGCTGATTCCTGTGGTATATAAGCCAATATATCTTCAGATATATTTTTTGTGTTTACTTTTTTTATTGGTATACGAAAAACTTCAGAAAGAGCGTCTAGGATAATTCCTTCGCTAATCTTTCCGTCCTTTTTTAATAGGTCTAAAACAGGGACCTCTTGGTCTGCAGATTCAGCCCTAATTTTATCAGCCCTCTCCTTTGAAAGGACTTTTTTTGAAACAAGATATTGTAATATATCCATACGCTTTTCTAAATCGGAGCAAATGGATTTTTCCTTCCCTTTGTTTCCGATATTATTTTTGTTGTTATGTCTGTCAGTTCAAGGAACGTCTCATCCAAAAACAAATCTGCATTATTTTTCAGAGAATCAATCAAAGATAATGTAATCAAAGCTTCTGGATCAAGATCTGTTTTTTGTGATGTTGTTTGCCCGTCTGCATTTTGTGTTTGCACAACAGGTTCTGTTTTGCTATTTCTCGTAAACAAATAACCACCGACAATAACTAATACTACAAGTATTCCGAGCAGAACATATAGCATTTTATTGTCTTTGGTTTCCATATTATTTTAGAGAATAAGTATTAAATATCATACTGTATGTAAGCATGGTTTTTTCATTTGCTGTGATCTTCAAATCAATTACATCAAAAAGAGTTAGGCTTTTTTCTAGATCCTCCAGAAATCGCATTGCATTTTGTGAATAAGGAGCTTCAAAGGAAACAGTGACGCTATGAGTAACATAGCCATTTGTAACTACACCATCTGAAATATCAACAGGCCCGAGGACGATAGAATTCTTTGTCGCAAGATTATTTAAATCCAAAACAAACAATACATTGTCAAAAGTATCTGGGAGTATTTCAGAAATTCTCTTTTCATCTTCTTGTCGTATTGCAGACTGTAATACTTTCGCCTTGTCGTATTTTTCTTTCATCTTTCCAATTGTTTCAATCGAAGAAGCAAGAGAATCTCTTTCTGTCCTAGCAGTTTTTAATTTATCATACTGAGGAGAAGCAAAAATAAATACCGCTCCGATTGAAACTGCTATTAAAGTTGTAGGAATTATAATATTCATTATTGTGTTTTTTCCTTATACAAAAATGCTCCGTCAGTTAAAACAATTTCGGCTTTGAAAGATACTTCACCGTCTTCGTTTGGTTCAATATTTGAAATTGTATAACTTTTTATATTCTTATTTTCCTTGAAAACTGCAGATTGATTGGCTAGGCTATTGTAGTTTTTTGCTGAGGCGTCGATAATAATTCCTTCACCCATCTGATCAATAATATAATTGAAGTCATTTATAGAGACTCTTGAAACAGTAATTTCTTCTAAGAATTTCAATACCTTTGAAAGTGAATTGTGTTTGTTTAAAATAGAAGAAACGGCAGTTATTTTCTTATCTAAAGCCACAAGTTTTACTGTATCTTCTTTGTTGAAATATGCAGTAGCGGTGCTTGCTTCTTTTTTTAGGGTTTCTATTTTGCTATTAACATATATATTAGACAGAAACACACCCAGAGAAGCAAAAAATGCTAATGAAAAAACAATAAAAGAAATAGCGCTGAACAAATCAATCGTAGATTCTACCTTTAGGCCGGCAGACATCGGATCGATTCTTTTTCTTGGAATGAATGTTTTTTGGATGTTCTCGTCCATCGTGATTATTATACTCTAATTATTATTCCCCGAGAATAGCTCGTAATGCACACCCAGTCGCCACAGAGAATTCTGGACCAATATCAGCTACTGTTTGAGACAAAAATGCAGGTACGACTATGTTTGCAAAACTATTACCCAATTCGATTTCTATTTTTAGCTTCATCTCCATATCAGCCTTCATTCCCTTTAATTGGGAACCACCCCCAACAAATATGGCCTTTGTAACAGTTGTTCTGTATTTTTGTTCGAAGGCTTCTTTTATACGGAATAGATCAGTACCAATTCTAGAAAGGCTAACCTCGAAAATGTCTCTGAGTGATTTATCGGTCATACCTTTTTGTCGCTTCATAATTTCTGCTTCAGCTACAGTTATTCCAAATGATTTTGAAAGTGCCAATGTCATATCTTCGGAACCGATATTTATTATATGAGTAGAAAGAATATAACCCCTATAACACAAATATGCTTTTGTGCTGGAAGCTCCAATATCGCATAGCATTACTGCCTCGTTTGAATTTGGCATCACAGAACGCATTGTACTGTATGCTTCTACCTCAAAAAATTTGTTGTTTATGCCGAGATTAGCAGAAATATTTTTGAATCTCGATAATATGTCATTGTGAATTGCTATAAGAAATACGTGGACTGCTTGTTTTTCAATTTCTGGATCTGTTGGTAATTCTGGAATTATCTGTGGCACAAGAGCCCAGTCGAGAGCAACCTCGCCGATTGGTACGGGTACATATTTTCTCGCTTCGAGAGGAACCATTTTGTCTAATTCTGATTCTGTGACTTGAGGCAAATCAATCAGACGCATAAAACTAGACCTAAATGGAATTGCGGTACCAGAAATTTTTGTTGAGACTCTAGCTTCACGAATGACGTCTTTAATGGCTTCTGTTGTTCTCTCTATTGTTAGAGGTGCAACACGACCAATTTCCCGACCACCATAAGGACCTGTTTCGAGGAGTCCATATGTTACCAAATCAATATCATTTCCATTTCTTTCGAGCTCGACGACTTTTATAGAAGAAGAACCGATGTCGATGCCGACAGCGCGATTAGATTTGGATTTAAAAATATCCAGGAAAGATCCCATATCATTAAATTATAACACAGGTTAAAATATACTGTGTATGTCTATCAACAGTCTACTTGGTTTTATTACAGAAATATTTTTTCCACTAAAAGAAAGCAGTGCATATTTTAATAAATGGACGATTGATGATTTTCAAAACAAGATTCCTCCTGCAAAAAATACCGATATTATGTCTCGTTCTCTGTTTTCATATAGAGACAAAAATACAAGACTACTCATCAGATCTCTCAAAAATGAACGCTCAGAGCATATAGGAAAAATATTGGCAAAACTTCTTTCGGACGAAGTCTTGTCATTTTTTGAAGAAGAGATGATTTCAGAAAAAACAAATATCTATATTGTTCCAATTCCAATCGGCAGAAAACGTATGGAAGAAAGAGGTTTTAATCAATGTCTATGGATAGCAAAAATGCTTTGTGATGAACTGGGAGGAAATTTTGTTTGTGCTCCGTATATGTTAAAAAAAATTAAAGATACAAAGAAACAAGCCTTACTACACAAAAGCGATAGATTAAAAAATCCAATTGGCTCTTTTCAATCAAAAAAAGTTCCGAAAGGTTCAACAATAATAATTTTCGATGACGTCATTACAACAGGAGCAACGACAAACGAAGCTGGGAAAGTTCTAAGGAAATTTGGCGCAAGAAAAATATATACCCTATCAATAGCGAGATAGATTATTTTACCGTATCAATCTTGAGCGGTGCTTTTGCGGTTTTCATATCTCTAATTTCCCTAAGAATATCTGCTTTGTGGCGATAAAGCATAAACAACATTCCGGTTGCAATGAATCCAAAGAAAGCCGTCACCACAAAAAGCAAATTGAATCCGTAACGCTCCGCAATAAATGCACCAATTGATGCACTTGCAGCTGTAGCAATACCAACACTCACATCTTCGAGAGACCATTCAAAACCAATGAATTTTTTGTCGATATGGTTTGTAAACAAAATTCTCCAAGCCGGAATACACATTGAATATGCTGTTGCACTCATTATCTGTAGCAAATATATATGCCATGCATCTGTAGAAATAATAAACAAAAGTGGCTGAGCCGAGGCAATGAATGTTCCAATGATCATAAACAAATATTCATCACTATCCCCTTTCAATTTATCCATTATCCAAGACAAAGGCATCACCATTATCACACGAGTAATCCAATATGCTGATGTTGCATACCCGACTACTTCAATTTTATTTTCAATATTTTCTATTATAAAAACTGCAAATATAGGAGAAAGCAAACCAACGCCAAAAAACAAAAAGAAATCCGACAGAATCAAAACGCGAATAATTTTATTTATAGAGAACTTTTTTGTCATGCATACATTATCTTATGACACAAAACAAAAAGCAATGCGTAATATAGAATTACTGAAGAAATATTTTATTATACCCGTATTTTTTTAATCTTTCTTCTATATCAGAATATTTTTTACCACATAACATACCACCTGCTACAAAGGCTTCTTGCGTAATCTCCGCAAGACACCACTGAGGCGGAACAAATTTCTCTTTTTCTTCCGAAGACAAGAACTCAATATCAACGAGCACGAGGCCGAGTAGATCATCTTTAAACACATCCACCTCGTATTGAATATCATTTTCCTTATAATAATAACGTTCTTTTTTTACTCTTTTTCCAGGAAGTCCTTCGATTTCAGAGTATTCAGAATAATTAAGTGGAATTGTAGTTTCTAACTGTTCCGAAGAATCTTTTCCGGAGATCGGTTCTTTTTTAGTTATTTCCATTTTGTCACCCGACTTTCTTATTCTGAGGACCGGGTGAGGAGACTGAGATGGAATATAAATATCTAAAATTTCCTTGTGAGGAAAGTTCTTTAAATCAATAGGTATACTTTTTGCAAGATATGTTAATTCGTATTCAATCATGGTTTAGTGGTTAATTTTCAAAAATCATTGGAATAATCTTTTTTACTAAATCAATTTTTTTCTGAAAAGAAATATTACCAACAAAAAACTCGTTCAATAAAGAATATAATTCAGGGTTTTTTATTTTAATTTCTCCAAGTATCTGTTTAGGTGCGGGTGTCCATAATTTTTTCAAGTTAAAAAATAATTCCATAAGGAACAAAACGGTTTTATAAAGAAGCAAATTTGCAGTAGTAGGATCTTTTTCAAAAAGACGTTCTGCAGATCTAATCTCATCCTCCATACTGAATCTATATTGTCCAATCTGATATGGGTCAATTTCTTTTTTACCGCCTTCAATTATCGACATGGCTTTTTGTTTTAGTCCAAGCATAGTACCGTCCCTGTCAAACAATATTTTTGCGACTTTCCATAGATCATAACAACCGTCTTTATGGCCTTCCCAAAAATCCACAACGGATTTTGGTGTTGTGTAAATAATTTCAAAGGCTTGACCATCTCTATATTCAACAGTTCTACGAAAACCCTCCTTTAGGATAACAACAAGATCGACGTCGCTATCTTCACGATTATTACCACGCGCCCAAGAACCAAACATAATAACACCTAAAACATCAGGACGTTTCTTTAGTTCTTCTATAAAAGTAATAGTTGCGGAATTCAAGTTATTTGTTTGCATATTATAAAAATAACAACTATATGTCTTAAAGTACAGTTTGGTGTGATGTGGGATTAGAATATTCACTAACCACGTTTGTTCACATGGTTTTTGAGATATTCCTCAATTAAAGAAATATCTGTTAAATCTTTATCCCTTCCAAGTGCCCGCTTAAAATCAATAACATCAGTTAACCTACTGAAAGAAACATCATTAATTACATCTGCTTTTTGTATTATCCGAGAAATATCTGGTTTATAATTTTCCAAAGTGACCATATCTGGACTAGCCTCAAAATCACCAAATACCAAAACCTCAAAATCAGGTTTTATTGACTTTGTTTTCCAACCTCGTTTTTTTAACTCTTGATATAAATCTTTAGTTACTAGCAAATCAACGTCCCTATGTACACGAATATTATGAGCAGACATAACTCCACTACCGATGACAGCGTATTTTCCGAACGGAAGGTTGAGTGATTTAACCTGGTCAAAAATATTCATTATTGTGGTGCTCTGGCTAATTCTATACAAAATTGTGCTGGCGGAGCACATTCGGGATCACCCTCAGTACTCTCGCAAAATATATTCGTTCCACTCATTATTTTGCGGAGAGTGTGGGATTCGGTCAGCTCCGCTCGATATTTTTGTTCGCTCCGCTCCAAAAATATCTGAGCTACCCGACCCGCGCTCGGCGGATACGCTTCCTTCGCTCCGCTACGGAATCGGCTTCGCACCGCCTCGGTTCGAATCCCACACTCTCTCGCAGTATACAACAAAAACAGAGCTAACGCTCTGTTTTTGGTAACTGCGGTGTGTATTGGACGAAGTTCGAATGTATTTCGGGCAAAATCCGCAGGATTTTGACGAATGACACTTGCGCCTCGCACGCTTCCTTCGGTCGCGATCCCAAAACCAAAAATTTCCTTACAATTCCTTTTTCGGCGGGGGGGTGTGGGGGGAGCCGGCAAAAAATGGAAAGGAAAATTTTTGGTTTTGGTTCCGACGCTTCATTCCTCCAGAAAGGCTTGTATTTATATTTTAGCATTGTGGCGATATTTTGTCCGTCCTTTCCTCCGTCATTCGCGTCGGTGCGAGGCGCTCTCCGTATCCGCGTTTTGTGGTAGTTCGAGAGTCCACTCACACTTCGCAACCACCTCGCATAGGCCGTTCGCATTCGCTCACGACGCCTGCTCGGTGTTTGCTTCGTGTTAGCTCTGTGACTTCGTTTGAGCCTGTGGTAGCTCTAAAAAGCGGATTGTGCTGAGGCACAAGCAAATCTGTATGTGCTTGCCCCGCCCACCCAGTGCGCGCACAAGCCCATCCGCTGACGCGGACGGCTCCCGTTTAATTCTGAGTCGCAGTATTAGAAAACTGTTCTTCAAGTATCTGATAATGTTCGGGGAACACAGCTTTCATCATCTCAAGCAGATACTGGATATTTTTTTGTGCCTCTGGCACTAATGAAGGATCAAAACCATCACCAGTGATATGTGATTGATCATTGGTAAACTTATAGATCGCAGTTTTCTTATCCTCGTCAAAAACAAGTTTTTCCATTTTTTTATACGAATTTTCCCCATTCGGTACTCTGAACATTAAAAATGTATCAAGGACTTTTCTGGCAACATTCGGTATATGGTAAACAGAAGCAATACTCCCGTCGGTTTCAAATGTATACAAAACCTTAAACAAATAATGGTACTCACTCTCATGATCTTTTAACTCTTTATCGAGTTCTGAAATAAACGCTGTTCTTCCATTAGTTGCAGAATACTGATTTTTAATCATGTAATACTTATGACCGCTAGTTCTATTTAGCCAATTCAAGATAAGTTTAAGAAAATTGAAATTGTGCGTAAGAATGAAAACTTGTTTTGCGTCTTTTACCGCATTCTTTAGAAAAGCAAAAGCTTGAAATAATGAATTTGAATCAAGACTTGAGATAGGATCGTCTACAACGATTATGCCATTCGCTACATCAAAATTTTGGTCTTTCAAATGCACGACAAAATACACAAATGCTATAGCTGTTTTCTCACCTTCGCTTAAATTCTTTGCAATAACGCCACTACGCTTAACAACATAACCACCCTCAGGAGCTACCTCAAAAGCAATCTCTTTTCTACCTAAAAATGTTTGTAGTTGTTTATTAAGCGTATCGCAGGCTTTATGCTCAGACGAAATCTTGCTTTTATTTTCAGTTATTTGTTTCTTTAGGGCTACAATTCCAACAAAAGCTGACGACCCATCACCATTTTGAAGTTTTGAAATTTCTTTTTTGCACTCTTTAATTTCAGAATCAAAAGTTTTTACTTCATCAAAAATTTCACTCAAATGGTGTGCTTTCAATAATTCAACAGCTTTGTCTTTCTCTGTCTGGAAATTATCACTCTTTTGATTATGTTGCTCTGTGGTCTCATTTATAGAATTAACTGAGGATTGAAAATTGTTGCTCAATGATCTTGAAAAAGTAACTTCCTCTGTAGTCTTTTGTTTTTTGGTATTCAAAATCTCAACCATAGCCGACAATTCGGCGCAGTAGTTATCTTTTTCTTGGTTGTAAGTTATGGCTCGTGATGTAAATGGTGTCTGTAAATCTGTGTAAAATTGAGCTTTGTTTGGCAGTTGAATTGCTTTAATCGTCTGGATGGAATGTTGGAGATTAGTAATTTTAGTGTCTATTTTCTCTTTTAGCTTTTTATCTGCTTCGTTGAAATGACCAAGTAATGCTTCAATTCTGCCGTTCGGCAAATTTGAACCACAAAATTCGCATTGCTTGCTCTCTTTTGTGTGTAAAGTCAGTCCGTGTTCAACCCACACTGAAATCTTCTGATTCTCAGCAAGCTCACTAATAACATTTATTTCAACGGTTTCTTTGCAAATACCCATAACTTCATCATAGACACCAGACAAATCTAGGTCTGAAACAAGATCGATTTTTGCTATTTTATCTTTCTGCTCCTGCTTAATAACTGCCTGCTGTTTAGCAACCTCTTCGGCACTTAAAATTTTCTTGTCTGTGATAGATTCAAAATCTTTTTCAGCATCTGGTTTTCTATAATTTCTTGTAGATGATCCAACAAGATTTGCTCCAATAACTTTTGCTACCTCGGTAAATTTGTTGGCTTTGTCTGATTCCTTTCTTGTTTTCTCGGTTTCTTTGGAACTTTTTTGAGTTTCAAGATTGGCTAAAATTTCTTCATCAGTTTTGATTTTATCGGCAATCTCTTTATTTTCCTCCCCGAGAATAAAAATAGGGTTTGCCTTGCCGCTAACTAACTGTACATTTTTCTGTATGTAGTCCTGATTAAAAACTCGTATTTTCTGATTGAATTGAGAGCTTTCTTTTACAGTTCCACTCTCGTGTTCAATATCATATTCTAAATCGGAAAACTCTAGCGAATTACCGTCTTCAAGACATGCAAATAATTTTGATAAGGTTGTCTTCCCCGAACCATTCCAGCCATAAAAAAGATTATATTTATCAAAATCATTTAAATTACTATCCCATGCGTAATCAGAAAATAACCCAAGATTTTTAATTTTCTTTAATTTCTTTATCATAACTTTTGAAACACGAACAAATGTTCGTGCATTATCAAAAGAAAATTTGATTCCTTTGATTTTGTGACCCAAAAACCTGTTGCCTTGCAATTAAACTGTCTTTTAATTATGTCTTCTTTTAAAACAAAACCTGCTTTTAAGAACCTATCCATGACCTTAAAGGCAAGGGGTTGATACATTTTATTTCTTCGAGTATCGCCTATTAAAATTGCACAAAATTTTCCTGGTTTTAATACTCGGTATAATTCTTTTGCCACTTTTTCTATTTCATCAACAAAAGCGTCAATGTCGTGTATACCAGATAAATCTTCTTCAATTTTACCTTCGCTATATTTTATGATGTCTGCGTATGGAGGGTGAGTTAAAACAAAATCAATCTCATTATCTTTAATAAAGCTCATGTTCCGAGCATCACACTTCACCACTCTTTGTTTCGCCTTATTATCAACTTCAAATTCGAGTGATTTTTTTGTTCTCTCTAACGCTTCTTCGTTAACATCAACACAGGTAATATGACGATTTAAAATTTTTGCTTCTATTGCCGTAGTGCCTCCACCAATCATGCAATCTAGCAAATGATCTTTTTCGTTCGAGTATCTCAAAATAAGATTTCGTGCGACTTCTGGCGACCAATTCCCGCGCCAGTCTGATTTATGAGTAGCCCAATTCCCACGACGAGGAAAAGCCCACACCGTTGTGCATTCTAGTTCAAATTCATCTGGGTGTAGTTTTTTGTCCGCCATAGATTTACCATGCTAATTCATCCAAAATTCCAGCCTCAAGCATGTTGAGATTAAAAACATATTCATTGTGGTTATATGTTTCTTCAAGCGGTCGTTTCGTTGTATGCCAACCAAGTCCGTCCGTAACCCAGACAAAATCTATATCTTGCATCTTGAGTTCGTCGTAGAGACTTCTAAACTCACCGCAAACTGCTTTTAGTTTTGATCCTCCGCCATTATAGAAATTTGCTTCAAAGAGCTTTAATTTTTTAGTTTTTGAATTATAAATTGCAAAATCAAAACTTCTTTCTGATTTATCTACTTGTACATCAAAACCCCATTTAGCCTTTATGGCACTTGCGCGAGCTTGCGATAAACACTCAAAACCATTTTTATGGCAAAAGTCAGCAAGAAATGATCCAACAATTTCTTCCATAAGAGTTCCACCACGATTTTTTCGACCATTACTATCAAGACCAACTTCAACGCCCATTACATAATCAACTAGATTTTTGATTCCATCTTTTTGGAATAGACGAGCAAGACCAGATTTTTCCAAAAACTCAAAGTATTTTTGAGCATCCTTTTCTTTGCCCGAAAAATCAAAGAATTCAGAATTTTTGGTTTCTTTATCAAAAACTTCAAGTTTGTTTTCGCGCACTGCTAACAATACAGGCAACGCTTTAACAATGTCAGGGTTAGAATTGTAAAGTTTATTAAATTCCTCTTTGAGATTTTCCTTTCCAAGCAGATAATTGAGTTTATTTAGTGCGATTTCTAAATCAGAGCTATTTGAAAATACCTTGCTCCAATTTACGAAATAGTCCCAAGTTTTGATTGAGCTTTTGAATGTTGAAACCAAATGATTAAAATCTTTTTTCATAATTAGTAGTTTGTTATAAGTACCTCTGTAATTTTTCCTCGACCAGAGGCTTTTGAATTGATTGCGCGACCAGCAACAATTTTGTTGATTTTTACACCCTTAATTTTAGAGTATATTTCATTGATAAATGGAGTGTCTGAGTTAGACAACATCACAAAACAACCTCGTTTATGTAATTCCACAAAAGTATCGCGTAATTCTATTTGCTCCTTTTCCAAAAAAGTTTCTGCTGTGTAGGAAGTAAACGAGGCTGTTTTGCTTACAGGGAAATATGGTGGATCAAAATAGATAAAATCTCCCTTTTTGGCACGCTTCAAAACCGCTTTATAATCTTGATGTTTTATTGAAGTATTTTTCAAAGACTTAGAAACTCGAATCAGATTTTCTTCATCGCAAATTAAAGGATTATTGTAGCGACCAAAAGGAACATTAAAACCTCCTTGTTTATTTACTCGATACAAGCCATTGAATCCTGTACGATTTAGATAGATAAAACGAGAAGCAATATCAATATCAGATAAATCTTCAATCTTCTTTGCACGAATTTTTAAATAGTATTCTTTGTCGTGTTTATGCTTTTTGAGTGCTTTTATAAGTTCCTCAACATTATTTTTGATTACATTGTATGTAATTACGAGTTCTTTGTTTAAGTCAGACAATTCTGCTTTTTTAGGAAGTAAATCGAAGAAAACCGCACCACCACCAACGAACGGCTCAAAGTAGGTATTTGTAATAGGGTCAAAATCCTCTGGCGGATATAATCCAAGATCGCGGAATTGTTTGAGTAATTGTCTTTTTCCACCGACCCATTTTATAAACGGCTTTGGTTTTTCCTCTAACAATTTCGCAATATCCTCAAACATATGTTCTTTGTTGGTTGTATGAAAAAGATGACGCGCGTAGATCGTGTTTATTGAAAATTTATCTGCGATTTTGATAATGGTTTGATTTTGTGTAGTCATAATTATTTTAAAAGTTGATCTACGCTCACCTCAAGCACTTTGGCGACCTTTTCCATTGTGCTAATTGTAAGATTTTGTTTGCCGTTCTCTACATTGCTAATATACGCCCTATCCAATCCTAACGCTCGGCAAATGTCGCCTTGCGACATACCTTTTTCAGTGCGTATTTTTTTCATGTTTTCGCCAAACTTTTGTGCTGTGGATTTTGCCATATTGTATGAAAACTTATCAACATGGTTAATTATATCATTCTCTTGTGTTTTGACTCAATGTTAAGTTATAATACAAGTGTGCAAAACAATGATTTTATGAAGCGTCGGAACCAAAACCAAAAATTTTCCTTTCCATTTTTTGCCGGCTCCCCCCACACCCCCCCGCCGAAAAAGGAATTGTAAGGAAATTTTTGGTTTTGGGATCGCGACCGAAGGAAGCGTGCGAGGCGCAAGTGTCATTCGTCAAAATCCTGCGGATTTTGCCCGAAATACATTCGAACTTCGTCCAATACACACCGCCAAAATTGAAAATCGGAATTGGAAGCCGAAATGGGGTCGGCGCGAAGCGCCGACACAAACGCATTCCCGCCAAAAATTCCCGAATCCAAAAGGTTTTTCCACGCTCCGCGTGGCTCTCTCGTTTGCCAATACATTATGAATAATCAAACCAAAAAGTTTTTCATATATACTCGCAAGTCTACGGACGACAAAGACAGACAAGTTCGTAGTATTGCTGACCAACTTTCAGAGTTAAAAGAACTTGCGCTCAAGGAACAACTGGAAGTAGTGGATGTCTTTGTCGAAAAGCAGACCGCCAAAATACCAGGTCGTCCGGTGTTTGGTGAAATGGTAGAGCGAATGGAGAAAGGTGAAGCGACTGGTATTTTGGCGTGGCATCCCGATAGACTTGCGAGAAACTCGGTAGATGGTGGAAAGATTATCTACCTCGTTGATACTGGCGTGATTAGCGAAATGAAATTCCCAACTTTTTGGTTTGATCCGACACCGCAAGGCAAATTCATGCTTTCAATCGCTTTTTCGCAGTCCAAGTATTATGTGGACAATTTGAGCGAGAATATCAAGCGTGGGCATAGAAACAAAGTGAAAGAAGGTATATGGCCTCAAATGTCGCCTTTGGGTTATGTGAACAAAAACAAGCGTATTGTTCCAGACCCTGAAATTGCTCCACTTATTAAAAAGACATTTGAGGCATATGCAACAGGTTCTTTCACTTTGCGCGAACTCCGCGACAAATTTAATACGCTTGGACTGAAACGAAAAAACGGAAAGGAACTTGCGGTGTCGAATTATCAAAAACTTCTCAAAAATCCTATTTACACGGGTCTAATAAGGTATAACGGGGAGATTTTTGAGGGCAAGCACGAACCGATTATTTCAAAGAAACTTTTTGATTCCGTTCAGGAAGTGATGATGAGAAAATCTAAACCGAAGTCTCGCGGTTTGAAACCATATTTGTATCGCGGATTTTTCCGTTGCGGAGAATGTGGCTGTTTCATTACCATCGAAACACAAAAAGGTCATAACTATCTGCGATGTACTAAACGGAAAAATCCTTGTTCACAAAAATATGTTCGTGAGGAAATCATCACTTCCGAAATTCAAAAGGAAATCAAAAAAGTTTCTTTTCCAGATGATTGGGCTTCTTGGATGTTAAATGAGAATAGAAAAGATATGTTGAGTAAAGCCCAATCGTCTATGCTTTTTACAGACAACACAAAAGCCGATATTTCTCTTTTAGATTCCAAGATTGAGAAGCTGATGAATGCTTATCTCGAAAACGCCTTGTCGCTCGAAGAATATCGAGATATGAAAAACAAACTTGTGAACGAAAAACAGCTTCTCAAAGAGAAATTATCGGCTTTTGAGCAAAAAGCGAATAATCGGTTCGAACTTACCGAAAAGTTTTTGAAATACAATATGGAATTGGCAAACGAGGGAACAAATGAAGAAAAACTTCATTTGTTCAAAAAAGTCGGTTCGAACTTTCAAATTAAGGATCGAACCGTCTTTTTTGAGCCACGCGGAGCGTGGAAAAACCTTTTGGATTCGGGAATTTTTGGCGGGAATGCGTTTGTGTCGGCGCTTCGCGCCGACCCCATTTCGGCTTCCAATTCCGATTTTCAATTTTGGCGGAGAGTGTGGGATTCGAACCCACGAGGCCGTTTAACGGGCCTACCTCGTTAGCAGTGAGGCGCTTTCGGCCAGCTCAGCCAACTCTCCATTCGTACAACTATAATCTAATAATGTGATATCTTCAAGCGCCGACAGTGTTGTAATTTTTTAAACTTAAGACTTTGTAAAATATATATTGATACATAATAAAGACTTTGGTGTATAATATTGAGAGATAAAAAATATTTATATGAACAAAAATGCACTCGTTATTGTAATCGTAATCATCGCCCTCGTGGTTTTGGGTTATTTTGCATATTTTGCAACAACAAAGACAAACCTTGAGGCAAAATCTTTTTTAACTTCTAAAGAAAATATAAATACGCAACCTATAAATACCGCACCAATAGTAACGACAAGAACTACAAGAACTTCGACCGCTAAATCTACTCCAAAAACATCTAGCACAAACACGAGCAAGCAGACTACTCCAGCCCCCAAACTTACTGCACCAAAAGCAACAACCACCCCACCGACACCACCAGTATCTCCGGACGCAAAATTACCAGACCTAATTGTTGAAAACATAACCATTTCTCCTGCTACTCCAACGATAAACAATAGTAATGTTGAGATAACAGTTACAATTAAAAATACAGGACAAGGCACTCTAACAAATACAGATCCAGTTTCTGTTACCATAGAATCAGACACAGGTTTCTTTACCGAAAAATCTCTGTCGACAACACTTGCACCTGGCAAAACTGCTCAAGTAAAATACAAACCATTTCTAGACCTCGAAGAACCATTTGAACCGGGAGAATCAGTGATTAGCGCCTATATAAATATTGATGCAATGGTTGAAGAAGAAGACTACGACAATAACGATAAAACCGTAACTGTAGAATTTCTAGAGGAGACAGAATAATATGGAACTTTCTGACGAGATAATAAAATACCATAAGCTGACCGAGATTCAGATAAAAGCTTTGAAAAGACTCGGACTCAAAAAAGTCCGAGATCTTTTATATTATTTCCCCACTCGTTATGGAAATACTTTTGCGATAAAAATGATACAGGATTTAACTGCCGGCGAAGAAGCTGAAGTCTACGGCACGATTAAAAAACTTAAAACAGGAAAGACATTTAAAACCAGAATGCCTTTTGCCGAAGCGGTTTTATATGATGAAACAGGCTCTATTTCTCTAAAATGGTTTAACCAACCATATATGGCAAAACTGATTTCCGAAGGAAAAGTCGTAAAAGTAAGCGGAAAAATTAATCAGGACAAAAAAGGCCATCTTTCATTTTTAAATCCACATACAGAAGCAGTCAGCGATGTCCCAATTGCAGTTGGTGATTCTTTATTTACAACAAGCGAAACTTCTTTGGGGATGCCTGTATATCCAGAAACAAAAGGCATTACATCGACATGGATACACCATGCAATAGTGAGAGCTTTCAAAAATGGAGCTTTAGATAAAATAAAAGATCCAATTCCAAAAGAAATTTTGACAAGATACAGTTTGCCATCACTGCGAACTGCATTGATTTGGATACATAACCCGAGAAAAAATGAAGACGCCGAATCAGCGAGGAAACGTTTTGCTTTTGAAGAAATATTTTTTGTACAACTAAAGAAACAACAAGAAAGAAAATTACACGAAGAAAGTGGGGCTTTCGTAATTGAACCAAACAACAAACACGTACAAGAGTTCATAAAGAGGTTCCCTTTCAAAGCGACAGATTCACAGATAAAAGCTATTGATCATATACTCAGTGATTTTAAAAAAGGTCACGCAATGTCTAGACTGCTCGAGGGTGATGTGGGTTCCGGAAAGACAGCAGTGGCTGCGGTCACAGCATTTGCTGTAGTCACAACCCCACCGCCAGACAACAAATATGGGAATTTGCAGGTGGCATATATGGCACCGACAGAAATTCTTGCGAACCAACATTTCGAAAGTTTTATAAAATTTTTCTCTTATCTCGGTGTCCAGGTCGGTCTCATTACTGGTAGTGGTTGCAAAAAATTTCCATCAAAAACAAACCCGGGTCAATCAACTCCGATCTCAAAAGCTCAACTTTTGCGATGGGTGAAAAGTGGTGAAATACCGATCTTGGTCGGAACACACGCTCTCATTTCTAAAAATGTCGAATTTAAAAATTTGGCTTATATAGTAATTGACGAACAACACAAATTCGGGACAAAACAAAGACAAAAATTGCGAAACAAGGACGACATTGTCCCCCATCTGTTATCGATGACAGCTACACCAATCCCGAGAACACTCGCTCTCACATTATATGGCGACCTTGACCTAACACTACTTGATACAATGCCAGCAGGAAGAAAAAAGACAGAGACATTTATTGTCCGCCCAAAGGAAAGACAAAATATGTACGAAGAAATTAGAAACAGGCTCGAAGCCGGAAGACAGTTGTATGTTATATGCCCTAGAATTTCCGAACCAGACCCAGACAAACAAACTGCCCTTCTTGTCGCATCAGCAGAGGCAGAAGCAAAAAGATTAAAATCTGATGTTTTTCCAGAATTTGAAATTGGTTTATTGCACGGAAAGATGACTCCAAAAGAAAAAGACAAAGCAATGAAAGATTTTGAAAATAACAAAACACAAATATTGGTTTCAACATCTGTAGTCGAAGTCGGCGTAAACGTTCCGAATGCCACGATGATTATAATAGAAGGAGCAGAAAGATTTGGTCTGGCACAATTACATCAATTGCGTGGCCGGGTTGCGAGAAGCAGTCATGATTCATATTGTTTTGTTTTTAGTGATTCAGAAAGAGAAAAAACAATTGAAAGATTAGAGAGCCTAATCAAAGCAAAAAATGGTTTCGAGCTTGCCGAATTTGATTTGAAACAAAGAGGACCGGGTGAACTATCTGGCCTCAGACAATGGGGAATTTCAGATATAGCAATGGAAGCCATCAAGAATATCAAAATGGTAGAGGCAGCTAGAATTGAAGCAAAAAATATAATCGAAAGCGACAGAGAATTAAATAATATACCAATCACAAAAGCCGAGTTCATTTATAGAACAGAGCATTTGCATATGGAATAGTTTTTAATTCGATAGATATTTTTTACCGACTGAAACTGAGATATATCCAAGACCGATGAATATGAACCCAAGTATTATCACTAGAAATGGCCAGGCTATCGAATCTGCAAAATACTTGAATGTAATATAAGAAGAATATCCTATAAAGAATAGCGATGTGGCAACAAGAGCACTTATACTCTTTATTTTTGTTGATATTGCAAAACAGATGAAGATGACTATGAAATATAGAGCTTCACCTAAACCAGTTTTAAGTATTTCTGCAATAAGTACACCGGAAAGTATTCCTATGCTTCCGAAAAAATACAAAAGACCAGATAATCTTTTATTCCTTCCCAAAGCAAATGTCCTACCTAGCATTAGATAAGAGATACCGACAAGTACAGTCAGGTAGCCAAACAGACTTTCCGTTCCGTTCAAACCAAATAGACCTTCAGTACCGTTCATGTCATTTATGAACGCTCCAAGCAATGCAAAGACGAATACGGTACCATGAACAATAGAGAAAAATGATAGGATTGGGTGTTTGTGAATATAATCAAGTATCAGATAAACTACAAACAAAATAGCAAATGTAACCGCCCCCTGCCACAAAGAAGGAATAGCTGACGTCGTCTCGAATAAAGTAACAAGCGCCCCAATAGGAACAAGAACACCTGAAATTGTATGAAATACTGCTCCAATTTGTTCGCCTGGTTTTTTGACAAATAACACAGAACCAATAGAAGCAAATACAATCCCAAGACCTAGAGTTGAGATTATTCTACCGAAAGACCCGATATCTTCCCAAATGAGCATCATAAAAAATATTATTCCGATTACAACAATTAGTGTACCAATAGAATATAATATTTTATTTACAGTAAGCATACCTTTGGTTACAGATTGGCTATTTGCATTAGAAATACCAAAAATATTTGTTATTTCATCCTGGCGAATTTCCCCACTCTCTAATTTGCTTTTTAGCAAAGATAATAATTGTTCTTTTTCCATTTTTTAATTATTAATTTATAGCACCCAACCGATTAGCTTAAAATTGTTGTCGTTATAATAGCTATCTGGCGATGAAATAGTATTCATCTTCATTTTTTTGCCGTCTTTCATTAGATAGTAACCTGATTCTGATCTGCCACCATCAAAAAACAAGAAGTCACCTGAGCCTTCGTAGCTCCATTTGAGCATCACACCATCTGGAGATTGAACAAGGTCGCTAAGTTCATTTTTTTCTACTTCTGCAAGTGTAATTTCCTTACTAATATTTTTTTCTGTATCGTGTTTAAAAATTCTGACTTTTTTACCTTTTGCAAAATTTTCAAAATCACTTCCCGCTTCTGGTTCTGTATAAGTAAGTTTTTTGTCTGCAACCTTGTAGTGAGCATTTATGAATTCGAGACAATTTGTCTTTTCATAATAGTATGATCCTCCATCGCAAGTAGCATATACAAAATCATAATCAGTTTCGACCACCCTATTTGGAACGTAAACATACAAAGCAACCACAGCAAGGAATATAATTGGAATCAAAATTGCAATAGCAACTATATTTTTTCTTATAAAATCCATAATAAGTTTTTTAATTTGTAATGTTTTTATTATAACACAAAACAGCCCCGCCGTAGGCGGGGCTGTTTTAATCAATTGTTATCTAAACAAATCTAGTAATATATCTAGTATTCCTCTTGATGATTCTCCAACTGATGCAACTGAAGAATCTGAGTCTTCAGAAGCTACTGCGGGAGCAACTATATTGACACCTTCTACTTTTGCAACAACTGGAGCTGACGCCTCGTCTCCTGAGTATGTAATTCTGACAGTATAGTTTTCTGATACAGGTGCATTTTTAGGAATTCTAATCAACTGCTTTCCATCATTTGTAGAAACATCGTAAGCATAAGCGATTCCATCTTTAATTAATTCAACCAAAACTTTTTCTGAAGTCTTTAGAGATACAGACGCCCAAGTCACAGTCATTGTTCCGCCAATTGCTGACAATACAGAATCGCTATTTGGTGACGTTATCAATATAGCCGGAGCAGGAACAGCAAGAACTTTAAACGCATCACTCTTATCCTCTGTCACCACTTCACCCTTTGTGTGAGTTACTTTGAAAAAATAGTCTGATCCAGGAACAGCATCCGCTGGGATTTTAAATAGTTTTGATTTTATATTTGATACAAAGCTAGAAACTAGAACAGCAGATGAGTCTGTCGAGTTTACATCCCCTTTATATAGTTCAACTTTGTATGAACCGCCAACTATATTTTCAGTTGTCCATTTAACCTGTATATTTTTCCCAACCGTAACTTCTACACCAGCTGTTGGTTCAACTACAGTAATTGCAGGGAGCTTTACTTCTGGAGCTGTGATACTAAATACACCTGACTCTGCTGACAGTGCAGCTGTTGTATTAGATTCAGCAACAACGCTGACCCTTACCTTATAATCATTTCCGGCTACCAAGGTTTTTTCTGTCTTTACTTGAAAACTCTTTGTATTAGAAATATCTTGACTTGATACAACTACTGAGCCTTTTACGAGTTCAACCTTGAGTTTCTGTGCAGCAAGCATATTTGTTGTCTTCCATATTGCTTTTATGTTTGTTCCAGCAACAAATGTTGCTCCAGCAATAGGAGCGGTGACTGTGATGGTTGGATCTGTTGGTTTTACTCCCAAACATGAAACTTCTTTTATCTTTGCCCTAGTCAAAGGACCTGTCTTTCCATATTCTACAGATTCAGTACTTGTGTCCTTTGTTACTACTCCCACTTTCTTTTGCCAAGCGAGGAGGGCCTTTGTTGTCAAAGTTCCAAAGTACCCATATTGTCCTTCTGGAACATTAAGTGTTCCATAGTCCGTAAGGAATAGCTGAAGTTTAGTAACATCACCAACACCTGAAGCAACGCCCGCTACATCTACATCAACATCTCCTTCCCTTAAGAATTTAGTAATATTTACACATGTTGCGCTTTCTGCCTGAGCCGAAACCCCAGCGATATTAGCAGAAAATGCTAAAGCGATTACGAGAATTGTTAATAAATATTTTTTCATAATTTTTTTAATAATAACTAATAGTTCAATTGACCTAATTGAATACTTAAATATTATACTATTCTTTCGTTAAAAGAAGAAATTAGTTATCAACAAAAAAACGACTTCGTTATTTTGTGCGCGCGGGAGGACTCGGTCACTCTCGTGGCTTTTTATTTCGTCCATTTGATGTTCCAGGACTCGGTCACGAATCACTAAGTCTGCTCATATTGCAAAGCAATATTGCGCGGACTAAGTGTTCGCGACCCCGCCTCACTTCTGAATTCTTTTTGGCAAAAAAGAATTCAGACTCCGCTTCGCTCCGTGCGTTCCGGCCTTCTCGTCCTGTCTCGAAACACCGGACAACAAAAAAGTGTACTAAGCGTACACTTTTTTGTTGTCAGTGCGCGTGCCAGGACTCGAACCTTACAGGTTCAGTACCCCGATTGGATAATTACTTCGTCCTAGACGGACTCGTAATTATGCTCAATCGGGCTTCGAGTCCTGGACGAAAAGTCCCCCGGACTTTTCTCACCAGCACAAAACAACTTCGTTATTTTGTGCGCGTGCCAGGACTCGAACCTTACAGGTTCAGTACCCCGATTGGATAATTACTTCGTCCTAGACGGACTCGTAATTATGCTCAATCGGGCTTCGAGTCCTGGACGAAAAGTCCCCCGGACTTTTCTCACCAGCACAAAACAACTTCGTTATTTTGTGCGCGTGCCAGGACTCGAACCTGGGACCACGGAGGTATAAGCTCCGCACTCTACCAACTGAGCTACACGCGCATTTGTATCGAAATACTATCGCAAACTTTAAAATACAGCAAATATTGTAAAAAAGTCCATATTGCAATAAAATTAAGTTTTGAAAAACATATGAAAATCTCTTTATCATCAATACTGGTATTTTTAATATCAGCACCGTTTATTTTACAAGCCAATATCAATTCAGAAAACACGATTAATTATTCGTTAATTTTTATCTGGATTGTAGTGATCCTATTATCAGCAAAAATTTCTAGTCTTATAGAAAAAGTCGGTATGCCTTCTGTCCTCGGTGAACTTTGTGTTGGTATTGCACTAGGAAATCTAGCGATATTTGGCTTTCCGTATCTTGAAGGTATTAAAGGAAACGAAATAATCTCCTTCCTAGCACAACTGGGTGTTGTAATTCTCCTATTTCAAATTGGGCTTGAGTCAAACATTTCAAAATTACTTGGCGTCGGTATTCGGGCAATCGGCGTAGCGTTTGCAGGAGTGCTCGCAACCTTTCTATTAATATGGGTTGCTCTTCCTTTTGTCTTTCCAAACCTATCACCCCTTGCATATATATTTTTCGCATCAACTTTTGTATCAACGTCAGTAGGTATTTCTGCAAGAGTTTTTAAAGATTTAAAAAAATCAGACAGTGAAGAATCACGGCTCGTTCTCAGCTCTGCTGTTTTAGACGACGTCTTGGGTCTAATTGTTCTTGCAATTGCAACAGCCCTTGTGACGAACGGCAATATAAGCACCTTTGCAATTTCTACTATAGCTCTCAAGGCTATTGCATTTTTGGTTTTGTCTATAGTCATCGGACATTTCACAGCGCCAGCATTTGGAAAAGTTTTTTCAAAAATACACACAGGAGTCGGAATGAAATTTACAATTGCAATATCATTTGCACTCGTTTTTGCTTTTTTTGCAGAGAAACTTGGACTTGCTCCGATAATCGGCGCATTTGCTGCCGGTTTGGTTTTGGACCCTGTCCATTTTGAATCATTTAGAAAACCTAGAATCGTTAGAAAATTTGAAGAAGTTCTCGGGCAATGTAGTGAAGATGTAAAAAGACACGTCTTTGATGCAATAGATCATCACAAAACACACGACATCGAAGACCTCGTCGAACCTCTCGGTCTTTTTCTAATTCCAATATTTTTTGTACTAACTGGAATGGCGGTTGATCTTAAAACCTTTACTGATCCAAAAATATTTTTGATTTCTTTAATTCTTACTGCACTAGCAATTGCAGGAAAGCTAATTGCTGGACTAATTGCAAAAAAGGGTCAGAGAGTATCTGTCGGCTGGGGACTTGTACCTCGTGGCGAAGTCCAGCTTATATTTGCTACTGTTGGTTTATCGCTCGGTATTTTAAATGAACAAATGTACACCACTGTTGTTCTTGTCGTTTTGCTCACATCTCTTATCACGCCAATAGTTTTGCCGTTTACTCTCAAAAAGAAAATCTAGACTGCAAACCAAAATGTTTAAACAACAAATATCCCCTTCCTTTTCTATAAATCATTTTGATTCTCTGGAACAAACTGTTTTGGAAGCAAAAAAATATCTTTCTAATTTACTCGAAAAATATACAAAAGAAAATGTACCTGTTCTTTTTTGTGTCTCGGGCGGTTCGGCATTGTCCATAATACAAGATATAACTTTCGATAAATTGGTCACAATAATCGCTCTCGACGAGAGATTTACAACTGATGAAAAAAATAACAATTCTATTTTAATTAAAGAAAGGATAGGTAATCAAAATAACCTAATACAGACCATCCCAAAACAAAACGAGACTCTAAATGAATTTGGAAAAAGATACGAGAGAGAAATATTCAAATGGATAGAAAATAATCCTCAAGGAAAAATAGTTGCAACAATGGGTATGGGAAACGACGGTCATACCGCTGGCATAATGCCATTTGAAAATATCAATAATTTTTCAAATGAAAATTTTGTTTACGTATACGAAACAGACAAAAGCGAACACAGACAAAGAGCAACGACGACTTTCACTTTTCTCAAAAAAATAGATAAAGCAATAATGTTTATTTCAGATAAAACAAAAAAGCAGGAGGCTTTTAATAAATTAATATCAAAAGATGGAAATCTATCTGAGACTCCAGCGAGAATAATTTATGAAATGAAAGACGTCTCTGTATTTGTTGATTTTTAATATAAAAGCGTCCCGCCGTAGGCGGGACGCTTTTTATATTAATTCTGATGTTCTATGTCTTCTTTTTTCTTTAATTCAATTCCGTTTGCAACTATTATTCTTTCGTATTCGTCCTTTTCTATCGTCTCAACTTCAATCAGTCTCTTTGCAATTATGTCGAGCAACTTTCTGTTTTCTATGATCAGCTTTTCTGCTTTTGCTTGCGACTCTGACATTATCTTTTTTACTTCACTGTCTATTTTAGCATTGACCTCTGGAGAATATTGTTTGTCATCAACCCCCCTTCCAAATAGCGCTCTGCCGTTTGATTCGAGAGCAACCGGACCGATATCATCAGACATACCATACAACGTGACCATATCCCGAGCGAGAGCAGTCGAAACTTGCAAATCATTCGATGGTCCTGTTGTGAGATCACCAAAGACAATTTTTTCTGTAACATATCCACCAAGCGAAACAACAATATCATCGAGAAACTCTTTCTTTGATTGTAGCTTTTTATCTTCAATCGGCAATTTCAAAGTATATCCCGCAGCACGCCCTCTCGAGATAACAGATATCTTGTGAACAGGATCAGCAAAAGGAAGAAGTGAAGCCAAGATAGCATGACCTGCTTCGTGATATGCGGTTAGCTCTTTTCCTTTTTTTGAAAGCACGTGGCTTTTTCGCTCGGGGCCGAGCATTACTTTTTCTATTGATCTAATCAAATCAAATTGCGAAACTGTTTTTCTGTCTTCTCTCGCTGCCAAAATTGCAGCCTCGTTCATAAGAGAATACAAATCAGCTCCAGAAAATCCCGGTGTCCTTTCTGCAATCAAAGAAATATTTACATCTTCTGCCAAAGGTTTTTTTCTTGCGTGTATTTTTAATATTTCCTCTCTGTCTTTTCTGTCGGGAATATCTATTGTGACTCTTCTGTCGAATCTTCCCGGACGAAGAAGTGCTGGATCGAGAACGTCTGGTCTGTTCGTTGCCGCCATTACGATAACCTTTTCATTTGGCTCAAAGCCATCCATTTCAACCAATATCTGGTTTAAAGTCTGTTCCCTTTCATCATTTCCGCCACCGACACCTGTACCGCGAACTCGCCCAACGGCATCAATCTCGTCGACAAAAATAATTGCTGGCGAAGATGATTTTGCTAATTTAAATAAATCTCGCACACGAGAAGCACCGACTCCAACAAACATTTCAACGAATTCAGAACCTGAAATAGAAAAGAAATTTACTCCAGCTTCCCCTGCAACCGCCCTTGCAAGTAATGTCTTTCCAGTACCGGGAGCACCCATAAGCAAAATACCTTTTGGAATACGAGCACCGATCTCAAGGAATTTTTTTGGATTTCGGAGAAAATCAACAACTTCGGCGAGCTCTTCTTTTGCTTCTTTAGCACCTGCAACATCTTTGAAGGTGATTTTATTTCTCTTGTCGTTTGGATCAGTAATTCGCGCTCTTGATTGCCCAAAAGTAAATGCTTGCGCCCCCGCACCTTTTACCTGTCTCGTTAAAAACCATACAAAGAAAAGAATAAACAGAAGAGGTATCAGGATGGGAGATAATTGGATGAGCCAATAAAAGAAACCGCTCTCGCCTTTTATTTCTGTCTTTACCGCATTAATTGCTTCTTGTGATACACCATAAGCATCCAAAGTTTCAACAACGCCGACCCCAGATTCTTTTTTGGTAAAGTATTCAGCGCCATCTTTGTATTTAATATTTAGATCATCGCCTTTTACGACAATATCGCTAACCTTGCCTTCTGAGACAGCAGTTGCGAGTTCAGAAATAGCAATTTGTTTTGGATTATTTGTCCCTTCTGTAAACATTGTGTACAGAGCAACAATCAAAACAAATATAAAAAGTATGTTAATAAAATTTCCAAACATACCACTACCGCCCTTGCCTATTTTAGGAATTATCCTCAGCTTGAGAGGTTTCCTTTCTTTTTTCTTTTTTTCTTTTTGTGTCATACGGATATTATACCGAAATTGACTATAAATAAAAGGCGTTCTCTAACTGACCGTTTATTTAAAACACCTATTCTGTTATGATGCTTTATATGGATTTAGCAAGAAACAAAAAAGCCACATTTGATTATGAAATACTCGAAAAATTCGAAGCGGGTATCGAGCTTTTTGGACATGAAGTAAAATCTACAAGAAACAAAGGAGTGACGCTTGATGGTAGCCGAATAACAGTCCGCGGAGGTGAAGCATATATAATTGGTATGACCATAAGACCCTACCAGCAGGCAAACATAAAAGAAGCATACGAACCAACACGCAACCGCCGTTTACTTTTACACAAAAAAGAACTCGGAAAACTCGCCACGGCAGAAGATACTAAAGGATTGACAATCATCCCAATAGCGTTGTATAATAAAGGAACGAACATCAAGGTTTCAATTGGAATAGCACGCGGAAAGAAACAGTTCGACAAAAGAGAAAGTATAAAAAAACGAGATCTCGAAAGAGATATGGGTAGAAAATTCAAACGATAGTTTTTTGACAACAACGATCATTCGCGTAGAGCCCACCTTTGGCTGGTTCTATGGGGATGATCGGCTTCGACAAGAAGTTCAATATATATGCGCAAAGTGAAGCTCCAGCAACTTCTTAAAAGGCTGGAAAAACATAAGTGCAGACAATTCTGCAGCAACTCCTTCTCCATATTTTGGAACAAAGGATTTTGCTTTCGCTCTAGCTTAATAGCGGGCGCGCCCAGCCACCTCTCGTCTCGTGAGATGGTCTTGGGTGTCATTTTCAGAGACTCGGTGTTTGCATTTCTCTAGGCTAACACTTAAACAAAAGAGATCGGTATAGAATTGTTTTGTTATTTTCAAAGGTTCTATATCTAAATCATAAAAAATAACTAAACTTTGTAGACACATATACATTTCCTTCTCTGGACGGGGGTTCGATTCCCCCCATCTCCACATTTCAAAAATCAGCCCTTTGGGGCGATTTTTGTTATGTGGAGATGAGAAAGGTCTGGGAGACCTTTTGTGGGGGAATCGAAAGGCTTTTGTGTTGATTTTAGAGTTCGAGGAATGAGAACGAATAAAATCACCAAAAGGCATACTGTTCATGTAATGAGAGATTCCCCCATCTCTATCACAAAATGAAATACCCTTACTATGAAACAGCTTGATCAAAATCAATTAGATAGAGCCTAGGTGTCCTTGTCATATCTAATTCTCCATCTTCATCTCTAAAGAAACGTAGACAAAAATTAGCATCGTGAGTATGCCCATGCTTAATATGTAACTTATCAAGCATAGCAATGATTCTATCTCTTTGTTCCACTAGATCTGGCGTAAATAGTGTAGTTGAAATCCTCTGCCATGAGGCTAAATCTAAATCAAGGACACCACTATATACATCGACTAATCCATTCTCTTTTAAACTATATGATTGAATTGGTTCAATTGGTACATAATCAAAACCGGCCTCCTTCCACTCCTGATGATTTTCATATAATTTTTGCCACGTTAAAAAAGAAGTTGAATTAATGTGTCTTATAATTATTTTGTCTTTTAATGGACCCCCGACCAGCGTCGTCTCAGATCCTGTTTTTTCAAATTTCTTTCTCGAGAATGATTCCGTATTTAAATCTGGATGTTTGTTGTATAAGGGAGCAAATATAACATATTTTAGTAATTTATTTTCTAGAAGAACGTCAAATATTTTTTTCCTCTCTGCTTCTGAAACAGACCGAATCATTAGAGCACCTATCCTTTGAATAATAGGATCATTACTTTCGAGCGCTTGTTCAATGAGTGAAAATCTTTTTTTTACTGGAAGATACTCAATCATTTGAGCACCAATCTTTCGGACTAAAGGATTATTACTTTTGAGTGTTTGCTCGATGAGTGAGATCATTTCTTCATCCGATACAGACAGAATCATTTCGGCACCGATCTCTTGGACTAGAGGATCATTACTTTCAAGAGCCTGCTTAACAAGTAATGATCTTTCATCTTCTGGCACATACCAAATCATCCGCATGGCTTCTTTTTGGACATTTGGATCATCACTTTCAAGGAGACGTTGAATTTTTTCAGTGACTATTTGCAATAAAACGTCTCTTTCATTTAGTGGAGCATACTTAATCATTTCGGCACCAATCTTTTGAACTGCGTAGTTATTACTTTCAAAGATTTGTCGTATTTTCTTAGTTATTGTTTTTCTAAGTGAATCTTCTTCTTCATTTCCTGAAACAAACATGGTCATTTCGGCACCAATCTTTTGGACATTTGGATCATCACTTTCAAGGAGACTTTGAATTTTTTCAGTGACTATTTGCCATAAAGAATCCCTTTCATTTAGCGGAGCAGACCGAACTGTTTGAGCACCGATCTCTTGGACTAGAGGATCATTACTTTCAAGAGCCTGCTTAACAAGTAATGATCTTTCATTTTCTCGTGCATACTCAATCATTTGAGCACCAACCTCTTGGACTTTAGGGTCTTTACTTTCAAGAGCCTGCTTGATGAGTAATGACATTTCTTTTACAGGAACAAAACGAATCATTCCAGCACCAATCCTTTGAATCGCAAGGTCATCACTTTCAAGGAGACGTTGAATTTTTTCAGTGACTATTTTTCTAAGTAAAGATCTTTCTTCATCTTCTGAAGCAGACCGAATTATTTCAGCACCGATCTCTTGAACTAAAGGATCATTACTTTCAAGAGCTTGCTTGATGAGCGAAAATCTTTTGTGTGCTGGAGCACACCAAAACAATCCTGCGCTTATCTTTCGAACTTCAGGGTTTTTACTTTCAAGAGCCTGCTTGATGAGCGAGAACACCTCATCCACTTTAGGACAGTATCGAATCATCTTAACACCAATCTCTTGGACTTCAGGGTTTTTACTTTCAAGAGCCTGCTTGATGAGTGGATATCTTTTATCTGTTGAAAAATACTCAATCTTTTCAGCACCAATTCTCTGAATCGCAAGATTATCGCTTTCAAGAGCCTGCTTGATGAGCGAGAATATTTCATCTACAGGAGAATTATTCAATTTTCTTTCAAAATCCGCGACTAATCTTATTCTTTCATCTTGCACTTTACATCGATCATATCTTTCGAGATCTTTCTCTGTAATCTTTCCATGACCAGAAATTTGATACATATCGACAGGAAACACCTCTTCTCTTTGTCTACCTTTCTCTGTATTTTGTATTTTTTCCATTATTGATAAATAATATAACGTCTTAATAAAAAATAAAACCCGTTTAAAATCCCATTGCCTATTGCGAGGGTAAACAACAATCACTAATACTTAACCAATTGACACCACTAAATAAATACATAGTCTTTAAATCAGGCCAAGGAGGAATTGTGACATTAGTACAAGTCCTTGCGGTTCAGAAACAGAGCGAACAACCGCTAACCAAAGGAATGCTCCCAGGGATCATTGCAGAATGCCACAGGTGGCCATGGCCCGGCAGAACATCTGTTCGGTATACCGCCACAAACGGCAACACCATTGTGGCAACCATGCTACAGATTAACGGTAGCCACACTGTCACGAGCATGCAAAATGCCGTACAGCTTATGCTCACCAGGGGAGAATCTGAATTCGTAACCAAAGAAAACGGGGGGCTCATTCTATGGACTGTCGTTCCGTAATGCCGGAAGACCTCCGACAGAACGGAGAAGGCGCGCCACGGGCGCGCCTTTCCTCATTTATCTACACCCCTTTCTCCAAAATCAAATCCCATTTTGTTCTGAGAATTCTCTCTACTGATTCGTTTATTCTATCCTCACTAATCTCACCATTATCTACCGCCTCTAATATCCTTTCGTATATTTGTTTTTGAATGTCTCTCGAATATGTACTGATTATAATATCAACACCGGATAGAATTGCTTTCAGACTATTTTCGGCAATGTTTCCACCTACAGAAACCATTTCCATATCATCGGAAATGATCACACCCTTAAAACCAAGCTCTCCTCTCAAAATATCAACCAAGAATTTTTCTGAAAGCGTAGCCGGTTTATCATCGACAATTGGCACGACAATATGAGCCGTCATAATCGGAACATAAGGATATTTTTCTATTACTTTTTTAAATGGCAAAATATTATTTTCCAAATCCTCTTTTGAAATTGAAATCGAAACACCTTTTTTGTGTGGATCAAGAGAAATATTTCCATATCCTGGAAAATGTTTTGCAACTGGAATAACACCCGAAGATTCATATCCTTTTATCATTTCAATTCCAAGCTCTGATATTTTTTCTGGTGTCGTACCAAAAGTCCTTTTGTATAGATAAGAATTCCTATCGGTTACATAATCCAAAACCGGAGCAAAATTCATATTTACGCCAATAGAAGAAAGCTCCTCCCCTCTTTTCTTTGAAATTTTAAAAGCATCCTCTGTATTTTTAATTTCAACCTGTTGTGTTAATTCAGAGAAAAAATTAAAACGAATTACATCTCCCCCTTCTTGATCGGTAGCGATAAATAGAGGAATATTTGCAAAGTTTTGCATTTGAGAAATCAAATCTCGGGACTGACTCTCATCTAAAATATTTCTACCGAGCAAATTAAAACCTCCAACATTATAATCCTTTATCATTTCTATAGTATCGGGATCGAGATTTTTTCCTGGAAGACCGATAATGAGCATCTGACCAATCTTTTCTTTTATCGTCATGGATGACAATTTCTTCTCTATTTCTACCGAAACAGTATCTTCTTTTGTCTCAATATTGTTATTTTCTATGTCGACATTTTTTTCATTTTTTAAATATACAAAAGAAAAAACTAGAGCAAGGACAATTACGAGGATTACAAAAAGTTTTTTAAACATAAAAGAAGTCTATCATGACAATATGCAAGGATTAAAGCTATTTGACTTTATACACAAAGATTGTATTATTATTTTGGCTTAGAGTTCCTAACACAAGCGGAGAAAAGCGATGAGTGAAGTCACTGTAACCCAGCTCGTTAAACATGAGCACTTCCTGAGGGACATCGGGTGTCTGAAGGGGTTCCTCAGTCATCTCGGCTGGCATCTTCCGGAAGATGTATTCGTGGTATGCCTACATCTTACATGGAAGGAAATCACCCTACTCATGGTCAAGGAAACAATGGGGATCGGAGTTCCACATAAGTGCACAGTGATGGGTACCACCTCTATCACGGCGGAGAACGTTGTCCGCATGATTGACTGGACCTTCAGACACCATTACGAACTCATCGTGAGACCTCCGGACAACAAGTTCCAGTTCCGCTTCATTCATCAACTGCAATCCCCTGGCGCCTAGGAAGCGCCACCCTACCCACCAAGACAGCCCACCAAGGCGCGTCTGGTGGGTTTGTCATTTATGCAGAACTTTACTTTATGTATAAAGATTGTATTATAATTTTGGCTTAGAAGTTCTGAACTCACAACCGGAGACCAGGAAATGGCACCCGCCACAACCAAAGATATCCACATTGGACGCGAACAATTGTATGTGTTCTTAAGTGGAAAGGATGGACACGGTGGTCTAGAGGCGCAATTCGGAGACAACGGAGTAGTCACCCTACACGTTATGCATCGAGGAGAAGGTTCTGCAAAAACCATCACGATCCAAGTAACGATGGAGAGACGTGTTGGTTTCCAGGAAGAAAAGCTAGTGAAGGTGATCGAAGAGTTTGACGGAGAGGAAATCAATGGATGGATTTCCTCCCTGATGAAGGGAAACAACATTCCACTCTTCTTCTTACCACCCAACCGCTTCCACCTGTTCCATTTCAAAATCGATGATATACCCCCCGGCGTCTAGGAGACGCCACCCCACCCACCAAGACAGCCCACCGAGGCACGTCTGGTGGGTTTGTCATTTATGGCTAAAATATGTGGCTTTTTTGTACTATTTACTTTTAAACGCGTTTGTTGTATAATATATGAGAAACAGTACCGTACAACAAACCAATTAGGAGACGCTACCATGCGTTACTTCACCATCGTTCTATTCGCGGTCACGATGTTCATCACCGGTAGCGGGTGCATTGCCTACTACCAGATCAACGGAAAGGAAGGAGTCCTCGCCGTTCCACCCCTTGTGGGTACGCCGGTGGTGGTTGTCGCTTCCTGCGACCGCTGTCACTACCGTCACTGCCGTTGCGAGCAGTATGAATACCGCTGGCAGTGCGAGATCTGCAACCAGTACTTTGGTCGGCTTGCCGACCAATACTGGGACGGAGGACGTCGCACCTGCCGGTGGTGCCATCATGAAAAGTGGCCCTACCGCGCGTGGCAGTGCACAGTGTGCCATGGTTACTACTGGCCAGTGGATGTTCGCAACAACATACACCGTGGCCATAACACTTGCTGGCGGTGTCTCGTGAGAGACAACATGGAGTGCGAGCAAGGCTGTAACGAACCAACAACACTGCCCTGTCGCAGGTGGTATCATAGCTATTTCGGACCACCTCCTCCGAAATAGCCCCCCGCCAGAGAGAACCCGCCAGTACACGGCGCCTCTCTCTGGCGGGTTTTCTTTTGTCTTAAAATCTATTTCTTCTTTAGATTGTTTTCGATAATAGTTTTGTATATATCACCTCTTGTGACAATACCGACTAATTTGCCATTTTCATCCATTACGGGCATCCTGTGAATACTTCGTGCGAGCATAATTGCGCCAACTTTCATAATAGGATCATCTGGGGAAACAGAAACGACTTCACGCGACATAAATCTTTCGATTGGGTTCTTTCGTATTTCTTGTATTTTTGATTCTCTTTTTTCTGGATCAGTATAGCTCTCTGGGTTTTCGTAGAAACTTCGGTAATAAGGGAAAAGTACTTTGTATAAATCTTTGTCAGAAATCATACCGATAACATCACCGCTTTCATTAACGACAGGACAACCTTTTATACCGCTTTTTAACAGAAAAGTGGCCGCGTCTTCATAAGTAGTATCAAAAGGTAGAGTAAGCACTGGCGAATGCATTAATTCTTTTGTTTTCATAATTATATAATACCACTTTTAGAGAAAGTAAACATAATCTTGCAGTGTATTAAAAATAGTGCTATATTCTCTGTATTCATAAGCCTAATCACACACAATTGAAACGAGACGATCGTATCAGAATAAATGAAAGGATTCGCGCGAGAGAACTTCGCGTAGTTGATGCCGAGGGTAAAATGCTTGGTGTTTTGTCTATTGATGAAGCCTTGCGAAAATCCAGAGAAGCCGGATTAGACCTCATAGAAATATCT
This sequence comes from uncultured Candidatus Saccharibacteria bacterium, assembly GCA_965230995.1. Taxonomy (GTDB): domain Bacteria; phylum Patescibacteriota; class Minisyncoccia; order Phycocordibacterales. The sequence continues at coordinate 92,206 of OZ246398.1, forward strand.
CCAAACGCAGTCCCTCCAGTAGCAAAAATAATGGACTACGGAAAATATCTTTACAGCGAAAAGAAAAAGGCAAAAGAAGTAAAAGCCAAAGCTCACAGTGTCGAGGTAAAAAATATACAGGTAAAAGTCGGTACCGGAGAAAACGACCTGGCCTTGAAAGCAAGAAAAGTCACCGAATGGCTATCCGAAGGAAACCGAGTAAAAATCGACTTGTTCCTACCTGGTAGACTCAAATATATGGATGAAAAATTCCTAAAAGAAAGAATTGAAAGAGTATTAAAGCTCGTCTCTGTTCCCTACAAAATTGCTGATAGTGCTAAAAAAAGCCCTAAAGGTATGACTATTGTGATAGAAAAGGACAAATCTCAAAAGGAAAACCCTCAGGAAAAACCTGCTCAAAAATAGCTAGACAAAAAGCCCGATATAGTATAGTATTTTAGCCTATACTATTTTTGGTTTAATTATTGTATGAAAACAAACAAGTCATTCACGAAGCGACTCAAAGTCACCAAAAATGGCAAGATCCTAGGCCGAAAACCAGGAAGAAGCCATTACAACGCGAAAGAAAGTCGCCGAAAGACACAGCTCGGCAAGAAAGGCCTTGTTGAAATAACCCTTGCAAGTAACAAGGTTATATCAAGATTCCTACCGGGAAAATATATTGCAAAGAAAAAATAATACAAATTTATGACACGAGTAAAAGGAGGGGTTAATGCCCTAAAAACAAGACGAAATATCCTAAAGCAGACAAAAGGATACCGATTCGGAAGATCAACAAAAGAAGCAGATGCATACCAAGCAATAGTTCACGCTGGGGTCTATTCTTTTGCTCACCGAAGAGACAAAAAGGGAGACTTTAGAAAGCTTTGGACAGTTCGAATCAATTCTTCATTGGATGATATGGGTTATTCATACAGCAAATTCATTGGAGCTCTAAAAAAGAAAAACATCGAATTAGACCGAAAAGTACTATCTCAAATAGCGCAAGAAAACTCTGAAGTTTTCAAAAAGATCGCAGAAAAAGCAATGAATTAATTAAATAAAAGCCCCGCGCGAAGCGCGGGGCTTTTATTTTATTTAATACTCTCTCTCACTTTTTTGAATTCCTCTATTACTTCCCCCACTGCTCTCTTTGCTGTTTTGTCGAAATCAGGATAGATTTCTTTTATTTCAGAAAAAACTTTTTCGCCTTCTGTTTCAAACCTACTTTCTAAATCTGATAACATTTTGCTATCAATGTGATTTTTTAGGATATCAAAAATTCTGTTATGGATAGCATTCCACACATAGCCAATTACTTCTTTTTGTTCATCTTGTGATAGTCCTGATAAGCCAATATAGGAGACAAGAAAGTCATCCAGATTATTTGCGGTCATATTCTTTTTCTGCAATATAAGCATTGAGAATTTCGTTTGAAAGCGCCGAGACTAGAGGAGTGTTTGCTTCTTGGTTTTCTACACCAAGTTCAGCAAATGGAGAGGCTTTTTTTAGTTGTTCAATTTTTTGTTCCATAATGTAATTATTATACTCTAAAGCTCAATGTCGTACATCTTGCCTTTTTCTGGATATAATGCGCTGATGTCGTATTCGTCAACAATTCTCTGTGCCAGATACAAAGAGGACTTTGGTTCACCCATAGCAACAAAAACTTTTTCTAAACTATCTACTCCGGTACCAACAAAACCAAGCAAACCATCAGAATCTTTGTGTGACGAATATCCAAGCACACTCACAATCTCACTTTTTACTTTTACGTAATCTTCTTCGATTTTAATTTTCTTTAGTCCTTCAATTAACTGCCTCCCAACTGTGCCAACCGCCTGATAACCTACCAATATTAGAGTATTTTGTGGATCAGGTAGGTATTTTTTCTCGTGAGATTGGATCCTACCACCAGCCGACATTCCAGAACCTGCAATAATAATCTTTGCTCCTGGGATGCTATGTATAGCAGAAGAATCAATAACGTCTTTGACTAGTTTTAGTTTTGGAAAATCAAATATATCATCACCACTTTTTATTTCTTGTTTTACAAGATTGTTAAATTGTTCTTTGTATCTGCCATAAACACCTGTGACCTTTATTGCAAGCGGAGAATCCAAAAATACAGGCACAGAAGGGATTTTATGATCTTCGACCATATTGTTTATCTCGTACAAAATTACTTGAGTCCTTTCGAGAGAAAATGCAGGAATGAGCACCGTTCCGCCGCGTGCCAAAGTTTTCTTTATGGTCTCTTGCAATTTTCTATCTCTCTCGTCTTTTGAATCGTGATTTCTATCTCCATAGACACTCTCCATCACCAAATATTTAACTCCTTCTCCAATTGATTCTGTATCAGACAAAAGCGGTGACGGTGAATTACCGAGATCTCCTGTAAACATAATTTTTCTGTCTTTGTTTCCGAGAGAAAATTCTACCATTACAGATCCGAGAATGTGTCCAGAATTTTTGAAAAAAACATTTAATTCATCAACTTTAAAATCCTTGTGATATTCTGCTTCTTTCCAAAGCGACATTGTTTTGGTCACTGCTTCTTTTTCATACAGTGGCAAGGTGCCATATTTTTCATAGTTATATGACATTATCTTCAGCGCATCTTCAAACATAAGCCCGGCTATTTCTTTTGTTGCCGGAGTAGAATATATGTCTCCATTAAATCCCATTTCAACCAATCTAGGAATACGACCAATATGATCCATATGTGCGTGAGTCACGAAAAGTGCCGATACTTCACTTGGGTTATATTGGAAAGGTTCGTAATTGCTTTTCTCTCCTTCGCGCCCTTCTTGGCAAAGACCACAATCAACAAGATATTTTTTACCTTGTGGTGTTGTGAGCATAAAATTAGCTCCAGTTACACTGCCCACACCACCAAAACATGAGAGTTTTAATTTTTTTGTATCCATTTTATATTTTTTCTTTTTTAATTGAAATTAAAAACACAGCAAAAAATCCAACGATGCCGCCGACTATATCCATTAGAATATCAGAGACTGTATCAGGCACATACCATTTTGTATAAGGGACGATATCAAAAACATATTCGAACACTTCCCAGCCAAGACCCACTAAAAGTGATGCTCCGATAGTATAAAAAAGTATTTCTTTAATAGAAAATTTTGTTTTATCAAACAGAAAAAGATAACCTCCAAGGGCAATAAATAATCCCCCTAGAAAATGCATAACAATATCAGTCCAAAGAAATCTCCAATACAAAAAATAAGTCAGAGAAATATTATGAAGTATTGCAATTAAGGCAATTAAAAAGAACAGTCCGACAATATATTTTCCTCTGGTCATACATATATTCTACCTTTTTTCTTCCAAACAAAAAACCCTTCGCAAGCGATGGGTTTTTTGTAGGGTGTCTGGTAATATTGCCCTAGATAAAATTCTAGGTGGGTGCCCTCAGCAGTCATTTCTCTGAAGAAATTAATCCTCATCGATACAAATGCAATTTGAGCTCCCTTACAATATGTTAACTAGATAATATTCCAGCTCACCCTTCTCTATTATACACCTAAATTTTTGATAGCAAAACTTTTTGCAAATTCAAAACAAATTCCGTGGCAAGTAAAGATATATTATTATAAAAAATCCTGTACTATTTATAGCGGAGACTCGGTAGGGTCACTTAACTTAGTGGGAAGCAAAGGGTTACTGACTTCTCGAGCCGAGCGAGCAACAGTCAAAACTCTTCGCCCACGGAGATAGATTTCTCTGTCTTGGGGGCTTGAGAGGCACTCATTGCGGAGGGTTTGTTCTATCTCCATCGCCGTCCTTTTTGCTTTATGGGGTAGGAACGCGTGCACAGGGATTCGCACTTGGTTTTCGCTTTTGTCCACAACACCAAGCATCCCGAACACGCCGACATGGGGAGGCTTACGCGAGTCTCCCCTGTCTTTATATATACAAAAACAGGCTTTGGGCCTGTTTCTGAAATTTTATTCAAGTATTCCGTCTAGGTTCACATCGTAGAGAATTTCTTCTTGCACCAATCTGTAATTTACAATTTCCCCTTCTTTAAACCAGAGATTTATTTCACCTTTTGCTTCGTCCACTGTACCCGATGCATGAATTAGATTTCTTATTGCTCTACCAGATGTGTCGGCCATTAAATATGAATCAAGAACAAAGTCACCTCTGATAGTACCAACATCAGATGATCTTGGTTCTGTACCTCCAGTTATTTTTCTTACTACTTCGACACTGTGCACACCCTGCCAAACCATAGCAATGACAGGCCCACTTGTAAGATATTTTTTAAGGACTTCAACGACATTTTTTCCAACTGCAATTGGGTCATTTGATGGCGGTGTTTGTCCTTTCTTTTTGTAGCTTTCTATAGATTTTTCACCGACTTTTCTCATCCATTCTGGATCAAGGAGATAATGCTTTTCGATCAAATCCGCTGTGGGCACAATCATTTTCATTGCAACCAGCTTTAGTCCAGCTCTTTCGTATCTTTTTATTATTTCTCCTACTAGAGTCCTTTGTATTGCATCTGGTTTAATAACGACTAAGGTTCTCTCGTTCTTTAAATTATCCATAGTAAAAATATTAAATTATGCCTAAAATTATGCCCGAAATAGTAAACCAACGCAATAGGACACTATAGATTCTTTGTTGCCTTGTATTTTGCCATTATGGCTTCGTCGACTTCTTTTCTGTCTTTACCATATTTTAGACCAGATAATTCTTTGAGAGGTTCGACTTTCTCTTTGTTGCCCTGTTCTGGAGGTAAAATACCTATACTAAAAGGTTTGATTGGCGTCCCATCCGACAACATTTTTATATAGGCATTTCTATTTTCAATATTCATAAGTTCCCTTGCAGTAAATACAGGTGTAAATTGTTTTTCAAGGAATTCGGCGTCTTCGGAGCCGACTCTAAAGGCGACCATCGAACCCACGTTACCAAAAACAGAATCACTAATCTTTTCATCAAGCTGTGCGATAAATTGATGAGCAATATTTAGAGAAAGTTTATATTTTCTGGCTTCTGACAAAATTGTTGAGATAGAATCCGTGGTAATGTTCTGGAACTCGTCTATATATAGATAGAACGGTGGCAAATCCTGACCAAAGGAATCAACACGAGAAAGTGCCGCCATAAGTATTTTACCTACAATAATGAGACCAAGAAGGTTTGCATTTATATCACCCAGTCTTCCCTTTGAAAGGTTAACCAAAAGTATTTTCTTTTGATCCATTATTTCACGGAAATTAAAAGATGATTTTTCTTGAGCTACTATCGGACGCATAATATCGTTCGAGAGAAAGACGTCGAATTTGCTCGTAATGTATGGCACGATGTTTTTGATATCAGCCTCACCACCAGCTTTGTCTGCGATGTCTCGCCAGTATCCAACAATTACTGGATTTTTACATCTAGAAAGTTTTAATTCTCTAAAGCCTTTGTCAGCAAGAACCCTCGAAACATCGAGTAGAGTGTTTCCAGTTTCTGGATCTTCCATCACAAGCATCACTGCATTTCTAAAATACTGTTCGAACATAGGACCACCCGCAACTTTCATATCAAACAATTTGTTGAATATAGAAAGCATTTCGTTTACCACGAAAGTTTTTTGTTCTGGAAATCTTCTGTCGTATTCAAGCATATTGAGAGAAATCGGTCTCTCAACATTACTTGGATCAAAATAGATGACGTCTTCGTATCTTTCTTCTGGTATGGTTGCCAAAATGTCTTGGATATCCGAGCCGTGTGGATCAATCATACAAACTCCCTCTCCGTTTTTGATATCCTGAACAACCAAATTTTTGAGGAAGGTTGATTTTCCAGTACCTGTCTGACCGATTGTGTATATGTGTCTCAATCGATCCTCTTTGGACATATATATTGGGGTCTCAGAGCTTGAATGTCTGTTTACACCAAGCAAAATTCCCTCTTTAGTGAGCCCTGCTGGAGCCGGAGCCGTAACTAATCTATTGAATTTAAGATTACTTGCTGTTTCTATTGCTTTTGTCTGGAAGTGCATTATTGTTGCAACCTCGGAAAGAGAAAGCGGAATATTTTGTGAAGAATTAAAAGTTCGGAAAGTAAAATTTCTAAGCATATCTGTGAGCGACCCTCGTTTTAATTCCTTCCATACAAAACTGTTGCCTTTTGTGTTTTCAAATTGATTAAAGGCAGATTCGATGTCACCCAAAATATCTCTTGCATCTTTTTCTTCTTCTGCTGATACTACAATTCTGATATTTGTTTGAACGATCGGACTACTGATTTTCTTTTTTATTTCGTCTATAACAGTCTGATCGATTGGATCTTTTTTTTCATCTTCACCTTCTTTTTTCTTTATTGTTTTAAAAATATCTTTGGCTGTTTTGAAAAGCTCCCCTCCAATAGAATCTGGGATATCTATTGATTCGGACACGTCTTTCCCTTTCATAATTTGCTCGAGGGCATAAGAATATTTTTTTATATAATTATCACCAACTGGTTTAAAGACAAACTGTATAGATGCTCCCTCGCCTTCTTTTTTCATTTTTGAAAAAGAATTGAGTATTGCGTTTATTGGGTCATGATCAAACAAGTCATATGTCTTTATTGGATATATTGGATTTCCACCTGATGTAGCGCAAGCTCCAACGGTGTGACCGTCTTCATTGAAAATATTATAATCGTCTCTTTTTGGTATGAGCCTTGCTGATGGATATACAGATAGAATATGTTTTTCAAATAATTCTTGTCTTGAATCTGGCATTGCAACAAAAAAAGAATATTCTTCGCCGACATTTGGCATTGCGAGCTCCATTGTAAAATATTCTAGATTTGGTTCTTTTCCTGTTTGTTGTGAGATAGACATCAAACCTGAAAATAATTGCTCCATCGAAGAAATTAATTCTTTGAGTGGTTTTTTATCTTCGTTTTTTTGTTCGGGCAATTGTATTTCAAACAAAGTCATTTTTAATGCTTTCGTGGTCGTATCTTTCGGACTAAGCCTTGTTTCGTATCCACCTTTTACGAGAGCAACCAACATTCTATGAAAATCGTCCTCGATATGGGGATTTTTCATCTTTGAGATAACAGAAAGAGCATTATATACACCTCTTGTTTTTACAAGTGCCATCAATTCGGAAAGTTTTGTATCGTGTTCTTCTGGAGAAATCTTCAAAACAAAACCGGATATTTCGACTTCAGTCATCTGAGATTTTGGAGCAAGAACATCGTGTGGAAGTTTTTTTCTGTGTAAATCTATTTCGGCTTTGACTAATTTTTCTGTGTCGGGAACCATACCAGCGTTTTCTGCTGTCTTTTCATGTTCGGCTACTCGTTTCCTGAGATATTCAAGTTCCTCGTAAGGAGTACTAAATTTTTTTTGTTCTTTAAAGAGATCCATCGTCCTATTATATACCATCTACAAAACGAAAAACATACACAGGTGTGTATGTTTTTATATCTTTGTTAAAACGATTGGTCCGTCTTTTGTGATCGCAACAGTATGTTCGAAATGTGCACTTCTCTTGCCGTCTGCTGTTTTGTAAGTGTAGCCATCATCTGCCAAAATTATCTTTCCTTTTCCTTCGCAAAGCATAGGTTCTATTGCAATGACCATACCGACAGTTATTTTTTCTCCTGTTCCTTTTTTACCTTTGTTTGGAACATAAGGATCTTCGTGAACCTCGTAACCAACACCGTGACCCGATAGACCTTCGGCAACTGACAATCCTGCTTTCTTTGCAATATTTCCGATCTCGTAACCAATATCACCAATATTTCCACCAATTCTTATTGCCTTTATACCAGCTTCGAGAGATTCTCTGGTTGTTTCAACAAGCGAAACAGCCTTTGGGTCTCCACTACCTGTAATAACAGTTCTGGCAGAATCCAAAATAAAATTTTTATGAGCAAGACCCATATCGAGACTGACAACGTCCCCATCTTTTATAATCTTTTCTTTTTCGTTGGATATGCCGTGTACGATTTCATCATTTACAGAAACACAAAGCGCTGAAGGATAAGGGCGATCTGCTCCGTGAGGAGTGTAACCCAAAAAGGCACTCGAATCGCCATAATCTTTTACCATTTTTTCCGCTTTGTCATTTAATTCTCTTGCAGTAACACCTGGCACAACCATTTTTTCAAGCTCATTTAAAATCAAGGCCAATCTCTTGCCCCCCTCTTTCATTATTTCAATTTCTTTTTCTGTTTTAAGCCTGATCATTAAATAATTTTGCTTTTAATTCCGAAAAGACGCCTTCAATATCCTGATTACCATTTACTTCTATGAATCTAAACTTATTCTTATTTCTAAAATAATCAATAGCTGGAATTACAAACTCTCTGTACCAATCCATTCTCTTTTCAACATCGCTTATGAATTGATCGTCTTTTCTGCCTTCGGTATGTGCCCGATGGAGTATTCTCCTCTTTGATTCTTCGATATCTGTGTTTATAAATACAAGTGCTGGTCTATCTATACCATAGAAATCAAAAGCTGATTCCATCAATTGCGCGTCCTCAACCCTCCTCGGAGAACCATCAATTATTATGTGCTCGTCTCCTTTTATGTTATTTACTAGATAATCAACCCAAAGCATAACTTGAAGAAAGCTTGGCTGAAGACCACCTTTTTTGTTTATCTCTCTCGATAGGTCTGCACTAAAACCAGTTCCATCCTTCCACATAGAACGAAACAAATCTCCCATCACTAGATTAACAATCGCCGTATCAGGGTCTTGCTTTGCTAAATATTCCTTGAGCAATTTAACCTGGGTGCCCTTTCCGCATCCCGAAGGTCCAAGAAACATTAGCGCAAGTCTTTTCATTTATATATTTATTTTGCTTATTATTTCCTTGTGCACGTCTTCAATTGGTTGCTGTCCATTTACTTCGATGAAATGATAGTCTGGATTATTTCTGTAAAAATTTACAGCGGGTAGAACCATCGTGTCATACCAATTGACTCTTTTCTTTATGGCTTCTTCGGTATCGTCTTCTCTTTTTCTTGCGAGTAGTCTTTTGTGTGATTCTTCTTTTGAAACATCAATTACAATAAAATATGGCTTTTCTCTTTTGTAGAATTTCATAGCGGAATCAAGAGATTGTGCCTCTACAAGAGTTCTTGGTGAACCATCAATAAAAATATGCTCGTCACCTTTTATATTTTTCACGAAAGCTCCTGCCCAAAGCCAAACAGCGAGAAAATTAGGCTGAAGTTCGCCTCTTTTCATTATTTCATCTGATATGGTGCTTGAATAGTTGTCTTTTTTGTCTATAAATTCTCTAAATCCGTCACCAGAATAGTAATTAAAAATATTTTCATTAGGAAATTTTTTAACGATATATTCATTTAATAATTTCCTTTGGGTGCCCTTTCCGCATCCCGATCTTCCTGCAAATATGAATGTGTGTTTTTTATCCATTACCTCTTATATAACCTGTTAATAATCCATTGTAACCGATTTTGGGAGCTTTTCAAAGCAAAAAACGCCCGAAGGCGTTTTTTGCTTTTAGTATTCTCGCATTGAGACTTGGGCATCCATTTTCTTTACCAGATCTATGACTACCGACACCACGATAAGGAGGGCTGTTCCACCAACCATAAGCGATTGGTTTTTTGTAAGAACTTGCATAATTATAGGCAAAACGGCAATCAAACCCAGGAACAGTGCCCCAAACAATGTCAGTCTTGTTGTTATGCTGGCCAAATGGTCAACGGTTGGTTTTCCTGGTCTTACTCCTGGAATGAAGGCTCCACCCTTTTGAAGATTTTCTGCAATTTTGTTTGGATCAAAAGTTACTGCTGTATAGAAATATGTAAAGAAGAAAACCAGAACAAAATACAGACCGGCATAAATCCATTGATTCTGAAGCTGTGTAAGCAAGAATTGCGACACGCTTGTTACGGAGCTTATATCTAGTCTACTTGCAAATGACAAGATCATCTGAGGAAATAGCAAAATGGATAGAGCAAAGATAATTGGAATAACTCCAGCCTGGTTCAATCTGATAGGAAGATATGTTGATTGACCTCCCATTGTTTTCATACCTCTAACCTGTTTTGCATAAGTTACCGGAATAGGTCTCTCTGATTCAGTTATAATCACAACAGCGTATATCACAATAACCGCAATCAACGCTCCGATAATATAAGTCGGAAGCTGTGCTGGGTCATATAATTGAAAGAATCTTATTGCTGTCTGAGGAATTGCAGAAACGATACCAGCAAAGATAATCAGAGAGACTCCGTTACCGATTCCAAATTCTGTAACCAATTCACCAACCCAAGTAAGAAGAAGTGATCCCGCAACAGCAACTGTGATAATCACTGCAATCTCAAAAGAAGTTACTTCTCCAAGAATATTTTGTGAACGAAGCAAGCTAATGAAACCAAAACCCTGTATCACAGCGAGCGGAACAGTAAGCATTCTCGAATACTGAGTCATTTTTCTTCGTCCAGTATCGCCTTCTTCTTGGTACATAGCCTTTATCTTTGGCGACATAATTGTCGCAAGCTGCATAATGATCGAAGCTGTAATGTAAGGGCTAACACCAAGCATAATAATAGACATTTGTTTCAAACCACCTCCTGAAAATACGTTTATCAAACCGAAAATATCGCTACTTGATAGAAAGTTTTCTAGTAGTGTTGTGTTTATACCGGGAAGCGGAATATTAGCAAAAAGCCTGAACACAAGAAGAGCACCGAGAGTAAACAAAACTCTTTTTCGCAAAACTCGGTCTTCAAATATCAGCTTTATTTTATGTAATACCTTTTTCATAAAGATTGGTTAATTAGAAAAGAAAGACGCTCGATTAGTAACCGAGCACCTTTCCTCCAGCTTTAGTTATTTTTTCCAAAGCGCTTTTAGACACTTTACATTCTGCAACAGTAATCTTTTTTGTTATTTCTCCAGTTCCGAGAATCTTTATTCTTGGTCGCTTTCCTTTTGAAATAGAAATTGCCTTTGTTGCGATTATCGTAGATGGTGTTACTTTGTCGCCGTCTTTGAATAATTCATTTATAACAGCAAGGTTGATTGGAAACATTTTCTCATTTACAGGAGTGTTGATGTTTACACCTCGTCCTCGAAGTTTAGGAATCTTTTCGATGAATTCTCTTGCTTCTGGTCGCAATTTGCTACCAGCTCTGGCAGTCTGTCCCTTTCCTCCTCGTCCTGAGGTCTTTCCTCTCTTTCCTCCTCGTCCAATGTTCTTTGAATCCTTTAGAGGTGTTCTTCTTTTTAGTTCGTGTGTTTGCATATTAGTATTTTATAGTTTTGCGAGCGCCTCGATGGCAACACGAGCGTTGTTAATTTTGTTCTTTGATCTAGAAAATATTTTTGCTCCAACGTCTTTTATTCCACCTAATTCGAGCACTGTTCTAACAGATGAACCAGCAATCAAACCTCTTTCTGGAGCTGGCATAATGAGAACTCGTGAGCTTGCGTATTTTGCTTCGACTTCTTTTGGAATTGAATTTGTCTTTGTTAATTTAACTCTGAGCATATTCTTTTCTGCATCTCTCAATGCTTTTTCAATTGCAAGAGCAGTGTCTGAAGCCTTACCCATTCCAACGCCGACTCGTCCTTTTTTGTCTCCAGCAACAATACCAACAGAGAAACTGAATCTTCGTCCACCTGAAACGACACGAGTCACTCTTCGAATACTGATTATCTTGTGTTCGAATTCTGACTTTTGTCTTTCTGGTCGCTTTGATTGTCTTTTGTCTCCGTCTCGTCTTGGTCCGCCCTTTCCGTCTCTTCTCTGACCATTTCCACCTCTTGCCCTACCTCCAAAATCGCGTCGAGGAGGGAATTTTCGAGGCTCTGACTGTGGCTTTACCGCCTGAACTTCTTTTTTTGGTTCTTGTACGTTATCCATATTGATTACATTAAAATACGAGTCCGCCCTTTCGCGCTCCTTCTGCTAATTTTGCAATAACACCTGCATACGCAAATCCTCCTCTATCAAATACGACCTTTGAGATTCCTTTTTCTTTTGCTTTCTCTGCAATTTTTTGTCCTGCTTCATTCGCTCTTTCTCCAAGAGTTCCTTTCTTGATTTCCTTTGTTGATGAAGAAACGATTGTCTTTCCAGCTACGTCATCAATAACCTGCGCATAAATCGCAGTATTTGATTTAAAGATAGACAGCCTTGGTCTCTCTGCTGTACCAGACACTTTTGATCTTATTCTCTTGTGTCGTCTGTCTCTTTTTTCTGTTTTTATAGAAGTGTTTTTCATATGCGTTGACTATACTGATTTCTTACCTTCTTTTCGTTTGATAACTTCATCATCATATCGGAAACCTTTTCCTTTGTATGGTTCAGGTTTCTTTAGAGCCCGCACAGAAGCAGAGAAGCTTCCAACGAGTTCTTTGTCGATACCTGTAAATGTAACAAGGTTTTTCTCGGCTGTTACTGTAATACCCTCTGGAATTGAAACATTTACTGGATGAGAAAATCCAAGAGCAAGCACAAGATTCTTTCCTTTTACTTCTGATTTAAAACCAACTCCTTCGAGGATAAGTTTCTTTACGCAAGGAGTATTAACACCTTCAATCATATTTTCGATATGAGAAGCTGTTGTTCCCCATAGAGCCTTTAGAGAACTGCTGTTTCTTGTAGGTTCAAAAGTTATTTTATTTCCATCTATTTTGATTTTTATAGCTGAATCAAACTTTCGTGTGAGTGTTCCGAGTTTACCTTTTACAGTTACGATATTTCCGTCCATTGTAACGGTAGTTCCAGCAGGGATTTCAATTTCTTTTTTTCCAATTCTTGACATATTCGTGTATTACCAAACTTTTAATAGAAGTTCCCCGCCGACCTTTTGCTTTCGTGCTTCAGATCCAGACAAAATACCCTTTGGGGTAGTCATCACCAAAAGTCCAGCACCGTTCTTTACTGGTCTTATCTCGCTAACTGAACCGTAGATTCTTTTTGAGAATTTAGAAACTTTTGATGTTCCTGTTATTTTTGGATTCTTTCCTTCGTATTTTAGAGTTATTACTATCGCTTTCTCAGAGACTTTTTTACCTTTTGTATCTACATCAGCAATGAAGCCTTCCTTTTTCAAGACTTCGCAAATCGCAAATTTTATTTTTGAATATGGAACTTCGACGGTATCCTTTCGGACCACGCCGGCGTTCTTTATCCTTATCATCATGTCTGCTACAGAGTCGTTCATAATATTATTTCAAATTAAAGCAGGAAATTCCTACCACGATGACTTTTTAATACCTGGAATTACGCCTTCGTTTGCGTATTCCCTAAAACAGATTCGACACAAGTCGAAATCTCTCATAAAACCATTTGTTCGACCACATTTAAAACAACGATTTGTTCTTCGTGTGCTAAACTTTTGCTTCTTTTGCGATCTTGCAATTACTGATGTCTTTGCCATATATGTTTTGATTGATAATTAAACAAAAATAGTCAACAAAAAGGGACTATTTTGCTTGTCTGCAATGTAGGATTGTAATCCAAACGCGCAGACTTCCCTTATGAAAGCGCCAAAACGCTTGGGTGATATACTACCATAATCAGAAAAAAGCGCAAGGAACCGCGCGCCTACGGCGCGCGGTGGTTTAGGCCTTAAAAATCTATTCCGAAAGTAATCTTCTTACTGTTTTATGCCAGTCTTTTAGTTTCTTTAGACTTAGTAATGCAACAGCTTCTTCATTTGTATACCCACCTTTTTTAATTAATTCATCAAATGCCTTAAAGGCAATTTCTAATTGTTTTTCATATTCACCAACAAGGGCACTGACAATTTTTTGATTTAGTTTATCGTTTTTCCCAGAGTTAATTAGACTAGCAATTTCTTCTGGAATATAAAAATAGACAGGAAGCGACCATGCAGTTTTATCAAATCTTAATAGTTTGTATATTTCTTCTGTTTCCTGATTCTCAGCCTTTTTTCTGACTAGAAACTCATCTTTTGCCTGTTCAAGCATAAATTCCTTTATGGAACGTATGTCTTTTATTGTATTTTCATCAATCTCTTTATTTATAAGTAAGGATACGGCAAGTCGAATTTTTGCTGAAAAATAATCATTAAGGGCAGCAGTACCATTTATAGCAACATAAAGCAGATAATTGCCGACGTGACCAACTTCATGAGCAACTGTAGATTGATATTCTTCTGAATCCTTATCCACGAGAAATTCTGAGACAAAAGATGGGTCTAGACGGTTGGAATTTTCTTTAATTTTCTTTGCAAGTAGTACCAATCTATCCTCGTCCTTTGTCAGTTCCTTTCGGGCAGAAAATATAACAGGTACAACGCGACCAGCAAACTCTCTAAAAACCATTAATCCTCCTCGAGATCTACCACTTGCACTATCAAAAAAAGGAGAGTCATTTTCTATATGAATATATGTAGAATGAAATGTCACTTTCGCATTTAATAATTGATTGTACTCTGCGGTTTCTGAAAGCATTCCTAATATTTCTGTTTCTGTGTATTTATTTTTTAAAAACAATAAATCAAAAAAGAATTCCTCTAGTCTACTGAACCACCTAAGCATCTTCTCTCTATCATTTTTAAACAAAAGCTTATGGTCTTCGAGATGCATAATTGCTTCAAATAAAATACTAGAAAATTCTTCTTTTGTAACATCATCAGGAATACTATCAATGGCTTTTTCAACATCCATCAAAAGGGCACCAAAAACTTCTAGCTCATCATTTGCTAGTTTTACAACATCTTTTACGTGTTCTCTTCTCTCTTTTTTAGGTAGTTTTAGTATTTAATTTAAAGCCTCTTTTGCTGTCATAGTATATTGAGACTTGTCTTTACTATGTAGTCGTTCAACAGTAGTGGTAATTAATTTACTTGTAGGTTTAATTGGGTTCCCTATATCTTCTTCGTCTCCAGAGGTCCTTTTTGGTCCATTCTCGCTTGTAATCTTGTTTGTTGGTATCTTGTCTAACATATACACATATTAGCATTTTAATATACAAACAAAAAATACCCCGCTTTTGCGGAGTATTTTTTGTTTTGATTATTTAACTTGAGCTTTTTTGAAAGGAAAACCTAGGTGTTTAAAGAATTCGAGAGCTTGTTTTTTGTCTTTTGCTGTTGTTACGAAAGTAATTGCCATCCCGAATATATCTCTAACGTCTTCGTCTGCTGTTTCTGGGAAGATTGTATGTTCTTTGATTCCCAATGTGTAGTTTCCGATATCATCGATTGAAGATTCAGATATTCCTCGGAAGTCTTTTGTTCGAGGAAGAGCAGTAAGAAGAAGCCTGTCAACGAAAGCCTCCATTCTTGTACCTCTCAAGGTAACCTGATAGCCAACAATATCACCTTGTCTCAATTTGAATGTAGCAATAGACATTCTAGCTGGTCTTCCAGCTGGCTTTTGTCCTGTGATTTTTGCAAGTCTGTCCTGAATAAGCTTCATCTTGTTCTTGTCTTTTACAGAACCGACTCCAACGCTCACAATAACCTTTGAAAGTTTTGGAGCTTGCATAGGGTTCTTTAGCCCCAATGTATCTTTGAGAACTTTAAAGCTTGTATTGTTTTTTTCTTTTGTTATAGACATATTCAGTTTGAAAATTATATCGTTGCTGAGCTTTTCTTTGCGATTCTTTCTTTTTTGTCTCCGTTTACTTTGTAACCAATTCTAGTTCCTTTTTTTGTTTTAGGATCTACAATCATTACGTTTGAAACGTGAATAGGCATTGTCACTTCGACAATCTGGCCTTTTCCGCCTTTCTTTGTTTTTTTCTTGTGGACTTTTCTGACATTAACACCTTCGATTACTACCCTGTCTTCTTTTGGAAGTGCGTGAACAACCTTTCCAGACTTTCCTTTGTCCTTTCCGGCTATCACTATTACGTTGTCGTCTTTCTTGATTTTCATAATGTTTTTATACAACCTCTGGCGCAAGGGAAATAATCTTCTGGAAACCAGCCTCTCCCACTTCTCTTGGGATTGGGCCGAAGACACGTCCTGCGATAGGTTCTTTCTTTATCTTTTCTACCAAAACGACGGCGTTTTCATCGAATCTAACGTATGATCCGTCCTTTCGTCTGATTGGTCTCTTTGTTCGTACCACAACGGCTCGGACAACTTCTTTTTTCTTTACGCCTTTTCGTGGTTCTGCCTTTTGTATTGAAATGACTACGAGTTCACCAACTTCTGCCCATCTCTTTTTTGATGAACCAAGCACTTTGAAAATTCGTCCTATCTTGGCGCCAGAGTTGTCGGCTATTTTAACTATTGATCGTGGCTGAATCATATTATTAAATTACTTTAAAAGTCTTTGTTTTTGAAATTGGCTTTACTTCGACAATTGTAACTGTTTCGCCAATTTTCTTTGTATTACCAGCATCGTGTGCTTTTATTCTTTTGCTTCTCTTTATGAATTTCTGATATTTTGGATGTTTTACATATCGTCCAACTTCGACAACAATAGTGTCTTTCATTTTGTCAGAAACAACCATACCTTTGAATGTTTTCTGGCTTTTTATCTCTGTATTATTATTTGAAGCTGTTTTTGTCATATTATGCCTTTCTTGAATTTAATTCTGTAAGAAGTCTTGCTATATCTTTTTTCAAGTTCTTGCCAAGTTTTACATTTCTAGTCTTGCTTCCAGAGAGATCAAAACGAAACTGCCTTAGTTCGGCTTTCTTATCCCTTATATCCTTTAGGATATCTTTATCTGATTTTTTGCTGATCTCTTTCATAATAAGCTACTAGACTACATTATTTATCTAAAAAACACAATGGTTAAGCTCTGACTACGAATTTTACCTTTACAGGGAGCTTTGCTCCTGCTTTTCGAAGCGCTTCTTTTGCAACCTCTTCAGAAACACCATCTACTTCAAACAAAACGTTTCCTGCCAAAACTGGGGCAACATAACCCTGAAGGTCTCCCTTTCCTTTTCCGAGTTTAACTTCGGCTGGCTTTTGTGTATAAGGCATATCAGGGAAAACTCTAACCCAAAGCTTTCCTGCTTTTCCGATTGTTCTTGAAACAACCTTTCTTGCAGATTCAAGCTGGTTTGATTTTATTCGTCCCATCTCTGTTGCTTTGATACCGTATGAACCAAAAGAAACTTTTGTTCCTCTTGTGGCGTTACCAACACGGCTAGGATTTCGCCTAAATGTGTGCCACTTTCGATGTTTAACTTTCTTTGGAAAAAATTGTGACATGGTAATTAATTATTCTTTTCTTTTGCAAAAATATCACCTTTGTATATCCAAACCTTGATACCAATCACTCCATAAGGAAGGTTGGCTCGATATCTGGCAAAATCAACATTGGCTCGGATCGTTTGAAGAGGAATTCGGCCCTTTTTCATTTTTTCTGTTCTAGCCATTTCTGCTCCTCCAAGTCTTCCGCCCATTTCAAATCTAGCACCCAAGACTTCTCTGTTTGCCATTACCTTTTCAATCATTTGCTTCATTACTCTTCGGAAAGGAAGTCTTTTTTCGAGTCCTTCTGCAATCATTTCTCCTACAATTCTTGCATTTCCTTCTGGATTTCGAATTTCTTTTACATCAAGCCTAAGCTCTTCTGTTCCGAGAACATTCTTCTTTCGAAGTTCTTTTGTGATTTCGTCTCGCAATTTTTGAGCACCTTCTCCGCTTCTTCCGATAACGAGTCCCGGTCTTCCTGTTTCGATAATAATTCGAAGATATTTCTGGCTTCTTTCTATCTCGATATTACCGACGCTCATATTTCGAAGTCTCTTTTCGAGATATTCTCTTATAACAATGTCACCCCTTAGGTTCTTTTTGTAGGCATCTTTTACGCCGAACCAACGACTTTTCCAGTCTTTTATTACTCCGAGTCTATGTGAATATGGGTGAACTGTATGTGACATATTTGTTTATAATTTTCGATTATTTAGTTTCTTTTTTTGCTTTTGTAGTCTTTCTTGTAGTGGTCTTTTTTACTTTTGTCGCAACTGTTTTCTTTTCTACTGTTTTCTTTTCTTTGGCTTCTGGCTTTTTTTCTTTTGGAGCCTCGGTTGATTCAAGAGTAACTTTGAGGTGGCTTGTTCTCTTTCTGATTGGGAAAGCTCTACCTCTTGCTCTTTCCATTCGTCTCATCATTACAATTCCCTTGTCGACTGTTAGATTCTTTACGACTAGAGATTCTTCGGAATATCCGAGTGTCTTTGCATTTGAAACCGCAGAAAGGATAAGTTTTTTAACTGGATCAGAAGCTCTCTTTGGAAGAAGAGAAAGTCTTGAGACAGCGTTTGCAATCTTTTTTCCTTTTACATAATCAGCAACAAGTCGCACCTTTCTAGGAGACTGTCTGTAGTTTTTAAGTTGTGCTGTAATATATGACATAATCCTTTATTATTTAGATGCTGTTGTAGCCTTTGCTGATTGTGCTGCAGTAATTTCTGCCTGCTTCTTTGCGGCATCAATTTCCTTTTGCATTTTACCTCCATGTCTGTGGAATGTTCGTGTAAGTGAAAATTCACCCAATCTGTGTCCAACCATTTCTTCTGTAACCAATACTTCGATATGAGTCTTTCCGTTGTGAACACCAAAAGTGAAACCTACCATTTCTGGAGATATTTGGCATGCTCTTGACCAAGTTTTAATAACCCCAGTTTCTCTTGGGTTCTTGCCGAGAACTTTATTTAGGACTCGTTCATCTACATATGGTCCTTTTTTTAGCGACCTAGTCATTTGATTGCGTTTCGTAAATTAAAATGCCCCTACATAGAGCTGGGCTACATAGTAGCAAAAAATAAAAATGTGTCAAACGAAAAAACGGTTTTTTATATAAAACAGAAACACCCCACAAGGAGGAGGGGGTGTCCCTGCCCTTTTGGGGTGTAAATTCACTTTTTGATTTCGAACCCGAAATCGTCTGCGAGTTTGATTACCTCGCTAGAGTCCGGGTTTTCCGCCAGCATCGCGCCAACTTTCATTGACGCATCCTTGTGGTTTGGGGAACACCCAAACACCTTTCTGAACCGCTTGAGTCGGGAATACCTCCTCGAGCGGGTGAGGCCGTAAACGGCCTGCATGAGAATCATCCCGGCAATGACAGCCAACACATAAAGCATAGTTTACCTCGGGTTTTGGTTTCTGGCTTAGTTTCTCCGCTACATATTATAACACACTCATTTTAAAAAAGCAACAGCGCGTAGCACTTCTAGTTTTCTAAAATATCTAGAAATTCCAGCTCTTTTTGAATCTTTTTCTCGTATTCTTTTAAAAATTCTATGTAATCGACAGCAATTTGTTTTGCCTTTTCGATATGAAAAATAGGCATATAATCACGAATATTTGTCCTTATGTCATCTAAAATGCTTTTGGGATCTGCGTATGTTGATTCTGGATTAATGCTGTATAAATAGTTATGTTCATATATGGGTAAATGGGGTGAAAATTGCCCAGATCTTATGATTACAGAAGGTGATAGGTTTGCTAATTTATCAGAATCTTGGAGTATTTTTTGGGTCTCTGATTTATGTTCCGGAGAAATATGCGAATGCTCAAGGACTGCAAAATATATCTCTTGTTTTTCAGATTCAGAAAAATTATCTCCTGTCATTTCAATCATTTCTTTTACTTTTTTTGATACGCTATCACTCGAAACCAGTCTATCGATAGAATGAATGAGGCCTGCGACAAAAGCAGTATTTGCAGTTTTTTCGTCACCAGCAATTTTTAGAGCATAGCTCGCAACAGAGATATCATGATCAAAGCCGTGTCCCCTATTCTTTTTTTCTGAAGTCTTGTGCAAATCTGATATCGCTTCGTATAGATTTTTGTACTTTTCCTTTAATTCTTTAAATGTGGGCATTGATTTATTATAACAAAAAGACCCCGCAGGGTCTTTTTGTTTTATTTCTTTCCAACTTTTCGTCTTCGAACAACAAGATAATTTGAGTATTTCTTTGGAGTTCTTGATTTCTGTCCTTTTCCTGTTGGTTTTCCGTAAATAGAGATTGCTCGTCTTCGTCCTCGTCCCTGTCTTCCTTCTCCACCACCATGTGGGTGATCAACTGGGTTCATTGCAGTACCTCTAACTGTTGGTCTTATACCCTTCCATCTGCTTCTTCCGGCCTTTCCGAGATTAACCAAATGATGCTCTTCGTTTGAAACCTGTCCGATTGATGCCCATGCTGTATCTAGAATTTTTCTTACTTCAGATGAAGGCATTTTGATATGAGCATAACCACCATCGTGAGCAATGACTTCAGCGTAGTTTCCGGCTGATCTTGCCAATTTTGCTCCACCAAGAGGTTTGACTTCGACATTGTATACAAATGTACCAACCTGAATATATTTGAGCTGTGCTCTGTTTCCTGGTTTGAGAGGGGCTTCTTTTGAGACAATCAATTCTTCACCGACTTTTACAGTCTGAGGCAAAAGGGTGTATCTCTTTTCTCCGTCTTTGTAATTTACAAGACCGATGAAACCAGATCGGTTTGGATCGTATTCTACTGAAACAACCTTGAAAGGAATATCAATTTTGTCCATCTTGAAATCAACAAGTCGGTATAGTTTTTTGTGTCCTGCACCCTTGTGTCTTGTGTTGATTCTACCTGTATTTCCCCTTCCTACTGATCGCTTGTAACCTTTTGTAAGAGACTTGATTGGCTCTGCCACTGTCAAAACCTTTCGGTAATTAATACCGGTCATATTTCGACGTGAAGGTGATGTTGGTTTATAGGTTTTCATATTATTTGTGGCAGTGTTTTATTATACAATCTCGATTTTTTCTTTTTTATCTACATATACATAAGCTTTCTTTCCTCCTTTCTTTGTTCCCCATTTTCCTCTGATGAAAGCTGTTTTTGATGGGACTTTTGTCACTCTGATTTTAACTGGAGTGACTTTGTATGTTTCTTTTATCGCAAGAGCAACATCGTGCTTTGTTGATTTTGTGTCTACATCAAAGACATAAACATTTTTGTCAGCCGAAAAAGTGGCTTTTTCTGTTATTCGAGGCGCTTTGATAATTCCGCCCAATGTTCTTTCGCCCAAAGAAGCTTCTTTTGTTGTTTTAGCAACTACTTCTTCTTTTTTGTCTTCACTTTTTTTGCTGAATAATGCCATATTGGTATTTTAGATTATTTTACCTTCTTTGCTAGAAGTTTCTTTGCAGAAAACATCTCTATTATTTTTTCTGGATTTTCAAAAACTACGTATTTGTTGTTTAGAACATCTAGAACATTTAGGTTTCTCGCTTCGATTGCTGAAAGATTACCAAAGTTTGCAAAACTTTTTTCTACATTGATATCTTTGCTATCAAGAGCGATTACACCAGCATTTCTTTTCTTTGATGCAAGGTATGAAAAATTCTTTTCTGCTTTGCTAAGTGATGCGATGACTTCTTTTGCTGTCTTTGTTTTTGGAGCGTCAAAAGAAAAATCTTCTACAAAAATCACTTCGCCGTTTGTAAGTTTTCGAGAAAGCACAGTATATAGAGCCTTTGTCTTCATCTTTCTGTTTACCTTTCGGTCAAAATTCTTTTCATTTCGAGGACCGTGTGTAATACCTCCTTTTACCCAAATAGGAGATCTAGAAGATCCGTGTCTTGCTCTACCTGTTCCCTTCTGTTGCCAAGGCTTTTTTCCACCTCCGCTCACTTCGCCTCTATCTTTTGTGTGGGCGACAGGAGTTCTCGCGGTGCTCATCATAGAATTCGCTACTTGCGAAACTAGATCCGCGTTCCAAGACAATCCAAAGACAGCCTCTGGAAGAGTTATCTTTTTTACTTCTTTTCCTTTTTGGTTATAAACAGTTGCTTCCATAATGCTGTCCAATATTACTTAAAATTTATATTATGTCTAGTTTAGGCGGTGATTTCAACAAGAGTTCCTCTCCTTCCTGCAATTGCACCCTGAATGAAAATCTGATTATTTTCTGAATCAACTGCAACTACTTTTAGGTTCTTTGTTGTAATTCTATCTCCACCCATTCTTCCTGCCATTCTCATTCCTTTTGGTACTCGGCCTCCATTTCTAGTACCTCCAGAAATAGAACCTGGTGCGTTTTCTGAGTGTTTCTGTCCGTGTGATCTTGGGCCTCCTTTGAAACCGTGTCTTTTTATGACGCTCTGAAAACCTTTTCCTTTTGAGACTGCAGATACGGTTACTATATCTCCAACAGCAAAAGAAGAAACATTTAGAGTATCACCGACTTTTTCTTCTCCTGCTTTTCCAAATTCGCGCACATGTGCAAAATTACCGAGATTTTTGAAATGACCTTGCTGAGCTTTGTTTATGTTTTTTACTTTTCTTTCGCCAAAGCCAACCTGCACGGCCTCGTATCCGTCCTTTTCTTTTGTTTTTATTTGTGTCACAACCACTGGCCCGGCATTTACTACCGTAGCGACGTGCACATTACCCGCATCATCGAAGATTTGGGTCATATTCAGTTTTTTTCCAAGTATGAATTTCATCCCGTTTGTATTAATTTGCTATGCGCTAATTTTCATAAAGTTCACAGCCAAGTTATGAACTTTGAAACATTAATTAGCTTATTTCCGAGCCCTCTTTGAGAAGAGCTCGGATAAAGCTCGTTAATGCTACATCATTTTTACATCAATATTCACTCCAGAAGGAAGATTGAGGTTCGTTAGAGACTCGATCACCTTTGCGCTTGGATTGATGATATCAATTAATCGCTTGTGTGTTCGCATCTCGAATTGCTCTCGCGCGTTTTTGTAAACGAATGTTGAACGGTTAACCGTGTACTTTTTCTTTGCAGTAGGAAGAGGGATAGGACCTAATACTTCGGCGTCGAAACGCAAAGCTGTATCCATAATCTGTTTTACTGAAAGATCAAGCACTTTGTATTCGTATGCACGAACCCTTATTCGAAGCTTGCTTCCTGTTTCCTTCTTTGTTTTTGATGTTGCCTTTGGGGCTGTTTTTGTAGCAGTTTTAGCCATATTTTTTAGTTGTATTTAGGCAACAATTTTTGTTACCACTCCCGCACCAACAGTCTTTCCACCCTCTCGAATAGCAAATCGCTGTTTGTCTTCAAGAGCAACTGGGGCAACCAATTTTACTTTGAATGTTGCTGTGTCTCCAGGCATAATCATTTCAACGCCTTCTTTCAAAGTAACTTCTCCTGTAACGTCAGTTGTTCGAACGTAGAACTGTGGTTTGTATCCTGTAAAGAATGGAGTATGTCGTCCACCTTCTTCTTTTGAAAGAACGTAAACTTCAGCCTCGAATTCTGTATGAGGTGTAACTGATCCTGGCTTTGCAAGAACCTGTCCTCTTGTGATGTCTTCCTTCTTTAGACCTCGAAGAAGAACTCCAGCGTTGTCTCCAGCCATTCCTTCGTTCAATTGTTTGTTGAACATTTCGATACCAGTAACAGTTGTCTTTGCTGTGTCTTTAAGACCGATAAGCTCGACTTCTTCACCTACCTTTACAACACCTCTCTCGATTCTACCTGTAACCACTGTTCCTCGGCCCTCGATAGAGAAGATGTCTTCAACTGGCATAAGGAAAGGCTTGTCTGTTTCTCGAACTGGAAGAGGGATGTATTCATCAAGAGCCTTTACAAGCTCAAGAATCTTTAGCGACCATTCATCATCAACTGTTGTAGCTTCTAGGGCTTTTAGACCTGAACCTCGAACAACAGGAGCACCTTTTCCGTCAAAGCCTTGCTTTGTGAGAAGCTCTCTGATTTCGTCTTCTACAAGATCGATAAGTTCTTTATCTGGAACCATATCTACTTTGTTGATAAAGACAATTATTCGTGGAACTCCAACTTGTTTTGCAAGAAGAATGTGTTCTCGTGTCTGTGGCATCACACCATCTGTAGCAGCAACCACAAGAATAGCACCGTCCATTTGAGCGGCCCCTGTGATCATGTTCTTGATGTAGTCGGCGTGTCCAGGCGCGTCGATATGCGCATAGTGTCTTGTTTCTGATTCGTATTCAGAGTGGTGAATCGAGATAGTAATACCTCGGGCCTTTTCCTCTGGGCTTTTATCTAGTTCGTCTACTTTTAGAGACTTCTTTGAGAGTCCTTTATCGTGAAGAACTCTTGTTATAGCCGCTGTAAGGGTACTCTTTCCATGGTCAACGTGACCAATTGTACCTACGTTTACATGGGGCTTTGATCGATCAAATACTTCTGCCATATAAATTATTATTAATTGATTAACTAAGAGAAGTGAGCGCGCGAGAAAGGCTCAGTACTCCCAATTAATTCTGATAATTCTTATAAATTCTGTGCTTTCGTTTGAATGATAACAAACAAAAACAACGCAAAATGCGGTACCGCCCATAATAGCAGAAAGCAAGAGAGTGTCAATAGGATTAAAGGGTTTTTCTGATTTTTTTGATACTTTTGAAAATTAGAAAAATGAGCAAAAGAAAAAAACCGGCTTTCGCCGGTTTTTTTCTTTTATTTTGTTCTCTTTTCAACTATTTCTTTTTCAATGTTTCCTGGAACAACTGCGTATTCTGCAAATTCCATAGTAGATGTTCCGCGACCTTCTGTCATAGAACGTAGGGCAGTAACGTATCCGAACATTTCAGAAAGAGGTACTTTTGCAGTGATAACCTTTAGATCGCCTCGATCACCCATACTTTCTACTTGTCCTCTTTTTGATGAAAGATTTCCAGTAATGTCACCCATGAATTTTTCTGGGACAACGACTTCGACTTTCATTATAGGTTCAAGAATAACTGGTTTTGCTCGCTTTGCCGCATCTTGGAAAGCCTGTGAAGCTGCAATCTTGTAAGCAATTTCAGAAGAGTCGACATCGTGATATGAACCAAAAGTAAGTTCTGCTGAAATATTTGTCATCTTGTATCCAGCAACAACTCCTCTTTCCATACCTTCTTTAATTCCCTTTTCAACTGCTGGGATGAATTCCTGTGGGATAACACCTCCCTTGATTGAATCGATGAATTCGAAATCAGCATATCTCTTTACGTTCTTTGGCTGTTTCTTTTCTGGATCAATAGGCGGAAGAGGTTTGATATTGATTTTAACGTGACCATATTGTCCTTTACCACCAGACTGTTTGATATATTTGTGTTCTGCTTCAGCAGTTGCCAAAATAGTTTCTTTGTAAGCAACCATTGGTTTTCCAACATTTGCTTCAACTTTGAACTCTCTTTTCATTCGGTCAACGATAATTTCAAGATGGAGTTCACCCATACCTTTGATAACAGTTTCTCCTGTCTCTGAATTAGTTTCGATTTTGAATGTTGGGTCTTCATCTGAAAGTCTCTTTAGAGCCATACCCATTTTTTCTTGGTCAGCTTTTGTCTTTGGTTCGATTCGAAGAGAGATAACTGGTTCTGGGAATTTAATTTCTTCAAGGATGATTGGATTGTTTTCATCACAGAAAGTGTGAGATGTTTTTGCTTCTTTAAGACCAACGGCAGCGGCAATTTCTCCAGCGTGTACTTCTTTTACTTCCATTCGTTCATTTGCTTGAAGTCTCACAATTCTACCAAGTCTTTCTTTGTTTCCTGTAGTTGAGTTATACAAATATGATCCAGAAGAAACAACACCTGAATAAACTCTAAAGAATGTAAGCTGTCCTACAAATGGATCGGCTTGCAATTTGAAAGCCAAAGCAGAGAAAGGTTCCTCGTCAGAAGCGTGTCTGACAATTTCGTTTCCTGTTTTTGGATCTATTCCTTTAATAGGAGGAACATCCAAAGGTGAAGGCAAGTAATCAACCACAGCATCCAAAACCAGTTGTACACCCTTGTTTTTCAAAGCAGATCCAGTCAAGACTGGAATAAGTTTAATATCCAAACAAGCCTTTCTAAGTGTTTTCTTTAATTCATCAACTGTGATCTCTCCTCCTTCAAAGAAACGATTCATCAGAGCTTCATCGTGTTCTACAATTTTTTCAACCAATTTTGCTCTTTCTGCTTCGGCTTCTTTTTTGTATTCTTCTGGGATTTCAGCTTCTCTGATTGCGTTTCCCATTTCTCCTTCAAAATAGAAGGCTTTCATTTTAATTAGGTCAATCACACCTTCAAATTTGTCTTCAGATCCGATAGGAAGCTGAATTTTGACAGCATTTTTGTTCAATCTGTTTAGAATTGATTGGTATGATCTTTCAAAGCTTGCTCCTGTTCGATCGAGCTTGTTTATAAAACAAATTCGTGGAACATGACTTTCGTCAGCATATCGCCAGTTAGTTTCTGATTGAGATTCAACTCCGGCAACTCCGTCGAACACGACAACAGCACCGTCGAGCACCATAAGCGATCGCTTTACTTCTACTGTAAAGTCGATGTGTCCGGGTGTATCAATAACGTTAAATCTGTGCTTTCGAGAAAGATCCTGACCCATATAGGTAGGATTCCAAAAACAAGTGATAGCAGCAGCGGTAATTGTAATACCTCGCTCTTTTTCCTGTTCCATCCAGTCGGTAGTTGCTTCACCATCGTGAACTTCTCCGATTTTGTGTGATTCTCCTGTGTAATAGAGGATTCGCTCTGATGTCGTAGTTTTTCCGGCATCAATGTGAGCAATGATTCCAAAGTTACGTACTTTTTCTAATGGATAATCTCTCATATTTTTATATTAATTTTGAATTGAATAGATCTATAAAGACAAAGCGCAACGAACACAAAACTACCAAGCGAAGTGTGCGAATGCTTTGTTTGCTTCTGCCATCTTGTGGACGTTTTCTCGTTTTGTAACTGCTGCTCCTTCGTTTTTGCTTGCGAGTATTATTTCATCAGAAAGCTTTTCTACCATTGGTTTTCCCTTTCCTGACCTTGCGGCTGCGATTATCCATTTCATAGAATATTCTTCCTTTCGTTTTGGTCTGACTTCTACTGGAACCTGGTAGTTTGCTCCACCGACTCTTCTTGATCTAACTTCCATAGAAGGACCAACATTTCGGAGAGCCTGCTCGAATACTTCGATAGGATTTTCTGTTTTTGCTTTTTCTTTGATTGACTCAAAAGCACCATAAACTATTTCCCTCGCTGTGTTTTTCTTTCCCTTCTCCATTATATAGTTAATGAACTTTTCAACTTTTTGTGAGCTGAATTTGATGTCAGGTTTTACTATATTTCGATTTTTTACCTTTCTTCGCATATTAGAAAATAGTTAAATATTAAGCCTTCTTTGGCTTTTTGTTTCCGTAAAGTGATCGACCCTTTCTTCGGCTTTCAACTCCGGCAGCATCGAGTCGTCCTCGAACCACCTTGTATCTTGTACCAACGTCTTTTGTCTTTCCACCTCGGACAACCACCACAGAGTGTTCCTGTAGGTTGTGTCCCATTCCTGGAATATAGGCTGTAATTTCTTGTCCGTTTGTAAGACGAACTCTCGCGATTTTTCGTATAGCTGAGTTAGGTTTCTTTGGAGTTTTTGTTGTAACTTTTACACAAACACCTCTTTTAAATGGTGATGGGTAAAATGTTGGTTTGTTCTTTATGGTATTGAAACCACGAAGCAACATTTTTGATCTCACTTTTCGTGAGACTTTCTTTCGTCCTTTTTTTACTAATTGATTTACTGTCGACATTTTATTTTAATGTTTTAACAACTCGCTGTCCCAGCTATGAAACAGACTTTTTCTCTTTTTGTAGCATTTTAAAATTAGCCACAAAAGAAAAAACAAGTGGCAATACTTTAATACAAATTACGTTTAAATGCAAGCTAAAGAAGGAGTCCTGAGATAAGCATCACAATATTTAAAAAATAGTCCCAGACAAAAAATATAAAGAAAAGTAATATTACAAAGCCATATTTCTCTAAAATATTCTTTATGTGGCTGTATTTATATGGCAAAATAGAGAAAAGTATCTTTGAACCATCAAGAGGTGGTATCGGGACGAGGTTAAATATTGCCAAAATCATATTTATCATAACGATAAAACCCGTGATTTTATCGAATCCCTCATTTTGAATTCCTAAATTAGGTGCTAAATGTAGAAACACCGAGAAAACAATTGCAACACATATATTAGACAGAGGACCAGCCATAGCAACGAGTGCATCTCCCCATTTTTGATTTGATAGATTGTATGGATTATATGGAACAGGTTTTGCCCAACCAAAAACGAAATTGCCTTTTGTCGCAATTGACATAAGTAACGGGAGAATAATCGTACCAAAAGGATCGATATGCTTTACAGGATTAAGAGTTAACCTACCAGCGAGTTTTGCTGTTTTATCGCCTAGCGCAAGAGCCATATACCCATGAGAGACCTCGTGGATAATAATCGAAAAAAGTACTACTGCTATCATTAATATCGTTTCCATAAAAAACATTGTATCACAGAAGAAATAACTATTGCGAAAAAATATACACTATGTTAGGATAGCCCGCATGGCAAAGAAATGCGCAATAACAGGAAAAGGGTCAAGAATGGCTGGTGGATACAGTAACCGAACTCGAGCCACACAATTTAACCCTACAGGAATGACAAGGAAATATCCTAATCTTCAGAAAAAGAGGATTTATATTCCTGAACTTAAAAAGACAGTGATTCTAAACGTTTCAGCTCGCGCAATCAAAACTCTAAATAAAAACGGCGCTTACAGAACACTAAAGGAAGCTGGAATAATTTAAATTAATTGTAAAAGCGCCCCGCCTTCGGCGGGGCGCTTTTACTTTACTTTTACAAAAAATAATATAGGGTTTTACCCAGAGTCAGACATCCGTCTGACAAAAAAGAACCTCAAACAAAGACTGAAAGCAATGGCCACAAACTGGAGAGTTCAATTCGAGAGACGTCGCGAGATATGGGTCCACAACGGAAGCGATCACACACCGCATTTGGTGCTTCCATCCGGGCTTCACTCAGACGGCTTCTTCGATGTCGAGGGAATCAAGAACAACGACAGTCAGCTAGCGCTCGCTTCTATTGGTCTTCTGACCAAACTTTCCGGCCACATTGACCTCTGCGAAGCAGGAGGTGTCGTTGGGCACCAACATCTCGCGGAACCACTATCGAATGACATCACCCGCCGCACGCACGGCAGTGAGAGCCTCTGGGTTTCCCCAATCGGGGAGTCAGACGAGATGTCATTTTGCGAAGAAGACGCAAAGTCACTTCTAAGGAGAACGGTCATCATCTGTGATTTCGTCGCTAGCGCTGGCCGTATCAAGTCAATGGCAGATGCTGTTCTGAGGGCTGGCGGGTTAGTACTGCCTTACGCGCTCGTCCTCCTCAACCCCATGGGCTATGCCCGAATCGACGACGACATGCTCGTCATCTCGCTCGTGAACCAGCAGATGAACAGATGGGAGCCCCAAGACTGTCCCCTGTGCAAGATGGGGTCGTCAGCCGTCAGCACCATCGACAGTTAACCCCCTCGCCAAAAAAGAAATTGGTGAGAACCCGGCTCCGCACACAATGCGGAGCCGAAACTTTAAAACTCAATTCTCCCTAATGTAATTGTGGACAAAAAAGGTATCGAGAGACTTTTTAATCTATCAATTGTTTCTTTGCTTGGATGTCCGTATTGGTTGTTTTTGCCAGCAGAAATTATTGCAACCTTTGGTTTTACATAATTCAGAAAATCTTTTGAACTCGAAGTCTTTGAACCGTGATGCCCGAGTTTCAAAACATCACTCTGCAAATCATTTTTGAATTTAGAAATTAATTTTGCCTCTACTTTCTGTGTGGCATCCCCAGTTAAAAGAAAAGAACCTTTGTTCATTTGAACCCTTGCAACTATCGACCCCTCGTTTCCTTTTTCAACATTTTCTTTTGTAAATGGAAATAATATTTTCAAAACTACATTATTACCTAAATCTATCACTTCCCCACTTTTGACTATTTTAACAGGAATATTCTTTGACTTTGCTTTTGATAAAAAATCGCTTGCTGTTTTTGTTGTGGTCTCCGCCCCATTTATCAAAACCAAACCAATATCATAGGAATCCAAAATATATTCAAATCCTCCAATATGATCCGCGTCAAAATGTGATGCCATAATTACATCAATATGTTTATCTCCGTATTTCATCACTTCTCGCAATTCTGGAATAACTTCTTTCCCTCTACCCGAATCAAGCAAAAGCTGATTACCGTTTTTTGATTCAATTAAAATACTGTCCCCTTGGCCAACATCAAGAAAAACTAGTCTCTCAAAACTAACAGAAAAAGTTAGAGAATATATGAAGATAAAAATAGAAAAGAAGAAAAAAGACCAAACAGATATGACTAGATATTTCTTCATTCTACAATTTTAGCACCTTTTGTTTATGTGGCACCTTGTTATAATGAATACATATAAGATAAAACAAAAAAATGTACACACCAAAAACTTTTAACATTCCAAAACTTGTGGGTATTTCAGAGAAAACAATAGCCGAGCACATAAAACTTTACGAAGGTTATGTAAAAAATACAAATGGAATTATAGAAAAAATTAACGAGCTCGCAGTTGATTCAGAGAAAAATGCTTACCTGCTCGGTGAAGTCCAGCGAAGATTCGGTTTTGAATTTGGAGGAATGAGAAATCATGAATATTATTTTGGCTCTCTTGAAAACGGACCGAAAGAAATATCAAAAGAAAGCGGTCTATATAAAAGCATAGAAAGCGAATATGATTCTTTTGAAAAATGGCTTACAAGATTTAAAGCAATCGCTCTAACGAGAGGCATTGGCTGGGCAATGCTATATAGAGATACAAAAACAAATAGACTTTTATCAACATGGATAGACGAACAACACATTGGGCATTTGGCTGGTTGCGAAATAATTCTTGCTTTGGATATGTGGGAACATTCTTTTGTTGCCGATTATATGCCGAGCGGTAAAAAGCAATATGTCGAAGATTTCTTTTCTAATTTGAATTGGGACTTTGTAACAGAAAATTACAAAGTATAGTTATCTATTTTTTGAAACTATTTCATTAATATTTCTTTGGATTAATTTTACTTTCCAAAGAAAGACAAGACCATAGACAATCAAAACAAAAATGATTGAGAAATTTTTTACGTTCAAAAATGCGAACGGTAGTTTTGCCATTATTTTTATAACAAACATTTCATACAGCAATAATACATACGCCGGAAAGCCTACAATCATTCCAAAAAAAGGAGATAGATAAGTAACCAGACCAGACAAAAATCCAAAAAGCATTGTCGGTGCAATGACAGGTAATATTAGAATATTAGATAAAATCGATACAACAGAAACATTACCCATCTTGAGAAGAATAAAAGGAACGACAAAAATTTCTACTGCAATTGTCGAAACAACTATTTCTCTGATACCGAATTTTTTAGTAAGCCATAGAAAATATTTTTCCAAATCTACAGCTAAAATC
Organism: uncultured Candidatus Saccharibacteria bacterium; assembly: GCA_965230995.1. Taxonomy (GTDB): domain Bacteria; phylum Patescibacteriota; class Minisyncoccia; order Phycocordibacterales. The sequence goes on from OZ246398.1 coordinate 123,408, forward strand.
ACAAGACCGAGCGTAGCTAAAAACGAAAGCTGAAACGAAATATCATAAATAACAATAAAAGGGTTCAGCATTATCATTATGAAACCTGCAATAAGTAACGCTCTCATCGCATCATATTTTCTGCCAATATATTTTCCAAGCATAGCTAGAACTACCATTATCGTCGCTCTCATCACTGTAGATTCCATTCCAACTGCAAGAGAAAACAACACGATTCCAGAAACAGCAAAAACGAATCTAATTTTTCTCGGGAGAAAATATGTGATTGCCATTATCATCACGCCGACTATTGCAATATTGAAACCTGATAACACTATTATATGGCTCACACCGGCACGCCTGAACAATTCCAAATTTTCCTCACCGAGAGAACTTTTGTTTCCAACGAGCAAACCGGATAGCAGAGCTGATTCAGGAAAATTAAAAACTTTTTCTATATTTCCAATAAAACTTTTTTTGATATCAGATAGCCTAACCAACAAACCGTTTTGTCTCTCGCCTGTTTTTTCAATCTTGGCTTTTTCAATTATGTAACCAACCTTTTGGCTCTTTAAATACCCTTTGTAATCAAAAATAATTCCAGATTCATTTTCAAAATTTTCTGGCACAGAAAGCGTTCCGTTTACGATTATTTTTTCACCAAACAAAACATCTTTTTTATCTGCTGTTCTAATTAAAATATTTTGTTTATCGGAAGTTTTTATTTTAAAGTTTCTGTAATATTTACTGTGTGTCACATCGCTTGAAACATATCCAGATATTTGAACCGATTGATTAACTTTAGATGAAAGGCTACTTTCATTTTCAACAAAAAATAAAACCCTTGCCATTCCAAAGGAAGAAAGGATTACAAAAAATCCTAAAGCAAAAAGATAAATTTTTTGTTTAATAAAAAAGGAAGAAGCAGTCAGCAGTATTAAACCAAAGAAAAATATAAACGTAGATGCGGAAAAATTGCTTCGCAATTTTTCCGCGACCACAATACCAAAACACAGACCAGCAACCCCTATCGAAATGATTATATTATCGCGATCTCTCACGGAAACTTTCTATTATTTGTTTCTCGTCTTCTTCAGATACAGATTTTCTATACAAAGCACCTTTGACCCCTTTCACTCTTTCTTCGCATTCTGCCCAAGTCTTGTGTATTTTTATTTCCCCATCAACCATAGATAGATACGAATAAGCCTTTGCATTTGATCTAGTTTTTTGTCCGCTCTTTGCCTCGGCTTTAATTTCGTTTATAGAAAAATCCATTACATTGATTCCGTAATCTCTTATTGAACCAGAATATAATTTTACATCTATCCCATCAGCAAGATCAGATGCAATTTTGTCTGCTCTTTCGTTTCCTGGAATTCCGACATGTCCCTGCAAGAGTCTCCACTCGACACTGATACCGCTAGAATTTGAGACCAATTTTTCCCAAATATCTTTATTCAAAACATCACCGCCTGTCATTGTCTTCCATCCTTTCCTCTGCCATCCTGAAACCCATTTTGTAATTCCATTCACAAGATAGCTCGAATCTGTATAAATAATTATCGATCTGTTTTTTGATTTTGCATATTCCAGAGCAGACAACCCCGCCATCATCTCCATTCTGTTATTTGTTGTTTTCTTTTCAAAACCACCGAACTCAGAAATACTTTCTCCAAAAACAACTACAGATCCCCACCCACCAGGGCCGGGATTTCCTTTTGACGCCCCATCAGTAAAAGCAATAATTTTTTCCATTTTAAAATTGTAACAGCTAAATTAATTTTTGAGTATATCCACCAAACGCAATCGCAATTCAATTTTCCCTCTGAAAATAGCTTTTTCCATATGAGCAATGATATTTACAATAATACCCGGCTTCAGTTCCACAGAGAAAGAATCCGGCCCCGCAAAAAATGCAATTGCTTCGGCTTTCTTTCCACTACCGTCCTGTAGTGTAAGTGAAAGATGATTTTTTTGTTTTCCAAAAAGCTTCATTCCTATTATTTCTACATTAGGAAATAGAAACAACGGCTTTCTGTTGTCTATCCCAAAAGGACTCATCATTTCAATCGTCCTGTAATTTTCTATATTTATATCCGCCAAAGACAATTTTCCGTCTAGAACTATTTCTTCAGAAATTTCTTCACGTTCAATGGTTCTGAATACTTCACATAATTTTTCTTCCATATGATGTACCGCTTCTTCAAATACTGAAAAACCTCCGGCCATTTTATGCCCGCCAAATTGTGAAAATACATCCGGAAGAGATTTCATTAGATGGACCAAATCTGTTACTCCATCAGATCTGCAAGATCCTTTTATCATATGCTTACCCTCTCTACCCCACAAAAATACAGGGCATTTATATTCTTCTGAAACACTGTTTGCAACCAAACCAACAAGCGAAGGTCGCCAATCTGGATTACCCATCACAATGACTTCGGGAACATCTCCCCTTGCTTTCATTCTTTTTTTTACTTCTTTAACTATCGAAGCCACCACCCCTTTTCTTTCGTTGTTTATCTCCTCGAGTTTTCTTGCGTAAGCATCACCCTCGGCTTCATCTTTTGTTGAAAGCAAGAAAAATGCATCGGCGGGGTCACCCATTCTCGAAGCTGCATTTATTCTCGGAGCAATCATAAAACCAATATCGTCTTCAGTAATAAACCTCTGATCAATATTTAATTTCTGTACTAGTTTTCTAATTCCCGGTCGTGGGCTTTTCCTCAAAACAAGCAAACCATATTTACCCAATATCCTATTTTCATCAACCAAAGGCACCATATCAGACAATGTTGCAATTCCAACCATATCAAGAAGCCATTTTTCTTGACCTGGTTTCAAACCAAAATCTCTAGATTGTAAAATTGCCTGCACAAGTTTCCATCCTACCCCGCTCCCACAGAGACCATCAAAAGGATAATTACAATCGTGACGTTTGGGATCAACAACAGCATATGCGGGCGGAAGTTTTTCTGGTTGTTCGTGATGATCAGTGACAATCACATCAATTCCTTTTTCGTTTGCATATGCAATTTCATCGTAATCAGCAATACCGCAATCAAGGGTGACGAGTAAATCCACGCCATCGCGAGCAAAAGAATCTATCGCTTCACTATTTAATCCAAAACCCTCGTCGTGTCTATGGGGAATATAATTTTTTGCATTTGGATAACCAATCAAATCAAAAAAATCCTTCATCATCACTCCAGCAGGAATTCCATCTGCATCGTAATCGCTATAAATTAAAATATTCTCACCATTATCAATTGCGCGCAGTATTCTCTCGACTGCTCTGTCCATATCACGCATTAAAAAAGGATCATGAAAGCCATCGTCAAATGACGGATTCAAAAAATCATCCGGATCTTCTATCTCCCTATTTTTTAGCAACTGGGCAAGCAAAAAATTATCTACCTGCTCCACCGCGTCTGCCAGGCGGTATCTTTTTCTCATAGACATATGATAACATATAAAAATAACTTTTGAACAAAAATATGGATTGTGTATTTTGCAAAATAGTAGCTGGAGAAATCCCTTGTCATAAAATCTACGAGGATGATAATTTTATTGCTTTTCTCGATATAAACCCTGTCGCACCAGGACACACACAGGTCATACCTAAAAAACATTACCGCTGGGTTTGGAATGTTCCAAACGTTGGTGAATATTTCGAAGTGGCAAGAAAAATCGCAATAGCACAAGGCAAAGCTTTTAACACAGATTTCATTCTTTCAAAAACAATCGGCAACGAAGTCCCCCACGCCCATATCTGGGTCTTTCCAAATGACACGGTTACAGGTGACAAAAAAGATTTTTCTGGCAACTCCCAAAAAATATTAGAGAATATGTAGACAGGCATTATAAATGATATATACGAAAAAATGAAAGCTGAATCTCTCAAATCAAGTTCAGATAACAAAAAAGAGCCTGAATTTTTCGAAGACCCAGCGGTATTTAATTGGAAAGACAGTCCTTCGATTGGTGATGCCGGACTATCAGAAACAGAAATATCAATGATAAGAAATGATCTAACACCAGAGATTGCAGAGAAATTACTCCAAAAATATGATTCCGCGATAGCACAACATAAAGAATTTGTATCATATATGATTAAAGACTTCGGTCTGCAACTTGGGCAAGATTGGCTTTTAAAAAGTGGTGCATCTAGTGCAAGATCTATGATTCTACGCATTGTATCGAGGATAAAAAAAGAAGGCTATACAAAAGAAACAGAGAGAGAAATTGAATCCATAGATGACAGAACACTTCTTATGCTTAATATAGACAAACTCTTATCAAAATTTTCCTCAAAATATACCCCCGGAAAACAGGTCGAAACCAGTAGCGAGGCATTACATACAGATATTTTTCCAGCATCAGATCTAACAGAAAAACAATGGGAAGAAATCTTAAGGATATGCAAAGATAATTATACAGATGATAAAATATTATTGACTTATGTAACTGAAGCCCTAAAAAGGCTACGAGAAGATGCTCCGAGACTTTCAAAGACCCGTTTTCACTTAGTAAACAGTTTTGATTTGCCAATCGCTTTTTTAAGAGTAGAAGAAAGATCCCCGGACACGGTATTTGTTGGAACATTAAATTCCAACCGCTTATATAATGGATATAATGTTGGAATTAAACTATATGAAAATGCTATAAATGAACTAGTAAAAGAAAAAGTTGTGCTTGCCGAGGCCGACCCCACTTCAGCTATTATCCTAAAATACAGTAAATCCGGTGCGTATTTCTATGACACAAAAGAAATTTTGGACAACAACGGAAATTCTCGGACACTAATATCACTCATATGGAGAAATAGACCAGAAAGAACTAGAGAATTAACAGCGGAAGAATACTCAGACGAGTACTTAAATGAAATCAAGTCAGAAGGAGAGATATTTTCCGAGAGCTGTGAAAAAAGGGAACTCCCAACGAGACTAGTAGAATTAATAAAAGAAGGAAAAGTAATAATATATGTCTACAAAAATTCTGGTAAATTCGAAATACTTTATCAAACATTAACACCAGAACTTAAACAAAAACTACTTCAAAAGAGAGTCTAGGTCCCATATAAGATCAAAAATTGCCGTTATAGATTCCTTGATTGATATAGAATCAATTACAACACCGACAAAAACGCCTTTTCTAAAGGTTATAAATGCAACCTTGTTTTTAAATGAATATATAACTGTATCAAGCAATTTAGTAGTTTTTAATTTTACAGTTTTAAAAGTAACCCATTCATCCTTTAAAGAACTAACGAGATCTTCGTTTTCCTTTGTTTCTGGAATAATAATTCTCTTCTTAACACCTTTGTTTCTTCTAATCTTTAAGTATTCTTCATTAATCTTTGCTATTTCCCCACTAACCGATCGCAAGTCTACAAATTGGTAAACTATTTCATCCTCACTAACATCTAGAGTTTCATCTAAAATCTTCCATATTCCTTTTTTCCCCTCAAAGAAACGTACATTTGGCTTTCCAGAAATCAGATTAAAATCTGAAATCATTTCTCCCATTATTGCTTCCAAAGAAGATTTGGCTGTGCTTATTTTTCTAGCCCTATCATCTACAATTTCTTCTATATGTTTTGGGTTTTTTGCAATGTATTTTAATATTTTTGAGTCTTTTACGTTCTCTATTAGATTAAGAACTAAAAGTTGCTTAATGTTTTTGTAAACCAAAGTCCTCTCTATCCCTGTAAGGAGAGATATCCTAGCAACCTGAATAGGTCCGTTTTTTAGAACTGCTTCATATATACGGCTCTGGTCATGTGTTAAGCCTGCGTCAACTAAATATTTTTCATACATACAATTTTTTATATGATTTATATACTATAATATTTTTATCTGTTATGCAAATTTCACAAAAATATTTGAAAATTTAAATATAAAAATGGCTTTTTTTATAGTTTTTTCAAGATTTAGTGATATTTAGTTATGTTTATTTGACATAATTAAACGCCTAGTGTAAAGTCATGCACAGAAAAGCCCGACAGCAATCGGGGTGAAGCACCAAAAACATTAACTGGCGGTCTAGCGTCCAAAGCAAGGACGTAGAGTGCACAAAGCCTAAGGGAAGCAAGGCAGTGCACCCCATTAGACGGGATATGGGCGTAAGTGACGCCCAGCCTACAAGTGAACTGACAGGCACTTGTTCAGCTTCCCATGTGAAGAACTCTTTCTGTTGTGGACGGTCCAATCCCGTTGAAACAGAAGAGACGTATTGGTAGGAGAATTACCAATGTCAAAAAAATCTCCGGGCGGTTTGCTGACTGCCCGTCTGTCGCAGGATGGTTCCTGCCTGATGAGCCAATAATGGCGAAACAGAATATTTACCGTCGAGGACAACTCTTAACTGCTCGGGCGCACGTGCACGATCGTAGGTCGGACGTGAACCACGCACATAAATAGAGACAACAAGGTATTGTGCTGAAAAGGCTTCGGGTAAGTGCCAGCTGTTTGCTGAGTAACTAACGGACACCCTTAGTAGGCAACCTCGCGGAGGATAGAATCTCTACTATCCCGTTGGTGTGACCATCGACAATAGTCACAAAAATTTTTGGAGATGGTTTGCAAACACCTTCCATCTCCATTCTGTCGCAGGATGGTTCCTGCCTGATGAGCCAATAATGGCGAAACAGAAACAATTCCTTTGTAACTATTGGGAGGTTTGTATGTTTGATTACCGAAGAGCTGAGCGTGACGCTGACATCGAAGAGCTGTACCGGGAAGACGAGCACCTCATGGTTAGTATCACAAAGCTCGAAACCCTCAAACCCACCCCAAAAATCAAAGAAAGAATAAGTAAAATAAAGAGAAAACGTGCAGTGATACAATCACTGCTGAGGGAGGCCAAGGAAGACAGATACTTCCACGGCCTGTAGCCCTCAAACCACCCGCAGGACTTAGGTCCGGGGTGTTTTTGTATTTGTGCATTATCAATTTAACCTATATTCTACAAAGCAACACATTTGTTATTTTCTACCTTTGTTAAAGTAAGATCTCTTTCAACCACCCTATCATCACCGAATTCAACTGTTCCATATAGACCATCAATTTTTGCAGTCTTTAGATATTCTCGGACTTTTTCTGGATTATCTCCGACTTTGTCTATTGCGGTTAGAAGAATCAATGTATTTTCAAAAGCAGATGTGTAGAATGTTGAATATTCACCACCATGACCATCAATCCATTCAACGATTTCTTTGTTTCCTACAACAGGAAACTCGTAACTTAGTGAACCTTCGAGAGAATTGGCGGTTAAAACCCCAGGTAGAGTACAAGAAAGATAGGAAACAAACTTTTTATTGTCTATCCCAATATTATTTAAGTCTTTATAAACAGGATTGAGTGAAGAACCATATGCAACGACAACTAATTTATCAGGATTAAACTGTTTGATTTTTGCAGCTTCAGTAGAAAAATCCTTTGCATCTCGTGCGACTGAATAGCTCGTAACTGTAATTTTATCCTTAACTGCATTACGAATATTATTTTCCCATTGTATTCCGAACTCATCATTAGTATAAATAATTGCAAGTTTTGATACTCCTGAATTCTTCATGTATGGACCAACACCGTTTAACGAGGTAAGAAAGTTTTGAAAGAAATTATTATAGTTTCTATTAATTCCAATAGTAGTAGCGTCAGTTACCAACACAACGTCATTTGAATTTGTGAGCGGAGCAACTGCAGCCGAGACATTACTTAATCCAATAACAGCATAATTAACACCGCTTGCAGCAAAAAGTTTCTGAGCGACAGACACACCCACTTTTGGATCACCAACCGTATCTTCTTCGACTAGATTAACCTTAACATTGTTTTTTTCTTCAAAATATTTAACAGCGTCCCTTGCCCCTCGAATTGACCTTTCTCCGTATGTAGAAACAGGCCCAGACTGTGCATAAAGGGCACCAATAGTTATTTCCTGTGAATCCTTCTTGATAAAGGAAATGCCCAAAATCACCAAGACTATTACAACCAATATAATTAATTTCTTTTTCATAAAATTTATTATCTACTATGTCAATAATGGTAATACAAAAAAAGAACAAGTCAACTTGTTTAGACTTTTTTTCCTTTCTACCCTTATTTTTCAACATATATAAGTTGACGTCAGTTTTATTGACACTTTTTTGTAAAAAATATATACTAAAAATATGGAAGATTTACAGAAAACATTAATAGATTCTGGTTTAAACAAAAAAGAAGCCCAAGTTTATTTAACAGCCCTAGAGCTCGGCCGTTTTAGTATGACTGCTATTTCTGCAAAATCGAGAGTAAAGAGACCGACCTGTTATCTCATACTTGAACAATTGATAAACAAAGGACTCATAAGCAAGGCTCCACAACCTAAAAAAATGATGTATGTTGCCGAACCACCAGAAAAAATTGAGGAGGAATTAAAGAAAAAATATATCGGTTTCAGAAAGTCCCTTCCCCTACTCAAAACCCTCGGTACAAGACAAAAGAAAAATCCAGAAATACAATTTTTTCGTGGAGCAAAGGGTGTTGAGGCAGTATATAAGCAAGTTCTCGACGACGCCCCAAAACAAGTCTGCTCTATTTTAAATACAGATAGACTTTTTTCTGTTACGGGAAAAGAATTTTTGGATGATTGGATAAAAAAACGAACCGCAAAGGGTATCCACATTGACTCTCTGATGACAATTCCAAATGACAAGCAATATTTTTATGAATCTGATCCAGAGATATTGCGAAAGACAACATTTTTTAAGCCAACTACAGCTCTTGGCGGTGCTTTGTGGTTTTATAATAACAAAGTAGCTTTTGTATCGAGCAAGGAAGATGATTTTAGTTTTATTGTATCAAGCGAAGAGTTCCGAAAGACAGTCCAAGGTGTCTTTGAAGTTCTAAAAGAAAAATTGGAAAAAGAAAAGACAGAGAGTGATAAATAGCCAAACAAAACAACCACCCCGCAGGCCTTCGGCCTGCGGGGTGGATTTGCTTTTTAATGATCTAGATTATTGCACCAGTTTTGAAATAACTACATCACTCTGAAGTATTCTGTTAGCAAATTTTGCTCCAGCATATCCCTCTGGAATATAATTATTTGAATTAATTTTATCTATAACACAAGATGCCGACTTGGTACCACAAGATGCCAGAGCATGCCCAGTTGCCATAAGAGATTGGTACACATTAGCCATAGCAGACACCTGATCGAAAGTAGCATTCGGATACATTTGTTTTGCCTTTTCTTTAAATGCTTCACTTAGCGGTATTTCAAAGACAGTAACCTTATTTTTTGCCGTACCCGACAGACTATTTAAATTATTTTCTGTAGCACAATCTTGCTTGTAGCAGAATACTTTTGCATTCACGCCTAATTCAACATTTTGTTTTATTAGGTTAAAAGAATCGGCTTCATACATAATGCTGAAAATATAGTCTGGGTGAAAATCCTTATTTTGAGTCAAAATAGTACGAAAATCATTACCGGTGATATTCTCGATAATCTTAATGTTTGACGTAGGTATAACTTTTTCAAGACCATTCATACAGTACGGCACAACATCAACTAATTTTGATAATATAAGTATTCTTGTGTTTGGATTTGCGTAAGCTTTTGTAAATTTTTCGCAGACCACCTCATAACCCACAAATGTTTTAACAGTATTTGGATTGTCTTCAGCAATTTTTTGATTGAACGCACTATAGACAAGCACTTTATCTGCACTTTTTGCTATAGGAGCAATGGAACTAGCCATACCAGAAAATTCGGTATAAAGCACATCCACTTTATCTATATCAAGCATTTTTTTTGCAACTGTTGCCGCAACAGAGACATTACTTTGACTGTCTTCAACAATAATTGACACATTATTTTTGCCATACTCATTTTCCAAATCAATTCGTGCAAGGTTTATCCCCATCTTTACTCCCTCACCCCAAAAGGCACCGAAGCCGGTTTCTGGTATAGCAGCTCCTATTGAAATCATCTTTTTATCTGACGAACCAAAGAAGATTATCAATGAAACAACGACCAGAACGACTAAACTAATGATTATTTTTTTCATATGTTTAATAAATATTATTAATAGACAATATTATATTAATAATGGCAAATTCTGTCATAACTTAATACGCATATATCTATATATGCTGTGCTATGGCTCTATATATAGATATTAATCTCTTTACTTTCTGTCACTTTTTGTGATAGAATTGATAGATGGAAAATTTAGAACAAAATCTAGAAACTTACGGCTTGGATTCAAGGGAATCTCAGATATATGTTTTCTTATTAAAAAACAAGGATATCCCAGTTACACTAATACAAAAGGAGACCGTGCTACCCAGAGCCACTATATACAAAATTCTAGATAAACTATCACACAAGGGGCTAGTTACCAGTTGGACAAAAAATAACGTCAGACATTATTCTGCAGAGTCACCTCACATCTTAGAAAAAACAATTGAAAATAGACGACTAGCACTTAACGAAGTCATGCCAGAATTAACAAGGCTTTTTGGTATAAATACAAAAAACCCTACATCAAAGCTATACATTGGGAAAGACGGCGTAAAAACAGCATACGAAATAATTCTAGAAAAACTAAAACAACACAGAAAGACACGCATTTTAGTTTATACCGACGGAGGATTAGTCGAAATATTGCCAAAATTTTATACAGAGTGGAAGAAAAAAAGAGATCAAACTGGAGCATTTACAGAATTACTCACACCAGCAAAACTCAGTATCGAGAGGGGCTACCAATCGGATCCTTTTCGAGAAGTTAGATATATGCAGGGCGACCTCCCATTCAAAGGAAGTTTCAATGTTGTCGATTCATTAGTTATTTTCTTTTCATTCAAAGAAGAAAATACTTATTCGGTCGTTATAGACTCCCCTGTCATCGCCGAAATGATGACTGGTATATTCAAATATTTCTGGAATACGCTTGGTAATAGATAAAAGTTACAATCAGTTATTGCTACAAGCAATATTCTATGATATAATATAAAAACCTGTTAGATAGACGCGGGGCGTAAGCTCTGAGGAAAGTCCGAACACAGCCAAGTATTTTACTTGGAGCAAGGTAGTGGGTAACACCCATCTGTCGAAAGACACGAGGTGCGAGCAGTGACGCCAAAGGCGAAAGCCCTAGGATTCCTTTGGGAATAATTTGATAGAAATATCAAAGTGAAACGGCTAAATCCTTATCCCTGTGCAAGGCCGTGCCGGTCGCAAGATCGGAGTGCCGCTTGAGCCGGCAAGTAATTGCCGGCCTAGATTAATGGCTATCCACGACAGAATTCGGCTTACAGACAGGCATATGAAAACCGCAAGCGTTCCGCTTGCGGTTTTCTCTTTGATTACAGATCAACAATCTTTCCTTTTACTATTTCTCGAAACACTGGCTTTCTATCAACTTCACAATCCTCGTTAAATGTAAGCGTTCCTGTTACCGCAGAATAATTTTCTAATTGGCTTATATACTCTCCGACTTTCTTTGGATTATCACCAACGGCTTTTATGGCATCAAGTAATATCACGATTGGATCATAAGTAGCAACGACAAATAGAGGTGCTTCGCTTTTATATTTTTCCTGATATTTAGCTTTAAAATCTCTTGCTATATCAGAATCGCTACTCTGTATGCTCGACTGATATTCGTAATCAACAAATTTTGCATTACCAAGTAATGCTTTGTCATTCAGAGATGGATTGTTTACTGTGTAGTAATCAGTAATTATTGGCAAAACAATACCGAGTTCTCTCATTTGGTTTAACATAGGTTCAATTGTATTGGTCACTTGTGCAATTACAATGGCATCATTTTCACCCTGTCTTGCTTTTATCTTTGTGAGATTAGTTCTATAGTCACCAACAGAATTTTGTGTGTTATAAAATTCTGAAATCAATATATCCCCCTTAAATTCCTTTTTTAATTCCTCATATATTCCCCTACCATATTCATTATCTGGTAGTAGCGTTGCAATTTTTTGATATTTATTCTTTTCAAGTAGTTCAGAATATGCTGGACCAAAGTTTTTTGCAGTAAGCGCTATCCTGCATGACATATTATCTCCATCAAAATATGCCGGCGTCGTCGGTATTCCAGTAATAATCAAATTTCCATCCTTTAATACAGTTTCTCTCAGAGAAGCAACAACAGGACTTCCGTCAGTCACAATATATTTAACACCGCGAAATTTCAGCTCGTTGTATGAATTAAGTGCAATTTTAGGATCATAACCTGAATCTGAAATGATTATTTCTACCGGTCTCCCATCTATACCGCCCTCGGCATTAATCTTTTCTTGTGCCAAATACACGGCTCTTTTCTGTGTTTCTCCCAATGCCGATGCTGGACCAGTCAAAAACAACTGAACACCAATTTTTATTGATTCTTTATTGTCGTTTTTCAAAAACACAAAACTCACAACAACAATAACCAGAATCACTCCGAGCAGTATTTTTAATATTTTCATATTAATAAATCATTTATATTAATGGTCATATTATAGGTGTTTCATTGATTGACGTCATAAAATTTTACTCACAAATCACATTTTGTATATATACCCTTTATTTAAAAGGTAAAAAAGCCATTTACTTTCGTCATAAATTATGACACTATACTAGTATGGATAAAATAGAGCAGAGTTTAATAAAGTATGGGCTAAGTCAAAGAGAGACCCGTGTTTATTTATTTTTGTTAAAAAATAAAGACATCGACGTAACAACCATAGGCAAATCCCTATCCTACCCTCGTGCAACTGTTTATAAAACATTAGACGATCTGAAGACTAAAAACCTTGTTTCTAGCTGGGTTAAAAACGGGATTAGACATTATTATGCTGAAAATCCAAAAACAATAGAAAAAGATGCTCAAGAAAAAATGGAGATGATCAAAGAAATAATTCCTGACCTGAGCCTTTTTTTTGGCACAGTGACAAAAAATCCAAAGATTTTTCTATACGAAGGTACAAACGGGATTAAAAATGCTTATGACATGTTGCTTGAAAAAATAAGCACAAAGAAAAATTTACGAATGTATGTCTACACCGACGGCGAACTGATTCCAAAATTACCTAGATTTTTCAAGGAATGGCGAAAAAAGAGACTTGTCGCGCCCGCAACATCACAAATAATCATACCGGAATCATTTTTGTCGTCTTCTGATTATAAAAGCGACGCGCACAGAGAAACCCGTGTAATAAAAGGCGAGTCACCAATGGTAGGTACATTTAACATCTGTGATTCTTTGGTTTTATTTTTTTCGTATAAAGAAGGAAATATGTATTCAATTGTCATTGACTCACCTGTCATCGCCGAAATGATGACCGGAATATTCAAATATGTATGGAATAGTTTAGAGAAATAAGAACAAAGAAAACCGCAAGCGTTCCGCTTGCGGTTTTCTTTTTGCGACAAATAATGGTTTATTCCAATACTTTCCACTTTCCTCCTTCTGCTTCAATCATCAACACTTCTCTGTTTGATCTTCCCTTTTCATCAAAGGTAACTAGTCCGGCAACCCCGTCATATTCTATATTCTCTACTGTCTCTGAAAAACAATCGTTATCCAGCGTATCGTTTTTGAAACATTTTTCAAAACCAGCTTTTATAATATACATATCATCGTATGGATAGACGATAACTGGTGAGATTCCCTCTCCAAAACGTGCTTTATATTTTGCAATAAACTGATTTGTTTTTTCTGAATTACCAACATCGGCAAAACCATACCAAGTGCTCACAGTATTATTTTCCGAGAACAATTGCCTCATTTCTGCAGTATCGGCTACAGGGAGTGTTGGTGCAGTATATTGGAATGTTTGAGTTCCAATATGACCCATATCATTTAGCTGTTTAATGAGCAAATGTGCGTGCCTCCATGCACAAGCAATCAAAACATCGTCGTCATTTAAATCTAATTTTGTAATGCTCGTTCGCAAGTCTGTTGCATTTGATTGAAAATATTCTTGTTTTTCTACATTTATTGCAGAACCTTTTAACACTTTCTTTGCTGAATCGACATACAACTGGCAAACATCACTTTGTTCTGAAATTATTTTTACAGGACGTGAATTTCCAACACGGTTTATGACTTCGTTTGCAATTGCCACACCACTATGTTCAGTATCAAAGCTGTCTCTAAAAAATATCTCGCTTTGTTCGGCTATCCTGCCATCGTTTGCGGAATAGAACATCGGCTTTTTTGCATCCATTACTGTTTGGCTGATTGCCTGAGTAAGATTGGTTCTACCAGAGAAAATCACATCTGCTCCAGATAAAATGAGTTTCTGCGCAACAGATGCTGCAACTTTCGGATCACCCTGATTGTCTTCTGATATAATTTCTACTCTCTTTCCAGCAATACCTCCATTTTTGTTTATTTCTTCTGCCGCTAAAATCAGAGCATTTGTATCTGACTGCCCCAAGAAAGCAAGGCTTCCGCTCAGCGCTGAGTTATTTCCAATCTTAATTACACCCTTGTCGGAATTGCCTCCAAAAACCACAAACAAAATCACGACGACGATAACAACGATACCAATTGCCCATTGTCTTTTTGTAAATTTCATAAAAATATTTTTAATATTCATATTATTTTTCAACTACGATTACGCTGTATAAATTATGTTTTTTAAATTCTTCTAGTAATGCGCCGTTGTTTACTTCTGCAAGCGATGGATGTGTTTGTGCCTCTGTCCACTTAATATCAGAGAAACCAGCATCCTTTGCACTTTCTTCAAAATCGGCTTTGCTAAAATAATAGAAACTTGCTCTCATTTCTTTTTTTGTCTCTGGATTAATGAACACCACAGTCATTTCATTCTCTCCTTCTTTTGGTTTTTCAATCCTTCTGTTCAAGACAACAGTTCCATAACTATCAAAGTCTGGATTAAAAACCATTGCCACAAACCTGCCACCGTTTTTTAGATGTTTGTATGCCGAAGCAAAAAAACCTGATAATTCTGCTCTGTCTTTTGCATAATTAAGAACATTTATTGCGACAGCATCATCAAATCTTTTTTCTGTAGAAAATTCAAATTGATCAGCCGGAACAAAAGACACTCCTTTTTGTTCTTTTGATTGTGCACCTTTAACTAATTCAGAAGAAGCATCGTATCCGATAACCTCGGCACCTTTTTCTGCAAGCAGTCTCGAAAAAGCCCCATTTCCAGAACCAATGTCCAAAATTGCTTTTCCAGAAACATCCCCCAGCAAGGTAATGACAGTATGATATTGCACCAATGCTTTCACGGGGTCTTTCCCGACCATATCATTCCATTCATTGCTTACACTGTTATATTGAGCCTTTGTTTCGTTATTTGTTGGCTGGTTTATATTCATACCTATATTATATAACAAATAGAAAAAGTGTACATAGTAGCCGACATTTTTTAATAATATTATAAATATAACTTGATATTTAAAGATATTATAGTATAATAAAAATCGTCGGAGACGACGACAAATATGATAATATCTTCCCTAAAAAAACTCGGTTTAACAGAAGCAGAAGCAAAGACATATCTTGCCTGCGTTGAACTTGGTTCGGCAACCGTTGGACCAATATCCACACAAGCAAACATGCCGAGATCAACTGTTTACGGCAATTTGGCTAACCTAACCAAAAAAGGTTTTCTTTTTACCTTTTCCAAACGGGGAAAAACCAATTACTCAGTAAACAACCCTCGTTTTCTAAAGAAGACTGCCGAAGAATATCTCCAAAGTGTTGAGAGCGTTTTACCTGAACTTGAAAGCTCGTATTATTCAAAAGAAGCACGTAAACCAAACGTAAGATATTTTGAAGGAACAAACGGTATCGAAGTCGTAAGAGAAGAATTGCTTTCTGAAGCAAAAGAGGTATTAGTGATTGGATCAGCAGAAAAAGAAGCCGAAGTCTTTTCTGGCTTTGTTAAAAAAATACGAACAGAGAGAGTGAAGCGTGGCATCAAAAGACGTTTTATTGCAACAAAATCAGAAAGAGCTCTCTTGCACAAAGCCATAGATGACGAGCTTAGTCTTACAAAGATAATAAAAAAAGAAACTCCGTTTACATCAATTATGTATTTATGGGAAAACAAAACAGTTCTCATCTCCCTATCAGGAAACATATCTATTACAATCATTGAAGACCCAGAAATATACAAAATCCACAAAGAAATGTACGAATCCCTCTGGAATTTCCATCCTGAAGATAAATAATAAATACAATACAAAAACCACCCCGAGCCTTACGGCTCGGGGTGGTTTTTTGTTTTTAATGACCAGACTTTTGGTTATTTTACTTTAGAAAACAGCTGTCTTATTTCCCATTTTCCGTCCTTGATATCGCCATTCTGATCAAACTGATAATTACCTAGGTAACCATCATAATTTGTCTCGTTCTTTAGATATTCGTTTAATGATACTCCCTTTTTCTCTGACTTTTTGAGAGCATCTGCGAGAATCATTATTCCGTCATAAGCACTATCTGCACAAGTTCCCGGCGCTTCGTTATATTTTGCGGTAAATTTAGCCTTGAATTCCTCTGACATTGGGATTCCAACGATATATACAGGAACTGCGTTAGTTGGAGTAACGTTTCCTCTTTCAACAAGACCTCGCATTACGCTTGCAGCAGCAACTATTGGAATGTTTAAATGCTGTTCTTGAACTTTCTTTACTATCAATGTTCCTGCTTCATCATATCCAGTCCAGAGTATCGCCTCGGCACCTGAATTAGCAATCTTTGCAACTATTGTAGGCATTACATCTCTATCAGAACCAAAAGATATTTTTTCTGTTACAACAACCTTTGCTCCTGAATTTGCTGTTGCATTATTGAACGCTTCAAGGTTGCTCATACCCCAAGCATCGTTACTGACTACAATTGCAACCTTTGATACATTGTTCTTGTCCAACCAATCTTCTATTACGCCTGCTGTTTCTATGTTTTTATATGTTCCATAGTACATATAATCACTATCTCCATTTACAACTTCTGATGTTGCACAAGGTGAAAAAGAAGATATTTTACTTTGGTTAATTACAGGAAGGCCAGCATCAATAAGGAAGCTCCATATTGGACCGACCAAAACATCCGGCTTATCTGCACTTGATGTAAATTTCTGAACAGAAGAAACTGTCTTTGATGGATCAGTCGCATCGTCTTCGTAGGCTATTTCTATATTTATACCTTCCTTTGCCAAATCCTCTTTTGCCAAATCCATACCTCTTTTAATGTTCAGACCATCGACTGCGCCGTAACCAGTAAGTGATATAACTGCTCCTACTTTATAATCTGAATTATTATTTGATCCTCCAAACTGTAATGCCATTGCAATAATAATCACAACCAGCACTCCAATCGTTATTTTTGTATATTTACTCATATTTAATTTATTAATACTTGATAATATGTAATAAGTGTAGCGTAATTTTTAACTTTATCTAGCTTTTTTTATGATAAAAATATTATGTTTACAACCTTGCTAAATAATGCTATTATCTAATAATGTCAAATAAAATTGATGAAAATTCAAAAAAAGAGATGCTGGATGGGCTTAAAAAAATTGGGCTAGATCATAATGAAGCGGTTGTTTATTTATCGCTCCTAAAGCTCGGCGAAGTAGGAAGCTCTAGAATAATCAAAGACACCCTACTGCATGGCCAGACTGTCTATAACGCACTAGATAGCCTTTCTGACCAGAGCCTTGTTAGATATATTTCTGTGAAAGGTCGCAAAAAATACATAGCTCAAAACCCCACACAATTAACAAACATATTGGAAGATAAGAAAAAGATTGCTCTGGAAGTAGCAAAAAAAATAGAAAGTGGTTTTACAGCAGTAGAAAACAATGAAATTGAAATATACAGAGGTGTAGAATCATTTAAAAAAGCACAGTTTGAATTGCTAAATAATCTTGATGAAAAATCAAGCCTATTAATTCTTGGTGGCTCTGGAGATGAATATGTAAAGAATATGGGTAAAAACATGAACGAATATGAATATATCCGCAACAAAAAAGAAGTCGAGATTAGATATATAGGTGGTGAGAAGCAAAAAAGTTATCTAAAGGAATCTGCAGAAAAAAGACCTAAGTTTATGTACAGAACTCTTCCTGATGTATTTTCTGGGATCACAAATATTACAGTTCTTAAGGGTTATGCTTTGGCAATATTTCTCTTTGACGAGAGTGTACATATGATAGTAATAAAAAACAAAAAAATAGTTTCGAGCTACACTGATTTTTTTGAGACTCTCTGGAAATTAGGTAGGTTTTAATTTTGAAGTACAACCAACAAAAAACAAAACCGCACGGAAGTGCGGTTTTGGTTTTGACTAACGTATCAATAAATGTATTTTTGTAAACAAAGGCTTAATAATTGTCAACTAATTGTAAACCAATATTAAACCCCTACCCCGTAAAGACTTTTTTGAGGAGGTTGGTGTCGGAAAGGAGCGAAGCGTCACCCTTGGCGACCACTTCACCGCGAGCGAGGATATATGTTCGGTGGGCAACTTTGGCTAATGTCTTCAAATTATGTTCTACGATTACTAGAGCTGTCTTTTTTTCTCTATTTATCTTTTCAATATATGAAAAAACTTCTTTTACCATTTTTGGTGAAAGACCGAGCGATGGTTCATCTAGCAAAAGCACCCTTGGTGCTGTCATAAGCCCACGTGCAATAGCGAGTATCTGCTGTTGCCCACCAGAAAGGCTTCCTGATTTTGCATTTTTCTTTTGGGCGAGCATTGGGAACATATCAAACATTTCTTTTATCCTCTCACGAACGACTTCTCTGTCCTCTACTGGATAACCGCCAGTTTCTAGATTTTCGTAAACTGAAAGATGTTTGAAGACTCGCCTGCCCTGGGGAACATAGGAAACGCCTTGCTTGATAATAATATGAGGCTTTGGTTTTACTGCATTACCGTAAACAGAAACAGTTCCCTTTTCTGGTTCAACAATGCCAAATATAGTTTTGAGTATTGTCGATTTGCCGGCACCATTTGGACCAATCAAAGCCACGACTTCGCCTTCGTCCACAGCAATGTCAACACCGTTTAGGGCTTTTACCCCTCCGAATGAAACGTGAACATCTTCAAGTGAAAGCAATGTGTCTTTTTTCATTTTAATCTCCAATATATGCGTCTACCACGTCGGCTTTTGATAAAACATGCTCTGGTGTACCAATTGCCAAAACTTCTCCGCTGTCCATTACTATTACTTTATCAGAAAGCTTGCGAATAATATCCATATCGTGCTCTATCAAAACTATCGCCAAACCTTTTTCTTTTAATTCCAAAATCGTGTCCGAAACCATCTTTGCCATTTCTGGGAAAAGCCCAGCAAAAGGTTCATCAAAAAATATTGTTGTAATGTCACCAACCGGCGCAGAGAGCATTGCATAAACACGAGCAATTTCAAGAAGTTTACGCTGACCATATGAAAGATCGTGAGCATTGTCGTCTTTTTTCTTCCAGAGATCAAATTTTTTCAAGATTTCTTCTGCTTTTGCAAGGTGTATTTTTTTGTGACCATCAAATATCGAACCAAAAAGATTTCTTTCGGATAGGACCACAAGCACATTATCAAGAGTACTCATTTGTTCGAACAGTCTAACATCCTGAAAGGTTCTGGTTATACCGAGTAAAGCAATATGGTGAGAGTGTATCTTTTTTATTTTCTGACCACTGATATTTATAGTCCCTTTATCAAATGGAAATATCCCCGACAGAAGGTTTACAACAGTAGTTTTACCAGAACCGTTTGGACCGATGAGGCTTGTTATCTTTCCAGATTCAAATTCAAAGTCGGCATTATTTACCGCAACCAAACTATCAAACTTTTTTGTTAAATTAGAAACTTTGAGCATCATCTAATCGTAACATATTTGTATATTATTGCCTCATAACAATTATAGGAGTGGTTAGTAATTTTAAATTTTTATATGAAAAAGGAGCGGGGTGAACCGCTCCAGTGCCAGCTTGAGGCCTGGCAACCTATCCTTTCTTGTCCATCACCTCCTTGACTTGGTCTCCGACTCCGTGTGACGCATTACGCGCCATGATGGCGGCAGCAGCAGCACGTTGTGCCGCTTCTCGGAGATCGATAACCTCTTGCACAACGGTCGCTCGATCCTCTGGTGAAAGCTTCGCCAGAACTTCATCGAACTGTGCTGACACCTGCAAGCTCCTTGTTGTAGTGAGCGATGATTAGCTCGGCCGTGGCGCGACCGTAACAAGCTTCTAGTGCTGTACGACCCTCCCTGCGACCAAGCTCAATCAGAGCATAGAACATAGCAGCAGTCGGTCGCAGCTCGGTAGCATGAAGGATCAGATCAGAGGCACCAGGGTCACTGGTAAGAACCGAATGGGCAGCGCGAGCCTCCAAAACCAAACTGGTTCCTGGGCACACCCGATCTGCCTTGTCGATCATATCCAGTCTTTTCCTGAGGTCCTGCTCGAGGAACGACTCTGCGATGACCACAGCAGAGAGTACTGCATCCCAGAACGGGAACTCCTTGACCACGGGATGCAAGATCGTTTCCCTAAGCACAACAGAGATCGGGTCGAACTGGATCTCTCCATCGAAGAGAATGACAGAGTGAGGTTCCTCATACATGAGTAGTTCAATCAGCATCGACTCTTCATACGTGCCACCAGCAAGACTCCTCATGATATGGTGGATCATGAAGTTTCGGAGATAGTCCGTCCGGACTTCACCGAACTGCACATCGACACCGTGCGCCTCGGCGATAAGTCCAGCGAGGACAGTCTTGCCGAAACAGCACCCTGGATCAAGTGACATCACCAGCGGTGAGGTCACCTCGACCGATGCGGAGCTTTGCTTTGAAAAGTCCCATGGAAAACTCCGTAAGTCCGACCAGACACTTTGTCCTGGTCTGAACCCTGTGTTTTCCAGAACTTTCCTGGCTCTTTCCTTGATTTCGTTCTTGCTCATCGAACCTGCCCCTGTTGGGTTGTGAAGTGAAGACACAGAATTTACATCTTCTGTTCCTTATATATTATAACATATAATTGCAATAATAGCAATTTACAACTCATACTTCCCCACCAAACCCTTGGGGCGGTAGAGCATAAATAGAATAAGCAAAACTCCGTATGTAAACTGACGCATTTGGGCAGCGATGTCGGATGGAAAGCCGACAAAACGTAAAATCTCTGGAAGCAAAATCATAAACAAAGCACCGACAAACGCCCCTTCATGGTTAGCAAGCCCACCAACAATAATTAAAGCCAAAATAAATATCGATTCGCCAAGGGCAAAAGATGAAGGATCTATGTATGTGATATATGTTGCATAGAGTGCCCCCGCAACAGATGCCATCATTGCGCTTATGACAAAAATCGCCAACTTGTAAATAACAGTATTGTAACCAAAGACTCTTATGGCTTCTTCGTCTTCGCGGATAGCACGGAGAACCCTACCGAATGGTGATGTGGTTATAAAATTTGAAACAAACCAAACTACGGCGAGAAAAATCGCACATAAAATTAGAAAAGCGATATTAGAAGAAAATTCAAAACCAAACATTTCTGGTCTGCCGATAGCTGGTATTCCAAGAGGTCCTCTCGTCACATCCTGCCAATTCAAAAATATACTGAAAACAATAGTCGCAAAACCCATTGAAACTAAAGCGTAAAAATCATCTCTGAATCGTGAGAGAACTATACCAAATAGAAATGCGAGCACTGCAGTCAAAACAATGGCAAGCATCACTGCTGGAAAAAACCCAACGCCGTAACCAACAAGCAATATCGCGACAACATACGCACCAATACCATAAAAAGCCGCATGTGCAACAGAAAGAAGCCCAGTAAAACCGACAACAAGATCAAGCGATAGCCCAAGTATCCCGTATATGCCGACTAATATTCCAATGTGAACTAAATATTCCATTTCTATTTTTTAAATAATCCTTGTGGACGCACCAATAGAAAGATAATGAGCAAACCGAAAGCAATAGCGTCTTTCCATTCGCCAGATATTTTCCAAATACCAAAGTTTTCAACAAAGCCAAGGATCAAACCCCCAGCTACCGCACCATATACATTACCAATACCACCAATTATTGAAGCGATAACACCTTTCATCAAAAGCGAAAGGCCCATTGTTGGTTCAAGTCCAACATCATAACCAATGAGAACACCCGCAAGGCCTGCTATTGCTGAACCGATAAAGAAAACTTGTCTAATAATTTTTTTTGTATTGATACCAACAATTGTAGAAACTTCTTCATCGTCCCCTATCGCTCTCACTGCTTTTCCAAACATTGTGAATTTAAGAAGAAGCACGAGAAAAATAGTAATGAGCAAAACCGAAAGCATAACCATCAATTGCACGTCGGTAAAAACAGCACCAAATATTTCAAATACTCGTGATTGCCCAACAGAGAGCGTCTGAAATTGGCTTGTAAATATCATCGCTATTACTGCTTGCATTGCCGTGAAAGCGCCCAGAGAAGCAATAAGAAGCACCATACCAGAGGCTTTTTTCTTTCTAAGGGGCGCATAGATAAAACGATCCAAAAGATATCCTAAAAGTCCTGCGCCAAGAATAGAAATAACCACAGCAAACCAAGTCGGGCTCGCAGTTGCTTTGAGAACATAGAGCATAATATATCCGCCAGCCACTGCTACTGTGCCGTGCGCAAGATTAAAAAATCTTGTCGTGCCATAAATGAGATTGAAGCCAAGAGCAAGAAGAGCGTAAATAGAACCCGCTATCAAACTGTTTGCTACAAGCTGAGGAAATATTCCCATAGTGATTAAGTATATAGCAATAGCGAGAAAGGATAAAGGAAAATAGCATTAGAAACTATCTTGATAAGAGATTAATTATCAATTTATTTGTTCTATAACCAACTGACAATATAACATCGAGATTGTAATACTCTACATGCATGTCTTGTCATCTTTATCAGTTGTTGCATTTTTTGCACATACTGAATCAGCATCTAATTCTCTATCTTTTAGAACATTCCTTATGTGTTTTGTGACAACGGAACGCTCAATTTGAAATAAATCGGCAATTTGCTCCTGCATAGCCCAAATCGTGTCGTGCTTTAGATCCCCTTTAAATTCAATCGTACCTTACAAGAATTTGATTTTATTAATCAAAGAAATAGGCAACAGAATAAAATACAGTAATAGCGATAGGAACAATACTTAGAGTTTTTAGTACCTTTATATATGCAGTGCTTTTTATCTTTAAAAACAAGGCAATTACACTAAACAAAAGAGAAATAATTGAATAAGAACAAATTAAAACTAAAATGAAAAACAAAACAAACACGGTCGTATTATTATAATTTTCATACATATAAGCGAGGGTCTGGAATATGGCAAGAGTGCTAAACATTGATATATATGCAAAAAATAAAACACCCAAAGACTTGAATTGCAACACTAACAAACCATCAGTATCCGCAATTCTCGTCTTATTTTTAAATATAAAATACAAACCAACTGAAAAAAGGACCAAAAAAATAATCAGAGGCAGCAAAAATGTATTCAGTATTGCAAATGGAGGTAAACTTGAAAGATATTTTAATTCCTTTGGTAAAGAAATAAATAAACTAAATGACAACAGAAAACTAAAGACTACACTTATCCAACCATAGATTATGTTTTTCATAAGTGAACTATAACATAATATTCTAATCATAAAAAAACCGCCCTTACGGGCGGTTTTTTGGTGGTTTGCTCCTTATTTGCCTTTATTTTGCCACTGATCCTCCTTCTATACTTTTTGCTAATTCATTAAATTCAGCAAACAGTTTAGATATTTTTTCATTATCTGGATTATCTAACCTAAGTTCTTGCATTATTTTTAATGATAATTCTTGTAATTTATCAGTTTTTGTTTTAATTTCTTGCTGTTTAATTTGTCCTTCAACTGCATTGTTAGCCTTATCTATAGCGTCAGAAAAGGCTTCGTCGGATTTAATAGCGATTTCATTCATCTTATTACCCGCTTCAAGTAATATTTGCATATATTCTTCTAATGTTATGCTTTCTTGTTCTTTCTCCTCTAAATTCACTCCGGATGTTTCTGGTTTTGGTTGTTCAGGAGCTTTCGCCGTTGACTCTGGCGTCTTTTGAGTATTTTTTTCCTCCGTTTTTGCAATCTTATTTTGGCTAATATCCTTTAATGCCTCTACTCCATCCTTAAATTCAGCCACTTTTTGTTCTCTTGTTTTTTCTGGAGCTCTTTCTGTTTGTTTTTTTGCTTCTGCATCTTTCAAAATCTGAACAAAACCTTTTACATCATTAATTGCGGGTTCTCGGTCTTTTTCTTTTGCTTCTGTGTCTTGGTTCATAATAAAAGCTGCCGAAAGAGCGAGGAGAGCTCTAACAACAGGCCTTCTTAAATTTTCAAAAACATTTCTTTTTGCTTCAGTATTTTCAACAGGTTTTCTTGGAATTTCAAACATAAAATTATTTTTTTATCATATCTTTAATAACTGATAATCTGTCATCGGCTGTCATAATTCTGCCATTAGCCTTGTTTTCCGCCTCAAATTTTAAATAGTTAGTCAAAAGAGAAATGTCTTCATAACTTCCAGCGAGGCCGTTTTTTATATCTTCTAATAGTAAGTCATTTATTTCTTTTGAAAGAAATTCTTGCCAGATTGCTCTATCTGTTTCTGGGATTTTTTGATTGATAAGACTAGTAATTTCTGCTTTTAGGTCTTGTGTATTAGACATTGGTATATTATACCACTTTTTAGTTTTGTTTTAATCGAAGTCTAGCCGAGGCGATTGCCAGTTCTTCTTCTACTCTTCTTTCGGAATTTTCTATTTCCTTTAATTTGGCTAAAAGCTCGTCCATTAAAGCTATTTTTTCCTCATCAACAACATTTTGTAATTGAACAGAAATGAAAGCCAATTCGGTATAAAAAGCACCTTTTTCTTGTTCGGATAATTCTTCGACTGCTATATCAGAAATAATTCTCTGAGCTTCTTCATATTCACCCAAATCAAGCAAATTTTTTATCTCTTCAAATTTATTTGTGTCGGTCATAGATTTATTTGAATTTGTTTAATCTATTAGAAGCTAAAAATTGTCCTATAAGGAGCTTGTTTGCGCCAGATATTCTTTTATCAGCCAAAGTTTTTCTCAGTATTTTTTCCAAAGCCTCTCGTGCACGATCTCCCTTTTCTGTGCCAATTACAGCATTTTCTGCTAAATACACTGATAATTCCTCCTGTATCTTTCCAATATTAGTTGTGCTTGTACCAATCTTTTCTACAACCGCACCAATTATGAGCTTGCTTGCTTTTTCGTTTATTTCATTTTTCAAAGCCTCTGCGTCAACGCCAAAATAACCAGAGCCTTCCTCTGCTATGTTTTCTACTATTTTAGTTGCATTTGCCAAATCTTCTGGTTTTTTTGAACCTGCAATTAATTCTGAGACTTTTTCTCTAATTGCCTTAGAAACCATATTAGAAACAGCGACCTCACCTGCAAAACCCGCTACAGCTTCCCTTTTAGCCTGTTTATAGATATCTCTCTGAGTTAATCTCTCGGCTTCGAGTCCTTGTATGCTTCTTATTCCTTCGACTTTCTTTTTTGTCTCTGCAATCTTTGCGTCTAGATCACCACGTTTTAGTCTGACACCCATTTCTTTTGCCTGAGCTCGAGCTTTTCTCTTTTCACCAAACAAAGTAAGTCTTCCTGCTCCGGTCCAGAAATTGAGGCTCTCTCTTGCTTTTTCTAGTATCTCTGCTTTCTTTTCGCCATCCTGTTTCTCGGCATCTATATCATCAGATATTCCCAATTCTGCTTTTTTGTCGGCAATCAATTTTTCACGAAGCAACATATCGGCTTTGTTGGTCGTCATCTTTTGGTATTCTGCAAGCATTTGCAACACTCTCTCTGGATTAGAATAGGCAAGACTAGTTATATATGTGTCTACTGAAGGCGACACATCTGTGCTAGTAGGACCTGCTTTTTCTTGCATTTCACCCAAAACAAAAAATTTTACATTTTCTGCTAGCTCTTTTGTTTGTTTGAATAATTCAAAAAATCTGTTTGTTTCTCTTATATCTTCAGCATCAAAATTGGTATCTGGGTTTGCTTGCAAAAAATCTGAAAAACCATCTGTATTAATTGCTGTATCGAATGTTTGTCTCTCTTCGTCTGATATTAATTCCAAAGCATTTCCAGTCTTATCTGGTACCGGCACAGACTCAGCCGGTGGAACTTGGTTTTGAATATGTTCTGGTCCAGTATCACCTTCATTTGGCACTCCATATGGAAATTCTTTTAGTGGTCCTTCACCCATAGTAGTTAATTAATTATATACAGTGAATTATACAGCACGAGAGAGCTGAAACAAAATTATATAGATAGAAAATATCTTAAAAAATTATTCGAGAGCTTTTATGCCAGGCAAAGTTCCGTTTGCGAGAAAATCGAGCATAGCACCGCCTCCGGTTGATATATGATCAAAAGCAGATAGAAGTCCGAGCTCGGCTACCATAGCAACAGTATCACCCCCACCAATTACTGATCTGGAATTTGAACTTGCAATTGCTTTTGCAATGATATTTGTTGGTTCTTTAAAGCCTTTTTCGTAAAATCCTAGCGGACCGTTCCATAGGATAAAATCTGCTTTTGAAATTCTTTCAACCAAATCTTTGATAGTTTTTGTACCAGCATCAAAAATCGTGTCGTTTTTTTGTATATCCTGAACAAGTTTTTCGCATACTTCGTCGTTATTTTGAACAACAACGTCAACAGGGATTACAAATTCTCCAAAATCTTTTTTCGGAAGAGAAAACTTGCCTTTATCATAGCTTGATTTGCCTATTTCGATATCTCTGCTTTTGAAAACAGTGTTTGCGAGAGCACCACCGATGAAAATATCTTTGTATATTGGTGCAAATTTTTCTACCAAAGGCATTTTTGTATCGAATTTTGCACCACCTAATATAAAGAGAGAATTCTCACCCGGTTTAAATGCTCGAGACAGTTCTCGTAGCTCAGATTCAAAAACTAGCCCAATGTAACCAGGTAAATATTTTGGTACACCTACAATAGAAGCGTGTTCTCTATGTGAAGAAGAAAATGCTTCGTTTACATAAATATCCGCTAGAGAAGCCAATTTTTTAGCAAAAGAATCTGAATTGGCTTTTTCGCCTTTGTTGTCTCTCAAATTTGATAACAAAACTATTCCTGACGGACTGTCGTCTAATTTCTTTAATACATCCTCTTTTTCGTATGATTCGCAATATGAAATTGGCATAGATTGCATTACCCTTTCAGCGACAATACGGAAATCAGAATTTTCTTCATTTTCAAAATGAGAAACAATTATTATTTTTGCTCCCTTTGAATGTAATTCTCTGATTGTTGGTAATGTTTTTACAATTCGAAAGTCATCGGTGACCTTACCCCCCGAAACAGGGACATTAAAATCCACCCTGAGAAGAACTGTTTTTCCGGAAATATCGTTTAGATCATTGATGGTTTTCATATACGAGATTCGTTTGCAATTTTTATTATCTCTCCAAAACTATCTGGATAAAGACTCTGTCTGCCGACCAAAAATCCGTCGACTTTTCCATTTTCAAGAATATCACCTGCGTTTACCGGCGAAACTGAACCTCCATATAGTATCTTTAATTTTTTTACAGATTCTTTTCCGAATGCATCATTAAAAATTCTTTGTATAAAAATAGTCATTTCGTGCATATCAACACCTTTCATAGCTTCAAGCTCGCTTTTGCCGATTGCCCAAACAGGTTCATAAGCAATGATAATGTTAGAAATATCTTTTTTTGTGACATCTCCAAGACTGTGCCTCAGCTGATCATGAACAAAAGCCAAATAATTACCGTCCACGTCTCTTTCTTGTTCTCCAATGCACAAAATAACCTTCATTTTGTTATCCAAAACCGCCCTGAGCTTCTTTGCGACATCTTGTTCTGTTTCGCCCATTGCTCTTCTTTCAGAATGGCCAACAATCACATAATCTGTGCCAATTTCTCGGATCATATCAACTGTTACTTCCCCTGTATGTGCTCCTGTATTATCAGAAAAAGCATCTTGCGCCCCTATCGCGACTGTTTTTTCCATTTGCATTTTTGATATCTCTTCGATATGTAAATGTGAAGGACACAAAACAACATCTACATTTTTATATTTCTTTGAATTTTTGATAATTCCTTTTGCGATGTTTTTTGCTTCTTTAAGAGTAAGTGGATTTGCTTTCCAATTGGCGACAATAAGTTTTTGTTTAGACATAATGATAAGTATATGAAAAAAGACACAATGTGTCACCCGTATTTTGTGTTAGAATATTAAAATGAATAGAGCATTCACTTTAATTGAAATACTTGTTGTGATAGCAATCATCGCAATCCTTGCTGTGGTTGCAACTGTCGGATTTGCTAATACTCGTATTAATAAAACGATAGATATTACGACTAAAAACATACTGTTTTCGCTCGAAGAAGCAAAAAGCAACTCCCTATCCGGAAAAGGCGGAACATCACACGGCATTTATTTTTCATCCAGCTCTTACACAGTCTTCAGCGGGACTTCTTATGTAGAAAATAATCCTGACAACAAAATCACGACAATAGATTCTGCAATTGAAATCACAACAACAATTCCAAACGGCTATGTAATTTTCTCTAGACTAAATGGAAACGTAACAAACACAGGGACAATTACTGTGAGAGAAAAAGCTGACACATCCAATAGCAAAACAATTTCTATCGGCTCACTTGGTGATATCAATATGGTACAATAGATATATGCGATCGAACGGATTTAGTATTATTGAAATAATAATATCCGCATCAATCATTATGGCGACAGTTGTTGCCACAATGACGGTTTTTGAATCATATCTAAAAATTGCTTTTAAAAGCTCTGAAAAAACATACAGCGCCCTACTTGCCGAAGAAGGAGCTGAAATAATACAAGTTCTAAGAGACAACGGTTTCGGACAAAACATAGCACCTCTCGCTGTTTCTACTGCATACTATTTGTATTGGAATGGTACATCATTTGGAGCAACTACAACTCCGCAAATAATAAACGAGCAGTATCTACGAACAATTCAGTTCGAAAATATTTATCGTGATGCAAACAGCGATATTGCGGAAACAGGCACACTCGATGAAAATACAAAGAAAGTTTCAATTACGGTATCCAAAACATCTGCAACAAACACTCCGATATTCTATACAGAAAGCTTAATTCACAATACATATGAAAATTAACACCGAAAAAGGTTTTACAATGGTGGAATTGGTTATGTATATAGCCGGGATGACTGTTCTTTTGATTGCAATCGGTACTTTGATTTATAGTATGTATGACTTTTACAAAGACGCAACAATCGGCCCTCGAGTAGACCGCGTTGGCCTTTCTGTGATAGACAGAATAACAAAAGACGTTCGAACCGGTGTTTCTATTAATACAGAACAAAGCAAATTCGGTGTTCCGACCGGTGCAATATCTCTAAATGCTCAGAACGATACGACACTTCTCACAAAATATTTTGAATTAAAAGACGGCAGAATTATCTACAATGAAAATGGTTCTGGCGAACAGTTCCTAACCCCCGACGACCTTTCTGTTTCAAATTTTGAAATAACACAAATAAACACACCAATTTCTATCGCTCTCAAATACACAATAGGTATTAATTACACAAATGACGGAGAAGAAAAATTAAAAAGCTACAGTGGAGTTGCAATATTAAGACATTCTTATGAATAAAAAGAATACACAAGGCGGTTATGTTGTGATAATAAATACTTTGTTTTTCCTTGTCCTAACTGGATTGCTAACTTTTGGTGTTATCAAACCAACTATATCAAGTTTTAATTCTGCCAATGCATTTTCACATTCGAAACAATCTTTTCTTTTAGCAAACAGTGCTCTCGAAGAAGGCTTGTATCGATTAAAAAACAGTATTCCTATTTCTTCTTCGGAAAATATATCGCTCAATTCTCAAAATGCAACCATTGCTGTTTCTGACACAAATGACGGAAAAATATTATCTGTAAACGCAGACGTTAATGATTTTCAAAGAGATTTGGAGGTTTCTATAATCCAAGGTGTCGGTGTAAGTTTTAATTATGGTTTACAAGCCGGCCAAGGAGGATTTGATTTGAGCGGTGGTGCCTACATAATTGGAAATGTCTACTCAAATGGTGATGTAACGGGCAGTGGTGGCCCATATATTACCGGATCTGCAACAGTTGCAAACGCAACAGACCCAAGCGCAATAATATCCCACATGGGAACTATCCCTCCTCCGTACGCAATTGGTTTTGCAGAAGATACTTGGCCAGCTAACGACGCTCGAGATTTTGCACAAAGCTTTACCTACCCAAGTGACACAACAATAAACAGTGTAAAGTTTTATATGAAGAAAACTGCGAATATTTCGATGGAAAATTTAACTTTCTATATAACAAACAATTCTAACGGCTCACCAGGGAAAAATATTCTTGCAACAGGATTCCTCAGCGCATCACAAGTAACCACTTCTTATAATTATTTAACAATTCAACTATCTAGCCCAGCCTCCATATCCGCTGGAACTACATACTGGATGGTTTTTACAAATGTAAAAAGAACCTGGGGTTCACAATATGTAATAGGGGCAAGCCAAAACACATATCCAGGAGGATTTGCAAAAACTGGGGCTTGGTCAAATTCAAACGGAGGAAATTGGTCTTCAACATCACCTGCTGGACTGGATGCATATTTTGAAATATTTACAGGCGGTGACTCTGGTAGTATATCTGGAATGGCAATACACGGTGATGCTTGGGCTCATGAAATAAACAGCTCTAATATATCTGGCTCTGCCTATTGTCAGGCATCAAACAGCAATAACAAACCTTGCGATTCAACGAGACCCGACCCAGCTACAGTAGCAATGCCAATATCTGATGGAAATATAGAGGAATGGAAAGCCGCAGCAGAAGCTGGCGGTGTGATAACAGGTGATCTTTCATACGGAAGCCAGGACACAGAATATATTGGACCTAAAAAAATTATCGGCAATCTAGATGTCGGAGCTGGAGCAACTCTTTATGTCACTGGCACACTATATGTAACTGGTAATGTTTCTGTATCAGGTGGAGGAAAAATTATGCTCTCGACCAGTTATGGAAACAATAGCGGAATAATAGTAACAGATGGAAAGATTTATGCCGGCGGAGGAGGATTCTTTGAGGGAAATGGTTTTACTGGAAGTTATATATTACTAGTCACGACAAGCACCTGCCCAACAAATTGTGGAAATAACGATTACGCTGTAGACATAAGTGGTGGGGCCGGTGCTGTAATCGTCAATGCGCAAAAAGGAACAATTGTATTTACTGGAAGCGGACAGGCAAAACAAGCTACAGGTTACAGAATTGTTTTGAGTGGTGGAGCAAGTGTTCGCTACGAAACTGGAATTGCGGATATGTCATTTAATAGCGGTCCATCGGGAACTTGGAATATCTCAAAATGGGACGAAAAATAAAAGCCCCTTCGGGGCTTTTATTTTTCTTTTATATTTTATCTGCGAGTGAATACATAGGAGACATCATCGACAAAGCAAAGAACCCCACCGCCCCACCGATAAGTATCATTAGAAATGGTTCGATTACAGTAGACATATCTTTTGTTTTTTGCTCGACTTCTTCTTCGTAAAATTTTGCAACCTCAAGCAACATTTCAGATAATTTTCCTGTTTCCTCGCCTACCTTTGCCATTTCTGAAACATACAATGGGTACAAATTTACCCTGGAAGAAAATATTTCAGAGATGCTTCCACCTTTTACTATCACCTCTCCCGCTTCTTTGAGAACACTTTTATAATATGAATTTTGCAAAACATCTTCTGTTATTCCAACCGCAATAGTATATTCAACCCCTGAAGAAAGTAGTGAAGAAAGTGTTCTGGCAGTCCTTGCAGAATTAACTTTTTTTGTGATATCACCTATTAATGGGGTCTTTAAAAAAACATAATCTAAAACTCTCTTTCCATTTTTAGTTCTAAAGTACATTCCACCCAAAACAACGACACAAATTACAGCAAATAATGTGAGCAAAAGATTGTTATTTATAAATTCGCTCACATAAATAATTATTTTTGTACTCATCGGAAGATCAACGCCCAGACCTTTAAATGTTGCAGTAAGAGTTGGCACCACAAAAATAAGCATAAGAGTAGCAATAAGTATCATTGCAAAAAGGATTATGCCAGGATACATCATCGCGCCTTTGATTTTTTTCTTTAGAATATATGTCCTTTCCATCTGGCCAGAAACAATCTCTAGAGATTCGCTCAAATTACCGCTTTCCTCGCCTGCTCTAACCATCGAAACAAAAAGCGTAGAAAATACTTCTTTATGTTCAGACAAACATTCGCTTATTGTTTTACCTTTACTCACTCCGTCGTTTATATCAACCAAAACCTTTTTAAATTTACCTTCTTTTGCCTGCTTTTCCATTATTTCCAGAGCTCTGACAACGGGCAAACCAGAGGCAATCATTTTGCCCAAGTTTCTCGCAAATACAATCAAATCTTGTTCTTTTACTCTACCAAAAGAGAAAGAAATATTAGAAAAAAGTTTTCTACCTGTCTTTTCTTCGACATATATTGCGGTTAAACCCTGAGATGCAATTTCTGTCGAGATAGCTTCTTTGCTTTCGCCTGTTTTTTCGCCTTCGACTATTTCGCCTTGCTTATTTACAGCCTTATAAAAATAAGTTTTCATTACTATAATTGTAGCACAATAAAAATATTATTCTGAAACGACTCGCAAAACTTCTTCTATTGTTGTAACACCAAGGACGGATTTGAATATTCCGTCTTCAAGCATAGTGAGCATTCCTTCTTTTTTAGCTTGAGCTTCTATTTCTTTTTCTTGAGCACCCTTTATTATCAAATCTTTTATGGATGGAGTAACTTTTAGAACTTCGTGTATTCCAAGTCTTCCGCTATATCCGTCTTCGGATGTGGCTGTTGGTTTTGGTTTGTAAAAAGTAACTTTCTCCCAAGGAGTCCCTTCTTTCACGACTTTTTCTTTTACCAAAAACGACATTATTCTATCCAAATCTACTTTTTTCGAAAGTTCGGCAAGCTCGTCTTTTGAAAGAAAATATTTATCTTTTCCTTCAAGCCTTCTGATGAGCCTCTGTCCGATTACAATATCTAATGTAGAGACGAGTAAAAAAGGTTCGACTTTCATATCAAGAAGTCTTGGTATCGCACCAGCAGCTGAATTTGTGTGTAATGTAGATAACACCAAGTGACCTGTGAGAGAAGCGTTTATCGCAAGCGATGCTGTTTCGTTGTCTCGGATTTCACCAACCATAATTATATCTGGGTCTTGTCTAACTAATGTTCGGAGCCCAGATACAAAAGTAAGCCCAATTTCTGGTCTAACCTGTGTTTGGTTCACACGTTTTAATTGATATTCAACAGGATCTTCAATAGTAGAAATATTTACATCGGGTGTATTTAAAATATCGAGCACTGTATAAAGAGTAGTTGTTTTACCAGAACCTGTTGGTCCGGTTGTAAGTATCATTCCAGTTGTGGCTTTTGTGGCTTCGTGGATTCTTTCGAGGCTCTCCCCGTGAAAACCAAGAGTTTCTAGCGTGAGAACGCTAATATTTTCTCGCAAAAGTCTCATCACGATTTTTTCTCCGTAATATGTCGGCAAAGTAGAAACACGGAATGCTACCCTTTCGTTGTTTAATTCTATTTTGAAACGTCCGTCTTGTGGTAATCTTTTCTCATCGAGCTTTAGGCTAGAAAGCACTTTAATTCTGGCACTGATGCTGGGTCCGGTATTTTTTGGCAAAACCATCGCATCGTGCAAAAGACCATCAATCCTGTATCTCACCAAAACCTGTTCTTCCATTGGTTCTATATGGATATCTGATGCGTCTTGTAAAATGGCGTGCTTGAGGAGCGTATCAACAATACGGACAACCGGAACATCATCGGCAAGTTTTTTTAAATCTTTTTCTGATATTTCTTCGTCGTCTGTCTTTTCAAGAATTGTCTTTATCGCTCCTGCTTCTTTTTGGATAATATCTCCGAATTCAGCTTTTAGGCTCTTTTGATATTGGAGTAAAACGCTTTTCATTGATTCGCTATCAGTAAGCCTAGGCAAAATCCTGAGACCTGTTTTTTTCTTTACGAAATCAATGGCTGTGAGGTCTTCTGTTTCGAGCATTGCAACTTCTAGCCCTTTGTCTGTCTTTTTGAAAGCCACAATATTGTGGTTTCTGGCAATTGGTTCTGGTATCAAAGAAAGAATTTCAAAACCGATTTTTTGTGTCTTTAAATCAACAAAAGGTATACCTAGAATATAGGCTTGCATTCGTCTCAAGTCGTCTTCGGATATTTTTCCTTGGCTTACGAGTACATCACCAAGTTTTTGTTTTTTGCTTTCAGCGGTCTTCTTTGCATTTTCAAGATCTAATCTTGAAACAAGTCCAGAGTCATTAATAAAATCTACTAATTGAGTTTCATCTATGTGCATATCATAAATATTATATCACAATACAAAATACAGACACAAAAAAACCGACACTTGCGTGTCGGTTTTTTTGTTTTATTTTCTATATCCGTGAATCTTAATGGTTGTATACTGAACCGCCGTGTTAGAGAAATCTTCGGCTATAATACCTGAACAATTTTGTGAACTTACACCTGATCCATCTGTGTTACATTTGACTATCCTAATCTCCAAGCGTCCATTACTATCGAGAGGTAGCCATGTTGTATCTGACATACCATAATAAGCGTTCCCAACAAATATATTCTTCCAACTGCTCTGGCTAGGCCACTTATACTGAATCGCATACCTAGTAGCGCTACCGTCAAAGCTACTTTCTATTAATAGTGCCTTTGCACCAGATGGAACCGAATTCAAACCTGAACCGACTGTAAACCTTGCAGGATATGTTATTCCATCAGTAGTTTCAATGATAACACTTGGTGTACTAAATAATGTTTCAGTAAAAATAGAATCCTGCCAAGTAGCATTCCCTTCTGCATCAGAAGTGAGAACCTTGCCATTACCTGCGTTTGTAGGGATTTTTAATAGTCCATTAAATATTGAACCACCATTTACAAGCAGAGAACCAAGGGAAAGGCCACCTTCTTTTACTTGGGAAGATGGGCCAACATTAATTGGTGCAAATGTATTTGAATTCGGAGCCTCTGCAATTGGTCCTTGCCATACACTATCTTCGTCATATATGTCTTCAGCTTGAAGATAAGAAACTCCAATAACAGAAAGAACGGAAAGTGTGATTATGGATAAATAATGAAGTGTTTTTTTCATATTGCTAATATTTTTTAAACTACATAGCCGGACAAATTGTCATTGTCCAAACATAATCAAAGTTATCTGCTCTAATAGTCCATTCGTTTTCAGAATTTTCTGAATAGCTACCTTCGGAATAGTCGTCGTAGACATAAAAATTATTTCCATAATTTACAAAGTATTTTGCAACACCATCTCCATTTATTCCACGTTGTGACCCAGTATCGTCTGTCCAATCTTCACTTGTCGCAATACTTTTTAATTGCCTATAGAAATAGTTTGTACTTCCGTACATTGACTGAGTGGTGATTGCCTCATATAGATCTGATTTTAATCGCCACACAGTA
The DNA here is from genome assembly GCA_965230995.1 of uncultured Candidatus Saccharibacteria bacterium. GTDB lineage: Bacteria > Patescibacteriota > Minisyncoccia > Phycocordibacterales. Next base: position 159,057 of record OZ246398.1, read on the forward strand.
TAACTACATCCTGAGTTAAGATAAGGACCAGAAGTTGAACCTACACAGATATTTCTTCCAGCAGAGTTTATAAGACTAACTCTCCAAAAACGCTTTCCACTGTCGTTCATATAGTCTTCTCGTCTATTATTTCGGTTGGTGGAAGCAACAACACATTGGCTCGCCAAGACATCTGAACTTGATGACTCCTGCCAGGTAGCATTTCCTTCTGCATCAGAAGTGAGAACTTTTCCGTCTCCTGCGTTTGTAGGGATTTTTAATAGTCCATTAAATATTGAACCACCATTTACAAGCAAAGAACCAAGGGAAAGACCACCTTCTTTTACCTGAGAGGCGTCGCTCACATTTATAGGAGCTGGTGTATTTCCATCGGGTGGTGTGGCACTTGGACCATCCCAGGCTTGGAGATACGAGACCCCGATGACAGAAAGAACAGATAGTGTGATTATGGATAAATAATGAAGTGTTTTTTTCATGCTATTTTTGTTCTTTAAGTTGCTCCAATAAATTTATCTGTTCTTCTTTTGATATATTCTCTGGGCTATTTTTCTTAAGTGAATCGAGCATTTTTTTTCTTTCTTCAACTGATGGGGTGTTCGTGGAGGTAGAAAGTAATTCTTGCAATATTTCTCTGTCGGTTTTTTTCTGCTCTGTGATTTTATTTTTTTCTGGAAGCAAGAAATAAGAAACGACACCTAGCACAATCAGGAGCAAAACAACAATAATTATTTTTTTAGAATTCAACATAGTTTGGATTCTTTTGAATAGTAATTGAACATGTAGCTGTTTTTTCGCTTTCTGCAACAGAAACTAGCATATTTCTTGTTCCAACAGTGCTGTATGTTCTTTCTATAGACGAACCGCTACCGACGTCTGTTCCGTTTTCCTGCCAATTAACAGTGTAAGAACCTACTGGCGAAATATTTGCAGCCCAGGTTACTACTTCCCCAGTTTTAGCTGATGTTGGATTAGCAGAACAAGTTATTGAATTAACAGCATCTGAAACAGGTATACTGACAGTAAATGGATGCTTTTTTACTTCTCCTGAGGCACTAGTACCGACAAGGAAAACATCATAACCCTTTCCCTCTTCTACCAGATTTGTAGTTTTTACCCGAAATCCTTTTGTGCAATCATCTGCCGATGTGGGCGTGCATTTTGTACCATTAGGAAATCCAGCTGATTTTATCCAATCAGTTTCCTCGATCGAAAATGTTATTTCTTCAGGAGTACCAGCGAGCCATACTGCGGTAGCATCTAGAGGATCAGAAGAGTCATCCTTACCGAGACTAATTTCTGTTGGTCCTTCAACCGCAAACTCAAAACCATCTCCTATTTGCACACCACCAAATTCTGGTTTCCACTCGCTCCAACCCACAACTGTACTACCCCATATATAACCTTGAATAATAGAATAATATCCATCATCTGAATCTGAAACGGTTCCGCTTAGACTGACCCAGCCATCCCAACCATCTGGATGGTTAGTCATTGAAGTACAGTCACCATTTATTGTACCAGCACAAAAACGAGCCCAGCCTTCTATGTTGTTTCCAGAAAGTTTAGCGTTAGATTGAACAGAGCCACCAGATGGAAAACTGGATAGGCCGCCGAATTTTAACCAACCAACATTATCAGACCAAGCGAAGCCAGTTAGGTTATTTGAACCGTCTATATAAACACCATAATCAACAGAACCACAACTGTTCGTATCTTCACAGCTGAAACTAACCCATCCAATATTATCAGACCAGGCCCAACCTGTTATTGATCTTTCTGGAGATTGTGCATTTACACTTTCATTTTTAATAAACGGGAATTCAATCCCAACTATTCCATATAGAAATAGAAACATAGTCATTGAACCGGCAAGAAGCAACTTGCGGAGTTTTTTATGACCGTGCATTGAAAAATCTTTTACGTGTACCATTTGTTGTAATTATACAACAATTTTCATTATATTTTTTTCAAAAAATGTGTTTATCGCAATAACTGTGGATAAATCGATTTTTGTGTTATTTTTAATCTAGTCACCCTGCTTCCCATTACTGGGAAATGGCATGCGGTAGGGTGACTTTTTTATATTTTTACAAATTTGACCTTTTATGTGGAAATGCTATAATAGCTAGATACAGGAATTCGCCACTCGGCGGATTTATTTTTTTAAAAAGTAGATTATTAACAAAAAATTAAGCAAAATACAATGTTTGATCTGAAAGTCATCCATTCCGTACTTGACCAATTGGAACAAGAACGCGGAATTCCAAAAGAAAAGATTCTCGAAGCCATAGAAATGGCTCTTGCAACTGCATACAAAAAAGAATACGGCAAAAAAGGCCAGATTTTAAGGGCTAAATTCGACCTAAATTCAGGTGGAGTCTCCTTTTCACAGGTAAAAATAGTGGTAGATACTGATTCTGTGATAATGCCAGAGGATAGAAAAGAAGAAAATACTGAAAAAAGGCCAGAAAGGCACGAAAACAACGAGTCTGTACAAGAAAAAGTCGGAGAAAAGGTATATTTTAACCCAGAACATCACATTTTCATCGAGGATGCCAAAAGAATGAAAAAAGACGTTGTTTTAGGCGAAGAAATCATCTTTCCTCTCGAAGACAAGGCTGATTTTGGGCGAATTGCCGCTCAAACCGCAAAACAAGTTGTTATCCAAAAGATCAGAGAAGCAGAAAAGGTCTCTGTTTTGGGAGAATATGGCAAAAAAGAAGGCGATATTGTCAGTGGAATCGTCCAGAGGGTAGAAAGAGGTACTATTTTCATTGATATGGGACGAGCTACTGGCGTAATTCCATTCGAAGAACAGATTCCGGGTGAAAAATACCGACCCGCAGAGAGAATAAGAGCTTTGCTTTTCAAGGTAGAAGAAAGCCCAAGAGGAGTTTTCCTAAAACTTTCAAGATCACATCCAAAATTCCTTGCAAAATTGTTTGAACAAGAAGCTCCAGAAATTGCGAGCGGGGTTGTAGAAATAAAATCAGTAGCCAGAGAAGCCGGCGGTAGATCAAAAATCGCTGTACAGTCACACGATGAACACATTGATCCTGTTGGTTCTCTTGTTGGACAGAGAGGTGTCCGTGTAAATACTGTTATGAGCGAGCTCGGTGGAGAAAAAATAGATATTATAGAATGGTCTTCCGATGTAAAATTGTTTATCGAAGACGCACTTTCTCCTGCAAAAATACTTTCAGTTGAAATTAAAAATGAAGAAGAAAAAGAAGCTGTGGTTACAGTAGCAGAAGATCAGCAATCTCTTGCAATCGGAAAAGGCGGACAGAACGTTAGACTTGCAGCAAAATTAACTGGCTGGAGAATTGATATCAAATCAACCGCTTCAGAAAAAGAAACAGAGGAAACAGAGGATGAAGAAATAGCAGAGTAACAAGGAATTATATAAATTAAAATTAATAAAATATATATGAACTATTTACACGAAGTTGCTCCTGGAGAAGAAACAAAAATGAACGTTATCATCGAGATTCCTCGAGGTTCAAAAAACAAATACGAGATCGACAAAGAAACAGGACTCATTGCTCTCGACCGTGTATATCACACAACACAGGATATGCCTTTTGATTATGGTTTTGTGCCACAGACCCTTTGGGATGATGGTGACGCTCTTGATGTTATTGTTCTCACAACACATCCTTTGCACCCTGGAATCCTTGCAAGAGTAAGACCAGTTGGAATAATGGATATGATTGATTCTGGAGACTCTGATTCAAAGGTCATCGCAGTTCCAACAGACGATGCAAGATGGGAAGATGTCAAAGACATTTCTGATGTAAACAAACACACAATAAAGGAAATGGAACACTATTTCTCTACTTACAAGAAAATCCAGAATAAAGTAGTAGAAGTAAAGGGTTTTGCAGGAAAAGACAAAGCAATAGAAGCCTTTAGACGATCAAGGGAAATGTACATACAGAAACATTCAAAATAAAACAAAAACCGCCGATAAATCGGCGGTTTTTGTTTTATCAAAAGATGATATAATTGATATGTAATAGAAACGACGCACATGCGTCTTAATAAAAACAATATGAAAAAAACTAGCATTTCATTAATCATTGTACTCAGTTTATTGGCTACTCCAGTATTTGTAGGAGCAGAGTCGAGAGAAAATCCAGAAAGAAAAACCGAGATGGAGAGAGAAAGAGAAGAAGTACAAGAACGATTGCAAGAAAAAAGAACCGAGAAACAAGAAAAAATTGAGGAAAGAAAAGAAAAAAAAGAAACTAAACTGAAAGAAAAAACAAAAGAGAACGTAGAAAGGATACTGGGCAAATCAAAAGAGAACCTTGAAAAAACAGTCGCTAGATTGGAAAAGCTAGCAGACAAAGTAGAGTCCAGAATAGAAAAATTTAATGAAAATGGATCAAACGTAGAAGATTCATTAGCTCTCCTTGCGACAGCAAGAGCAGAAATAGAGAAAGCTAAAACAGCCGTAACAGGAATAAACCCTGACAACATTGTTTACGGAGAGATTCCAAAAGATGCATATATAGAAATAAAAAAAGAAATCGCTGATGCAAAACTTGCAATAAAAAATTCAAAAACAGCACTGACAGAAGTGGTAAAAAGCCTAAAAGCAAATGACGAGGAGGAAAAAACAGAAGAAAACAATTAAGAACATAATCTAAAAAAATGGAAAGCGAAAAATCATATGGACCAATAATAGGACTAGTCATAATCATCCTCGTTATTGCTCTTGGAAGTGTATATTTCCTACAAAAAAGAGAAGAAGCTCCTACTCCAAAAATACAGGACACAGAGCAGGTATCTGAAAATGACGACATAGAAACCCTAGAATCAGAAATTGACGCCACTGTTACCGAAGATCTAGATGCAGAAATAGACGGACTTGAAGCGCAGTTATAGAAGATAGAAAGCGGGCGCCCGCTGGGCGCCCGTTTTTCTTTTCTTGCCATTTTCTCTGTTTTTGTTAGTCTTCGTGTATAAAATAAAACTATGACAAACAAAGACACAACAAAGAAAGACGACAAAAAGCATTATCAGAACATCAAGGTTACAAAGCTTCCAAAATCAAAAGTAGAGATAGAGGGAGAAATCAGCTCTGAAAAAATGGATTCGGTTTGGAAAAAGGCTGTAGCCAAAGTGAGCGAAAATATAGAATTGCCAGGTTTCCGAAAAGGAAAAGCACCAGAAAATGTCCTAATCCAAAAAGTCGGAGAAATGCCGATTCTAGAAGAAGCAGGAGAAATTGCTCTCTCCGAAGTTTATGCTGACATATTGATTGATCACAGTGTCGATGCAATCGGACGACCACAAGTCTCTATTACAAAACTTGCAAAAGGAAATCCTCTTGGTTTCAAAATTATTACTTCAATCGTACCTACAGTAACTCTCAAGGACTACAAAAAAGAAGTCGAAAAAATTGCAAAAGAAAAAGATGATGTAAATGCAACCGACGAGGACGTAAACAAAGTCATAGACAGTATTCAAAACAACAGAAAGCAAATCGAAAGACAAAAATTAGAAAAAGAAGCAAAGGAAAAAGGAGATAGTGCAGAAATAAAAGACGAGGATATTACCGTTCCGGCTTTTGATGATGACTTTGTAAAAACACTTGGCGACTTTAAAGACGTTGCTGATTTCAGAGAAAAAATTCTTGCAAACATAAAAAAAGAAAAAGAACGCGAAGCAAAAGATAAAAAGCGATCAAAAATAATAGACGTTCTCGTCGAAAAAACAGAAGTCGATATGCCAGATATTCTAATTGAAAGTGAAATGGAAAAAATGATGGCGCAATTTTCTGACGACCTTGCTAGAGCGAGAATTACAATGGAAGATTATCTAAAACAAATCGGCAAGACAATTGAAGACATCAAAAAGGAATGGCTTCCAAGCGCAGAGAAAAGAGTCAAAGTCCAGCTCGCACTAAACAAAGTAGCCGAAGAAGAAAAAATAAAACCAACAGAAGAAGACATCAAAAAAGAAGTCGCTCATCTAACATCACATTACAAAGATGCAGATCCAATAAGGGCAAGAATGTATATTGAATCTGTGCTCGTAAATGAAATGGTATTGCGAAATCTTGCCGGAGAATCAATGGAAGATATCAAAACTCACGATCACGATCATTAAGAAAGCGGGCCCTTTGGCCCGCCTCTGCTACCCCCTTCCTGCCCATTTGTTGTTTAAAGTGATTACGTACCACTCCTCGAAACGATCGAGGGCAACTTTCAGCATAGGGAACTGTTCTCCATGCCTCAGGCATTGCTGGTACCGCACCCAAACTTCTGAAAGATCAATCTCTCCTCTAGTGTATTCCCCGATGGAGCTACACAGACTGGAGATTTCTTTCCTCAGGTCTTTCCTCTTGTCGATAAGCCTCCCGTGGCTCCGCTCCAGTTCGTCCATTGCATTCCAAAAATGACGCTGAGCTTCAGATTGGAAGAACTTCACCATTGCAAAAACAATCACAATGACCATGAGAAATAGCGTGGCTTTTTCAAACAAAAAGGCAACCATATGCCACCTCGCTTTCTCGGCTAGTCTAACAGAAGAACAGACGAAATTGCAATAGACGCTGTTTCGGCACGCAAAACTTGTTTGCCCAAAGAAACTATTTTTATATTTTTTCTTTTCAAGATATTTAAATCATTTTGATCAAACCCCCCTTCTGGTCCTATTATCACCGAAACATCTTTTTGGTTTTTTATTTCTGTTTTTTGTATTTCTTCACCATTCATATCCAAAGCAAAAATATTTTCTGGCACTTCTTCGATTGAAATTGTTTCTCCGAGCAAAAGCAAATTCCCCCGCTCTGATTGTTCAGAAGCTTCTTTGATTATTTTTTCCAATCTTTCTTTTTTGAAATTTTGTTTTTCTGTTCTGTTTGAAATAACAGGGACGATTTTTGTCACACCCAATTCAGTTGCTTTTTCACAAACTGTTTCAAATTTATCTTTCTTTGGAATACACACAAACAAAGTGACTTTTTTTGTTGGCAAGAAAACAGAAACAGGAACGGCAGAAACGTCAAAAGAAACTTCGTCTTTTCCGAAACTTGCGACTGTAGCCTCGAGAGCCTGACCATTTTTATCGAGCAAACCAACTTTATCGCCTGCTTTCATGCGAAAAACTTTCCTTATCTGATGCGTTAGTTCTTTATCTGAAACATTCAAACTTTCACCTGCTACTATTTTTTCATTTATAAAAAATCTTTGTAATTTCATACTTCAAATATATAGAGCGAAGCCACTGCACGCAAGCGCGCAGTGGCTCGTCCCTAGAAACATGATGAGACTGCCTTCTCCAAGCCGGCAATCATCTTTGTTATGCGTCCGGGGATACGAACTCTATATGTGACGAGAACCTTGTGGGCATTAATCAAGTCCTGTTCGAGCGTTTCTGTGTACACAGGGATACTGACCCCGTATGTTTCCGCAGTTGAGCGAAAGTACTTCCACAATTCTTGATCCATAAGGTCTCCGAAGAGGTGAGAATGTTCAAAAAAGAGCCCAAAGCCTCTAATATTTTATCTTTTATCATTATCTTTTTCACCATTGCCATATCCCCAAAAATACGTACAATGTTTGGAGCCACAAAACGTGGCGTGGTCGATCTTTAACAGAAAAAGCCTTTATTTGGCTTGTTAATTACGTGAACATCATGCTTATATTTTTTATAGGCATGGCCGAAATGATGGTAACTACACTGTGGACAAAATACGTTTCAGAGAGAAAGATTGTCGCGAGCACTTTTGTGACGATGATCAATATCTTTATGTGGTATTTCGTTCTTAGCGTTATTATCAAAGACATTAACAACACAGCGATTATCTTTTTGTACGCTCTAGGATGCGGAGCAGGAACAATGGTTTCCCTCGCCCTCCCAGAACTCACAAAGCGATTTCGCAAGGTCATGCGAACAAGAAAAAAAGTCGCGACTCGGAACACGCCGATAACCCGCGCAACCCACATATATGCAATACACAAGTGAAGATCCACTGAGTATCAACTGAAAACCGCCTCGTTTTACAAAAAACTTAGGCGGTTTTCAGTTGGTATCTTTCACAAATTATTATTAAAATCACAGAAATCTTAAATAATAATATAGCGCCACTACAGCAATAACCATCAACAAAACTAAGAGATTATCTCTTATTCTTTTATTTTTTTCTGTTTCAGTTGGTAAAATAGCATTATCTATAATTTGAGGCTTTCCAAACAAAAGCCCGCCGACGGCAGACAAAAGAACGATAACATATGGTACAGAGAATAAGACCAGACCAAATATATCACCAAATGATTCAGAATGTGGTATTTCATAATTGAACATATTTTTTACCGCAGAAAAAGCAAACCAGATAATTATAAATTGTGCAAAAGATGAAACGGTAAAATAATTTGAACCCAAAACTTTTTTCTTTTTGGCTATAAATTTTATTATTACAAACAACATCACCACAAAAATACTAAACACCAAACCAAAAACAGAAAAATCCTTATCTCCTATCACGAAAGCAAGACCGTGCGCAATAGCTAAAACAAAATAAGAGACGACAGTAATAAATATTATTAACTCATTAAAACTAGATTTTTTCATAAAAGATATTATAGCATAGCATTTTTTCTTTACATCTCCCCTTTTTATCTATATCGTATAGTCATTAATCTTTAAAAGAAAACAATGTTAATTCCAACAGTAATAGAAAAATCACAATTTGGTGAAAGAGCCTATGATATCTATTCGAGACTCCTACGAGAGCGAATAGTTTTTCTCGGCGGACCAATCAATGACGACGTTGCGAATATTATAATCGCACAGCTTCTCTTTCTCACATCCGAGGATCCAAAGAAAGACATTTCTCTGTACATAAATTCACCGGGCGGATCAGTTTCTGCTGGGCTTGCGATAGTAGACACAATGAATCACATCAAGCCAAAAGTTTCGACAGTATGTGTCGGTATTGCCGCTTCGATGGGTGCAGTCATTCTTTCAGCCGGAGAAAAAGGTATGCGATTTGCACTACCTAATTCCGAAGTTATGATTCACCAACCGCTCGGTGGTGTCGAAGGTCAAGCAACTGACATTGAGATCACAGCGAAACATATTATAAAAACAAGAGAGAGATTAAATAAAATACTTGCAAAAAATACCGGCAAGACCCTACCGCAAATTGACAAAGATGTAGACCGAGACTTTTTTATGGATGCAGAAGAAGCAAAAAAATACGGCATCATCGACAAAGTCCTCAGCGGAAAAGAAAAATAAAAAAAGCCCCACAAATAGCCCCGCCTCTGGCGGGGCTTTAACATTTTTGTGAAAAAAATCTGTAAGCTTTACAAATGGCGAGTTTTCTTATACTATGCGTATATTAGCCATTTTACATTTAGTGTCGCTTTTTGACTCTCCGCACGACAGAAACTTCAGCCACTACCGAGGCTAATTGCACCAAATTATGTTTTCTATAAAAACTCAAACGTCTAATAGATCACCCTATTTTGGCGCTTAAAAAAGCCAAAAAGCGATTTTATTCGCACATATGTCAATAAAGATAGTATTACTGCTTGCTGGTTTTGCCGGCCTAGTGGGTACTGCCTTTGGTTATTTCTTGCGATGGATCATTTCACTCGGACAAAAAGGTTCGATGGAACTCGAGATCAAGCAAATGATGCTCGAAGCAAAAGACGAAGCAAAGAAAATAATTGATGGAGCAGAAGCCAAAGCAGAAGAAACATTAAAAGAAGCTAGAAAAGAAGCCAAAGAGAAGGATGAACAGAACAAGAAGAACGAAGATCGTTTAATTAAAAGAGAGGAATTTCTCGACGAACGACAGCGAGATATAGATCGTGATGCCGAAGAATTAAAGAAAAAGATTGTCGAAGTAAAGACAATAAAAGAAAAGGTAGACAAAATGGAGGCGGACAAAAAATCCGAACTCGAAAAAATTGCTGGTCTATCTAGCGAAGACGCAAAGAATATCCTCGTAAAGAAAATCGAAGAAGAATCCGAGGAAGATTTGATGGTTAGATTGCAAAAACTGGATATTGCAGGCGAAGAAAGAGTTGAAAAGAAAGCTCAAGAAATTCTCGCTCTCTCAATCCAAAGACTTGCAAACTCTGTTGCATCCGATGCTATGTCTACTATCGTGTCTATTCCTTCTGACGAAATAAAGGGAAAGATTATCGGAAAGGAAGGACGAAATATCAAAGCATTTGAACGTGCAACTGGAGTCGAAGTCATTGTCGATGATACTCCAGGTACAATTACAATCTCTTCTTTTGATCCTGTACGAAGGCAGGTCGCAAAAACAGCTCTCGAAGAATTAATCCGAGACGGCAGAATACAGCCAGTTAGAATCGAAGAAATTGCAGAAAAAGCAAAACAAGAAATAAATAAGATTATAAAAGAGAAAGGAGAAGCTGCTGTTTATGAATGTGGAATACTCAATCTCGATCCTCGCATAATCTCAATACTTGGACGATTACATTTCAGAACAAGCTACGGACAAAATGTTTTGCAACACTCTATCGAGATGTCACACATAGCCGGAATGATTGCAACAGAAATCGGCGCAAACGTAATGGTGGCAAAAGCTGGTGCCCTGCTTCACGATATAGGTAAAGCCCTAGACCACGAAGTAACAGGAACACACGTTGAAATCGGAAGAAGAATACTTCAAAAATTCGGTGCAAAAGAAGAAATCATAAGGGCAATGGAAGCACACCACGAAGAATACCCATATAGCACAATTGAATCTAGAATCGTTCAGGCAGCTGATGCAATATCTGGTTCAAGACCAGGAGCGCGAAGGGACAGTGTAGAAAATTATCTAAAGAGACTCGAAGAATTGGAAGCGGTTGCTACATCATTTAAAGGAGTCGATAAAGCATACGCTTTGCAAGCAGGTCGTGAGATACGAATATTCGTAACTCCAAGCGAATTAAATGACATTGAATCAAGAAAACTCGCACGAGAGATCGCTCTCAGAATTGAAGCAGAATTAAAATATCCTGGTGAAATAAAAGTAAACGTCATAAGAGAAACAAGATCAATAGAATACGCGAGATAATAAAAACAAAAAATGCCGAAAGGCATTTTTTGTTTTAACGGCTTTATAGAGCCATCAGAAAATATGACACATTTATTTTTTTTGTAAAATACATATCGTTATTTAAAGCCCTATTTTGCCCTTGCACCAAAAAAGCGTTGATATATAATGGTATAAGGACGAAAAAGACAGAAGCATATCTATGCGGAAGTCAAAATTATTAAGTAATAGATAACTATTCATATGAATAAGGTAGCATTAGTTGAGGCAGTGCACGAAGTAGTAGGCGGAACAAAAGTTCAAGCTGAGCAAGTAGTGGACAAAGTTATCGACTCAATAGTCGCAACTCTAAAGAAAGGAGAGGAAGTTTCAATCGCAGGTCTTGGAATCTTTTCAGTAAAGACAAGAGCAGCAAGAACAGCTCGAAACCCACGAACAGGAGAAATGGTTCAAGTTCCTTCAATGAAAGTTCCAAAGTTCCGAGCAGCAAAAGCTCTAAAGGATGCCGTAAAATAGTATTCCAACCACTATTTAAAACAAAAAAACCGCGTTAGCGGTTTTTTTGTTTTAGTGCGGGTGGGGAGAATCGACCCTCACAGGGTCAGTACCCCGATTGGATTTTTCTGTTCGTTTCACTCCAGAAAAATGCTCAATCGGGCTTCGATTCTCCCACACAAGGTCTCCCAGACCTTGCTCATACCCGTATAGACATAAACAAAAGCCGTCCAAGAAGAGGACGGCTTTTGTTTATGTTGTGCGGGTGGGGAGAATCGAACTCCCGTTTACACATTGGAAGTGTGTCATTCTACCACTAAACTACACCCGCAGACTCAAATAATATATCACAAAACTATATTTTGCCAAGCAGTTTTATTTATCTTTAATTGGCAATTTGCTCACTTTTATTACTTCACTAAAATCGTCTTTTTCAGAGACACCGTTCTTTATTCGATAACCACATTTAATGCATTCGTGCAAAATTACATCTTTGCCTTTTTGTTTTAAAACTCCAATTGGTTTCATTGCTCCTTTGCATGGCTCGAGTCTATCTCCCGGAAAAATATCGACATGCTTGCTCCACAAACATTTTGGACAATGATTAGTAAAACCATCACCAACAACGGATGTCTGACATTGATCACAAATAAAATCTTCTTTTCTTTTTTGAAACTTTTTTACGTTCATTAGGTATGTGTAATTAGAGAACTTTGACAATAACGTCCTTCAAATATCCATTTTGAAAATTTGTTTTTTCTCCTATCTTTGCAACTCCATCCGAGACAAATCTTACAGAAAGAGGCTTGCTGTATTTATTACTAAGCTGTTGTATTAGTTTCAATATTTCAACTACCCTCTTTTTATCTTGATCAATTGCAATAGGATAAGTATCAATACCTAACCCTGAATGTAAACTCAAAAATATGTTTCTTTCAATACTAAAGTTTCCTTTTTCATATTCATCGGCTAATTCAAAATCTTCGAGACACGGAAACATAAGCCCGCAGAGGCCAACGGGGTTTGGGTTTTCACTCTTGATAAATTTAGAAATAGTTGTATATGTATCTGTTGTAACAGAGTGATTAAAATCTAGCCCAATTCTTTTTATAAAATTAACTAAACTGCTTGAACCACTAAAAAGCGGAGCAATTGAAGAGTCTATTCCTAGATAACCATCTATATTTTTTAACAACAAATCAAGTTCTATCCAAACTTTTTTCATTTCCTCCAACCACTCATTTAGATTTTTGCTTTCTTCTGATAAATCAGTCGGCTGTAAACCAACAGAAAAACCTTTCTGTTTAAATTTAGCAGATGGAAAATATGGACTTGAAAATGGAGTATTGAATCCATAGGTAAAACGAAAAGTATTCTCAGGCTTTTTGTTTATAATTTTAAAAAGGACGTCAACATGTTTTTCAGAAATTTCCTCCTTTGTTAAATCAAGACTAATCGATTTGTTGTCAGATACTAAAAAGTCTGCAAGATTTTTATCTATCTTATCAAAACTTTGCTCTCCTAGGGACAACAAGATATTTTTATCTGTAAGCTCATTCTTATCAAAAACAGTATTGTATTCTGGCAGGCAAATTCTTCTAGTTTGTAAAGTAAAACCGTTATCTCTAAGGACACTGGAGATCATCTCAATTTTTTTAATTTCATCTGGAGTAACCCTATCCGAGAAAAGACAAACTGTGCGAACTATTTTTTTCATATTTAGTTGATTTAGTTATGAATACTTGAAGCAATATAAAACCACTATTACTCACAGCTTAACACTTCCCTAATCATTTCCTCAAGTAACTCTTGATTATCTATAAGCTCGTCCGGAACCTGCCAATAGTTCATATGCACAGTCTTCCCATTAGACTTTTTATAATCGAATTTTCTCCAGCCAAGTGACGTGAGTTTTTTGCCACCTTTCCTTTTGCTTTTAAATACAGTTGATTACCAATAATTGCCGAAAATGGAATTTTGTTCGAATAAATACACCAACCACTCATCATCGGCCTAGAAGAAATATCTGGGAGCCTGTTCATGAGATCATAGACAATAAAATCGTGGTAGGAAGTGTCTTTTTTCATACTAGATTATTTTGATATATTCTTCTCCCATTCAGAAACAATTTCTAGCGAAGCATTTTCAAATTCTGGTATCTGAACAATTTCAATTTTTCTCAAAAAAGTATCTACCACATCAGAAGTCTTGTAATTTCCTCCATAATATTCTGCGGACACTTTTTCTTTACCGCATGCATAAACTATTTTTGAAACACTTGCCCACATTGATGCTGTTAAACACATCATACATGGCTCGAGCGAAGAGTATATGATTGCCCCTTCCAAAATTTTACTATTAGTGTTTTTACACGCCCCACGTATTGCGTCTACCTCTCCATGGCTTGTTGGGTCGTGAATAATATTTCCAATACTTACACCTTTTGAGATAATTTTCCCTTCTTTAACAATTATTGTTCCAGCAGGAAAACCTCCCTGGCTAACAGATTCTTTTGCTTGATTTATTGCCTGAATGAGAAAATCTTTGTCATCCATAACGAATGTTTTAATCTAAAAGGAATTTTTGCCTTAGTGCCGGGATTCGAACATTACATGTTCAGTACCCCGATTGGATTTTTCTGTTCGTTTCACTCCAGAAAAATGCTCAATCGGGCTTCGAATCCCTGACAAACAGTATGTTTATACTGTTTGTCCACTCCTCCAAAATTTCCTAAAGGAATTTTTGTCGGAGTGCCGGGATTCGAACCCGGAGTCGCTCGCTCCCAAAGCGAGAATGTTAGCCGTTACACCACACTCCGATATAACGTGGCTATCATAGCATAAAAAAATGATATGTACACCCTCGCTAGGAATTAATAACGGGAATCATTTCTACTTTTGCTTTTTTCTGAACTGATGAGTATTTTACTGTCACAAGAAATACTCCCCACTCCCCTTTTATGTTTCTTTGAGAAATATAAATATCTATTATCCTATAGAACTTTCGTAATTTATCACTATGCAAATTTTCTTCCGGTCTGAAACCAAAATCAGAATCAATATTTGTCCGAGAAACACTTTTTACCTCACAAAAATAGATTTTGCCATTTTTTTCAGCAACGATGTCTATTTCACCTAAAAAATGTCTAAAATTTCTTTCGATAATCTTAAAGCTATTCTTCTCTAAATATCTTCCAGCAATTTCCTCCCCTATTTTTCCAATTTCATTATGTCTGGCCATTTTTACTAATTATACGCCAAAAAGACACTTTTTGTCCTTGTTATACACACTATCCCCATAGTTATCCACAGTTTGGGGACAAAAGTCCTATATTATCCACACCTTTGTCCAGTCTTTAATATAAAAAACAATACCTGTAACATCTTTTATGAGCCAAAATTAATATTGCCCGTTAGGTAAAGTAGTCTCTGGTGTTTATAAAAAAGTCTTTTGGCTTTTAATGCTCTACCTACAGCAAGTCTGAAAACAAAGAACCTCGATACACATTTGTGTCGAGGTTCTTTGTTTCTTGTGCGGATAGGGAGAATCGAACTCCCATCTGCCCCATGGCAAGGGGCCATTTTACCACTAAACTATATCCGCGATTTGCCTAATTGTATATGAATGTTCATTAAAATCAAGTTTATCAATCTGTTCGTTGATTAATTGTAAAAATAATGTATTATTACGTCACATAGCCATAATGCTCCCGTGGTGAAATGGATATCACATCGGTCTTCGGAACCGCTGTTCTGGGTTCGAGTCCTGGCGGGAGCACCAGAAAGGAAATTGCAAGTCGGAGCTCGCCGCCTAAAACCACAAAAGAGCCCGGGGGAATATCGGTGCGAACAATGTTTTGAATTGAGGGGGAAAAAAAATTTTTAATCCAATACGGAAACTCAGAAAAGACCCTAAAATATCGGCTTTTTTTGTTTGCCGCTTACACTTGACTTCAAGGTATATATATGATATGCTATTGGTGTCGTCGGAATTCCAAAAACCCGCTGACCTTGACGGTATCGTGCCGTCTAGAACATCACATCCCGAAGAAGGAGCGTTATTCATGAAAAAAAATCTGGTGCTCGTCGGCAAGGCCGTCGCGCTCATCTGTTCGGTCGCGGGTCTGTATTTCACCGCGATGGGGCAGCACGAGGCCTCATCGATCGCGTGGAACAGTGCCGCTATCGCACTATGGGCCGTTTCGTTCGCCGCGTAGCGTCGCTCGTCACACGGCCCCATCACCGCGCTATTCTCCGGAGTAGTGCGGCTTTTCTTTTTTATTTAGGATTAAAAAATCATCTCTCCATTTTCTTTAGCAGTTCCAAATATAGGTCTTCTACTATTTTTTTCTGCTCCTCCCCTGATTTTGCATAGTGATCTAATCCAGGAGAAGAATTAATCTCCAACACATAATATTCATTGGGTTTTTCTGTAATATCTCCATTTACCATAATATCTACACCGCAAATTCTGAGACCCATCCCCTTTGTAATATTAATCGCTATATCCTTGAAATCTTGGTTGATTTCACGTGTAACATCGACGCTCTCCCCTCCTGTCGATAGATTTGCATTGTCCAAAAGAAAGACTTTCTCACCAGATCGCAAAACATCTGACATTTTTAAACCAAGTCTATTTAATTTGTTTGATATTCTAATATCATTCAAATCAATAATATTTCCTTTGCCCTGCTTTTTAAAAAACTCCTTTTTATTCTTTACTAGGCTTTCTATATCAAAAACACCATCTCCGATAACAGAAAAAGGTTCTCTGGTATAGGCGGAAATGACTTTGTCGTCGAGAACAACAATTCTGCAATCCACGCCAGAAACAACGCTTTGGACTAATATTATCCTGTCATATTGAAATATTTCCTCCCCTGCTTTGTAGAATTCGTCTTTATTCGAAACAAAAAACACACCCTTGCCCTGACTTCCACTATTTGGCTTCACAATTACTGGAAATCCTATTGATTCTGCATATTTATAGGCATTATCTAATTTTCTATCATACACCCCTATTATTTCCGACCATTCGTCCGAGAAAAAAGTCTTGCTATTTGGGACAACAGGAAAACCAAGCTGTTTTAAAAAGAAATTTGTGTAATCTTTGTCGACAGCAATTTTTACCGAGCCCGCGTGGTTTAGATCAAAAGAATTATATTTAAAATATGAAAAAAGACCGCTTTTCCATTTTATTCTTCCGCAAACTCCCCACTCTGGTTCAATCAAAACCTCTGCCCCTATTTTGGAAGCAAGTTTTTTAATCAGATCTCGCGAAGTTAGTGGATAGTATTCTTTTTCGTTCATTTGCGTATTATACACATAATCAAAGAAAATGTTTCGCGTGTAACATTCCATAAAATGATATATAATTATCAAAATGAAAAAAGCCTCAATTGACCCAAAAACCTTTAATATTCCGGAGGTTGTTTCGCGTGTAACATCTGTTTTACAAGATAATGGCTATGAAGCCTATATTGTCGGCGGTTGTGTTCGTGACCTTTTCCTTGGAAAAACGCCTAAAGATTGGGATATAACAACAAATGCCACTCCTGAACAGATTATTTCCCTATATCCAGAAACATTTTACGAAAATTCTTTTGGAACGGTTGGTGTCGTGACAGAATCAGAAGAGCCTACACTAAAGGTTATCGAAATAACCACATATCGAATAGAATCGGGCTACAGCGACAAAAGAAGACCTGACAATGTATCTTTTAGTGTAAACATACACGACGACCTAATGAGACGCGATTTTACGATAAACGCAATGGCTTTTGATCCGAAGTCCGGGACTCTCATTGATTCCTTTGGCGGAATTGAAGATTTACACAAAAAACAAATAAAAACAGTTGGAAATCCCGAGGATAGGTTCAACGAAGATGGTCTACGGATATTGCGTGCGATACGACTTAGCTCTGAACTTGGTTTTGATATCGAAGAAAAAACAGAAAAAGCCATAAAGGACAATTCTTCCCTACTCAATCATATTTCTGCAGAAAGAATCCGCGATGAATTCATAAAAGTCATTTCTTCACAGAACGCTCTGCAAGGTATTGTAAACAGTCACAGATTAGGTGTTCTGTCCTTTATAATCCCAGAATTAGAAGAAGGAATTGGTGTGGAACAAACTGCTACACACGCTTATGATGTATGGACACACCTATTAAAAAGCCTAGAACATTCAATAAACAAAGAATATCCGTTACACGTGAAACTGGCTGCCTTGTTACACGATATAGGAAAGCCACGTTCAAGGAGATTTTCAACAGGTAAAGAAAAATATACCTTCTACGGTCACGAAGTTTCAGGGGCTAAAATAGCCAAAAGCATACTAGAAAGGCTTAAATTTCCAAAAGAAACGGTAGAAAAAGTAACAAAATTGGTTAGATGGCATATGTTTTTCTCGGATACCGAACAAATTACATTGTCTGCAGTAAGAAGAATGATAGTAAATGTAGGAAGTGATCTAGTCTGGGATTTAATGAACGTTAGAATATGTGACAGAATTGGAACAGGAAGACCAAAGGAAAACCCTTACAGATTAAGAAAATACAAAGCAATGGTTGAAGAAGCTCTACGAGACCCTATTTCTGTCCAGATGTTAAATATCGATGGTAAAAGGATTATGGATGTTACACGTGAAAACCCTGGACCAAAGATTGGCTATATTTTAAATGCCCTACTTGAAGAGGTTTTGGACAATCCAACCCTAAATACAGCCGAATATCTAGAAAAAAGAACACTGGAGCTGTCAAAATTAGATGAAAAAGAGCTTAGAAAGATTTCAGATAAAGGAAAAGAAAAGAAAGACGAAGAAGAAAAGAAAGAACTAAAAAAGATTCACGCGAAACATAAAGTAGATTAGTTACACGCGAAACATAGATAATACTACAAAACACAAAAACGGCTTTATAAAGCCGTTTTTGTGTTTTTGTTCCACGTGTAACACTGTATTTTGTTTCTTGTGAAACATTTTATTGTATAAAAAGGTAGGGGCGGAGAGTAAACGGTACTCTACTACGCCCCTTTCTGTGGTTGGGTGGTACGAGGTGGCATTACTGCCGGTACCCACCATTTCGAAGCCTGGAAAGACGACAGCCAATCGCCCGCCGGATCGCTTCGAGGTTAGGTTATTTGACACTGGTTGTCAAAATTAACCTTCGCAAGGAACTAAGTCCACAAACACAGAGGGGGTATGATTCAGTTCGATACGGACAACGAGTGGAGAGTCTGTGTAGTGGACGAGAATAAAATATCATAATGTATCATTTATGTCAACAAAAAACCGCGCCTCACAAATTGGTACGCTGGTCGGACGAAAACTAGCGAAACAATGCGATTTGACGCGGTGTATATCATTCTGCTGTTGCTGTGGAGTATATGCAACAGACAGAAAGACAGCGTATGTAAGAACCTGGCCAGGCCCTCTATGCTAAGGAACTAATTCTTTGAACATTCAGCCGGTTTTTGTCTTTTATCTTCTCGACTACCACCAACTGATCTGTTGTCCATTATAGCAACATATAAAGGACACGCAAATAAAAGTTGTGGATAAGTGTCCTTTAAGGTGTAAAGGACAATTATAAATTAATATCGAGCGAAATAGGGCAGTGGTCGGATCCTGTTATATCTGTGTGTATTTCAGCGCTTTTTACTTTTGGAATAATCTCTTTGTTTATAAAAAAATAGTCAATTCTCCAGCCAACATTTCTCTCTCTTGCACTGGTTTTTGTATCCCAATATGAATAAACATTTTTCTTTTCTGTATTTAAAAATCTCCAAATATCTACATAACCATTTGAAATGACCTCGTCGATCCATGCCCTCTCGATAGGGAGAAAACCTGTACTTTCCATATTTTCTTTTGGTCTTGCAAGGTCAATTTCTGTATGTGCAGTATTTACATCACCACAAAATATGACGTTTTTGCCTTGTTTCTTGAAAAAATTCATTTTTTCAAGAAATGCCTTATAAAATCTAAGTTTGTAATCTAACCTGACAGGACCACCGCCCCCGTTTGGAAAATAGGCGTTAACTACAATGTATTTTCCAAAATCGACAATTAGAGTACGGCCTTCCTTATCAAATTCTTCAATTCCGAGACCTTCATATACCTTTTCTGGCTTGATTTTTGTATAGATAGCGACACCACTGTAGCCTTTTTTCTCTTTAGAATGGTCAAAATATGCAAAAAAACCGAGGGGATTACGCACTTCTTCGGGCATTTGATCTGGATGTGCCTTTGTTTCTTGTAAACAAAAAATGTCTGGCGAATCGCTTATTAGCCAGTTCCAGGCCCCTTTTTTGTAATTAGCTCTCACTCCGTTTACATTCCAAGAAACAATTCTCATATTATTATCATAGCATAAATGGTGCGGGGGCCGGATTTGTTAGATCTCGGCCCCCAAATCACCTGCAAAGAGCCAGCGCCCGAGTCACGAGCGAATCATCTTGCTTGCCGAGAGGTCGAGGCAAACTCAAGAGTTCCTGCCTTCGGGCCAAAATCGTTTCTCTGGCCCTGCTCTGAAAACCCTTGAAATATCGTCCGCCCCTGTTCTCGGCGTACAAAAGGAGTCTTTCTAGCTTGGAGAGCAAATCACCCTCTTCGGCAAGAATCGCATCGATTGGGTTATCCATATGACCTCCTTGTGTGGAAGTGAAAGAACCCACTTACATTTATTGTACCATATATATTTGAAACATCTTCTTTCTGGTGTACTATTCATATTATGGAATTTTTTAAAAAAACTATCGAAACAATAAAGGAAGGGGAGAGACAAAGTAAAATAATCGTTCTACTTTGTCTAATGATATTTGTGATTTCTGGTCTTTCTGTAAATAATGAAATCCGTGCAAGAAGAGTTATTTCGGAACTAGAAAAACAAAATCTATCACTCGGAGAAATAAAATCTGATTTATCTTCAACTACTACAAAACTTGGACTTGCAATATCAAATTCTCATCTTTCACTTTCTGAAGAATTAACAAAAGAAAAAGAAAAGGCAAGTGTTCTAGAAAACAAATTGGGAACATTCGAGGAAAAAGTAGGGACTATATCTGGTACTGTTACAACTTTGGAAAAATTGAGCAAAACAGATCCAGAACTTTTGCAAAAATATTCAAAAGTATTTTTTCTAAACGAACATTACGCACCTGAAAGACTTGTACAAATTGAAGAGCAATACGAATATTCTAAAACCAAGACAAATAAAATTCACGCTGGAGTTTGGCCTAATCTACTCAGACTACTCGTACAATCAAAAATCGATGGAGTAGATATTTTTATTCTCTCAGCATTTAGATCTTTTGAAGAACAAAAGAGTCTCAAGGGACAATATTCTGTTACATACGGAGCGGGAACTGCAAATCAATTTTCTGCTGATCAAGGATATTCTGAACACCAGCTAGGGACTGCTGTAGATTTTATGACAACTGGAATAGGTGGTTCTCTAACGACTGCTTTCGACAAAACAAAAGCATACGAGTGGCTGACAAATAATGCATATCGATATGGTTTTACACTTTCATATCCAAAAGGTAATTCATACTATGTTTACGAACCATGGCACTGGAGATTTGTCGGAGTGTCTCTTGCAACATATCTGCATAATAACCAAAAGAATTTTTACGATATGGACCAAAGAGATATCGATACATATTTAGTTAGTATGTTTGATTAAATAACAAAACAGCCCCGCGCGAAGCGCGGGGCTGTTTTTGTAATTATCTTTTGTTGTGAAAGTTTTTGTGAACATCACGAAGATGTTTATCTGTAACGTGAGTATATATCTGTGTAGTGCCAATATTGGCATGGCCAAGCAGAGCTTGGACGGAACGGAGATCGGCCCCGTTCGATAAAAGGTCGGTTGCAAAGGAGTGTCTGATTACATGTGGCGTCACTTTTTTTGTAATTCCTGCTTTGATTGCGTAATGTTTGATTATTCTCTGTACTGCTCTTGACACCAAACCAGAAACATCTTTGTCTTTTTTAAAGATCTGAACAAACAGAGGTTCTGCCATATCTTTTCTTACTTTTAAATATTTTTCAACTGCATCTTTTGCTTCGTCAGACACAAAGACTACTCGGACTTTTTCTCCTTTTCCACGTACTGATAATTCTTTTGCTTTTAGATTTACATCACGTGAGAGAGAACACAATTCAGAGACTCGAAGGCCGGTTGAAAATAGCATCTCTAAAATTGCCCTGTCGCGAAGCGATCTTTCGCTATCACCTGTTGGAGCATTAAGAAGTCTGATTAATTCATCGTGGGTTATCAAATCAAGACTTCGCTCGGCAACTTTTGCGAGTTCTATCTTGTCTGGAGGTAGGGAAGTCACACCTCTTTTCATTGCATATTTAAGAAGCGATCTCAGAGCGATTAGATAATAATTCTGTGTTTTTCTCTTTAGAGTATCGTTGCCTTTGCCACTAGACTGTCTATTTAACCACAATCTGAATTCTCTGATTGTTTCATCGGAAATATCCTTCGGATCTTTGATTTTTGTATGTTCGATAAAGCGAGAAATATACCTATCGTAGTTTTCTACAGTTTTTAGACTGCGTCCTTTTTCAATTTCTACATATTCTAGAAACTGCCTCTTTAGGGTTTGCATATCCATACCTCTAATTTTAGCATATATTTTGCGACATAAGCTATGGAAAAGTATCTATTTGGTCTTTAGATTGAGCCATATAAAGCACTTGCATTTTTGCGGTATATGTGATACCATATCGGAACCATGTTAACAAAGGCAAAAACGAAAAAGGTAATAAAAGATGCCCAGACACACGACAAAGACACAGGTTCTGCGCATGTTCAGATCGCCCTCCTCACAAAACAGATAGAGGAACTTGCCGATCACCTAAAGAAAAACGCAAAAGACAAGCATTCTCGAAGAGGTCTTTTACAGAAAGTTGCAACCAGACAAAAGCATATGCGATACCTAAAAAAGACTGACCCTAGAGGTTTCAATTCTCTTGCAAAGAAACTAGGAATGAAAAAAACAGCTTAACAAAAAATCCCTTACGGGATTTTTTGTTTGTATTTAAACTTTAACGTACTATAATTAAAATATATGGCAGTAATAAAACATAAAGAACAAAGAGTTGCAGTTTTTATAGATACACAAAATCTTTACCACACAGCAAAGCATCTTTACAAAGCTAAAGTTAATTTTGGTAAAGTAGTAGAAGACGCAGTGGGCGACAGAGCCCTCATTCGTGCGATTGCTTATGTTATCACGACTGAATCTGGAGATGAGCAAGGTTTTTTTGAAGCACTAGAAAAATCAGGAATAGAAACAAAAACAAAGGATTTACAGGTTTTTGAAGGAGGTTCAAAAAAAGCCGATTGGGATGTCGGTCTTGCTGTTGACGCCATAAAAATGGCACCTAAATTGGATACCGTTATTTTAATTTCTGGAGACGGAGATTTTGCTCCGCTTGTACAATATTTACAAATAAATGAAGGTTGCCAGGTCGAAGTCGTATCATTTGGAAAATCTACATCTGGCAAATTGAGAGAAGTCGCCGACGAATTTTTTGATCTTGATTTGACTCCTAAAAACTATTTGATTACGAACAACAAATTCTGGAATAGGGAATAAACGAACTGGCCCCGCGCTTCGCGCGGGCCTAAACGGAATCAAAAATAACATCCGTCAAGCTATGAATTTGACATATTTTGTGATATATTGGCTGTATTAATAGTTAATTTCGCCTCTGCATAGGAAGATTTGAATTTTTTTCAAGTCTTAAATGCAGAGGGGATACAAAAATATGAAGAAGAAAGAATATTCTGTCGAACTTGCTGGTAAAACTCTTACCGCGCAATTTAGTGACCTCGCAGAACAAGCCGATGGTTCTGTGATTATCACTTATGGAAACACCAGCGTCCTCGCGACTGCTGTGATGGGTAAAAATGCAGAAGGAGGGGACTGGTTCCCTTTGACTGTCGATTACGAAGAAAGATTCTATGCGGCAGGACAAATTTTGGGTAGCCAATACACAAGGAGAGAAGGCAAGCCAAGCGACGACGCAATTTTGTCTGGAAGAATAGTCGACCGAACAATTCGTCCTTTGTTTGATCAAAGAATTAGAAATTCTGTACAGGTAATCATAACTGTACTTTCAATCGAAGAAGACGACCCAGATGTTCTGTCAGTTCTCGCAGCATCTCTTGCACTTGGAACATCAGACATTCCATGGAACGGACCAGTTTCTGCCGTTCGAATTGGAAAACAAAAAAATGATGGCTTTGTTGTAAACCCAACATATCTTTTTAGAGATGATGAAAACTTTGAGACAGACATCGTTGCTTGCGGAAAAGATGGAAAGATAAATATGATTGAAGTGGGAGCCGAAGAAACAAAAGAGGAAGACCTTATGAACGGTCTTTCTCTTGCTGTAGAAGAAATAGAAAAATTGCAGGCTTTCCAAAATAAAATAATTGCTGAAATTGGCAAACCAAAAAGAGCAGTTGAAATAAAAGAGACAGATGAAGCAACGATAGAACTTTTCAAAAAAGAAATCGAATCAAAACTTCCTGAATACGTAATGAGCGGACAGCCAGGAAAAGAAAAAATAGAAACATTAAAAGACGAATGGAAAAATATTTTTGTAAATACTTTTCCAGAAGGAAATGTGTCGCTTGCAATGGATTATTACGAACACAGAGTTGATGAGATAATCCACCGAGAAGCAATCGAAAATAACAAGAGACCAGATGGTAGGGGAATGGACGAAGTGAGACCTCTGTATGCACAGGCAGGTGGTATCTCAAATATTTTGCACGGATCAGGAATATTTTATCGAGGAGGAACACATATTCTTTCTGTTTTGACTTTAGGAGGGCCGGGTGACGCACAGACAATAGAAGGTATGGAAAACAAAGAAGACAAAAGATATATGCACCATTACAACTTTCCACCTTTCTCGGTTGGAGAAACAGGAAGACTTGGTGGATTAAACAGAAGAATGATCGGGCACGGAGCCCTAGCTGAAAAAGCACTGATACCTGTTTTGCCAACAAAAGAAAATTTTCCATACACAATCAGAATTGTTTCAGAATCTATGGCATCGAACGGATCGACATCGATGGGTTCTGTTTGTGGTTCTACTATTGCTCTTATGGATGCCGGAGTTCCAATCAAAGCGCCAGTTGCAGGTATTGCATCTGGCCTTATGATAAAAGACGACAAGACCTATAAAGTCCTAACTGATATCCAAGGACCAGAAGATCATCACGGAGATATGGATTTCAAGGTTGCCGGAACAAAAGACGGTGTAACCGCAGTTCAAATGGATGTAAAAGTTTCTGGAATTCCACTACATATCTTGAAAGAGGCTTTCGAGAAAGCAAAAAATGCTCGTATGCATATTATGCAAACAATTCTTTCTGCAATTCCGGCTCCAAGAGAAAACATTTCTCCAAGGGCACCAAAAATTGTGATTGTAAAAATTGAACAAGATCAAATAGGAATGGTTATTGGTTCTGGTGGAAAGACTATTAAAGAAATAAAAGAAAAGACAGGGGCTGAAATTGACATCGAAGATGATGGCTCCGTCTTTATAACAGGAAAAGAAGGCTCGGCAGAAAAAGCAGCAGAAATTATCAAAGCTATGACAAAGATATTCATAAAGGGTGAAAAAGTTATGGATGCAGAGGTCGTCAAAGTCACAGACTTTGGAGCTTTTGTGAGATTAAATTCAAGCACAGAGGGATTGGTTCATATTTCTGAACTTGCTCCATTTAGAGTAGAGAACATAAATTCATTTATAAAAGTAGGAGACAAAGTACCGGTAGTTGTAAAAGATATTGATGAAATGAAGAGATTGAAACTCTCAATCAAAGATATCGATCCTACTAGATTTAAGAAACCAGAGGTTAAATAAAGGAAAAAGCCCCGCCTACGGCGGGGCTTTTTTATGCTACAATAAAAAAATGGAGTCCCCTATAAAAAACATAAAAGACTTGGATCGACTAATTGCCGAAGCAAGAGAAAAGGCAAAAAATGAAGCTGTAATAAAAAAAGCTTCTTCGATTGAACTTGCTGTAAAACCAGAAAATGACACCGCGAAACTTTCTGCAATCAGAACATATTCTTATGATGCAAACGAAGCAATAAAAAGAGAAAACGCTTCTATCGCTCGTATAAAATTAGCCGAAGAAAAAAGCGGGCGAATAAAAAATTACGCCACCACAAATTCATATTTCTGGATTATTCTAATTTTATTTCTTTTGATTGGTGTCGGCGCTGGAACGTATTTTCTTATTTCAAAAAGAGAACCAAAAACAGAAGCAGAGCCGGTATTTGTAAAACCAACTACTATTATTTCTTATGACAATTACGTTTCATCGCAGATAGAAAATCTTGAACAAAACATAATTGAAGTCAGAGCGGGAATATCTTTCATAGATTTAAAAGCTTCACAAGGCAATATAATCAAAAGACTAGTTCCTGAAATTATTTCTACTATGCCAAACGTACTCGAAAGAAACCTTTCTTCTGATTTTATGATTGGAACAATAGAAAAAAACGCAATTTCTAATCCTTTCATTATTTTGAAAGCCCCATATTCATATGCTTTTGTTGGAATGACACAGTGGGAAGCGACATTGCAAGATTCAGTCACAAATATTTTTGGTAATACCACAAAAGAAACATTCAAGGATATCTGGACAGAAAAGGGGACATCCAGAGGAAATGATGAAATTTCTTATCTAATCACAAAGGAAGGCTATATTATAATCTCGACAGACATATCAATTTCCGAAGAAATTTACTCTAAAATATAGCTTTGATAGGTTACCTAAATCTGATAATATATAGTTATGAAAAATACAGAAAAATACAAAGCACAGCTTGAAGCAGAATATGCTGACATTATCGAACAGCTAAAAACTATTGGTAGGGTAAACCCCGACAACCCAATAGACTGGGAAGCCTTGGAACCAGAACATCCCGAAACACAGGCTGATGATAACGAAGTAGCAGATAATATCGAGGAATACGAAAATAACACTGCCGTTTTGAAACAACTTGAAATTCGTTTCAACGAAATTAAAAATGCTCTCGAAAAAATTAAAAATGCTAGCTATGGCCTCTGTGATGTTTGCAAAAAGGAGATAGAGTCTGAAAGACTCGAAGCCAATCCAGCAAGCACAACTTGCAAAGAGCATATGAATTAATATGTCATTTGCAAAAGTTCACAGTGCACAAAATTACTTGCTTAGATCACATATAGTCGACATTGAAGTAGACCTCTCTCGAGGTCTATATTCATTTTCTATTGTCGGCCTACCAGATAAATCCGTAGAAGAATCTCGCGACAGAATTTCATCTGCAATAAAAAACTCTGGCTTTGAATCTCCAAAACAAAAAAATGAAAAGGTTGTTATTTCTCTTGCGCCGGCTCATATAAAAAAAGAAGGGGCCCATTTTGATCTTGCGGTCGCAATTGCATATTTAATTGCGTCGGGAGAACTTGTTTTAAGAGAGCAAACAAAATCTGTTTTTATCGGCGAACTTTCTCTCGACGGTACTGTTCGTCCTGTTTCAGGAATACTGCCTCTCGTTTGTGAAGCAAAAAAATCAGGTTTTGATTGTGTTTTTGTACCAAAAGAAAATGCAAACGAAGCGGGTATAGCAAGAGGAATAAAAATATATCCGGTAGGGAGCCTACGAGAATTATTTGAGCACCTTTCACAAAATGGAAAATTAAAAATAGTAGAATCTCCAGAAACAGAATTACCGGACCAAGAACAAAACAATGCAATAGACCTTTCTTTTATAAAAGGGCAGGAGACTGCAAAGAGAGCTTTAATAATTGCATGCGCAGGAGGTCATAATTTGAATTTTTACGGACCGCCAGGTACAGGAAAAAGTATGCTTGCAAAAGCGTGTTGTGGTATTTTGCCAAAATTATCTTATGAAGAAGTCCTAGAAGTGACAGGCATACATTCAGCTTCGGGTGTTCTCGAAAGTAATTTCATAACAACGCCACCCGTTAGATCTCCGCATCATACTTCGTCTTATGTTTCTTTGGTTGGCGGTGGAGCAAATCTAAAACCCGGTGAAATAACTTTGGCACACAGAGGAATACTTTTCCTCGATGAGTTTCCGGAATTCGACAGGAAAGTTCTCGAGGCCTTGCGTGAACCGCTCGAAGAAAAAACTGTCAGAATATCCAGGGCAAAGGGAAGTGTAATCTTTCCCGCGGATATAATGCTCATATCTGCAATGAACCCATGCCAATGTGGATATTTTGGATCAGAGCACAGACAATGTACTTGTTTACCGCATATGAGAGAAAAATATCTCAAAAAAATATCTGGACCGATTATGGATAGAATAGATATATGGACATCAGTTGAAAATATTCCGCACGAAAAGTTAATGTCTAAATCAACAGAAGGAATAACAAGTGCCGAAGCAAGAGAGATGATAAAGTCTGCTAGAAAAAAACAAAAAGAAAGATTTGAATCTCTAAATATTAAAATAGACAAAAACAGTAGGATACCATCGAATGAAATTGAAAGGGCAGTAAGATACACAAAAGGAGCGTTGGATACATTAAATATAGCAAGTGGAAAATTGGGACTATCGCCTCGTTCATACCACAGAATGTTACGGCTGGCTCGAACGATTGCTGATTTAGATGAAAAGACAGAAGTCGAGACCCCTCATATCTTGGAAGCTCTACAATATAGACCAAAACTTGAAGTATAAACAAAAAATGCCTTTCGGCATTTTTTGTTTGGGAGCAAAAAACGACTCTTAAAATGGATTTACAGCACCTCGAATTTCAAAATGTAGATGTGGGCCAGTAGAGTTTCCTGTGTTTCCAGAATATCCGATTATCTGTCCTTGCAAAACTTCTTCGCCAGCATTGACTGCTGTTTTATCCAAATGAGCGTAAAGAGTTTGAGAATTATTTCCGTGTTTTATAACAACATATTTTGCATAACCTCCATTCCAACCTTCTTCTCGACTAACCGCAACAATTCCCGAAGCAGATGCATAGACAGGTGTTCCGATTGGGGCAGCAAGGTCAATTGCATTATATCCGTGTATGCCTTGTGTCTTTCGATATTTTGCCATTGGCGGTATGTAATATCCCAAAGATTCTTTAGATGAACCTTTTATGTTTATGACTCTTGTTGAAGAATCCTTTGAAGGTTTTGCATCACCATCCGGAATTATTATTGTTTCACCAACAGAAAGTATGGCTTTGTTTGAAATATTATTATAATCCATTATTTCTTTAACATCTGCATGGTATGTTGTAGCAACAGAATCAACAGTGTCTCCTTTTTTTACTATATGTTTTACTCCTGAAATAGGGAGAATAACCAAAGTCTGACCTGGTCTTATTTTACTTCCAGAAATATCATTACCCCACAAAATAGTATTCACGCTAACTTTAAACATTTCTGCAATTCCTGAAATAGTGTCACCTTCGCGAACTACATAAACGCTAATTTGGTCTGTTTCAATGTTATGAGAAACAGAGGAAAGGGAGGATGGCCCTGATTCAGACAGAAGAGCGCTTCCGTCTATTACTGTTATATCCCCACCGCCAATATCATTTCTAGGATTTAGAGACGCACTAAGCAAAGCCATATTCTGAGCATTTTCATATACTATAGGCTTTGTCTGTTCTGATTTTCCCGAAATCAAATCAGCAACAAAAGAAAATATGCTCGCCTCGGCTTTAGCAGGCATTGATATTGAAAATATGGCAATCAATATTATCGATAGAGAAGACAGTCTCTTTCGAAAATCTCGTATGTCATTTAAGGATTCTTTTGATCCATTGTCCTTAAAATCACGTGGTTTTCTTAAAATAGCTTTTTTGTTATTTTGTAACTCTTTCGCTCGGAAATGGCTTTATTTAGCCATATTTATGTGGTATTCCATACAGAATATCCGTCTATTATACGCTGGGGCACCCCCTAGTCAATCGACAAAATATAGCATTTGTGGTTTAAAAATTTAGCAAAAAATATTGCTTTGCCATTCAATATGTGTTATTATATTAAAAGGTACGAAACATTGTTCTAACAGCAACTTGGGAGAGACACAATGATTGACTTTGCCAACGAGGCACAGATCCTTCTTAGTGGGATGAAGAAGGGAGTTCCCATGATGATCGACCACGACCTCATGGCTGAACTGACACGGACGAACGGCAAGATGACGGCGAAGGCATGGCTGTCCCGCGCCTTCGCCGCCTACAAGGACGGCAGGATCAAGGACTCCCTCCTGTGCCTGCAAGGCGCCGTGGGCAAGGAGAAATTCCCCGAGAAGGAATTTCGGCGCCTGCGGGCGCTCCGCATCCTCTGTGCGAAGGACCTCGAGCCGGCGTCGGTGCATTCCGAGGGTGGAATGACGACGGCCAAGGACTAACCCGACCGAGGGGACAAACTCGGTGCCCGGCGCGCGCGTAGCGTGTGCCGGGCTGGTTTTTTTATATCCCCAAAAAACAAATTTTGATAATACAGAAAGACAAGCTAATATTGGACGATGCCAGAACCAATTTCATATTTAGAAACTCTAAACCAAGAACAAAAAGATGCAGTGCTCTATACTGATGGGCCGTTACTAATTCTCGCCGGTGCAGGAGCAGGAAAAACAAAAACAATTACTCATCGAATATTACATTTAATACACAAAGGTATCGCCCCACATAGAATCCTCGCTATAACTTTTACAAACAAAGCCGGCAATGAAATGAAAGAGAGGGTAGAAAAATTGATCAGAGAAGATAAAACTTTGAATCTACCCGTCGAAATGAATGAACATCCTTTCGTGAGCACTTTTCACTCTCTCGGTGTACATATTTTAAGAGAACAAGCAGGAAGAATCGGACTTCCAAAACATTTTTCAATTTTTGATAGAGATGATTCAAAAAAAGCAGTGAAAGAAGCCATCGCAAAAGCCGGCCTCGATCCAAAACAATTTGAACCAGGAAAAATATTATCTGCCATATCAAAACAAAAAGGGAATATGGTCACAGCAAAGAGCTTCGCGCGGAGCGCTAATCAAAGCTATTTTGCCGACATAATAGGAAAAGTTTGGATGGAATATGAAAAAATTCTTGAGAGAGAAAAGGCTCTTGATTTTGATGATTTGATTTTAAAGACGGCTCTTTTATTAAAAGAAAATGCCGAAGCAAGAGAATATTACCAAAATATTTGGACTCATATACATATCGACGAATATCAAGATACAAACAAGGTTCAGTACGAAATAGCAAAACATCTCGCAGACAAAACAAAAAATATTTGTGTCGTCGGCGATATCGATCAAAACATTTACAGCTGGAGAGGTGCGGATATAAAAAATATTTTAAATTTTGAAAAAGATTATCCTCAAGCAAAAACAATTTTACTCGAAAGAAATTACAGATCAACCCAAACAATACTCACCGCTGCCAATAGAATTATAGAAAAAAATATTCATCGAAAAGAAAAAAATCTTTACACAGAAAATAATGAAGGAGAGAAAATTTCTCTCTTTGATGCGTACAATGAAAATAGTGAAGCGAGATTTGTCGCAAACAAAGCAAAAGAACTTCTCGCAAATAACGTCCCGGGTGAAGAAATTGCAATTTTGTATAGGACAAACTTTCAATCGAGAGCACTCGAAGAAGCTTGTATCTCTATGCAAGTTCCATATCAGATGCTCGGAGTGAAATTCTTTGAGAGAAAAGAAGTAAAAGATGTTTTGTCTTATATAAGAGCGAGTCTCAATCCAGATTCTATTTCTGATATAAAAAGAATTATCAATAGCCCGAAGAGGGGAATTGGAAAAACAACTATTTTAAAAATATTTGAAGGAAAAAAAGAAGAGCTTCCTTCTGCTACAAAAAAGAAAGTTGATTCATTCTTTTTGCTACTTTCAAAAATACAAAAAGTTGCTACGACTTCAAAACCAAGCGATACAGTAAAATATGTAATCAAAGAGACAGGTATTGAAACAGAACTTTCAACAGGTAGCGAAGAAGATATGGAAAGACTTGGAAACGTAAAAGAGCTCGCAACAATTGCAAGCAACTATGATTTACTTTCTCCCGAAGAGGGAATAGAAAAGCTCTTGTCTGAAAGCGCTCTTGCGACCGATCAAGACAGTTTGGACACGGAAAAGACAAACAAAGGCATCAAAATGATGACAATCCACGCCTCGAAGGGTCTAGAATTTGATTATGTTTTTATAACCGGTCTTGAAGACGGGCTTTTTCCTTCACATAAAGACAATATTCCAAAAGATAGCGAAGAGGGGGAGGAAGAACGAAGACTATTTTATGTTGCTCTCACAAGAGCGAGAAAAAAGATTTTTCTTTCTTATGCCCAAATGCGGACAATATATGGCTCAAAACAAATGAATATTCCGTCTGAATTCGTATATGATATAGATGATGATTTGGTAGAAAGAGAAGAAACAGACAGAGAAACACACTATTTGGATGATAAACCGCTATTTAGAATAGATTTTTAGGTGATTTTTTGGTTAAACTGCTGTACTATTATTATATGTTTCAAAAGAAATCACTCGGACAGAATTTTCTGAATAATCCTGTTATTTTGGACAAAATTGTAACAGCAGGAGAAACTCAAAAAGGCGATATTATCTTGGAAATAGGCCCTGGAAAGGGAACTCTAACAGAAAAACTCTTGGAAAAGGGGGCAATTGTCTATGCTGTAGAAAAAGATGACCGTTTAATACCATTTCTAGAGGAAAAATTCAAAAAATATGCTGATAATAAACACTTTTTTCTAATAAGTGGGGATATCGCAGAAATGGA
Organism: uncultured Candidatus Saccharibacteria bacterium; assembly: GCA_965230995.1. Lineage (GTDB taxonomy): Bacteria > Patescibacteriota > Minisyncoccia > Phycocordibacterales. Next base: position 191,401 of record OZ246398.1, read on the forward strand.
TATTGATGATATTGGTATAAAAACAGATTATAAAATAATCGCAAATATTCCGTATTACATTACAGGTCTAATAATCAGAAAATTCCTCGAAAGCCAAAAACAGCAAAAAACAATGGTTATTTTGGTTCAAAAAGAAGTAGCCGACAGAATTTGTGCCAAAGACGGCAAGGAAAGTCTTCTTTCTGTTTCAATAAAGGCTTATGGCGAACCTTTTTCTCTTGGAACAGTCAAAAAAGGCAATTTTTCACCAGCACCAAAGGTTGATTCGGCAATTCTTGCCATAAAAAACATATCGAGAGACTTCTTTACACGGGAAAATATCTCCGAAGAAGATTTTTTTAGTGTAATTAAGACTTGTTTTGCCGGAAAAAGAAAAATGCTCCGCGGAAAAATAAAAGACTTTTCGAAAGAAAAAAATGCGGAGGAAATTCTCCAAAAAATAAATATCAAAAGTGACGCTAGGGCAGAGGATCTGTCTCTTTTAGATTGGGCAAATCTCACAAAAAATTTGCTTTAATTTTGTAGGACAGAGTTTGGGGTGATATAATTGTATTTGTGAAATATCTAAAATACACAATCTATATTTTGATAATCTGTGCAATAATTTTTGGCGGATGGTTTCTATATGGAAGAAAGCAACAAGAAAATATTTACAAATCAAACTTTATTGCAATAGACACAAAAACTCTCACTACAGAAACAGACACTGATAGCGATGGACTCAAAGATTGGGAAGAGATTCTTTGGAAAACAAACCCATCTATTGCCGACACAGATGAAGACGGAACAGACGACGGGACAGAAATCAAAGACGGCAGGGACCCAACAATAAAAGGCCCAGCTGATACATTAAAGAGAGCAGTTAGTTCTCAAACCAGTGATCTTGCAGAAAATCTTTTCGGTTTCTATCTAAACGAAAGAAAAACAGCGGGGGATATTTTACCTGGAACAAGTGAAAAATTGGTAGCAGAAGCCCTCGCAAAAGCCTCAAAACCCAATGAATATAGCCTTATTTCAGAAAAGAACATTAAAACAAATTCTGATAACACAGTAGCAGGGTATAAAGAATACGGAAAAAATATAGCTACGATTATGTCCGAAGTCTCAGCCCAACCAAACGAAGTCCTAATATTAGCAAAGGCGCTAGAAATGAAAGATGAAAATGTTCTTGCCGAATTGGATCCTTCGATAAAAATGTACAGAAAAATACTTGGGGAAATAACAAATACACCAGTACCGAGCAAACTCGCATCAAAACATTTAGATCTCATAAATACAACTATAAAAGTAGTCACTGATATCGAAGGGATAAGAGGTGTTTTCTCTGATTCTCTTTTGGCATTTTCATCAATCACTTCATATTCACAAAATATTATAAGTCTTGAAAGTTCTCTAAGGGTAATTGGATCTGCTCTAAAACAAAAAGGTGTCGAGTATTCCACAGATGAAATTGGTTATGGTCTTGTAAATGTTCTATAATAGATAAAGGATGTCAGGACGAAATCCTTACGCGTTTGGTTTTGCAAAAGCCAGCATTATTGTTGGAGTTTTCTGTTTGGTTTTTTCTCCACTTTTTCCTATGCCCGAGAAAAAAGCCGAGGCACAAATTGCATCTGCAGTTGGGAGCATAGCTGCTTGTTTCGGAATCAGTGCTCTTTTTAATATCGCAAGTGGTGCCGCTACTGTTGCTAACGCTGTTCTAGCTGTTCCCGTCAGCGATGCAGTAACACAAATGAACACAAACCTCACACAGGGCAACACTGCAAGCTCTCTCAACAAGGAATGTTCTCTAGACACAATCGGTTTTGCTATTGCAAAAGTCATATTGGAAGATATGGCGAATAATTTTATAAACTACATAAACAACGGCTTCGAAGGTGATCCTTTCTTTATCTCTTCACCTGGCGAATATTTCAAAGGGTTGGCTGACGAAATAGTAGGGGAATTTCTTTCACAGGCAGGTCTAGATTTTCTCTGTAAACCATTCCAACTGCAATTACGAAATGCTCTCAAAATACAATATGGTGGCGGAGGTAAAGCAAAATACAGAGAAAAAGGTTGTACTCTTACAGATATTGTCGGCAACGTCGATGGCTTTATCGAAGGTAATTTTGAAGATGGAAACTGGCTCGGCTTTATCGAAATAACACAAAATCCAAACAACAACCCCGTCGGAGCATTCCTTTCAATCCAAGGTGAAATCGACGATAGAATCGCTGCTAAATTGGGAGTTGAAAACAAATTGCTCGATTGGAATATGGGATTCTTTTCACAAAAGGTAAAGGGACCAGACGGCGTCGAGAGAATTGTCACACCAGGAAGCCAGATAGAGAATCAGCTCGCACTGCATCTCGGAAGTGGGGTAAGACAACTTGAACTCGCAGACGAATTCAACGAAATATTGAGCGCCCTTTTCACTCAGCTTCTAAAACAGGCTTTCTCAAAAGAAGGTATAGCAGGTTATGTTAAACCAGCAGACGACACAGCGACATACGAAGAAGATATGGCTGAACTAAAAATCGAAGGTGAAGGATTGATCGAAGAAGCAAGATTCCTCGTTACAGATAATCCGGGTAGACTTTCTACAGTAGATATCGCTAACCTCGATTACTATTCAAGAGCAATAAACGACGCAATTGCAAAAAACAATAGAATCGACCTAAGCAATGCAAATGTGTTTATGGCACAAAAGATCAAAGAAATAAAAGACAGAATCGCAGAGGAAGACGGAACACCTCCTCCACCAGAAGACAATCCTGATGATCCGCCCGAAGAAGAAGATGACCCAGGAGACATTGGTGACGCCCCAGAACAAAACCCATTTGGTGACGATGAATAAAAAATGAAAAAAATATTATCCGCATTTGTAATATCAATAGTAACAGCAGTTTCATTGCTTTTGCCTTTTAGTGCAAATATTTCCGGACACAATCTAAGCATCGGAATCGGATATCAGAGCGCTTCTGCACAAGATACAACCAATCAACCTGAACCGAGTTTTGCAGAATCAGTTGCATCATACATTACAAAAGGATTGTCAGTATGGCTCACACAACAATTGTATGTTTTATATGCAATCTGCGCACTGCTTATGTTTATTGCTGGTTTTATATTAAACCTCGTAATTGAACTTACAATTGTAGACCCAGAATTATTATTACCGAGAACTGTTATATCGAGCCTGTGGGTAATATTCCGCGATATTGCAAATGCTACTTTCCTTTTTGTGCTCCTTTACGGTGCCATTCAAACAATGCTTGGCCTTGCTGGTGCGGGTGTTAAAAAATTAATACTAAATGTCGTTATCGTTGCTATTGTTGTGAACTTTTCTCTCTTTGCTACCCGAGTTGCCATAGATTTTTCAAATATTTTGACTTTGGCTGTTTACAATCAAATAATGGGAAAAACAGAAAAAGCTCCATCTAAAGGTTTAAATCCTCTTACTGGTGACTTCAGTTTGAAGAACGCAGAATCAAAAATGGCAGAGATGGCACAGGAGCTCGGTGGTGGACTCTCAGGAAAATTTATAAGTGCAACTGGTCTCCTAAAATCATTAACACTATCTGTGGATCTCAAAGCAGATATTGCGAACTTCGTTACAATACCAGTAAAAATCGTGGTTTACAGTATCTTCCTCCTTATCTCTGCAGCAATGCTGTTTTCAGTGTCGGTAGTATTTTTGATTAGATTCGTGGTAGTTGTATTTTTGATGGTCTTATCACCGATAGCGTTTGTCGGTTTTATACTGCCTTCGCTCAGAAGTAAACTGACCAGCAAATGGACGGATTATCTAATGAACGCAATGTTCTTTCCGCCTTTGTTTTTCCTTTTAACGTATTTGTCGCTAAAGATAATTGATGGTCTGAACAAAAGCTGGACTGTAGGTTCAAGTAATAATTTTGCAATAGAAATTGTTTCTATCGGTTTTTCACTATTTATATCAGGATTCTTTTTGATGACACCCCTACTAGCGGCTACTATATTTAGCGCAAAGGGAACCGAATTTATGAGTAGCTTTACAAAAGGAGTGAGTGGAAAGATAAAAGGTTTTGCAGGACAAGGAGCAAATATTGCTTCAAGGAATACTCTTGGAAGAGGTGGAAGATGGATGGAATCTAAATTTAAAGATTCAAAGTTTATGAATCTAGCCCCAATGAGAGACCTACGTGCTGCCACAACACAAAGATTAGAGGGTATAAAATTTGGCGGTGGAAGATCTCTTGAAGAAGCTGAAAAAGAAAGCCGAACGACTGCAAAATTACAATCAGAAATTAACGACAGAAGCAAATTTGCAAGCAATCAAGCAAATTATGCTAATGCGAAGGCAGAATACGATAGAATCGACAGAATGCCAGATAAGACAGACGCAGAAAAAGCAGCAAAAGAAAGCGCATTTGAGACGTTCAGAGGTACGGACAACGCAAAAATTCTACGAGAGACAAGAGAATATGTTGAAGGTTGGGGAGCAAATGATATCAAGGATAACAAAGATGATATTAAAAGAAATAGCGCCGACGAAGCCATTCACATTAAAGACTCCGCTCTCGAGGCTTACGCCAAAACAGACGACCCAGAAGCAAAAAGTTTTGTTGACGAAATTTACAAAAAGAAACTACAGAATCTACGGACCGTCCTTGGTACTCCAGGGGTTACTTCGGACAACATAAAGAAAGCAGTCTCTGGTTTGTCAAACGAAGCATTAAAACGTTTGGAATTCAATGAATTGCGTACGATAATGACAAAAGCAGGAGGGGCAATCAAAGGGGAAAAACTAAAAGATATAACGAAGTCACTCCCTCCTGAAGACAAAAAATTACTCCAGGCAGATCGTGAAAAACATTTTAAAGAAGAGGCGGTAAAGGCCAACGGAAAGGCGGTAGCTTCTGGAATTGATGTTAGTGAGATTGAAAATTTTAGTGATAACTTCTTGGAAAGTAACGAGATTGTTCCGTACCTTTCACCCGCAATGCTTCAGAGGCTCGTTAATGAAAAAAACACAACTAACTTTCTAGAAATTGGTAAAATACTAGTAGGCATTGACAGCGGGACAATACCACCAACTCCGATGGATACAGCTGGGGCAGCAAAAGCTGGGGCAGCAAAACTTCTTAAGTTTTTGAGAGGTAAACCGGTAGGTGGAACATTTGGATTATAAAAATGAAAAACATTCCAAAAGATTTATTGAAAAAAATTACGTCCGATGAAACAAATTCATTTATAGATGAAATGATAGTTTCAAATGGCTTTACCGAAGAGCAAGGATCTGCTCTCGGTAATGAAACTGGTAGATACATGTTAGGAAAAACAAAATCTGATCGTTTTGTTCCTAATTTGATGTATAGAATGGATATAAACAGAACTACGGCAGAAGCAATAAAAGAAAAAATAGATCAGGAGCTTGTCGCGCCAGTACGGGCTTCATTTGAATTTGCTCAAGCAAATGATTTATTTTCTGAAAACACCAATGAAGTCAAAGTGTCTGTTTCAAATCAAAATACAGAAGAAGACAATGGGGGAGTCGATATAATGAAAGAATCTCCAGAAAAACAAGAGAGCACTGAAACTAATCCTAAAAAGGAACAGATAGTAAGCGATATAGAAAACCCTCTACACAAACAAGAATCTGCCACAGCAAAAGAAAATGATTCATATTCTAACTACACACCACTTAATGTAATTAAGGACGATGTCTTGAAGGGAATAGAAGACCCTGTAAAAGAGACCCCGCCAGCACCAGAAGAAAGCGAGGCAACAGAACTTGATTTGGAACTGGATGCCATATTAAAAAAACCTAGAGTATCAAGCCAAATCGAGCCAGATTTACCAACAGAAAACCCTCGGGATATTCCAAAATTTACTGAAAGCCACACACAAACACCGCCCGTAACAGCATCAAAAAATCCTGAACAAAAAAGACCAGCAATTGATATTAGACCATCGTCTGGTTCAGCTTATAAAAGTGGGGACCCGTACAGAGAACCAATAGAATAGATTTCGTGTTTTTTGATTTAGGTTCTATACTATATGTATGCAATTTCAAGTTCCTCAATATATAGAAGAAGATGACAAAATATTTTGGATGCTTTCTTTCAAACAAGCAATTTATATTGCCGGCGGTTTGGGTATATCTTTTGTAATCTACTACTTTTTAGGTTCACTATTATTTTCAATTCCTTTTATTGTACCGGTTCTTGTATTATCAGGATTACTAGCTTTCTACAGACATAACAATAGACCCTTTATTTTCCTACTGGAAGCAATGTTCTACTATATGCTTAGCGACAAATTGTTCATCTGGAAAAAGATTCCAAAATATAATAATGAAAAAAGTACAGAAAAAGTAGAAAAAACAACAGACGAATTATCTATACCACGAGTAACCCAAGGTAACATCCATAATCTTTCTTGGAAACTGGATATGAATATCGATGAAAAAAATGTGGATAAGCGAATATGATATAATTAACTCATGGCAATATCTTCAAAAACAGCACAAGAATTTGTACCGATAAAAGAAATCCGAAACGAAACTGTCATAATGAAAGACGGATCTCTTCGTGGCGTTGTTTTGTGTTCTTCAATAAACTTTGCCCTCAAATCCGAGGATGAAAGAATGGCTGTTTTGGCGCAGTTTCAAAACTTTCTGAACTCACTCGATTTTGAAGTCCAGATATCAGTACAATCGAGAAAACTTGATATAAAATCATATCTTTCATTACTTGAAACAAGAGAGGGGCAACAGATTAATGACCTGATGAGGATACAATTGAAAGAATATGTTGCTTTCATAAAGGATCTCACCGAAAAGATAAACATAATGACAAAGAATTTCTTTATTGTCGTTACATACAAACCATCAATCACAAGCGGGGAATCGGGGGTAGGAATACTAAAATTCGGTAAAAAACAAAGCGCCGAAGAAAAAAATCAAACATTCGGAGAATCAAAATCACAGCTCGACGAAAGAATATCATTCGTGATGCAGGGTATTACCAGAACTGGAGTACGTGCAGAAAGACTTGGAACCGAAGAGTTAATAGAATTGTATTATAGAACATTTAACCCAGGGGATACACAAGACCCTGCCAGAGCAATGTAATATGTCTTTATTAGATTTTTTCAAAAAAAATAAAACGACAACAGAACCCGTTTTGCCACAGGATATTTATGATGCGTCTGTTTTGGAATTGCAGGATGTCATTGCCCCAAGCGCACTCAAAATAAATTCAAAAGAGACAATGATTTCTGGGATGATGGTTAGATCATATTTTGTCGTTTCATATCCTAGATTTGTTGGGGAAGACTGGCTTTCTCCTATTGTAAACCTAGACAAAGTATTTGATATTTCAATTTTTGTACATCCAATAGATACTTCTGTTATTCTAAAAAAATTCCAGAAAAAAGTAGCTGAAGTAGAAAGCCAAATAAATGAACGCCAAGAAAAAGGACTCGTTAGAGATCCAAAACTAGAAATTGCATATCAAGACCTCGAAAATCTTAGAGATCAATTACAGCAAGCATCAGAAAAAATGTTTGATGTTGGTTTGTACATTTCTTTGTACGGAAAAGACGAAGCAGAAATAGATAAAGTAGAATTGGAAATAAAATCAATTTTGGAATCAAAACTTATCTATGTTAAACCTGCTCTATTCCAACAAAAAGAGGGTTTTCTTTCTATGATTCCAACTGCTGACGATGCCTTGATGGTGCATACAAAAATGAATTCCTCTCCACTCTCGAGCACCTTTCCTTTTGTATCGTTTGACCTCACGTCTGATAGGGGAATATTGTATGGACTAAACAGACATAATTCAGGTCTTATACTTTTTGATAGATACTCGCTTGAAAACTACAATTCTATTACTTTTGCAAAATCTGGTTCAGGAAAATCTTATGCAACAAAACTAGAAATCCTTCGAACTTTGATGTTTGATACCGAGGTTATAGTAGTTGACCCAGAAAAAGAATATCAGTACCTCGCCGAAGCAGTGGGGGGCAGATTCTTTAATATTTCTCTTAACTCTGAACACCACATAAATCCATTTGAATTACCAACTCCAGGAGAAGACGAATCGGCAGAAAGCGTTCTTCGTTCAAACATCATAAACCTTGTTGGTTTGTTTAGAATTATGCTTGGTGGTCTTTCTCCAGAAGAAGACGCAATAATCGACCAAGCCATAATGCAAACTTATGCATTAAAAGACATTACACCTGATTCAGATTTCAGAAATATCGAACCTCCACTTATGTCAGACTTTGAATTGGTGCTCTCTGGTATGCAAGGCGGAGAATCTCTCGCACAGAGACTCACAAAATATACAAAGGGTACTTGGGCTGGGTTCATAAACCAACCATCAAATATTGATATGAACAAAAAGCTTGTTGTATTTTCACTTCGAGATATGGAGGACGAGCTAAAGCCTATTGCAATGTATATTATTATGCATTACATCTGGAACACAGTCAGAAAGGATATCAAAAAGAGACTTCTTGTTATTGATGAAGCGTGGTGGATGATGAAATCCGAAGACACCGCATCATTTTTGATGGGACTTGTTAAAAGAGGGCGAAAATATTATCTTGGTGTATCTACAATCACACAAGACGTCGAAGACTTTTTGCGATCACCATATGGAAAACCTATTATCACAAACTCTTCAATACAAGTCTTACTCAAACAATCTCCGTCAGCTGCCGACGTTCTACAAAATGTTTTTAATCTAACAGATGAAGAAAAATACACATTGCTTGAATCTGGAGTAGGAGAGGGGATTTTCTTTGCTGGAATAAAACACGCAGCTATAAAAGTCTATGCTTCTTATACAGAAGACCAGATTATTACATCTGACCCATCACAGTTACTTGCTATAAAAAAAGCAAAAGAAGAATTAAGAAATAGCCTTTAATTATGGCTGAAAATACAGACATCGAGGTAATACCAAAAAGGTCTGAGCAAGAACCAGGCATAGAAAGAGTTCCTAAAAGACCGCCGAGAATAAAGACTTGGGTTTTTTGTGCAATGCTCATTGTCGCAATCATACTTGATTTAGTTAGCCTCATTCCAGCAGCAAATGACATTACGCTCGTAATTGCCGGTATTCTTTTTGGATTATGGTGGTGGAAACTCGGACTTGGTTTCCTTAATTTAAAGAAAATAATCACATACTCTCTTTCTGTAATAGTCGAAGCTGTCCCTATTTTGGCCGTTTTGCCCGCTGTTACACTGGCTGTTGTCGTAACCTTTGTTATTTCTAGGGGAGAAGATAAATTGGGCATTAGCATTATGCCTGGAAAATTTGGCATAGACGCAGGAAAAAATCCAAAAAGAATTGGCTTAAAAGAGAGATTCAACTCACTTAAAAAAGAAACTAAATGGACCGAGGACGAGAAAAAAATCTTTAAAAGAAAAGATGATACAGCAAGAAAAGATAAGAACCCACTAGCCTTTGTACCAGGGGAGTATTCAAAAGAAACTGGTTCGCTCGAGGACACAGACAAAGAATACGATATTGACGAATAGTTTTTATTCACACCCCGCTTTAATAATTAGTACTAAAAGGCTATAATGTAGTTATGCAAAGAATCTTTTTCTTTTTATCCTTGTTCTTGTTATTTTTTGTTTTTGCATCTAATACAAAAGCTCAGAGCAATGCTGTCACTCCTTTTGATATTAAAAACGAAACTAACATTTATGTTTCTCCACAAAACCCTCAGAAAGGCCAAGATTTTGAAGTATCCATTGAAAGCTATTCGCTCAACTTGGACGCCTCGACAATATCTTTTTATGCAAATGATGTTTTAATCCAAAAAGAACTTGGAAATAAAAAGGCTATAATACCAAACAAAAGCACAGTAACTGTTGTGAGGATTTTGATTGAAACATCGCAAGGAAATTTTATAGAAAAAGAAAAAATAGTTTATTCAAATTCACTTTCATTAGTCTGGAATGCACAGACAACTGTACCGCCTTTTTACAAAGGCAAAGCTCTTCTTTCAGACGGATCAGAAGTCATAATATCAGCAATTACAGAAATCACAGACGAAAACAACAAACAAATTCCACAGGAGCTTTTGATTTTTACATGGAAAGTCAACGGAAAAACAAAATTGGATTTATCGGGAATAGGAAAGAGTGAAATCGTGATAAGTGATGTTGTGGTAGATGATAAATACAAAATATTTGTAACTGCTGAATCTCGAGATCAAAAATATACTGCCACAAATTATCTTGAAATTTCTTTTAGCAACCCAAAGGTTTTGCTTTACGAAACAGACCCTCTCTTTGGACCCTCAAGCTATGCTCTGTCTAATTCTAAAACTACAAAAAACGAATTGGGAGTAGTTGCTGTCCCTTTCTTTTTCAAAAAAGGAGCGCAAGATAATGTTGTATCTTTTACATGGAGAGTCAACGGCGAAACAGCAAAGACAAAGTCGAACCGAATATCGCTACGAAACGAAAAGGGAGGGGAGGGCTATATTGAAATATCAATCCTAGCCGAGAGTCTTCTCGATAAATTTCAAAGATTCAGTAAAAAAATAACGCTCGAAGCAATAAAATGATAAGAAAGAATTTTAAAATAATCTTGTTGTCTATCATAATAGTTTTATGTTTTGCTTTTGTAAAAATTACTTTTGCAGCAGACGATAGCGGACTACTCACCTATACACCAATGGAAGTGATAGACGGCCTTACACCGGAAAAAATGCCAGTTAATCTGTCAGATTACCTCAATCGGCTTTATGTATTTCTAATTGCATTTTCTTCTGTTATCGCCGTTGTAATGATAACAATTGGTGGTTTTACTTATATTCTATCTGCAAGTTCCGGTGGAAAAGAAGACGGCAAGGGGATGATAAAAAATGCAATTTTTGGTCTTTTGTTAATGTTTCTTAGCTATCTAATCGTAAATACAGTTAACCCAAGCGCTCTGGATTTTAATATTTTCAAAAATGCAACTCCTATAAAACCGGTAAGTTTGGAAATTAATACTTCAGGAGAAGGTCAAACCGCTCTAGAAGGGCTCGACCCGACCAAAAAAGGACAGTGGGCACTTAGAGTTGTCTCACCAGAAAATTCAGAAATTAGATATTATGATACACAAGTTAAATGTTTATCTGAAAAAGAATCGCTTTCTGAAGCAACAACTGCAAAATACAAGATGCCGGCAACAAGTCAATGCACAGCAAAGACTATGAATGTAGATAAAGTATATTATTTTACTTATGACTATAAGGATTGGCCGGATAGAAATGTCGTCGAGACGACCAGCTGGTCTGCAACTGGAAAAACAAATTCTATTGCTACAACAGAGATTTCAGAGACAACAATGGAAGCCTGTAAACAAAAAAAAGAAGAGGTTATCGCAAAAGCATTAGACAGAAAACCTTATCGTCCAACAACTGCCTGTACATCTCTCCATAATTCTGAAAATACAAATCAATTTAATTTTAGTTTTATATATCCTTACGGAGAAACGGAAGCAAGAGAATTTGCTACAAAATCATACTCAACAAAAGAATGTGTACAAAAATATAAGTTTATCTCAACATACTATGAACCTTATAAGAACATATCGGAATGTAAGGAAAAAAAACCTACCAATTCGACTCAGAAAGCAACCTACTATTGCCAAGAGGGGATAGAAATGTATTTGGACGGAAATAATGTGGGGGAACAATCTAAAGGAACAAATAAAACTTCTGGTAATGATTGTTTCAGGACAAAATCAGAATGTGAACAAAACTTCAACGAAAAAAAGGTTCAATTAATGCCAAGATATAATTTATCATCATGCATACTGGTAAAATAAAATTAATACTACTTACTCTCGGAGCAATATTGGTAATTGCAATTATTGCTTTGTTCACGTATGGTTATTTTGAATCAAAAAATAATGGTAAAACGCTAACACAAACAGTTGTAGATATTTTTCCAAGATCTTCTAAAACAGAAAATACTCCAAATACAGAAGAACCAGCGGAACAACCCCCAGTAGAAATTCCAACAAACACCACCGATATTTACACTAAAAAAATTAGAAAAATAGCTAGCGGTCCTATTTCTGGTTCATTTTTTACTGGTACATCAACAGTAAGATACGTAGATAAAGGAACAGGAAATGTGTATGAATATTCCTATTACACTAACACAACAAAAAAATTAACATCAACTGTCATCCCGGGAATAAACGATACATTTTGGGTAAACAACAATACTTTTTTTGGTAGATATGCAGATACAGACTCTGAAATAATTCGTACATTTTTAGGAACAATATCAAATCCCGGAGAGTCTGGCGTTCTTTCAATTGAATTCTTTGAACAAAATATAAAAGCAATGACTGTTTCTCCAAAAGGGGATAGAGTCGCTTATCTAGTGGAAAGCGGTCAATACGGAGTTGTTGCAATATATGACATAAAGAAAAAAACGATTGCTAGAATATCTACAATACCAGGAAGCGAATATTCATTACACTGGAACGAAAATGGATTATACGCTCAAAGCAATGCATCATTTAATCTACCAGGGTATCTCTTAAAACTATCCCTGACTGGAGAACAGCCAAAAATTGTTATACCTTCTGTTCTAGGTTTACTTTCAAAACCAATCAAAGCAGGTTTCATCGTATCGTCTTTTAGTACCACACAAGGATATTCTTATATAATGACAAATTCACAAAAGGTAAGTCTGGAAAATCTTGTTATCCCTGAAAAATGCGTAGAAGCAAAAGAAAATATCTATTGTGCAGTATCTTCTTTAAACAATGAATCTGGTATGCCAGACTCATGGTACAGCGGGGAAACTAGATTGATAGACCGATTAGAAAAAATAAATATCAAAAATCCACTTGAAAAAGAAGTCGTTTATACATCAGCACTTGGAGAAGACGGCTCGTTTGATATGATCAATCTTCAGATTTCTCAAGATTACGAAACACTTATATTTACAGAAAAGGGAACAGGCGATCTCTGGAGTATAGACATAAGATAATAAAACAAAAAAACCGCTTTGGCGGTTTTTTTGTTTATATCTGAGAATATTTTATCACCACTCTTCTTTCTTTACCCTCACCAATAGACGATGTTTCGATTCTAATATCGTCACCGAACATATTGTGTATGAGTAGTCTCTCGTAAGAATTCATCGGCCTTAGCTCTATTGTTTTTTTGGTTTTTACAACTTCTTCGACTGTCTTTCTGACTTCTGCTATAAGCTGATTCATCTCGTCTTGTTTGTAACCATTTATATCTATATTGAATTTTGCTTCGCTCTTTGTCTTTTGTTTGATTATGAGGCTGAGCAAATGGTGATATGCGTCTATATGTTCTCCTCTTTTTCCAATAGCCCTTCCAGAATCGTTCGTTCTCACGTTATAAACGATAATATCGCCCTGTTTTACAATTTCTACGTCTATTACATGGACGTCTAATTTTGCAAAAAAATCTTTTATTAAGGCTATAGTTTCTTCTTGTGTCATACTATTTCTTTAGGTGTTTCCTGATATAAAGCTCCTGACCTATAGTAAATAGATTACTCGTTATCCAATAAAGTGCAATAACCCCAGAAATACTGTAAGCAATGAAATATACGATGACTGGAAAGACATATCTCATCTGAATATTCATACTTCGAGCAAGGTCGTCCTTGAAAGATTCGCCCGGTTTGCCTTTTGGTGTATGTGGTGGTATAGAATATCGCATTTGAAAGAAACTTGAAACAGCAGCTAGGATGGCTAGAATGTGACTTTTATTTGAAATACTTTCAATCCAAAAGAAGCTCATATTTAAATTTTCTGGCATCTTAACAAAAGAATACAAGAAGCCAGCATCAATAGAAGGAAATCCTTTTAGAAAAACATAGTAGAGGCTTATGATGATTGGAATCTGGATGATAGTAAGGAGCAGAGTAGAGAAGGGGTTGATATCATTTTCTTTGTACAACTCTAATATCTTGCGAGCATATTCTTGTTGATTGTCTTTATATTTTTCTTTTAGCTCGTCCATTTTAGGCTGGAGAGCCTTCATTCCGATCTGTGTCTTTACAGCCTTTTTAGAAAGAGGGAAGAGGAGTAGCTTGATTATTACCGTAAAAACGATTACCGCAAAGCCAGCATTCATAAAAGGAAAACTATCTATGAGAAAAACCAGTCCATTGTACAGAGGTTTATAAATCGTTATTTTAAAAAATGAAAACATTTATGAATTTTAGCTTATTTTTTTGTGTATCTCAACCATAACTTGAGCTACATCGTTTTTAATTAATTCTTTATCTGCATTTTTAATTGTTGGTTTAACAAAAAAAATAACATCACAAACACTATCTAGTATGTGATTTTCGATTGCATCAAAAACCTGCCTTCGTATTCTATTTCTATCGTGGGCAAGCTTATAAACCTTTTTTGGGACAACAACGGCAAAACGAGGCTTTTCTTCCGCCTTTTTTGCCCTTATGGCAAAAAGATTAGTGCTAAAAACCTTTGAGCCCTTGAAAACAAGATCAAATTTATCCTTTTGAAGTCTTCTTTGCTTTGAAAGCATATAAAGACACTACACCTAAAAAACAAAAAAGAACAGCTTTTGGCTGTTCTTTTTAGACTGTTGTTATTCTCTTTCTTCCTTTTTGTCTCCTTCGCTTTAGAGTGTTTTGTCCAGTTTTTGTTTTGCTTCTTACGAGAAAACCGTGTGTCTTTGCTCGTTTTTTCTTTTTTGGTTGATATGTAATCGACATACTGTTTGTTTACGTTTATAGATAGAGGAACTTTACATTAAAAAAATAAAAAGCGCAATAGGGGAGAGTAGCCAAAAACTTACTCCACACTTTATGCACAGCTTATCAACATATAAGCTGTTTTTCCGCAAGTTCACGAACACACTACAGAGTATATAATGGATTTACTACAGAGAGCGATTGGGACAATTTTTTTTGAAACTTTAGTAATAAACATTGGAGTATGGACTACAAACAACTTTGGGATGGAGTGTTGGTGGAAGTAGAGATGACGGTCTCAAAGGCAAGTTTTAATACTTGGTTCAAAGACACTTTTATTTCAGGTTGGAGCGACGGGGCAATAATCCTCAGTGTTCCTAATACATTCGTAAAAGAATGGCTCTCAAACAAATACCACAACGTAATTCTCAAATCTCTACGAAAAATAAACCCTGAAATCCGTGCTCTCGAATACACAATATCCAAAGACGGAGCAAAGAAAGCCCCAGACAAGCCCCAAAACAAAATGGGGGACACAGGTATTTTGCCACTTGTTGAACAACACATAAACAAAGAAGATAATCTAAACCCAAAATACACTTTCGATACATTTGTCGTCGGACCTTTCAACGAATTAGCCCACGCAGCATCTCAAGCTGTCATAAATAGGCCAGGTCTTGCATACAACCCATTGTTTATCTATGGAAACACAGGACACGGAAAGACTCATCTAATCCAAGCAATCGGAAATCAAATAAAAAAACTATATCCTCAAAAATTAGTCTACTATGTTACCTCTGAAAAATTTGCTCAGGACTTGATTAATTCCATAACAAGCCAAAAAGTAAATGCCTTCAAGGAAAAGTATCGAAGATATGATGTCATCATAATGGACGACATTCAGTTTCTTTCAAACAAAGAAAAAACCCAAGAGGAATTGTTCCATATTTTTAATTCTCTGTATGAAAACAACAAACAAATAGTATTTTCTTCTGATACACACCCTCATTACATACCAAATCTCGAGGACAGACTAAAATCACGCTTTGCTGCTGGTATGACAGTGGATATTCCAGCGCCCGATCACGAATCCCGAACCGCGATTTTGAACGCAAAAGCAAGACAACTAGGGCTTGATGTAACACCAGAGATCATAAATTTCCTCGCCACAACTATTCCGGGTAACATTAGGGAACTAGAAGGTGTCTTAAACACAGTTCTATGCCAAGTTCAGCTAAAAAAGAGACCTCTTTCTCTAAACGAAATTAGAGATCTTATAAAAAATGCTTCTAAACCAAAAAAACTTATCTCTACAAAAGAAGTAATAAAGATTGTTGCTGATTTTTATGGAATAGAAGAATCAAGCATATATGAAAAAACCCGCAGAAAGGACATTATAAGGCCAAGACAAGTCTTGATGTATATTTTGCGTGAAGATTTTAATATCTCTTTCCCTTCAATCGGACAAAAGATTGGGGGCAGGGATCACACAACCGTAATTCACTCTTGTGAAAAGATAAAAGGGGACATAAAAGAAGATAACGCCTTAAACCAAGAGATAAACCAGCTCCGAGCACTGCTTGGAAGCTAGTGTGGATAAATTGTTAATAACTGTCTTAAAACCAGTTAAAAAGTAATAACAAATAGTGAATAAAATAAGGTTATAGACAAGAAAAAAGAAAACAAAATCAGATATCCACAGAATATAAAAAATGAAAAACCAGAAAAAACCATTACAGACAAACATATTTCATTTCTAATCCACATATCCACCATCCTAATAAGTAATAACAATAATATATTAAAAGAATAAGTAATCTATATGAAATTTGAAATCCTCAAAGAGAATATATCGAGAGAACTTTCCAAAGCAGAAAAGATGACAGGAAAGAATCTAAGTCTTCCTGTTCTTTCTGCTGTTTTTCTTGAGGCAGATAAAAACTCTCTCTGCATCAGAGCAACCAATCTTGATTTAGGAATCGAGATTAGACTACCCGCTGTTGTTTCAAAAGAAGGCAAGGTTGCTGTTTCAGCTCGGGTCATACTGTCTTTCTTGAATAATGTAAAAGACGGCGAGAAGCTCAAATTTGAGCTAAAGGAAGGAGTACTGAATATTAGTTCTTCCTTCTCAAATGTTTCTATAAAAACACTTCCTACTGACGAGTTTCCTCTTTTACCAAAAGTCGAAGCAGAAACAACAATAAAAGTTAAAGCCAGCGATTTTTCTTCAGGTCTAAAAAGTGTTGTATATTCGAGCAGTACTTCTAGTATGAAGCCAGAACTTTCCAGTGTTTATGTTTTTAAGGAAAACAACGGGGACGTGGTTTTTGTGGCCACAGACTCTTTCCGTCTAGCAGAAAAGAAAGTCTCAATAAAAGGAATTCCAAACGATATAAAAATTCTTACTCCGTTTAAAAATGCGAGCGAAATAATTAAAATATGCGACGAAATTTCTTCCGATATTGAAATTTCTATTAACAAAAACCAACTTTCGATAGTTTCGAATGATTTATACATGGTTTCTCGTGTGATTGAAGGTGTTTTTCCAGATTACAGACAAATATTACCAAAATCTTTTGTAACAGAGGCAGAAGTTTTGAAACAGGATATATTAAATGCTCTCAAGATAATTAATGTTTTTTCAGATAAATTTAATCAAGTAAATTTTTCTCTTGATACTGGAAAAAATGAACTGAAAATAACATCAAAAAATACAGACATAGGAGAAACGGAAAATACTATTCCATCAACGTGGAAAGGGGAAGCTGTAAAAATGAACTTTAATTATCGATACATCATAGATTGTTTTCAGTCTATTCCTTCGGACTCTGTTAAACTGTGTTTTAGTGGGCAGGGCAGGCCTCTCGTCATAAAAGGTGTATCAGATGAATCATTCTTGTATCTGGTTATGCCTATGAACAAATAGTTTATATGTTCAATATAAATGACTATTTAAAAAAGTTTTCAAAAACAATAGGAGAAGCTTCTTTTAAAAAAGACGAAGTTATAAAAATTTTTGAAGAAAAAATAAAAGTTTCTATTTCAAAAGACGATATCCAAATAAAAGACGGAATCCTTTTTTTAAAAGTTAAACCAATAACCAAATCTGAAATAATGTTAAAAAAACAAAAACTGCTTGAAGCAGTTTCTGTTCTAAATATTTTTGAAATTAAATTTAATTAATTTTTAGCAACATTGTCTTTTCTTTTTTGTTGTAGATAGAATCTGTGACAACTATTTTTAATATATTTTCCTGTTTTATATCGGGTGTTGTCTTTGGAATGAAGCTAAACATAAAAGGGGAGAAGGAAGATTCGCCGAGATATCTTTCGTTTAGGTAGAATTCTGCTTTTATAATTGGGTTTTTAGAAACAGTTCCAAATTGTACTATTATTGGATCAGCACTGTTGTATGTCGATTGATCTGATGGGGATATTATGGTGATGTCACCAATGGTATTTATGTCGTGTATGGTTGAAGTTTCTGTTGGAATTATTGGTTCATTATAAATAATATTATTTAATGTCAGCCATTTCTGAACACCATATTCCCAGTGTAAATATTGTGGGTCGCTTGCAGGATTATCTGGATAGCCACTTGTTGGGTTGTTTTTATGAACCCAGTGTAAAATATTGTGAATTCCACCTGTGAGTATTTCACCGCGAGTTTCTATTGGTGTATTGGGGGTTGCAAGTAAACCAGAAGATTTATCTATAAGCACAGATTTTCCTCCTTGCCATTGACCTCTTAATACTGGTTTTACCGAAAGGGAGGTGTCTTTAATTGGTCTCTCGAATCTTTCTTTTGGTCTTGTTGGAAGAATTTGATTCATAAAAGAGTTCCAAAGAGGTGTTACCACAACGTTGGCAACTTGTCTGTCCATCGATCTGTTGTCGTTGTTTCCGGCCCAAGCTCCCACAGCGATATTTGGAGTATAACCAACTACCCAAGCGTCTTTGTAATCGTTGGTTGTGCCTGTTTTTGCGGCGACTTCGTAATTTGGAAAATACATAAGATTTCTTTCTCCAAACATTGGTGCTCTGGCTTTGTTGTCCGAAAGTATGCTTGATATTTTTCTGGCGCTTTCTTTTGGTAAGACTTCTGTTCCTCTGGAATTATATTGTTCGATAATGTCACCCTTTCTGTTTTTAACTTCGAGAATAGGGGTGTGTTCGTTACGCTGTCCTTCGTTTGCAAAAACTCCGTAGGCACTCGTCATATCTACCAGAGAAACTTCACCACCACCGAGGGCAAGCGTGAGACCATATTGATCAGCATTAGACAACCCAGTGACCCCCATTTTCTTTGCTAGGGCCAAAACGTCATTTATCCCTACAAGATACAATGCCTTTATCGCTGGAATGTTTATTGATTGTGCCAGAGCATTTCTGATTGTCATTGGACCACGATAAAGACCATCATAGTTTTTTGGGACATAACAAGTTTCGTTTACTTGTGATGCGTCCATAGCACAATCTGATGAAAATACTGTTTGTACATCAAATAATATTGTTTCTGGTGTATAGCCTTTATTAAATGCTTCGGCATATACAAAAGGTTTAAAGGCAGAACCAGGCTGTCTTTTTGTTGTTGCAACGTTAAAATTTCCGTCTATTTCTTTGTCAAAATAATCTCTCGAACCAACCATTGCGAGGATTTGTCCTGTCTTTGGATCTATTGCAACGAGGCCGGCATTTTCAGCGGCGTTTTTCTTGGCGTTTTCAATAGCATATTTTTTAACAGTCTCTTCTGCTTTTTTTTGCATTTCATAATCGAGAGTAGTTGTGACCTTTAGCCCACCGCTTTCGATAATTCCTTCGCCATATTTTTTCTCTAGCAAATCTTTTACATAAAACACAAAATGTGGAGCCTTTATCCCTGTGTCATTTTTTTCAAGGAACTTTACCGATTCATTTTTTGCTTTTGTATATTCTTCTTCTGTTATGTAGCCAACTTCTTTCATCGAAGAAAGCACTAAATCTTTTCTGGCATCAAGATCTTTTTTGTTGTTACCGTATGGAGAGTAATACGATGGCGCTTGGGGGAGGGCAGCAAGATAGGCAGATTCTGCTAGGGTTAAATCTTTTGCTCTTTTACCAAAAAACGCGAGGCTGGCTTCTTCTGCACCATAAAGAGTCCCTCCGTATGGAATTTCGTTTAAATAAAAATTAAGGATTTCGTCTTTGCTCATCATCCTATCCAATTTCAAAGCGAGAACCCACTCTTTCAATTTTCTTGAGATGTCTTTTTCTTTTGTGAGTAGTGAAAGTTTAACAACCTGTTGTGTGATGGTTGAACCACCTTGTCCATATGTTCCTGTTGTTAAATTTGCAAAAACCGCTCTAGCTATCGAGCTAATTTTAATTCCTCGGTGGTTATAAAAATCCCGGTCTTCTATCGCAACTGTTGCATTTTTAAGTAGGGGGGATATTTCATCATAAGGGACAACAGTTCTCTTTATGTCTTCGTAAACGTCATAGAGGAGAATCTCTCCGGTTCGGTCATAGATTTTTGAAGACTCTGTTATTTTTCTTTCCTCAAATGATTCTAGAGTAGGAATTTTGAAACTTGAAATCCACAGGATAGCAATACCAGAGACCAAAAAACCAACGCCAACAAGCAGGATAAATAGATCAATAATAATTGTTTTTATCAAAGAAAAAGCTTTGCTTCTTTTTTTCTTTGTATGTTTGTTCTTCATATAATATAGAGTATATACAATTGAAAGAACGAAGACAAAGCAAAAACGGGCGACGCCCGTTTTTGCTTTTAATTACATATCATCCATATCATCAAAAGGATCTGCATCCAAGTCTTCTTCTTCCCCAAGCTCGTCTAGGGAAACAGTCTCGTCGTCACCTTCCTCGAGAAGTTC
The DNA here is from genome assembly GCA_965230995.1 of uncultured Candidatus Saccharibacteria bacterium. GTDB lineage: Bacteria > Patescibacteriota > Minisyncoccia > Phycocordibacterales. The sequence continues at coordinate 211,983 of OZ246398.1, forward strand.
TGCATCTACTGCACCCTCCTCGGTTTCTTCTTCATCATCGTGGCCAAATGCCTTTAATTCATCGTCACTCATTGTTCTTTTTAATTTTTACAATGCTAATTGCGAGCTTGAAAATGTCGCTTTCATATTTGTAGCAAATTAATATTTTTTTGCAACCCCTAAAACAGGAGATACAGTTGGGGAAAACTTTTAACCTCGATAATGAGCAAAAAAAGTGAGACCAACAGCAATCGCGTCATATTCGTCATCGTGTTTTATTATTTTGTCTATTTTAATTATCATTGGCAACATTTTAATGATGTGCTCTTTGTCGCTTTTTCCATAACCCGTCGTTGCGACTTTTATCTGTGGCGGTGTGTATTCAAAAATAGGTAATCCGTTTTCTGTTGCTCTAGCAAAAATAACACCTCTTGATTCGGCAACAAGCAGGGCTGTTTTTTGATTTGTATTAAAAAACAGAGATTCTATTGATAAACATTCGGGAGAATATTTTTTTATAATCTCAGATATTCTTTTATCTATTTGGAGAAGTCTCTCTCCGTGCGTGTCTTTTGGTGATGTTTTAAAGCATTCCGAAAAAACGAGATTTTCTCTTTGACCTTTTTCTTTTTCAATTATTGCAATACCAAGTCTTTCATAACCAGGGTCTATTGAAATTATCCTCATTTATCTATTATATGTCATTTCAATAAAAAATGTTTTATCTGATATAATAGATAAAAATATGAGTAATTTGCTAAAACAAATTAATTTTTGGAAATTTTGTCTGCTAGCGTTTAGTTTTTTTGTATTTTGTTTTGGTTTTTTTCTTGTGCCGACCATTACAAAAGCAGGACAAATTACCTTACCTCCAAACAACCTAGGTCTAGTAGGGTATTGGTCATTTGAAGATGCTACGGGCACTGTTGCAACTGATTTTTCTGGTAATGGTAATGTTGGAGCACTAACAAATGGACCGTTATGGTCAGCTGGTAAAGCTGGCAAGGCAATAGATCTAGATGGTACCGATGATTACGTGTCCTTAGGCAGTAATCTCTTAAATGGAGAAGCTGCTATAACAGTAGCAGCTTGGGTTAATATGAATGCCTTACCTGGACATGAGGGCACGTATTATATCCTGGCAGCAGATGATGGCAGTAGTAGTGGAAGTGAGTCGGTATTTTCAATGGGGGTGGCAACTTATACATCTATAAATTACATTTCTCAAAACTTTCTCGGGGTGAATGCCTTTTTTGGTGTCAGAACAACATCGGGACCAAACGGTGAAAGACCGATTGCTATATCAGACGCATCTTATGGCGGGGAGTATCTAAATGGTATGGCAATAGTTAATGATCCAGCTGGATTAGAGGCAAATAAATGGGTCCATATAATTGGGACATATGATGGTTCAGAGACTAAAATTTATTTTAACGGTGTTCTTGCAGGTTCAAGCACAAATCAACCAGACGGGCAGAATAGGTCTATTACTGGTAATCTAAAATCTACTAATCAGGAAAGAAGAATCGGTGCGGGAAGTGGAGGTGGATATTATACAGACGGTACTGCAGACGAAGTCCGCATTTACAACCGAGCTCTTTCTGCAACTGAAGTCTCTACTCTCTACAATCGCTCAAGCAAAATCCGCACAATACAATCATCACAAAGGAACCTAGTTCCTAATGGTCTAGTAGGCTACTGGTCTTTTGATGGTTCTGATATATCAGGAACATCAGCATATGACAGATCAGGTAACAACAACACTGGTACATTAACTAATGGCCCAACAGTTGCGATTGGAAAGATGGGGCAAGCGATGAATTTTGATGGAAGTGATGATTATGTAGATTGCGGTTCTGGTGCTTCCTTAAATTTAAACACCTCTTTTACATACACAGCCTGGATTAAACCACAGAACGTTACGGGAGATAAAATGATCATTTCTAAAGGAACAACCGGACAATGGTATGTATATTTTTCTTTAAATGGTAATAAATTATACGTAGCAACTTATGATGATTCCACTGTTGCAACCCTTGATGGGTTAACAGTTCTTTCAGCGAGTGGATGGTCTCATGTGGTCGTTTCTTATGATGGTTCAAGTTTAAAACTTTATGTTAATGGTGTGCTGGACAACTCAACATCTTCGTTAATTAACCCATCGACTGGCGGAACTCAATTTACATATATTGGACGTCCAACATATACCAGTGGTTCATATTTTAATGGTTTGATTGACGACACCCGTATCTACAACCGCGCCCTCACCACATCAGAAATCAATCAGCTTTACAAAGCAGGTGAAGCCAAACTACAAGCCACACAAAACTCCAAATTAACAAACGGTCTTGTAGGTCTCTGGTCATTTGATGGTCCAGACATTTCTGGTACTACAGCGTATGACAGAAGCGGAAATGCCAACAATGGAACACTTACCAACGGCCCAACAGTTGCAATTGGAAAGATGGGTCAGGCAGTCAACCTCGACGGAAGCAATGACTATATAAACACATCAGCAACAGGACTAGATTTTAGCACCGGTGATTTCTCTATCAGCTTTTGGAATAAAACTAACGGATCAATAACAAGTATTGCTGAAGCATTAAGTACCCCAGACGAATCAATTCGTGTGTCATACAACAATGCATGCGTTTCAGATCAGCCTAAGGGGTTGGCAGTTGTGGCTGGTGGACAAATTGGATGTACCTCAAACGCTATTGGAACATACACAGATGGAAATTGGCACCTTGGTACAATAGTCAGAACCTCTGGAACAGTTACCTTTTATCACGACGGGGTAAGCATTCTCTCATTTGCTTCATCTGGTAATGTAAATGCAAACAGCTTTCAACTGGGTAAATATGCTGGGGCAGCACTCAATCATTTTAATGGTTCTCTTGATGATACTCGTATTTACAACCGCGCGCTTTCCACAGGTGAAATTCAGATGCTGTATAATATGGGGAGATAAACAAAAGCCCCTTGCGGGGCTTTTGTTTTATTCAGCATTTGTGTAAACACCTTGGACATCATCATTTTCTTCGAGTTCGTCTATTAACGCGCCAAGTTTTTCACCGTCTTCTTCGGATATTTTGTTTGGTGTCTGAGCCGTCCACTCTCTGTTTTCATTTTTAGAAAAAGCCCAAGACGCCGCCCCTGCAGTTGCGAGACTACATCCATTTTTTGATAAAATATGTCGAACCTCTGCTGCTGTTTTGTTTCTGTTGTCTGTTAGAGCTTCTATTATGATTGCTGTTCCTCCCGGTCCGTAAGCTTCGTAGGTGACTTCTTCCATCTGTGCTCCGCCTGCTTCGGTAGCTTTTTTGATTGCTCTCTCGATGTTGTCGTTTGGCATATTTACTTCTTTTGCCTTTGCGATAGCCATTCGAAGACCAGGAGAATCAACATTTCCTTTTGCTTTCTTTGCTTCAACAGTAATCAAACGCACTGCTTTTCCAAAGAGTTTACTTTTTTGACCATCAGTTGCTTCTTTCTGTCTCTTTATCTTTGACCATTTGTTATGACCGGACATATATGCGAGTTTAATAGTAATTAAGAAAATACTACTTCAAACGTTGATGTTTTTCAATACGGTGTTTCTGTATAAAAATTCTAACGCAAAAAATGTTTGGCAGACAATGTTGACTGACGTTTTATTTATGCGTTCATAAGTAAAAAATACTTTCTAAACAACTTTGTCATTTTTAATTTTCTTTAGTCATCGTTGTTTAGAAAGGGTTTTTACGTTGCAACAAGATAATGTATAGATAAAAAGAATGGCAAGGTTGTTTAAAAAACCCTTTTGTTTCACTTTGTTGTTAACAATTGAGTTATTTCACCGGGTAATCAATTCCAATATGTGCGTATCCTTTTTCGGTGACGATTCTCCCTCGAGAAGTTCTCTCGATTAGACCGAGTTGCAAAAGAAACGGCTCGTGGAATTCTTCTATCGTTGCTTGTTCTTCGGAGAGGGCAGCAGATAGTGTGTTTAGACCAACGGGGCCACCTTTGTATTTGTTTACAATAGTTTCAAGCAGAGTCCTGTCGGCAGGAAAAAGACCGATTTCATCTACGCCAAGAAGGTTTAATGCCTCGGCCACTGTTTTTTTATCAAGAGGTTTTTTGTGAATTTGTGCAAAATCTCGAGCTCTCTTTAAAAAGTTGTTTGCGATTCTCGGTGTGCTTCGACTTCTTCGGGCTATTTCTTCAACGCCTCCATTGTCTATTGAAACGCCTAATATGCCAGCAGAACGCATTGTGATTCTTCCGATTTCTTCGGGTGTATAAAATTCAAGCTTATAAACACCGCCACCAAAACGTGATCGGAGTGGAGAAGATATCATTGAAACTCTGGTAGTTGCGGCAATCAATGTAAATCTAGGCAAATCTAATTGTATTGTTCTCGCTGATGGGCCTTTACCGATAATAATATCGAGCACTCCCGATTCCATAGCAGGGTAGAGGACTTCTTCGATTGATTTGTTTAATCTGTGTATTTCGTCTATAAAAAGGATATCACCGGGAGAAAGGTTGGTTAAAATCGAAGCAAGATCACCGACTTTTTCTATTGCTGGGCCAGAAGTAATTTTAATTTGGCTTCCTGTTTCTTTGGCTATGAGGTGGGCGAGGGTAGTCTTTCCTAAACCTGGTGGACCATAAAATAATATATGTTCTGGGATATGACCGCGCTCTTTGGCTGCATCCAAAAGAATTTTTAAGTTCTTTTTTATGTTTTCTTGACCGACATAATCGGAAAAACACTCGGGGCGGAGAGCCTGATCGAGGGTTTTGCTATCCTCGTGATTGTGAAGTGGAGTACTTGACATAAAAATCATTTTGTGCTAACGTGTTAAGCACAGATAAACGAAGCCGTATTGCGGTTTCGCGGACATTAAATCCAAAATACAAATCTCTAAGCTACTGGGCCTCCCGGTCTAACAAGTTTTTTCGCAAGGACGTTCTGGCTTCAAGATTCGTCTTGATTGCGAGAGCTATCCTCAGGGAAAAACATGACTTTAAAGTACTTTTTAAAGTGTGGCTTAGAGATTTGTGCGTTGGATTTTTTTAATCTCTACAATTTCTATTATCCACAGAGGCTATTATATTGCAACAAAAAAACGGGGGATAAAGGAGTTTTAAATTCTTTTTATATAGTGTCAAATAGATGTTCTAATATGCTTTAGTCTAGTAGTCTGTTTCTAGATCTACAACACGTCCAACTTCGTCGAAAGAAGTTTCTCCTCTTAATATTTTTAGGATAGCATCTTGTTTCATATTGAGAATATTTTGTGGTTTTGCTGCGTTCCAAATTTCTCTTTCACTTGGATAATTCATAACAGTATCTTCGATTGCTTTGTCGCTTAGGATTGCCTCATAGACACCAGTTCTGCCTTTGTAACCTGTGTTATTACATTTATCGCAACCGGATGCGATAAAATGTTTTTCTGTTTGAATTCCTTCGAGATAACTTTTGTCGCCGATTGTTCCCAGTATTCTGTCTATAATGGTTCTTTCGTTTCCTGTAACGGGAACTTCTTTTTTACATTCGCTACATAATTTTCTAACGAGTCTTTGTGCCATACTCACGGTGAGGGCCGATGTGAGGACTTTTGGACTGATTCCAAGATCAATTAATCTAGGGTATGTTCCAGCTGCATTGTTTGTGTGCAATGTAGAAAATACTATGTGTCCTGTGAGTGCCGAGTTTATAGCAATAGAAGCAGTTTCATTGTCTCGAATTTCACCGACCATAATTACGTCGGGGTCTTGTCTCAATGCTGCTTTAAGTCCAGAGGCAAAAGTGTAATTCTTGTTTTCGTCAGTCTGTGTCTGGACGATACCTTTCATATGATATTCGATCGGGTTTTCAATCGTAATGATTTTTATTTCCGGATCATATTTTTTCTTTAGAAAGGCGTATAGGGAAGTGGTTTTTCCAGAACCTGTCGGACCAGTGGTGAGAATCATTCCGTTTGGTTTGTTCATTTCACGGATCAAAATATCAAGCAATTTTTTGTGTATGCCAAGTTTTTCGAGATCAACAGAAATAGAAGCTGGGTCGAGTACTCTCATTACAACAGAGTCATCATATGTGCTGGGTACGATAGATGTTCTGATTTCAATTTCTACTTCTCCGATTTTTATAGAAAAACGACCGTCTTGCGCACCTTGGATATTTACTTTCATCCCAGATATGAGCTTTATTCTTGAAAGTACCAGAGAATATGTTCGCAGATCAAACATCGACATATCTGTGAGTACTCCATCTAGTCTATATCTAAGTCGGACTTGTGTTTCGGTAGGTTCCAAATGTATATCTGAAGCTTTGAGAGAAAGAGCACCTGCGAGGATGACTTCCATTATCTTTGTGAGGCGATTGCTTTCGGTCGAAGAAACTAATTTTGCTATTAGGTTAGTTACATTTACTATTGATTTTATTTCTTCACGGAGCCTGTTTATATTTTCTTCTGAAATAATGATAGAACCAGCAGTCGATGTGGTTGCGTGTGACAATTCTTCGTATCTGTCCCAGACTCTCTTTAGGCTCTGTTCAGAAACCATATACATTTCGACAACAAAACCTTTTCTTGTCATTTCTTCTTCGAGCATTTTTACTTCGTCGTTTTGTGGGGCGAGTGCGCCGACAGAAACTCTCTTTCCAACAATATTAAAAGGAGCAACTCTTATTTTTCTCGCTGTTTCTTCGTCTATTGCCCTCAGAGCGTCTATATTAATAGGAAAGAAAGATAGGTTTACATATGGAATACCAGATTTCTCTGATAAAGCTTTTGCGAGATCCTCGCCCTCGCGAGATCTTATTTTTGCAAGATCATCATCACGCTTTTTTTCATCGTCAAAATTTGTCATATTACATACATAATATACTTTATTTTTTCTACTCACAAACTGTCTTTTACCTGTTTTTTTGCTAGTATAGTCTATATGGAGAAAAGTATGACTTATGAATTAAAAGCGTCAGAAGATATGGCTGTACCCGCCAGAGACTTGTTTAATTTGATAGAAAAAAGAAAAGGCGAAGCGGTCGTCGTTGCTTTGAAAGGGGATTTGGGAGCTGGAAAAACAACTTTTTCAAAGGAATTTGCAAAACTAATTGGTGTAAAAGAAGAAATAGTTAGTCCTACTTTTGTACTGATGAAAATATATGATATGGAAAGCAAAGGTTTCAAAAAATATATTCATATCGATGCATATCGTTTTGCAAACGAAAAAGAGCTTTCTTCGCTCGGCTGGGACGATTTGATTTCAGATGAAAGTCATTTGATTTTTATAGAATGGCCGGAGATGGTTTCTGGTCTAATACCAGATAATGCAATTAGACTTTCGTTTGAACATGGTGAAAGGGAAAACGAGAGAAAACTTTCAATAGAAATATAATGAAAAAACAAGATAAAAAAACACTAGTATTGCTCGACTCACATGCCATATTGCATCGGGCATATCACGCACTGCCAGATTTTTCATCGAGCAAAGGTGAACCAACAGGAGCGCTCTATGGTGTTTCAACAATGCTTATCAAAATAATCTCTGATCTAAAACCAGATTATATTGTTGCTTGTTTTGACTTGGCTGACAAAACATACAGACACGAAGCATACGAAAATTACAAAGCCGGCAGATCAAAAGCGGATGACGAATTGATTACTCAGATAAAAAGGTCGTACGATCTATTTAATGCTTTTGGCATACCAATGTATTCGTATTCTGGATTTGAGGCAGACGATATGCTCGGAACGATTGTCGAACAAACCAAAGACAAAGATGATTTGAATATAATTATTGCTTCGGGTGATATGGATACTCTCCAGTTGGTATCAGGAGACAAGGTAAAAGTTTTTACTTTGAAAAAAGGAATTAAAGACACGATTATCTATAACGAAAAAAACGTAATAGAGAGATTTGGATTTGGGCCAAAACTAATCCCAGATTACAAAGGTTTGCGAGGTGATCCTTCGGATAATATTATCGGCATAAAAGGAATTGGTGAAAAAACCGCAACTGATTTGATTGTTAATTTTGGAACGATAGAAAATATTTATAAAACTCTCAAAAAAGACGAGGATGCTTTGCTCAAAAAAGGAATAAAACCAAGGATCATTGATCTATTAAAACAAGGGGAAGAAGAGGCTCTGTTTTCAAAAATGCTCGCAACAATCAGGATAGATGCACCTATTGAATTCAAATTACCAGAAGAAAAATGGGTTGATAATGTGCCTTTTGAAAAAATAAAAGATTTCTTTTTGGAATTAGAATTCAGGACTCTTGCGGATAGACTGAGAATGGCTTTGGGTGTTGGCGAGACAAAGAGTCTTTTAGGTGAAGAAGTTTTATCCGAAGAAAACATTGATAGTGAAAAATTAATTAGAGCAAAAATCGGACTTTGGGTTTTGGATTCAAATATTACCGAACCAACCCTAGAAAATATTTTTTCTTTTGCAAAAACAAAGAATTTTGAAAACGCTCTCGTTATCATAGAAAATGAAATAGAAAAAAGAGGACTGGCTTTTGTTTTTAATAAAATAGAAATTCCGCTTGTGCCTATTGTTGCAAAAATGAAAGATAGAGGAGTCAAGATTGATACTGATGTGTTAAAAAATCTTTCGAAAGAATATACAAAAGAATTAGAATCACTTGAAAAAAACATTTTTGATTTGTCAGGAAAAGAATTCAATATAAAATCTCCAAAACAGCTCGGGGGTATTTTGTATGATGATTTGGGTATAAAACCAAAAAGACAAAAGAAAACTGGTACCGGTCAAAGATCGACTGCAGAAAATGAATTGCAAAAGATGGCGGACTTACATCCGATCATTAAACCAATACTTGAATACAGGGAACTGCAAAAATTGCTTTCTACATATATAGACAATATTCCAACACAGGTTTCAGAAGATGGTAGGCTTCGTGCAACATTCCTCCAGACAGGAACAACGACAGGTAGAATGTCTTCGAAGGATCCTAATCTGCAAAATATTCCAATCAAAACAGAACTTGGAAGACATATAAGAAAAGCTTTTGTTGCTGAAAATGGTTTTTCTCTGGTTGCTTTGGACTATTCCCAAGTTGAGCTTAGAATTGCGGCATTTCTTTCAGAAGACAAGAGGCTTATCTCTGCTTTTGTGAACGGAGAAGATATTCACAGTGCTGTTGCAAGCGAGGTCTTTGGTGTCCCAATAGAAAAAGTAGACAAAGAAATGAGAAGGCGAGCAAAGGTTATAAATTTTGGAATACTTTATGGTATGGGAGTAAATGCCCTTAGGCAGAATCTCGGTGAAAACATAGAAAGAAGCGAGGCACAACAATTTTATGATACCTATTTTGAAAAATTTTCTGGTCTAGCAAACTACATACAAAAGATAAAAGCAGAGGCCGAGAGGAAAGGGTACACAGAAACTGTATTTGGAAGAAGAAGATATTTTGAAGGTTTCAAATCCAAATTACCCTTTATCAGAGCCCAGGCCGAGAGGATGGCGATAAATGCTCCAATACAAGGAACGCAGGCTGATTTGATAAAATTATCTATGCTTGGAATTGATGAATATATCTCTTCGAAAATGAAAGACGAAGCTTTTCTAATATTACAAATACACGACGAAGTAATATATGAAGTTTCAAACGAAAAAGTTTCTGATTTTGCAAAACAAGCAAAGAAAATTATGGAAGGGATACTCGTTCCAGAAATGACAAAGGGAGTGCCAATAATTGCAAATGCGTCTTTCGGTAAAGATTGGGGAGATATGAAAGAAATAAAATAAATATGCTGTACGTATTTTATGGAAGTGACCAAAAGACATCAGGAAAAAAGGTGTCTGCCACAATAGAAAAGCTAAAGGAAAAAAGACCTAATGCTAATTTTTTTCGTATTGAATCAAAAGAAATACAACCGGGGAGATTAACCGAACTTTCAAAGAGTGTTGGTCTTTTTGAAAACAAACACATCGTCTTTCTTTCTTTTCCACTTGAAATAGAAGAAAAAAAAGAAATATTTTTGGCTTCAGTAGAAGAAATGCAGGATTCAGAAAGTGTTTTCATTGTTCTCGAGGGGGAGATCGATAAAAAAATCGTGACTTTGCTTGAAAAAAGTTCTGAAAAAATATTAGAAAGCCAAGCCGGCAAGGAAAAAGGAGATAAAAATTTTGCTTTTGGAGATGCTTTGGTCGGAAAGGATAAAAAAAATAGCTGGCTATTATTTAGAGATATGGTTGATCACGGAGCTTCTGCCGAAGAATTACAAGCAATGATTTGGTGGAATTATAAAACCCTAAAAATAGCTAAAGATACAGAAAACGCCAAAGAATCTGGCCTACATCCATTTGTTTTTCAAAAGATGAAAAGGGCAAGTAGTAAATTTACAGAAAAAGAAATATCAGAAAAACTGCAAACTTTAGTTGATATTTATTACAAAGGACATTCTGGCGATAAAGATATGATACTTTTGCTCGAGAAAATGATTTTGTCGTAAGTCTTTCTTTTTGTTTTTCAATATGGTATAAAGTTTAACTGTAATATGTTTATAACCAAGCAGGGTAGAGGATAACAATAAACATAAAAATATGCGCCCATAGCTCAGTCGGTAGAGCAGTTGCCTTTTAAGCAAACGGTCGTAGGTTCGATTCCTACTGGGCGCACAAAATTAAAAGCCGAAAGGCTTTTTAATTTTGTGCGCCCAAGCAAGTCCGGGGGACTTGCGTGTAGGAATCGAAGCCCGATTGAGTATAATTACGAGTCCGTTTAGGACGAAGTAATTATCCAATCGGGGTACTGACCCTGTAAGGGTCGATTCCTCCTCTGCGCACATCGCAACAATAGAAAAACACCTCTGATTTTCAAGGTGTTTTTCTTTTGCGATGTGCGAGCCGGACTGAAGCGGAGCGGAGGGAGGCGGGGTCGCGACTTCGTCTTGAGTTCACGAAAGACGAAAGTTGTGACCACAAAATTAATAACAAAAGGTACACTGTCCATGTAATGGAAGATTCCTACTGCTGAACTTTTTTAAGTGACCCCGTAAGGCTCGATTCCTTTTTTGACTTTTAATAAAAAATATTGCAACATTATACCGTCATCGGTTTTTAAAGCTGTTGACCTCGGTGGTATTGTGCCACTGAGAACTGTACCTTTGAGGTGTTTTATGGCTTTGCTTTGTGATGAAACTGGGAAAGACATTCGTTTTGGAGGTGTTCTCATGGCAGCTAAGCGCCGTGAGGAAACCACCTACTACGCACTGAGTGGCGAGGCGATCAATCGAATTCCGGTGTCCGAACGGCGCAATACCCCATGCCGTAAGGGGGAGTTGGGCGTGGACATCTATGAAGCAAGTTCCTCCTGCGGCTACAACGGAAGCTATACCCTGAGCGACTTTACTATGGGGGAGTTCAGCTTCTCCATCTCGAGACAGGTCGCCCAGAAGTACTTGCCGAATCACTACTCGCACTACCCGCCGGCTCAACGCAGGTCGTGAACAGAGCTCGTGTGATCATCATCGAACCCCTCGCAGACTCACAATCTGTTAGGGGCTCTTTCTTTACCATCCTTGCTACTTTCTTCTCATTTTTATAGGATAACTTAATGGAAAAAACTAAAGGGGAAAATGGACGTGTTATTGCTTTTGATTTTGACGGCGTAATTGCAAGATATGAAGGCTTTGTTTCTGGTGAGCATACAAACGAACCAATAGAAGAAGTTAGAGAGGCGATAAGACTATTAAAAGAAAATAATTATCGCATACTGATACATTCAACTAGGGGAGATGAGGTTGTTAGAAAGTATTGTGTTGAACACTCGATACCTTTTGATTTTATAAACAGAAGGGATGATAAATTTGGCGATAATCCAGGAAAACCAATAGCTTTTGTTTATGTTGATGATCGAGCGATTTGTTATCGAGGTCAAAAAGCCAGCGAATTAGTAAAAGAGATAGAAAACTTTAAGGCACATTGGGAGAAATAAAATGTCTAAAAAAGAAATAATTCTGGTTCTGCACGATATTCGTAGCGCCCAAAATGTTGGGGCGATATTTCGTACTGCTGACGGGGTGGGGGTCTCTAGGATTATTATTTCAGGATATACTCCAGCACCGGTTGACCGCTTTGGACGGGAGAGAAAAGATATTTCAAAAACTGCACTTGGAGCCGAGAAAACTATTCCTTTTAAAGTTGTAAAAAATATTACAAACGAAATTAAAAAATTCAAAAACGAAGGTTTTGAAATAGTTTGTCTAGAACAATCAGAGGAAAGTATAGATTACAAAAAATATAAGCCAAAAAACAAAGTGGTTTTTATTGTCGGTAATGAAGTCCTCGGTGTTTCAAAAAATATTTTAGAGAAAAGTGACAAGATAATCGAAATACCAATGCGAGGACAAAAAGAATCTCTAAATGTTTCCGTCGCAACGGGAGTTGCTCTGTTTAGGATATTTGATTTTTAATATCCGTAAGAATAGGTATCGACCACTTTTCCATTTTTGTCGAACATATCTAATGTGTCTTTGCTGATTCTCCAGAGCGGTTGTGAACTTCTGAGGAAAATCCTCCATTCATTTTTGTAAAAATCGTCGTCATTTTTGTGTTTAGAAACACAAGTAGGGTAGTTTACTTTTTGATTTATATATTCAGTACATTGACTGCTAAAATTTGGAATTGATTCAATTTGTACTTCGCATCTATTCATATCGTCGATAAAATCAAAACACTTTTCATTATCGAGAGAATATGGAATACCCTCGACATCGTCGATAGGGTAAGGGCAGTATTCTGTAATGTAGGGTTTAAAATCATAGAATTGATTGTGATAACCGCTGCAAATGTTTGCTCGGAAAGATTCCCCAATCGGAGATGTTCCTGTGTTTATATAAATATATTGGCTTTTTGAAACTTCTATATTAGATATGTATGAATTATTGTTAGGTAAATATAGGTTTGAGCCTTTTGGTATCGTAATAGTATTTCCCGTCAAACGGCTTTTGATAGTCCAGCCCGTAATGTCTATTGGAGTGTCTATGTCGTAGGATGATCTGAGGGTTAAATATTCGTTATCTATATTTCTGTTTGATGGCGTGTAAACACCAGCGATTGTAACCATTTCAAAATATGGTGATCTCGTTTCTTTTTCTTTTGTTTCTCTGATTTCTTCTTCGAGCTCGGTGACTCTTTCTTTTGTTTCTTTTATCTTTTGTTCAATTTCTGTCTTTGTAAGAGGTTCGGTTTTTTCCGTTGTTTGTTTTGATTTGTTTGAATTTTGCTCGCCAGTTAGGGGAAAGTCAGTTCCAAAGAAAACTCCTATCATAAGGACAATCATAAGAACTATAAAAAACCCTGTGTTGTCTTTCATTATCTTTGATGTTTATCACAATAATGAGCACTGCGTCCGCCCAAAACCGTTCTTTGTATTATACCCCCACATCCATTTTTTGGACACTTTTCTCCGCGTCTACCATACGCTTTGTGAAAGTTTTGGAAACCACCTTTTTCTCCAAAGGCATTTCTATAATCAGAAAGAGAATCACCTCCCATACCAATAGAACGAACTAATATTTTTCTTGTATGTTTAAAAATATTTTTCCATTCAGTATCTGTAACGTCTATTGTTTTTCGAAAAGGGGATACGCCGGCTTCAAAAAGTATTTCATCTGAATATATGTTTCCGATGCCCGACACAAGTGTCTGGTCGAGTAATGCTTGTTTCATCGGGAGATTGGCTCTCTTTTGTATAAAGTCTCGCATTTCTTTCCATGTGTTTATGTCTGAAAGAGGGTCGGGACCGAGCTTGGCCAAATCTTTGTGGTCTTTGTGATTGCCGATAAATAAAGTCACTGTTGCAAATTTTCTAGCATCAGAAAGCACGAGAGTCTTTCCTGATTTTAATATAAAAGCAGTGTGAACAAATCTATTATATGGATCGGCAAGGGGGCTGTTCTTGTCTTTTGGTGTCCAGCGATTTTCTTTTTTATGAAATATATAATCACCAACCATAAGATGGCCGGTCATTTTCATGTGAACAATAATGTGAGTTTTCTTTTCCAGATGAATGACAATATATTTTGCCATTCTAGAAACACTGGTGATTTTTTTACCTCTGATTTCTTTTTTGAAGTGTGCAAAAAATTCCGGATCCTTTATATGTTCCTTGTTTTTGTAAAATGGGGAATTGAGGTCAGTCCAAACGTCAGTAATGGTTTCACCTATGAGAGTCCTCAAACCCCTTACGGTTGTTTCTACTTCTGGTAATTCTGGCATATTTTGATGCTAGCAAAAAAGGCCAGATAAAGCCATTGTGATTTTGTTTAGTATAAATAGTTGACATAGCCTAGATAAAGGCGTATAATATATAGAGATAGTCAAAAGCACCTTTAAATAAGGATTTGCGAAAAATCTCAAACACAGATCAAGTAGCCACAGCTTTTTGTGTCTAATGTCCAAAATATGGACACAAAAAGCTGTGGCTACCATGTCGGTAGGCCAAGCGTAACATGCTATCCACAAGATAGCGCAACATAGGGGTAACCCTTATGAGCACCGCAACGTTGGCGCAGGGAAAGCATCTGCTGGAACTCGCAGCACAGAATGGCTTGTCTTTCGAGGGGCACAACAGTCTCACTCAGAAAGGTCTTTTGGCCGATTTGTTCGAGGCTGCAGGTAATGGGAATCTCAACACTGTCAACCGGGATGAGTTTCGGAAGATCCTTGGTCTCGCGCCCCTCGCTATGGAAATGGTTTTGGACTACAGCCAGACGCTCGAGCAGATGATCGCCACCTGGCATTTTGACGGGTGGAATCGCGCCGTCACAATCGAGCGGTTTCCGATGCTCGGGACGGGCAAGGTTACACTTAAGCCCGAGCTCATACACTTCGACCACTGTATGTCCATCGAAGATGCGGGGGATACTATGGTAAAGCGCAAGCTCCGTCCTCCAACCCTCGCGGAACTTCTTGCTTTCGGGGCGAAGTATCCCGAACTGCAACGTAAGTTTCCGATCGTCGCGCTCGGTCAGTGTGCCAGGATCGGTGACTCTCTGTGCTTTCCGTTCCTCGACGGTACCGACGGTAGGCGCTGGCTCGATCTGGGTTGTTGCGAGGAAGGCTGTCAAAAATACTGCCGTTTCCTCGGCGTTCGCAGTCTGAGTTCATTCTGATCTGGAAGCGAGAATCAGTCCTTCGCATACAACTAACCAAACGCTTGGGAGAATAGCGTTAAACTCCACCTCGTGCAATTTGTCCCTCGGACACTTTGACCCTTCAGTACACCTTGCTCGGCAAGCTCTGTACCGAAGGGTCGATTTTTTATATAAAAAGACTGAGTATAATTTTGTAATTAGTAATGCAATTAGTGTTCTTGGGTTATTTCAAAACCTTCTCCAATTCTTCTCTCACCACGGTTGCATCATCCCAAGGTTCTTTGCTTCCGTTTGGACCCATAATATATGGGTCGGTGCCTTTTCCAGTAATAATCACAACATCGTTTTCTTTTGCATATTTTAGAGCTGTATTTATTGCTTCTCTTCGGTCCAAGATTATTTCATAAGGAGTTATCTCTATTCCTTTTGCCATTTGTTCCAATATTTCTTTTGGATCCTCGTCGTAAGGGTCTTCGTTGGTTAGAATTATTTTTGAACAAAAAGTGTCGGCAATTTTTCCCATTTCTGGTCTTTTCCAAACATCTCGCCCTCCACCCGTGTTACCTAAAATACATATTTTATTATCGTGTTCGTATGCACCGTAAATTGCTTCGAGAGAGCTCGGAGTGTGGGCATAGTCTACAATCACGGTAAACTTTTGTTTTTTTTCGAGAGGATTATTTGATTCCAGTGTTATTTTCTCTCCTCGTCCTCTGATTAGATTTAAACCCGATACTCCTTTTCTAATATTTTCGAGAGACACACCGAAAGCCTGCGCCATTTTTGCACAAGCTAAAATATTTAGGATATTAAATTTTCCAGGAAGTTTTGTTTGAATCAATGTCTTTTCTAAAAAGAAAGCAGAGCCGTCATTTTGTAATTTTATGTCTGTGGCGTCAGAAATAGAGAAGGGGATTTTTGTTTTGATATTCAAAGCCAAAAAGTCTTTCCCGTGTTTGTCGTCTTCGTTTGCAACGAGAACCTTTTTTTGTTTGCTTGATCTGGCTAGGCTTTTTGCGATTGATAATTTTGCATTTAAATAATTTTCAAAACCTCCGTGAGATTCTATGTGTTCAGGTGATATATTGAGAAAAATCAAACCATTTAGGAAAGTAAAAAAATGTCGGAATTGTCTTGCTCCTTCGGATGTTATTTCTAATATTGCAATATCACATTTTGCATTAACAGAATCACGCAAAAACTTTTGTACAAAAAATCTTCCTGGTAGTGTCATTTTGTACATATTGCGAACACTTTTTTCTCCGATTTTTATACGAAGAGTTCCGGCGAGGGAAGTCTTTAAACCTTGCGCCTCGAACATTGCGTTTAATATTTCAGCAGAGCTGGTTTTTCCTTTTGTGCCTGTTATACCGATTACGGTGATATGTTTTCCGGGAAATCTGTAAACTATTGCCCCGATTAAAGCAAGTAGAAAATGATAGATCGGTCTTATGGAATCAACTATATTTTTTGGAACAAGTTTTTTTATGTTTCGAAGTATTCCTTCCATGTTATTTTCCTAAAAATTTTAAAGCGTATTTTATCTTTTCTTCTGTTCTTTCAATATCTTTTGGCATATTTTTTAGTGCGTCCCTTGCGTCTTTTTGTGTATATCCGAGAGAAATAAGCGCATCAATTGCATCGAGTCCCTTTGATTCTTTCCTTGCTTGTGCAATTTCTGATTCTATCGCCGATATTTTTCCAGACAGACCAGATACAATTTTTTCTGCGTTCTTTCTTCCGATCCCGGATATTTTTGTGAGGTGTTCAGGGTCTTCTGAAATTATTGCTGTTTTTATAATCTCAGGAGATGCGACTTCGAGTATTCCAAGCGCAGACTTTGGCCCTATACCTGGAAGGGTAATCAAAAGTTCAAAATATTCCAATTCATTTAATGTCGGGAAACCATAAAGGTCGAGAGCATCGTCTTTTACGGCAAGGTGGGTAAATAGGGAAATGGGGGCGTCTTTCGGGTGTTTTAATTTGGTCGCAGTAGTGACAAAAACCTTGTAACCAATGTTATTCGTTAAAACAACTATGTATTTGGGAGCAATGTGTATAACCGAGCCTTCTATATATGAAATCATAAGGTTATCATATCTCAATTTTGCTTTGTGATAAAGAAAGGCCAGACTCTTTACTTTTTCTTCGTTATTGTGTACTATTTCCCGCACATATGGCAATCATAAAATCAGCTAAAAAGAACATCCGAAAGTCGGCAAAAAACCGAGTTTTCAATTTGCGAAGATCAAGAGAAATCGAGAAAGTTGAGAAAGAAATTTCAAAACTAGTTTCTGCAGGAAAAACAAAAGAGGCAAGAGAACTTTTGCCAAAGGCACAAAAAGCCCTCGACAAAGCAGCAAAGAAGGGGACAATAAAAGCCAATACTGCTTCAAGAAAAATCTCTCGACTATCTGCATTCGTTAAAAAAGCTTCAGTAAAATAAATTTTAAACAAAAACTCCGCGCAAGCGGAGTTTTTGTTAAAAATCAATTTTTATCAAGCGCAGATATTATTCTTTTATTTGGTATCCAGCCAGCTTTTATCCATGCTTGGACAAATTTTCTAAATATTTCGGGATGACCTCTGTGTCTATTTGCTAGATTTTCGAGTAATACTTGAGCTTTTCTACCGTTTACAAAATCAGTTATGTCCACTCCCGCTTTCTTCCAGTTTCTTACAAGGTCTAAAAACATATCTGGATTTTCTCTGCCATATACATCGATATATATTTCTGTCACCAAAAATTCTAGAAAACTCCTAATTTTTAGTGTGTTAATAGTATTCTCTACGTTCAAACCAAACATTTTCCATTCTTTTACGAATGCCATGAACATTTCTGGTCCGTTATGTGGGGGTGCTGTTATGACTACAATTGAAATGGCCTCTTTTTCAAAAAGAGCCTGGACTTCTTTTGAATATACTAGCACATCTATTTCCTTTTCTCCTACGCCTTTAGCTTTAGCTTCGCTTAAATATTTTTTTAAGTCGTTTAGACTACGCGGTACTTCTTTTTTCGATTCACGTTTTTGTGTGTCGGTCTCCTTATCTAAAATTTTTTTCCAAGCAATGTTTATTCTTTTAGAAATTTCTAAGGCATGGGGATTCCTATTGGTATCGGGATGAAATACTTTTTGCAGTTCTCTCCATGCAAGTTTAACTTCTTCAATATTTGCAGTATTTGATATTCCTAAAACCTCGTACGGGTCGTCGCTGTAAAAGTGCCTTAGTTCAGGTGTAATTTCATTTGGTTGTAAATTTTCCACGCTCATATTTTATCACTAAATCTTAAAGTCTAAAAATAAGCGAATCTATTTTGTGTCCTCGCCAGGAATCGGACCTGGATCGCAAGTTCCGCAAACTCGCATTCTATCCATTGAACTACGAGGACAATGAAAACTTTAACAATAGAAAGCTATCACAAAAACTTTAAAAACCCAAGTATTCCAAAACTATTTGAATTAGAGATTCTTCGATTTTTTCTTGATCTAAATAGTAGCCGAGAAAGAATTGCACAATGTCAGGGTCAATGTCGTCTGCAAGAGGGATGACAATAAGATGCATAAAAAGTTTTTTTGATTTTATGAGGACTCTCGGCACGCCGTATGTTGTCTCTATCCAAAAAGAATCGAGCGTGTCATAAGGATAGTGTTCGTTGTTTACATAAATACCTTTGTTGTCCATTGCGACTTTGAGTAATTCAGGATCGCGGTGTGAAGTAAAAAAAGTGATTATTGTTGCAAGCAAGATAACCACAGCAAAAGTGATATTTCCGAATAGGACAGAAGATACGATTATTGCAAGAGAAATTATCAAAACAACCCAATACCAGTCGCTACCTTTTTTGGTATGGTTATGTTCTAGTGCTTCGAAATAGATAAAATCTTTACTTGTGATTTCTCTCAAAGGATCCATTCAAAAATTATATCACACTAATTATTTTGTGTATGTGAATATAAAACCTAAACTGTTTTTTAACCAAGAATAATTCTCCTTACAGAAACAGGTCGGTAGTTTTCGAGAAATTTTTCTTTTGTCCAAAAACAGCTTTTTCCTTCCTTTGCAGTTGCGTGCCAAATTTCCTTTCCCGCTATCTTTGTAAACAGAGCAGTGTGGAGAGAAACAATATAATCATCTTCTGTTAAAAAGGTCTCTCGACCTTTATTTATTTTTTCTCCTTTTTTATTACGAATTGTTTCAGCAAAAATTATGTCACCATCATTTAAATTTTCAAAAGAAAATTCTTTTGAATCATCCCATATTAAATAGCCGGTTTCTCTATAAGAAGTGGGGCAGAGGACTTTTTGTGGTTCAAGAAAAATACCAAATTTTTCAAATATATAATATTGAACAGCTCGCCTGCAATTTCCGACCGTCCAATTTTCAAGTAATTTTTCTTTACTTTCCAACGGACCTTCGTCAAATTTATATACAAACTCCTTTAATATCATACAGATATAATACTATCTTTAATTAGGTTGTCTTCGTACATAACCTTTGCGACATTTTTCCACAAAAATTCTTCTTTAATTTTTTCTTTTGTGTTCTTTTTGTAAAAAACTCTGAACAATTCATTGCATCGGTATATTAAATTAGACTTTTTTGATCTTACAAAATTATGATTCCTTTCTTCTATTTTTATGAAATAGTCCTGGCCTTCTTTGGAAGAAATAGATCCTCGCAATTGCGTATCTGTTACTCGCAGATTTATTTTTATAGAAAAAGAATATGTGTTTTTAACTTTTAAATCTATTAGGTTATAAAAAACGGTAGCTCCCGAAGCAAATGGGACTGTTCTACCAGAATCAGGAAAAACGTCTCTTGAATGGTGTTTTCTTTCAACAAAAGCGCATTCTGTTCTTGCGAACATATAAGCCAAGAGATTTGATAGTTGGCAAAGACCGCCACCAGTGTCTTCTTTTAATTTTCCATCACTTAAAACCAAACCATTTTTGAATCCTCTTTCTTTCGAAGGCTTTCCAACATATTTCCAAAATGAGAATATTTTTCCGGGTTCGATTGTAACTCCATCCAAATTTTTAATTGCGATTTTAATGTTTTCAATTTTTCCTTCGTCTAATTCTCGTTTGTTGTATTTTCTGTAGAGTGGGGAAGAGTGTTCTGATAAATTGAACCATTTATTCAAGCTGGCTTTTTTGTGCAGAGAGAATTTTGGATGAGTAAAATATACAAGAGCATTAAAAAATCTCTTTGAATTTAATATCAAAGGCAAAACCAGGGGGTATTTTTTTGATAACGAAATACGAGTACTTTTCTCTTGCGCCTTAATTTCTTCTTTATAATATTCGAGCATTTTATTGGAAAAAGTCTTCTTCGATCATATTTTAATTTTCTGGTTCTGTATAGTTCAGGCTGCTCTGGATTTAAACTTTTAGTATCAAGTCACTAATGGGTTTCTGAAAAGTTTTACGGGTTCAATTTAAGATATGAGGATGGCCCTTATATTTTAGAAGTGCTTCCTTGCTATTAGTTATAAATGCAGCGAGCTTTTTCTCTGAAAGGGAATACCTGTCTCGAGTTTCTCCATCTTGCACGCCACTTAGAATATCAAGTCCGTAAGGACTCGTCATTTTGATTAACTCGGAAACATTTTGTGGGTTGAGTCCACCAGCAAGTAGTATGGGGATTTTGAGTTTCTCGATGATTTTTTTACTTATATTTGGATCACTTACGACACCAGTTCCTCCAAGCTTTCCTTCAAATCTGGTATCAATTAAGAACAAGTCGGAAAATTTTCTGCACTGCTCGTAATAATCGCTATTAGCAAAATATTTACTCGTGTCCACAGTTTTGATAATCTTCTTTCCTGTTTTTGTCCGTACTTGCTCTATTTGTTGTATGGTAATATCCTCAACGATCTGTATCATACTACAGCCGATTTGTTCAGAGACATGGATGATTTCTTCAGTATTTTCAAAATGGGTTACTAGCACCGTCTCAATTCGTCCACTGACGACTGAGATTATTTTTTTTGCTGTTTCGATTGGGACAGGTTTTGTTAGGTTAGTTCCCCCAATAACGAAACCTAAAGCACTTGCCCCTTTACGCGTGGCCATTTCTGCTTCCTCTAGTGAAATTATTCCACAGATCTTTATCATTTTTTCTGAGTATTTTTTCTGAATACCTATGTTGCTATGCCTGAATATGTTGGTATCAAGTTCTTGTTGGGGTACGCGAGATTTGAATCCACAGGGACGTCCTTTTTAGGTTCTGTATAGTGCGGAGGAGGTGAGATTCGAACTCACGGGACCGTTTCCAGCCCTCCTGTTTTCAAGACAGGTGCAATCGACCTCTCTGCCACTCCTCCGCACTACAAACAACCTTATTAATATTTTATGGTGCAAATGCCGTCCGTATATTTTGCTTTCGCAAAATAGGTCTTATTCTTTTGTTTCAGGATCTTTTTCTTCGGCTTCTGCTTCGTTTGATATTTCTTCTGTCTCTACTCTATATTTACTTGCAATAAAATAGATATAGATTATGTCCAATATTCCAACGGTGTTTAGAACAAGAAGGATAATAAACCATCTCTTATGTGAAATTCTCGCTGCTTTCCACAATGCGATACCTTTCCATGCAATACTCCATGCCATAGCTATAGTAAGCACAACAAGAAAACTTGTTGGTAAATTCAAAGGATTTATACCTGCAGAAGGAATGTTATCCATAGGCGACATAATATCAAAAAAATGATATTTGGCAATATGGCTATACATAACAGCTCACTTGATATAATCTATTTATATGAGATATATCGGAATAGATTTTGGTTCAAAGAGAATTGGTATCGCTGTTGGGGATAGTGAAAACAACGTAGCATTTCCAAAATGTGTTGTTCTAAATGACAAAGAAACTATTCTTGCTATCAAAAAAATAATCACAGAAGAAAAAATTGGGGAGATAGTAATTGGCGAATCAAAAAATCTCGACGGAAGTGACAATCCGATAATGAAAAAGATTAAAGTCTTTGTGGAGGAAATTAAAAAAGAAACAAATTTGCCAATCCATTTTGAGCCAGAATTTTTTTCTTCAAAACAAGCTTCGCAGATTCAAGGGGAAAATGAAATGCTCGATGCATCATCGGCATCGATAATTTTAGGAAGTTATTTAAACAAATTAAAACATAAAGAATCAAAAAAAGAGATGGAAAAAATTACAATTGATGATTTTGCAAAAGTAGAGATCAGGGCAGGAAGAATAATTTCTGCAGAAAAAATAGAGGGAAGCGACAAACTTTTGAAATTGTCTGTTGATTTTGGTGAAGAAAAACCTCGTCAGGTTTTGTCGGGGATAGCAAAATATTTTCCAGAAGGCGAAGGACTTGCAAATAAACTTTGTGCCTTTGTTACCAATTTGCCACCAAGAGAAATGATGGGCCTTCTGAGCGAAGCGATGATTCTCGGTTTCAATACTGAAGATAATTTTTCTCTAATGAACGTTAGCGAAACGATACCAGCTGGTACAAAAGCAAAATAGCCCTAGAACTTTTTCGTTTGCACAGATATAATAGGGGAGATGACAGTATCTGCAAAACAGCATAAAAAAAATTTCTTTGATTTTTTTCCTGCGCCAAGATTTTTAAAAATGTCCACTGTGGGACTCGCTTTTTCTGATGACGCAATTCGGATAATAGAATTCAAAGGCTCTGGTAATTCGGTTTCTCTCGGTAGATTTGGCGAAGTCGCTTTGCCGATTGGGACAATAAAAAACGGATATATAAACGACAAGGCTACTCTTTCTAGATTTTTAAAGGAAATAAAATCACGAAAAAATCTCTCTTTCGTGAATGCTTCTTTGCCAGAAGAAAAAGGTTATGTTTTTACATTAAAAGTTCCAGAGCTTTCATATAAAGAAATAAGAAGCAGTATAGAATTTAAAATTGAAGACAATGTTCCGGTTAATTTGTCCGAAGTTATTTTTGATTTTAATGTCGTCCCTAATTCGAGAGATGAAAACGGAATGATCGAGGTCGCCGTATCTGTATTGCCAGAGAAAGTCGTCAATTCATACGTGGATGCCTTGCATAGTGCTGAAATAGAGCCTGTTGCTTTTGAAATAGAATCACAAGCTATCGCTCGTTCTGTAATTTCAAGTGATGACAATAATGTTTATGCAATAGTAAACCTATCAAAATTTAAGATGGGTCTATACATAGTAAGTGGGGGTGTGGTTGTTTTTACTTCTACTGTATCAATGTTAGATAGGGAAAAAGAACAAACAGTAGAGGCTTTTATGATTGAAGAAATCGAAAAACTTTTTATCTTTTGGACCACAAGAAAAGGGGATGATATTAAACAAAGCGAGCATATTTCTGCGGTGAAATTAGTAGGGGATCATACAGATATAGAAAGGGTTAAAGCATTTTTGTCTGCCGGGCTTGTTGTGCCTGTTGAGATTGGTAACGTGTGGACTAATGCTTTTTCTCTGGAAACACACATTCCAGAAATTAAAAAGAAAGATTCTCTCAGATTTTCTGCTTCGGTTGGGCTTGCTCTACCGCCATATAATAATTAAAAATGTTTAATTTATTACCAAAACAAGAAAAGGAAAAGATAATGAAGCAATACAAATTGCGTCGTTTGATAATAATTCTTTTCTTTTCTCTGTTTATTTTTATCTCCGGAGCAATATTCCTTTTACCTTCTTTTATACTCACTCTATATAGAGAAAAAGATATGCTGTCTCAGGCAAAAACTATCGAGGATGCAAACAAAGGCAACAACAAAGCCGAGCTTGTTTCAAATATAAGGGGAGTGAACGATAAAATTAGAAACATAAAGACAAATGAAAACAGGCAAGAATATTACGATATCATTCAGAAAATTATCGAAGAAAAAGACGACAATCTAAAAATAAATAGTTTTTTGGTTTTTGATAAACCTGAAGGTGATAAAACACAATACGAAATCCAAATAACAGGAATTGCTAAAACCAGAGACTCGCTTGTTAAATTTAAAAGCGAAATTGAAAAATCTTCTCTTGGTGCAAAAGTCGACCTACCTGTTGCAAGCCTTGCAAGCGATGTTGATGCCGAATTCGTAATGCGTATCACAATAAAACAATGAAAGAATCAGGGATATTAAAAAAGGGACTTGCAGTTGTAATTGTTCTCAATTTGGGAGCTTTGATTGCATTTGGATATTTGCTTTATGAAATCAGAAGCAAAATAAAGGCGACAGATGAATTGTCATATAAAATATCAATAGAGAGAAATCAAAACGATATTATAAGTGAAGCAAAAAAATCCCTAAAAGAAGTCGAGGAAAAGGTCGTGGTGCTTGATGGATATATTTTAAACGAATCAGATTTTCCAGCATTTTTAACAAGTCTTGAAAAAATAGCGAAGGATTTGAACATTGTTTATAAAAACGAAATAAAAAAAGTAAATAATTCTGATACAAAAACAGAAAAGTTAGAAATAACTTTCGGAATCGAAGGCGAGTGGAAAAACATAATGACGCTCGTTGCTTTGGTTGAAAATCTGCCTTTTGAAATCGATATTTCAAATTTCAACATTCGCGCGTCTGATGGATCAGAAAAGAAAATAGCTCCAGTATGGAAGGGAAGTCTGACCTTTAGCATCGTAACGGTAAAATAATATGGATATTGGAAACATATACAGAAAAATAAAAGACGTTGGCAAAATAAAAAAGCTTGGCCCTTCTTTTAATCCAGAGAGAGATTGGAAAATTATTTTTGTCATAGCAGTTTTGTTTTTTGTTGCCCAGGTTGCATTCAACGGATATATTTTCTGGAGTGTAAAAGAGGGAAACATATTCAACAGTCAAACAAAAATAGAAGATCATATACCAGAAATACTCGTTAAACAGCTTGAAAAAAACATCTCTTTCTTTGAAAGTAAAAAAATACGTTTTGACCAAATTAAACAAGATGGTTTAAAAACAGTTGACCCAGCGAGATAATCTGTATATTCTATTTGCATACCATAGTGGTATATCCTCTCGTAGTTCAATGGATAGAACTGCGGACTTCTAAGCCGTCAATGTTGGTTCGATTCCAACCGAGAGGACAATTGCGAAGCAATTTTACGAACAGGTTGGAATCGAACCGTAGGAGGGGGTCGGGGAACCTGGGGTTTCCCGTGGAGGAAGGATTGGGAAAACCGTGGGTTTCCCAGGAGTTCGAAGCGAAGCGTCCAACCGAGAGGACAAAATTTTTGCCTATAAAACACAAAAGTATATAATCTCTGTATGAACAGGATTTTTAAGAGGCTTTTGTGGGGAAGGAGAAAAGCAGACTCTCTCGTGACTGTTTCCATATCTAAAAAAAATATTCTTCACAATCTTTCAGAATTTCAGAAACTGAGTGGTTCTGTTGCTCCGGTTCTAAAGAGCAATGCCTATGGACATGGAATTTTGCAGGTGGCACAAATACTAGAAAACTCGAGTGTTCCTTTTTTTGTTGTTGATTCATATTACGAAGCTCATACTCTGAGATATAACGACATACAAAAACCGCTTTTGGTAATTGGTTACACATCAAAAAAAGTAATGGTAGAAAATCGTTTCAAAGAGATTTCTTTTATGGTTACTAGCCTAGAATCATTGAAAGAACTTTCTGATTTGAAAAAAAATATTTCCATACATTTGAAAATAGATACTGGTATGAATAGACAGGGAATATTGCCTTCGGAATTAAACGAAGCACTTTCGTTTATTTCATCAAACAGCCAGATATCTCTATTGGGAGTAGCTACACATTTTGCAGATGCCGACAATGAAGATAAAAAATATTCTTTGGAACAAATATCAATCTGGAATAAATGCGTAGAAATTGTAAAAGGAAAATTTCCTGAAATAAAATATATACACATATCAAATACGGCTGGCCACGCGTATATAAACAAAGCCATATCAAATGTATCGAGGCTTGGTATTGGATTATATGGAATAAAAACAGGTGGACCGATTGACGATATGGTTTCTTTGAAGCCTGCGATGAAAGTAAAGACAATAATTACAGGAATAAAAAATATTTCAAAAGGTTCTCGTGTTGGATATTCTGGAACTTTTGTTGCTCAGAAAGAAATGAAAATTGCTACTATACCTTTTGGATATTTCGAAGGTATGGATAGGAGGCTTTCTAATAAAGGCTATGTAAAAATAGGGGATAGTTTTTCAAAAATTGTCGGTAGAGTGAGTATGAACATTGCAACAATCGACGTTACGTCAAAAAAAGACATAAAGATCGGAGATGAAGTTTTGCTCATAAGCGATAATTCAAATGATAAAAACAGCATAGAAAATATTGCCAGGCTGTGTTCGACGATTCCGTATGAGATTTCAGTCCACATTGAGAGAAGTCTAAAAAGAGAAGTTGTTTAATCTATGTTGAAAAAAAATAATATTCATATATACTAGCCATATCGTTTAAGGGCGATTAGCTCAGTTGGTAGAGCAACCCGTTTACACCGGGAAGGTCATAGGTTCGAGTCCTGTATCGCCCACAGAAAGTAGTATAGAAAGATTATGTTCTACAATTTAGATAGAAATCTATTTTGAAATCCTAGAAAGCTCCTGGGGAGCTTTCGTCCAGGACTCGAAGCCCGATTGAGCGACATTGTTTGATTTATCAGACAAGAAGTACTCTTGTGGTGCATAATTACGAGTCCGTTTAGGACGAAGTAATTATCTAATCGGGGTACTGAACATGTAATGTTCGAGTCCTGTATCGCCCACAATTACAAAATCCACCCACAAGGGTGTGATTTTGTTTGTGGGCGATACATGGCGAGAAGGCCGGAACCGCACGGAGCGAAGCGGAGTCTGAATTCTTTTTTGCTAAAAAGAATTCAGAAGTGAGGCGGGGTCGCGAACACTTAGTCCGCGCAATATTACGAAGTAATATGAGCAGACTTAGTGATTCGTGACCGAGTCCTGGAACATATCGAGCGAACGAGCTTTTTATGAGCCCTTAGACGAAGTAAAAAACCACGAGAGTGACCGAGTCCCTTTCTTTGAAGTGCTTGTTTATTTTTGTTATGTTATCATCTTATTATGGATAAATTACCTGTATCGTTAGTCGGTCTTAAACATTCCTTTGGTGAAAGAACTGTTCAGAATCATGAAATTGAAGAAAAATATGGTTTACCACCCGGTTGGATTTTAGGTAAAACTGGTAAAGAACAAGGTCATG
This sequence comes from uncultured Candidatus Saccharibacteria bacterium, assembly GCA_965230995.1. GTDB lineage: Bacteria > Patescibacteriota > Minisyncoccia > Phycocordibacterales. Next base: position 239,266 of record OZ246398.1, read on the forward strand.
CTTGGGACAATGGACCAGAGGCACCAGTGGAAGCTTCTGTTAATTGTCTTAATTTATTATTGGAACAGACAGGGATTAAAAAAAAGGATATAAAGGCAATTTTTGGAACAACTAATCCAATTACTATTGATGGGGTAACAGATGAAATTTCCTTAACAAAGAAATTTGCTATTAAAGCTGGGTTTCCGGAAGATGTACATATTTCAGATGAAGGCTTTGGTTGTGGCGGAGCGGCCGTCGGAGTTGACTCTATGTGTTCATGGTTACGTGATCAACCCGTTGGAACCTATGCTGTTTACGTAACACAGGATTGGTCAACAAAAATGGTAAAAGATCGTAATGTTGAAGCTCTTTTTTCTGATGCGATAAGTGTTTCAATCTGGACAAACGGAGAAAGTGGCACAATGGAAGTTGTAGATGTCTTTTCTGCTACATCAACAATAGCCGACAGCGCTTTAGGTATAGTCGGAGGATTCTGGGAAATGGATGGAAAAGAGGTTAGTAAGGCAGCTTCAGAAGTGCCAGCATTGGTGGCAGAAAAATTAGGCATAGAACTAAAAAATTATAATATTGTACCCCATCAACCAAATGCTAAACTTCTCGAGACAATTGAAAGATTGTATGGAATAGAAGTATATAAAGAAGTGGCAAGGGAACACGGTAATCCGACCTGTTCCGGTGCGTTTATTGCTTTAGAGAGAGCTTTAGAAAAAGACAGCAAGTTTATTGATACAGAGAAAGATATACTTGTTATGCCTTTTGGTGCGGGGGGTGTTGGTGGTTTTATTCTAAGAAGAAAAAATAAATAGTATTTTTTGAACTATAATTTGAAGATTAATAATAAGTTTAAAGTAAAAAAAATGGAACAAACAAATCAAGAAAATTCATCTCCAGTATCACCTCAAAACAATATTAATGAACCAAAATTAAATATAATACTACCAGCTGTTCTGGCTTACATTTTATTTTTCCTACCTTTGTTTTTTAGAAGTGAAGTAAAGAATCATCCTTTTGTTAAATTTCATACAAAGCAAGGTTTTATCCTTTTTGTTTTTAGTCTAATTGTTTCTATACTCGGCTATGTACCTACTGTAAGTGGCTTTGTTTGGATATTGTCGCTTGCAAACTTTGTGCTATTTATCATCGGAGTACTGAATGTATTTGGAAAAAAAGAAAAAGAATTACCTGTTATCGGTCAGTTTGCAAAAGAGATAAATTTTCTCTAGTTGCGTCTTGGCTATAAATCCCCAGAGTCTTGTGCTAGAGTACCAATATGGAAAGGATTCCAGAGATTGAAATTTTGTATGAAGATAAAGATTTTATCGCGATAAACAAACCAGCCGGTTTGATTGTTCACGCTGATGGAAAAACAAAAGAACCAGCTGTTACTGATTGGATAATTGCTAATTATCCGGAAATAGTTTCTGTAGGTGAGCCGATAAAAACAGAAAAAGGCCAAATAGAAAGACCGGGAATAGTGCACAGGATAGACAGAGAAACATCTGGTGTGCTTGTGATTGCAAAAAACAAAGAAGCCTTTAATTTCTTGAAAGACAAATTTAAAAATAGAGAAGTTTCAAAAGTATACAGAGCTTTTGTTTTTGGTGTACCAAAAAACTCACGCGGAGTAATAGAAAGAGATATTCAAAGAAGCAAAAGTGACTTTAGAAAATGGACTGCGTATTCTGGAAGGGGAACACAAAGACCAGCCATAACACATTATCGTGTTCTTTCCAGCATACCGGGTATGTCATATATAGAAGCAAGACCAAAAACGGGCAGGACACATCAAATAAGAGTCCATCTTTCCTCGATAGGACACCCAATAATCGGCGATGTTTTGTATGGTAGCAGGGTTAAAGATAACTTAGGCTTTGAGAGAACGGCTCTGCACGCAATGTCTGTAAGTTTTACTGACAGAAACGGTAGAGAAATAGAGATAAAAGCCCCTTTGCCAGACGATTTTATCAAAGCAGAACAAGTCTTTAAAAATATTGCCAAAAACTAGGACGTGTGCTAGATTACTACCTGTTATGAAAACCGCTGTAAAAATATCCCCAGTTGATATAGAAGCACGAAAAAAGCTCAACATCAGAGCGGGGGACACTGTAAAGGTGTATCAAAAAATTCAAGAAAAAGACAAAACTCGAATTCAGATATTTGAAGGTCTTGTTCTTGCTGTAAAGCACGGAAAAGAAGCCGGTGGAACATTCACTGTTCGAAAGATTGCAAGCGGAGTGGGTGTAGAAAAAATATATCCAATCTATTCTCCAAATATTGATAAGATAGAAATCACAAAGAGATCAAAAGTTAGACAATCAAAACTCTATCACATCAGAGAAAAGGCAGCTAAAGCCATAAAGAGAGAGATGAGAAATGTTAGAGAAATAAAAGAAGAGGTTAATCCAGAAGTCAAAACAGAAACAGAAGCTAAAAAAGAAGAAACAAAATAATCCAAAACGCCCGGCTTACGCCGGGCGTTTTGCTTGAAAAACATTTTTTATTTCTGTATAGTCAAAGACGTAGAAAATGCCCAGGTGGTGAAATTGGTATACACGTATCCTTGAGGTGGATATGCCGTAAGGTGTGGAGGTTCAAGTCCTCTCCTGGGCACAAACGAATGAAATGAGTATGGGCACAGGAGGTCCAGCTCTTTTGTCTTAAAAGAGCGTTGGACGGATTTGAAGCTGTTGTGAGATAGATTGCGAGGAACGAAGCAATATATCCACAACGGGTACTGAACATGTAATGTTCAAGTCCTCTCCTGGGCACAGACGAAAGATATACTTAATAATAAGTGTCATTTGCTATTTATGGTTTTTTTGTGTTATAAATAGCTAGTTCTGCAAATGCAGACGTATGGTGCCTATAGTGTAATGGTTAGCACAAGAGTTTGTGGAACTCTTAGTTCGGGTTCAAATCCCGATAGGCACCCAAGATGAAATGGAACTGTATAAAACATATATAGTTAAAAGAAAGAATTACCCTTTGTATTCCTTATAATATTTTAATGTGCTGGATTAAATGATATTATTTGTTATATGGAAAATCTAAATCAAACACAAAGTCATGTTGGTACTACTAGATTAATAAGTAGGACACAACTGATAAGTACTATTACTTTTTTTTCAATTTCTGTTTTGTTAGGAATAATAGTTTATATAAAAGAACCTCGTGCTCTCGATTTGCTCGGATTTTATGCTTTCGGTCTTTTTATCCACGCTGTTGCCTTTTTTCTTTCGGTTTATCTAAGGCCAAAAATCAATTCAACAAGATATTTATTGGGCCATGTTTTTGCATATTTATCGCTGTTGTTTGCGATTCTGAATGCGTTGATTATTTTAAGTGATGATGAGTATGCCGGTTTTGCATTCATTTTGACATTGCCCGCACTTGGCATTGCTGTATTCATATCAATCATGTTTTTATTAATTGGTATGATTGGTAGAAAAACAAATAGTGACCAATTCGTTTCGACCAGCGGTGATCTAGATAATCCTAATCAGACAGGAATTAAGACAAAAATAGGCATTATAATTAAAAAAATTTTTATCTCAATTGGTGCTATTGTAATTGCAATATTAATTTCTATCCCTTCAGCCGTTTTTGTCGGCATGCTTTTGGATGGCAGATCAGTGCGTGAGGCTTTAAATATTAGCTTAGGCGTCTATGGTTTTAACGTAAAATTTCCATTTATATGGACAGATCGTATGATTGAGCATGATAACGTTAAAATTGAATTTAAAACTCCCGGTGGTAGTAGGGACTATTATTCTCCGAGCGGTGGTAATTATGATAAGTACGGTTGGTATAAGATATACATATATAGCGATGGATTTGGCGGAGATGATTTTAATTTTGATCTAAATATTGGCGATGATGATAGGTACATAAAAACTTGCAAAATATGTTATGAGGGTTATGTATCAGGGGATAAGGTAATATACACCAAAACAAAAGATAGTTATTCTGATGATGATTACTCTTATTATAATAAATACAATTTTCTTTTAAGTTTTAGATATAACGAAAAAAACTATCATCTTTCTTTTAGATATTCTGATATTAATTCTAGATACAAAGAAACTTTTTACTCAGAAGAAGAAATGACAGATATATTTGAAAGAGTTATGGATTCTATAAAAATTAGTTCATAGGCCAGATTATATTTTGTCGGCTAAAAATGTATTTGTTTGAGGTTTAATTTCGGACACCGAGTTTGTGGAACTCTTAGTTCGGGTTCAAATCCCGATAGGCACCCAAAAACAATGAGGACAAAACAAGATGATGGCCAAGGACAATAGACCCTTCAAAGAAAAAGTTTTTGAAATTGTTTCAAAAATAAAAAGAGGGGAGACGATGACTTACAAACAAGTTGCAATTTTGGCTGGCAGACCAAAAGCCTTTAGAGCTGTTGGAAATATTCTAAATAAAAATTACGATCCAAAAATTCCTTGTCATCGGGTAATCCGAAGCGACGGAAAGACAGGGGGATATAACAGGGGAGCTAGTCAAAAAGCTAAAATACTTGTATCTGAAAAACTTTGACAAAGTGCTAATTTTATGTGAATATAAAGACGGAAATGAACGTTCAATTTCGTAACTTCTCTGGAGGTTTGTATGGGTCTTCCACGCGAACGGCATGTGGATGGGCTGAGAGCGGTCGCCGTAATAGACGTCATTCTCGCTCATCTGAAGCTCCTTCTCGGAGCTTTCATCGGTGTCGATGTGTTTTTTGTCATCTCAGGGTATGTCATCACCAAAATTGGGAGACATACCATTGGGAAGAAAGACGAGCACGGCAGGGATATGTTTACAATTCCTGGTTTCTACAACCGGCGTGTAAAGAGAATCCTTCCTGCTGCGTTGGTGTGTCTAGCTGTAACCGTAATCGCTGGGTACTTCTTCATCGGGCCAAGCGATTACAAAGAGACAGGAGAAGGAGCACTTGCGGCTACCTTGATGGCTGGAAACATCCATGAGGGACAGCTACCGATTGGGTACTTTGACCACGACTTTCAGGCGAGACCAGTCAACCACTTTTGGAGTCTGGGTGGGGAAGAACAGTTTTACCTGATCTTTCCAATGGCCCTTATGCTCCTCTTGAGGTTTTGTCCAAAGAAAGCACCTGTGGTCCTTGTACTGATTGGACTGGGTCTTCTGTGCTGGAGCGGGTACTCGGTACTTGCATTCAAGGTGTGGAGGTTCTATTGCCCTGCAAACAGGGCATGGGAACTGATTGCTGGTGCGTTGCTAGCTTTCCCGCCGATTGGTGTCAAAACCAAGATGGGGGGAAAGATAGTGATTGTTTTGGTGGGGGTGTCTCTCGTTCTGACTGTCGGCGGAGTCCTGCAGGGTATGTTCCTGTTCGTAATTTCCGCCGTGCTTATGCTCGGGACTGGTGCTTTAGTCTTGTATCGTCCGGAGAATCCGACACGGTGGCAAGGCGAGGTACTTAGCCTGATTGGTATGGCACTCATCGTGACCGGTTGTGTCGTCTTCGATCGAGAAACTCTGTTTCCAGGCTTTCTGGCTCTCGTGCCAGTACTGGGAGCAATGCTCGTAATTGTGGGCGCTTCAAACAAGGAGGTACTCCTGAATCGCCTGCTATTGGCTAAACCAGTATTGTACATCGGGGCAATATCGTTCTCGGTCTACCTCTGGCACTGGCCGATAATCGTCTACACCGACTTCTACTCGCCGATACCTCTCGGTCTGTGGCACAAGTTGGTGTTGATAGCGGTCACTCTTGCGGTCGCTAGTGTGAGCTACCACTTCATAGAGAAACCGTTCCAGGAAAGCAAGGCAAAGAAAGAGTCTGTGTTCTTCGCAGGCCTTATTGCTGTGCTAACTGTGTACGCCGTAGCTCTTTTGGTGGTAGACAAGAACGGTTGGCCGGAAAGATTCGGGAAGCTGGCAACGCCAGTTGTGCTGAATACTTCCGGTATCGAAATCAACGACAGCCTCGGCAAAGACGGGACATGGCTGAAACAAAAAGGCCTGCCTGTCATCGGGGACGTCAAAACAACCCCAACATTCCTTCTTGCTGGAGATTCACACGTCAACGCGTTTGTGGAGATCTTCGACAAGTTGGGAAAGGAGAAAGAAGTTTCCGGATTTGTGTCGTTTAGGTCGGGCAGTTTACCGGTTCCCGGTATATGGACCACCCGAGAGAACGACACGCCGGAAAGCTTTATGGGCTACAACCGAGCACTCGAGCAATTCGTGCACGAGAGAAATCTCAAGCATGTATTTCTCGTTGGCAGGTGGAGCAATGCCGTAGTTGGCGATATGCTCGTATCCGAAGACCCAACGAGGAAAGAGGTAGAAAAAGAGCTGTCTGCAAGGACGCTCGAAAAAAACCTCTTTGCTCTGGTTGCGAGGCTCAAGGCTTCGGGTGTGGATGTTGTGATCGTACAACAGCTACCAGAACACCCGTTCCACGCCTACAAGAAACTGGTAGCGAGAAGGGGTCGCTTGAAAGGTGTGAGCCGAGAAGCCTACCTTTCAAAGCAGGGGACAACGATTGATATGATCCTTCGCTCCGGCGCAAGGACTGTCGATCTATCCTCGCTCCTCTTTGAGGGGGACTGTGTGAGACTCATTGATCCCAAAGGCTATCCGATATGGTGGGACTATGACCACATCGGTGGTAGAGAGATCACGAGAATTGCTGGTCCTACGTTCGAGACGTTCTTTAAAGAAATCGCAAACCAAAAAGGAGACTTTGCGATGAACAAAAGGGAGTGAGAGACTCCTTAAGTCTCTCGAGGCGCGGTGGCCCAACGGTACCGCGCTTTTTCTTTGTCAAAATATTGACATACCCCCGTAGGGTATATATAATTAGGGGATGAAAAAACAAGCTGATGAAAAAGCAAAGATTGTTCGCAGACTTTCTATAATAGAAGGGCAGGTGAGAGGTCTCAAAGAAATGATTGAAAACGGCACATATTGTATTGATGTTATTACTCAAACATCAGCAGTAAAGCAAGCACTGTCAAATGTTGAAGATATGCTTCTGGAACAACATCTCGGTTCTTGTGTCTTGGGACAGGTAAAAGACGGCAAAGTAGGCAAGGCGACAGAAGAAATCCTCAAGGTCTATAAATTAAAGAGAAAGTAGTTTTTTGTTTCTTGACCTATACCCCCTAGGGGGTATAGAATGGGGATATGGAAAAAACAAAAGCAAAAAACATTTATCCAATTGTCGGTATGCATTGCGCCTCTTGCGCCGGCATTATCGAAGAAACTTTAAAAGAGGAAAAAGGGGTGAGCGGTGTTTCGGTAAACTTTGGCACTGAAAAAGCTGTTATTGTTTTTGATGAAAAACAAACAAATATAAAAACTCTTTCAAAGAGTATAGAAAAATTAGGCTATACAATTACTGACACAAAAGAAAATCTTTCTGCATCGGAAATGGGAATGAGTGAAGAACTCCATAGGGAACACAGCGGTATCGGACAATCAAAAGAACAAAAACTCGAAGAACTTTCTTCTATGAAAAAGATGCTTTTTTCTGCTATACCAATTGCAATATTTAGTGTCATTGTAATGGTTTGGGAAATATCATCAGAGTATGGTTTCTTACCAAAAATGAATGAAGTAACAGATGAATTTGTTCATCACCTTTTGCCTATGTTTGCTACATACATGCTTCTTGTGGTTGGTAAACCTTATCTTTTGGGGTTGTTTAGATTCATAAAATACGGCAAGGCAAATATGGATACTTTGATTGGGCTCGGCACTAGCGTTGCTTTTATTTACAGCTTTGCGATTTCGGCCTTTGGTACTTTGCTTGCGCCATATATCAATGTTGAATATCAATACTACGACGTCACCGTCGTTGTTATTGCTTTTATTACTCTTGGAAAATATTTGGAAGCAAGATCAAAAATCAAAACAGGTGACGCAATAGAAAAATTATTAGGTCTACAAGTAAAAACTGCAATTGTCATTCGCGATGGAAAAGAAACAGAATTACCAGTCAGTGAAGTCGTGCATGGTGACAGTGTAATCATCAAACCAGGAGGAAAGATTCCCGTTGACGGAATCGTGCTTTCCGGGAATTCTTTTGTGGATGAATCAATGATTACGGGCGAACCAATGCCAGTCTCAAAAAAGCAAGGCGACAATGTGACTGCCGGAACTCTAAACACAAACGGCACTTTCACTTTTAAAGCAACGAAAATAGGGGAAGAAACATTGCTTGCGGAAATAATCAGAATGGTAGAGGAAGCACAAGGAAGCAAAGCTCCAATTCAAGCCTTGGCCGACAAAATATCAAGTATTTTTGTGCCAATAGTTTTGGCAATCGCTGTTGTTGCTCTGGGTTCGTGGCTAATTATCGGTTCACAATATCTGGGTTTTTCACAAGCGCTTTCTTTTGGGCTAGTTTCTTTTGTCGGTGTTTTGGTTATTGCTTGTCCTTGTGCACTAGGACTTGCAACACCCACAGCAATTATTGTCGGTGTAGGCAAGGGCGCTCGCGAAGGAATTTTAATCAAGGACGCTGGGACTTTGGAGACTTTGCACAAAGTTAATACTGTAGTGGTTGATAAAACAGGGACAATAACTGAAGGTAAACCAACATTGTCTGATGTTAAAAATTATTCCGAAAAAAGCGATGAGGAATTTATCTCTCTGCTTGCATCTCTTGAAAATAATTCAGAACACCCCATTGCTCGCGCGATAACCTCTACTGTAAACGAGAGGAAGGGAATTGCTTTGAGTGAGGTCGCAGATTTCAAAGCAATTGAAGGTAAGGGAATACAGGGTTTTATAAAAAATGAAATGTATTATGCCGGTAGTCCAAAATTTATTTTAGAGCTCGGGTTATCTATTAATGAACAAGAAATAAACATATTTACAAAGCAAGGCAAAACGCCAGCGTTGCTTGCAACAAAAAACAAAGTATTAGGACTTGTGACGGTTTCCGATAAAATAAAAGACGCTTCAAAGCAAGCTGTCTCTGATTTGCACAAACTCGGTATAAAAGTCGTGATGCTCACCGGTGACAATGAAAAAACCGCGCGATACATAGCAGAGCAAGTCGGTATAGATAATGTAATTGCAAATGTTATGCCGACAGAAAAACTTTTTCATATAGAAAAATTACAATCAGATGGCAGTGTTGTGGCTATGGCAGGGGATGGAGTAAACGACGCACCAGCACTAGCAAAAGCAGATGTCGGTATCGCAATGGGAACGGGGACAGATGTTGCAATAGAATCAGCAGGTATTACTTTACTTGCTGGTGATATTTCAAAATTAGTTAAAGCCGTGAGACTCTCAAAGATGACAATGCGAGGAATAAAACAAAATTTATTCTGGGCTTTTGCGTATAACGTAATAGGAATACCTCTTGCAACAGGAATCTTTTATCCGATATTTGGCTGGGTGCTCAGCCCTGTATTCGCAGGTTTTGCAATGGCACTTTCAAGTGTGTCAGTAGTCGGCAATTCGTTAAGAATAAAAGGGAAGAGATTATAATTTTGACTTGATACCCCACGGGGGTATAGAATATGAATATGACACAAAAAGTAGAGAATAGTGGTAACCAAACAAAAAAATATCTTTTTCACGTAGAAGGAATGCATTGTAAATCTTGCGTCCTTCTCACAGAATCAAAAGTTGGTAGTCAAAGTGGTGTAAGGGAAGTGCGCGCCAATCTCCACAAGCAAACAATAGAAATAATGGGTGATTTTGGAGAAAAGACAGATTTAGAAATTGCTAATTATCTTTCACAAAGCATAGAGCCAAACGGCTACAAAATTGTTCTAGAAAAAACAGAGGGACAAAAAAAGAACAATGAATTTATTATTGCAGTACCAATTGCGGTTGCTTTTATTGGACTATTTATCGCTCTTCAGAAAATGGGGATTGTTAATCTTGTGGATGCAAGTTCAGTTTCTTTTGGTACTGCTTTTGTAATAGGAATTGTTGCTTCACTTTCTACTTGCATGGCTGTCGTTGGCGGTCTTGTTTTGTCTATGTCGGCAGTGTTTGCAAAGGAGGGAAGTAAGGCCCGCCCACATATTTATTTTCATCTATCTAGGCTGGTCACTTTCTTTTTGCTTGGTGGCGTGATCGGTCTTGTTGGTAAATCATTTGCCCTTAATACGGTTTCTACTTTTGTCCTTGGTTTGGCTGTGGGATTGGTTATACTTGTTATGGGTCTCAACTTGCTCGACCTTAAATTTGCAAAAAGATTTTCCGTCAGTATGCCAAAGAGATTAGGAAAGATTACACACGGTATGACAACCATAAACCATTCTGCTGTGCTAATGATTGCTGGACTTGCGACTTTCTTTTTGCCTTGCGGGTTTACACAGTCAATGCAAATCTATACTCTTTCTGTTGGTGGTTTTATCCCCGGCGCTTTGACTATGTTTGCTTTTGCTCTTGGTACATTGCCAGTTTTGGCTCTGATAAGTTTTGGATCATTTGAGGTGAGAAAATTATCTTGGCGAGGAATATTTTTCAAGACTGCTGGCATAATAGTTATCGCTTTCGCATTGTTCAATATTATAAACAGTGCTGTTGTAATCGGCATCATCCCGCCAATATTTAATTTTTAAAATATGAAATTAACAATCATAGCAATTGTGTCTTCTGTTGTTCTTGTTGTTTTTTCGATTTTAGTTTCTTCTCCTTCTGTAAGAGAAAATGAACAGAGCATAAACAATGTTTCTGTTGTAGATGGGGTGCAGGTTGTTTTAATAAAAGCAAAAGGTGGATATTTTCCTAAAAGAAGCATAGCGAAAGCAGGTACTCCGACGATTATTAAATTCGATACAAAGGGAACGTTCGATTGTTCCAGTTCTGTCCGTATTCCAAGTATGGATATAAGCAGGGTCTTACCATCTACTGGCAAAACAGAAATTAACATTGGAAGCCAAGAAAAAGGAATTTTGCGTGGTTCTTGTGGTATGGGTATGTATCCATTTGAAATTGTTTTTGAATAGGGGATAGCTGTATTGACTGGTGAACGTTCGTTCACTTATAATAAAGGCATAAGAAATGTCTTTATGGAAAAGAATTTTCAAAAAATAGAAAAAAAGATAAGAGATTTTTATGAGTCTTTTCAGAGGATGCCTTCTTTTTCAGAATTGGGACAAATTACAGGTTTGCGTTCCAAAAATTCTGTATCTAGATTGGTCAGCAGATTAACCAAAGACGGTTTTATTAAAAAAGATAAAAAAGGAAAAATAATTCCAAATGAAAATTGGAACGGTATTAGAATGTTCGGTTTGGTAGAAGCGGGTTTTCCTTCGCCTGCTGACGAAGATCAAAGCGATGTAATATCTCTGGATGACTTTCTAATCGAAGATAAAGATTCTAGTTTTATTTTAAAAGTGAAAGGCGATTCTATGATAGAAGCCGGAATTCACGACGGCGATCTTGTTATCGCTCAAAGGGGTAGAGAAGCAAAAATCGGCGATATCGTCGTAGCAGATGTCGATGGCGGATGGACGATGAAATACCTACGCAAAAAATCTGGCAAATTATATTTAGAACCAGCAAATAAAAATTACAGAGATATTTATCCAGAAGGGGAACTGTGTATTGGTGCTGTGGTCAAAGCCGTCGTAAGAAAATATTAATATGAAAGCAATTATACATATGGATGCGGATAGTTTTTTTGCTTCTTGCGAAATATCTCGTAATCCAAAATACAAAAATAAACCAGTCGTTGTCGGTGGTTCTGATCGTGGCATTGCTGTTGCCATCAGTATCGAAGCAAAAAAGAGAGGTCTGTTTCGTGGTATGACAATGAGAGATATGCGTTCTGTTTGCCCGGATGTAATTGCTCTACCTGTTGATTTACGGCTGTATGGTCTGTATTCGGATTCTATGATGAATATTGTTCAAAAATATGTTGGAAAAATAGAAAGATACAGTATCGATGAATGTTTTGCTGAAATTAAAGTGACTTGTTTGGAAGAAGCCGAAAACATTGCAAAGGTTATAAAAGAAGAAATAAAACAAAAATTAGCAATCACTGTTTCGATAGGAATTTCAACTACAAAAGTTTTAGCAAAGATCGCATCAAAGAGAAATAAACCAGACGGCATTTTTGTGTTACCTCCAAAAGGTTCTGTCGCAGAAACGGTTTTTAGTGACACTTCTGTAGGCAAAGTCTGGGGGATCGGAGGAAAGACAGCTTTGTTCCTTTCATCAAAAGGAATTACGACAATAAAACAATTTGTTTCTTTGGATCCATTATTTGTTTCTTCTAATTTTTCTAAACCTCTAAGAGAAATATGGTCTGAATTATCAGGTATATCGGTAATGTGCGTTGACGAAGAAAATGTAAAACAAAAAAGCATACAGAAGACCAGAACTTTTAAGCCATCCTCGTCAGATTTGTCTGTAATAAAAACAGAACTTTCACAAAACATAGAGAGAGCCTTTGCAAAGGCAAGAGGTGTCGGTGTTTCTCCGCGGGTAATGCATATAATGTTAAAGACATCAGAATTCAAATATTTTCGAGAGACAATTAATTTTAGTAAAGATTTGATTAACGAAGCTGTTGCTCACAAAGAAGGGGCAGAGGCTTGCGAACGTCTTTGGCAAAAAGGTTTGCTCTATCGAGCAACAGGGGTGACTTTGTCAGATTTACATCCAATAGGGCTCCAGGTAGATTTGTTTAGCGATAATGCACAAAATAGCAGATTGATTTCAATGATGAATGTGATTGATCATGTTTCTGCAAAGTACGGAAAAAAATTAGTTAAATTCGGAACAAGTGTCATAAAAAACCGTCAGTATTTTTATGCCAACCAAAGAGAGGTAGACATAAAAAGATTAGGGCTCCCTTTTTTAGGCGAAGTCGTTTGATGTTTGGTCTTTTGTAATTCACATATTATTTTAAAAAAACATTTTGCATATTTTCTTCGTGGTATAATAAATTGCAAATGGACGACAAAAGCATTCCAATTCCGCCAGCGGGAAATACAAATACAAATATGGCGGACGATCAAAATAACAGTGCACCCAAAAAGGTATCTGATGAATTTGATTTGTCCTTGATAAAAACCCCTTTTTCACAAAAAGGTGAAATTTCTGGTGAATTTGTCACAAAAGGCAAAGATTTGATATCGAGAATAGACTCAGGAATTTATGGTGTAGCAAAACCAGAGGCGGCTCCACAGGAAAAAAACGACATAGCAGAACTAGAGGAACCTACCGATAGTTTGCCACCCGCCCCAATTTCTAACAAAACACAATCTACTGCAGAAGACGAAGAAGATGCTATTGATTTAGACAAAAACGATCCTTTATTTGTTCTTCCAAAAGTAAAAAGTGTTCAACCAGAAGAAACTCCAGTTTCAGATCCGTTACCGAAAATAGAAAAACAATTCATACCAGTTGTAAAAGAAGCTGATGATATTAAAGCCGGTGTAGAATTTGTCCGTGATACAGAAGCCGTCAGAAGGGAATTGGACGATTTGCGAGCAGAAACAGAAAGACTATCCATAAAAAAGAGAAGTCTTCAATCAGAATTGTATTCTTTACGTGAGAGAAAACAAGAAGTAGAGAGAAACAGAATAGATCTAGAAAAACGTGAAGTAGAAATCGAACAGAGAGAAAAAGAAATTGAAACAAAGATAAGAGAAACCCTCACAGATGAAGAAAGAAAAAATCTAGAACAAAAGAGATGGGGGCTTGAAGAAGAAAGACAAAGAATAGAAAACGAAAGATGGCAGTATGATCAGGTTGTTGGTCAAATCGAATCAGACATTGCCGGAGTGGATGCCGAATTTGCTTCTCAGGGTGAATTGTTGCAAAAAATAACATCCAACCAGAGAAAGCTCGAGCTTGAAATGAAAAAGATCGATATGGCAAGGAGAAAGAGAGAGATAGAAGAACAGGTTGCCCAGATCGAGGTATTACGTGAAAAAGTCACAGACAAACAGAAAGAGCTTCGCGACGAGGAAAGAAAACTTCACGATTCTCTGGATATGAACGAAGCAAGAGAAAGAGCTTTGGTTTTGCAAATAAAAACCGCCGAAGAAAACGAGCACAGGGCAGAAGATTCCGCAAAAAGACATGAATTTGAAAAACAAAGATGGCAGATGGAAAAAGACAGAAGAGTAGCCCAAGATTTAGTTTGGAAAATTCAGTCAGATATAAAAATGGTTGAACAAAAAAGAATAGATTGGTCGAGACGAGACGAAAAATTTCAAGAAGCAATTAAAAAACTTAAGAGCGAGATAATCTCGCTATAAAATGGGTTTAGTAGATAGACTAAAAAAAATTAGAGAAGACGAAAAATATAATCCAATACTAGCGGTATTGTTCTTTGTTTCTGTCTTAACATTTATAGGAATAAACCTAGAACATTTTCCAGAGAAGGATTTTAATTTACGTCCGTTTGTGGATGCTACAGCCACAACTTTTTTGACAGTTCGAGATTTAGCAGGGGAGTCTTTTGGCTTAAACCAAACTCGAAACTTTTAAAATCTTTACACTTGCTTTTTTTGGTGTCAGAGCGGGTTCTAAAAAGTTTTTTTGAAAGCCCCGTTTGGCGTTCTTTTGCCATGCAATATTTTTTAAAAAAGAAAAGGGTGTTTTTTTGAGTTATCCACAGAGTATTTATCGGACATAAGGGGTACAATAATTACAACAGTAGGGGTTCAAAGAACATTAGAAAGGTTCGAGATAATCTTCAAAAAACGAAGATTTTTTTGTCCCCCAAATTACAAGAAAAAAGAATACAAATATGGATATAACAATAACAAAGAGAGATGGGACGAAAGAATCTTTCAATGCTGACAGAATCAATCGTTCTATCGAGAGAGCTTGCGCTGGTCTTCCAGATAGCGTAAGCAAAGTTACCCAGGTTGCAACAGAGACAAGGCTAACCTTGTATAACGGAATTACAACAGAAGAATTAGATCAGGCCACAATCAGTGCTGCTTTGCAAAATGTTAAAGATGATCCAGATTACGATATTGTCGCCACAAGACTTCTCCTCAAAACAATTTACAAAGCTGTTCTCGGTGATTACGACGAAGACAATCGCGAAGAATTACGAAGACTACATCGTGATATGTTCGTGTCTTATGTCCGAAAGGGAATCGAAGAAGGGCTTTTGGACAAAAGAATGATGGATCTATTTAATGTTGGTGAACTTTCTATGGCCCTAGAAATTGATAGAGATGAAATATTTACATACGCCGGGCTATCTACTTTAGTCGACAGATACACAATAAAAGGAAAAAACGGAAAGGCAATCGAAACACCACAGTTTTCTTTTATGAGAATTGCAATGGGGCTTGCATACAACGAAGACAATCCAACATTGTGGGCAAAAAAGTTTTACGAAAAAATGTCGAAATTGGAATATGTGGCCGGAGGTTCGACAAATATTGGCGCAGGAACATCTAGACCCGCTCTTTCAAACTGTTTTCTTCTTGAAATTCACGATGATATAGAGCACATTGCAAAATCTGTTTCTGATGTAATTAAAATATCAAAAGCTACAGGGGGAATTGGTGCTTCGATTACAAAGCTAAGAGCGACAGGTTCTCCGCTTTCGTCAAACAATACGACTTCTTCTGGACCGACACCTTTTGCAAAAATAATCGACACAGCTATTAGGGCAATTGCAAGAGCCGGAAAGAAAAAAGGTGCACTCGCTTTCTATATGGAAAACTGGCATATAGATTTTCCAGAATTTTTGGAATGGAAGCATAATGCCGGTGATGACTATGTCAGAATGAGAACTGCAAACACCGCAGCCTATCTTTCTGATGAATTTATGAAGAGGGTAGAGAGTGATGATTCTTGGTATATGTTTGATCCAAAAGAGACCCCAGATCTAAATGAATTGTACGGAAAACAATTTAGCGAAAGATACGCTTTTTATATTGCCAAAGCAGAAAGGGGAGAAATGAGAATATTTAAAAAAGTCCCAGCAAGAGAGCAATGGCGACAAATAATAACCCAGCTTATGGGTACAGCTCATCCTTGGATTACATGGAAAGACGCAATAAACTTGCGAGCGCTAAATAACAATACTGGAACCATCCATATGTCTAATCTCTGTACAGAAATTTGTTTGCCACAGGATAAAGATAATATTGCTGTCTGTAACCTTGCGTCTCTAAACTTAGTGACTCATCTTGAGGGAAGGGAAATAAACTGGAGAAGACTTGAAGAAAGCATCAGGCTTGCCATCAGGCAGTTGGATAACTTGATTGATATAAACGAATTGCCAATTCCGGAAGCTATAAAATCTGACAGAGAAAACCGAGCCGTCGGTCTCGGTGTTATGGGTTTTGCGGATACAGTAGAGAGACTCGGCTTTGCTTACGACAGCGAAGACGCATACAATTTCTGCGATAAAGTTTTTGAATTTTTCAGTTTTGTTGCAATAGACGAGAGTGCAAACCTGGCACAGACGAGAGGTTCATACAAACACTTTGTAGGTTCTGGTTGGTCAAAAGGAATGGTGCCGGTTGATTCTATAAAAACACTAGAAGATGGCAGGGGAAGAACAGTACTCGTCTCGAGAACTGGCCAAAACAACAATTTGGATTGGAATGGTTTGCGAGAAAAAGTCAAGAAAGGAATGAGAAATGCAACACTTATGGCCGTTGCTCCGAATGCCAACATCGGACTTGTTGCAGGTACAACACCAGGGTTTGATCCTCGATTTGCACAAATATTTTCTCGAAACAAAATTTCCGGAAAATATCTCGAGGTAAACAGAAATCTTGTAAAAGATTTAAAGACAATTGGTATTTGGGATGATGTAAAAGAAGGTGTTCTAGAATCGCACGGAGATATTATGGATATCGAAGGCATACCTTTTGATATAAAGAAAATTTACAAAACTTCTTTCTCGACATCACCATATGCGTATATCGAGGTTGCAGCCAGGGCCCAGAAATGGATTGATCAATCATTGTCTAGAAATATGTATCTCCGCTCAAGAGACGTTGAAGAAATTATGAATATTTATAAAGCAGCTTGGGACAAAGGCGTGAAGACTACATATTATCTACATATGGAACCTAGACACACTGCTGAACAGAGCACGACTTCTGTAAACAAAGCAAAGAAAATTGGAAAGAAGGGTTTTGGTAGTCTTTCTTTGATGACTCCAGGAGCAGACGATAGGGTAAAATCAGAGCAGCAAGAAATTTCTCGAGGGCCAGCCGTGGCTTCTCCGTGGACGACTCCAAAGACAGACGTTGAACCCGTAATTGCAAAAACAAATCAAGTCGTAACACCAGAAGCAAAAGGATTCGGAGCATTTTCATCAGTAAAACAAACTGAGAATCAAATAAATCAAAATACCGTTTTGCAGACTGCACCAAAAGTTGGTTTTGGAATCGTTGCAAACCAGACACAAAATGCAGTTAACCCTTCGCCAATATCTCAAAAGAAAGATGTCGATGGACCAGTTGATCCAATGGAATTTCTCGTTTGCGATAGTTGTCAATAATTTTAAAAGTTATTAATTTAATTAAACAAAAATATGTTACTCGGAAAAGCGTCACCAGACGATATGAATTTGCACCCCATTAGATATCAGTGGGCTTATGATCTATACAATCAAGCTGTGAGAAATACTTGGTTTCCACACGAGATTGCATTAAAGGAAGATTTGGATGATTGGCAGAAAATGACAGAAGACGAAAAACATGCGGTGTCTTTCTTGATGGCATTTTTTAATCCAGCTGAACTAATAGTCAACCGTTCAATTGCTCTGGGGCAGTACCCTTATCTAAAATCACCAGAGGCTCATCTGTACCTCGCTAAACAAATGTGGGAAGAAGCAAATCACTGTGTTTCTTTTGAATATGTTTTGGAAACATTTCCTTTCGACAAAGAAAAAATATACAACGTACATCTAAACACTCCTTCTATGCTCGCAAAGGAAGCATATATAACAAAATATATGAAGAGAATGACTGAGGATGTTTTGGATATAGAATCCAGAGAAGGGAAGAAAGATTTTATCAGAAATCTTGTTGCTACAAATATAGTGATGGAAGGAATCTGGTTCTATTCTGGTTTTATGGTTGCTCTGTCTTTCAGACAAAGAAATCAGCTTAGAAATTTCGGTTCAATGATTAACTGGGTACTTAGGGACGAATCATTGCACCTACAATTCGGAATGAATCTCATTCACAATGTTCTAGAAGAAAATGCAGAATTGGTAACAGAGGATTTTGCAAATGAAATAAGAAATATAATTATCGAAGGAGTAAATCTTGAAAGTGATTACAATAAAGACCTGTTTCCACGGGGAATTCTCGGCCTAAATGCTGACTATGTGAATCAATATGTTCAGTATGTTGCAGACAGAAGACTCGAAGAATTGGGACTTGCAAAACACTACAATGCGACAAACCCAGCAAAATGGATGAGTACAGCAACGGATGTGTATGAGCTCGTGAATTTCTTTGAAGCACAAAATACAAGCTACGAAGTAGATGGAGGAGGTCACCAAAAGAAAAAAGAAGAATAGTTAAAAATGATGTTATCAACATCAAAGCTATTTTTTTATTTCAAATCAAATATAATATAAACTATATTATAAATTTATATTCTTTCTAAATGAAAAAAACCATCTCGATTATCTCCCTTTTTTTGTTGTCTCTTGTTTTTGCAACACCTCTATCTGCATACACATGTACAGAACTAACTCAAAATCTAAAATTTGGTTCAAATGATGAAAAAATAGGTGGAACTGAGGTTTTGCAATTAAAGCAATTTCTAAAAGATGGTGGATATCTAAAAACTAAATTAAATGGTTCGTTTGGAGGTGAGACAACAGTAGCTCTGCGTAAATTCCAAAAAGAACAAGGTATTATCGCTTCAGGTACTGTTGCAACTGGTTATGGAGCGACGGGTCCGCTTACAAGAGAGAGAATAAAAGCAATATCCTGTTCTACGAACCCGCCAACAGAAGATGATAACGTTCCGACACAACCAACTATAGTTCCAACTATCAATATAACTGCACCAACCTCTGGTTCATTTGAAGCGGGAAAGAACGTAACTGTAAAATGGACATATACAAATCTTAAGGCGTCAGATACTGTTGATATAGTTCTCAAAAAGGGTAACGAAGAAGTTTTTAAATTAGAAAAGACGAAAAACGACAAAAATCAGTCAGTTACATTACCGTCAAATTTAACCACGGGATCGGATTACAAGTTTTTTGTTGCTTATACAAATACTAAGGGCATAAAATACGAAGGATTCACTAGTAATCTTTATATTAATGGGTTAGTGTTAGATTCAATGTTTGTCTTACCTAAACCAGGAAGCAGTTTTCAAAGTGGCGGAAAGATAAAGATTGAATTAAAAGAAGCTGTCTCACAGGATGTTAAACTTTCTTTGTTCAAAAAAGAAAACGGGTACGAAGATGTTTTTTATTATGCAATGTATAGTACAGATCTAACTGAAAAGAAAACTACTATAAATTTGCCAAAAAATATTTCTTCAGGAAACTATTATTTTAAACTAAATAATAGCACGGAAGAGTCCCTTGATGGTATAGGTATTGCCAGTGGCGTATTTACAATAGAAAATAAAAAAGAATTACCAAACATTTCTTTTTATGGAAACGGACCTCAAAAACCATTAATTATCGGTACTGAAAATAATATAAAATGGACTGCTGAAAATATTGGAAGTAAGGAGTTAAGAGTTGATATGGATTTTTGTGCCCGTTTTTCTCAAGAAATAAGTGATGTGGAATGTGTAGGAGTAGGAAAAATCTTAGTGTCTGGTAATGGTAGTGGTGAGAAAAATATCTTACCTGTTTTGCCTAATACTAAAGTTCCTACCAAATACATTGCCGGATTAGATAAAACAATGATTCCACATTACTTTTCGCTTCTTCCTGGTGAAAAATATGTCGCTTTTTATACTTACGAAGATAATAGCGATTATTTAACAAGGGGAAAAATTAAAACTGTATATCCGTTTAATATTGACATGCCAATTACGACAGAAACTGTATCTGCTGGATCTGAGGTTAAAGTAAATGCCACATCACCGCTTCCAGAAGGCTCCGAAGTTACTGTTTCTGTTGATTTAAAAACTAGCGGTACATCTGAACAAAAGGATTATTTTGTTGAAAATCTAAAAGTCATAGACGGTAAGATAAGTACTAGTTTTAAAATTCCTGAAATTACAAATTTAGGGGTGGCTATAGTAAAAGTCACCTACAAAACCGTAACGATGTTTGCAAAAGTAAATTATAAGGCAAACACAAATAGAAAAGTTTACTTTGGGGAAGGATTACCCAAGAAAGCTAATTATTCAAACATGTTTTTTTGCGATGTACCGATGAAACTTAGATTAGAAGGATTTCCTTCTTATGATACATTAACTTTCGCAATACCAGTTGGATATGCCTATGATAAATTAGGTAGGACCGGATATTCTTACAAGAGTGTATCATCCACGATTGATGCTGATGGCTATGCAAATATAACCTTTCCAAAAGCACTGAACGATCTCAAGGGACATGAGTTCACTTATATTGATATTATGGGTGCAGATGGAACAAACTATGGAAGTAATTTAGATCGGTTTCGTTTCGAACAAGAAGTAGTAAATGTCAGCCGGCTTCGATGTATGATGTGGGTAAGAGAAAAAACCACAGCTGTAGAAAATCAAAAAATCAATAGTGTTGCAACAATTATTGAGTCATCAAGAGATATTCTTGAATTGATTTTCCACATATTTAAAAGATAAGTTTAAATAAAAAAGGCACGGACGTCGTAGGCGTCCGTGCCTTTTTTTATTGTGATACCACAAAATATAATGTAGTATAGCGTTATGTCAAAAAAGGCTGATTTTATCGCAAAAGCAGATTCTGGGTATGAACTCATTGATTCAGGAGAAGGCGAAAAGCTCGAACGCTTTGGAGAATATATTTTGAGGAGACCTGATCCGCAAGCTTTGTGGCAAAAGAAACTCGGCGAAGATATCTGGAATGAAAACCACGGACATTTTTTGTCTTCTAAAACAGGAGGAAGTTGGAAAAATAAAAAAGTTCCAGAAAAATGGACAGCAAAAATTGCAGACATCACATTTGAACTTTCTCTGTCTACTTTTAAACACGTCGGAGTTTTTCCAGAACAAATGCCGAATTGGTTATGGATGAGAGATGTGATAAAAAATGCAGGAAGACCAATCAAAGTCTTGAATCTCTTTGGTTATACAGGAGGGGCTACAATCAGCGCTCTTCTCGCTGGTGCTTCTGTAACTCACATTGACGCTTCGAAAGTTGCACTGACATCTGCAAATAGAAATGCAGAATTATCAGGCGTGTCGGGTATGCCTGTTCGTTGGATTCCAGAAGATGCAAGAAAGTTTGTCGAACGGGAAATTAGACGTGGTTCAAAATATGATGCCATCATTATGGATCCACCGTCTTTTGGACACGGAGCAAAAAATGAATTATGGAAAATAGAGGATGATTTGCTACCTTTAATTCAATTAACTTCAAAAATTTTATCTAATGAACCACTATTTTATATCCTAAACGGATACGCTTCTGGTTTTTCACCTGCTGTTTACAAACAAAATATTGATTGGCTAGAAAAAGAATACGGAGGAAATATTGAATACGGAGAATTGTTAATCGAAGAGCGAGGAGGGGATAGACATCTGCCCGCTGGAATTTGCGCTCGCTATTCAAAATAATCTATATCTTTGTGATATAATTTTCGTATGAAAAAGAGTTTTTCTTTTGCTAAAGATATTACTGGAGAATTCAAAAAATTTGCTTTACGCGGAAGTGTTATTGATTTGGCAGTCGGTGTCATAGTCGGAGCGGCTTTTAACAAAATAGTTAATTCGCTTGTGAGCGATATTATTATGCCTCCGCTTGGGTTTATCCTTGGTAGAGTAGACTTTTCGGAACTGTATCTCACTTTATCTAGTTCAAAATTTGAATCACTAGCAAAGGCAAGAGAAGCTGGGGTTCCGGTAATTGCTTATGGGCTATTTATAAACGCGTTAATTGCTTTTGTAATCACCGCATTTGCAATATTTATTGTAGTAAAATTCATAAATAAACTTAAAGACAAAAACGAAAAAGAACCAGAAGCAACACCCACAACCAGAGCCTGTCCGTTTTGCTTTACTTCGGTATCGGTAAAGGCATCTAGATGCTCGGCTTGCACAGAAAAAATAGAGCCACTTTCGATGTAATAAAGCCAAAATACAAACGTCTATATATATGGGAGATATTGGAAAAAAAGATTTTTTTGAAAAAGTATATGATGAAATGGCGGATCCAATATACCGGCACTGTTTTTTCAGAGTAAACAATAAAGAAACAGCCGAAGACCTCGTTTCAGAAATTTTTCTCAGATTTTGGAGAGAAATTGAAAAGGGGACTGTTATAAACGATCCAAAAAGCTGGCTTTATCATATAGCACGTAATGCAATAATCGACTATTACCGAAAGAAAAAATCCGATTCTCTCGATTCTAAAATGGAGGATGGCTTCGAAGCATCAAATCCCGAAGATAGTGAAAATATAGAAATAAATGCCGAAATCAGTCTCGTGATGAAAAGGATAGAAAACCTTTCTTCTGATGAAAAAGAAATAATCATAATGCGTTTTATGGACGGACTAGAAGTAAAAGAGATTGCAAAAATAATCGGCAAATCACCAAATGCAACCAGTGTAGTAATTCATAGGGCAATAGAAAAGATCAAAAAATAATATGGAAAATGAAAAAGACATTGCGAATATGTTTCAGGTAGGGGATAGAATAAAGCTTGACCCGAAGAAAAAACAGGATATTAAAATGTCTATTTTAAATTCGCGTTTGGTTTTTGAGAAAAACAACTTTTTCTCGATGTCATTTGTCTTTAAATATGCGTATATTCCTCTTGCTTTGGTTTTGATTTTTGTTGGAAGTTTTGGAATAAAAATTGGAAAGGATAGCAGAGATTTGAAAACTGCTATGGAAAAGGTTGTTATGGAAAGCGATGGAAATTCTCCTGTGTCTATGAATATATCTACAGGCCAAGAAGGTGGTAGAGGAAGTGCGTCTGGTATGGGTGCGGGGGGAGAAGACGTATTCAGAAGCGCTCCAAAAATGCAGAGCGCAACTGCTCCTGTACCAGAATCTTTTGCGCCTGCTACTGCTATGGTATTGCCAGAACCCACTCCAGAAATAATTTTTGATTACAAAACAGAAGGTCTTTTGGGAGGATATGACAGATTAAAACCTATTGTTCTAAAAGTTATTGCTACAAACATAACATCAGAAAAACAAACAATCATATCAAACAAAGGTTGTGTTTCGTATTATGTTGTTGACTCATTCGATTCTAGGGAAGGAAGATCTTGTTCTGATGCGTATGGTGAAGCTGTAGTTGCACCGGGCGAAAATTTTGAATGGACTATTGAAATTCCAATTCAAAATATGAATTTGTCTTTTGGAACACACACCCTAACTTTTGGTATTGAGAAATATTTCGAAAAGACTGCCGAGTTTGTGGTAGAATAGAATGATGAAATCTCTTTCTGGAAAAATAATTAAAAAAGAAATAGGCGAAGCTCTAAAGGAGAGGATTCAGGGTTTTGATGAAAAATTATCTCTGTCAATAATCCAAATCGGTAATAGAGAAGATTCTACTGCATATATAGAACAAAAAAATAAATTCGGCGAGGAAATCGGTGTGGATGTATCCATACACAAATTTTCAGAGAGAACTTCCGAGGACGAAGTAATATCTTTGATAGAAAAATTAAATTCTGATAATTCTGTAACGGGAATTATTGTTCAGTTGCCAATTCCAGAATATTTGGATGAAAAGAGAATAATCAATTCTATTGATGTAGGTAAAGATGTTGATGGTTTGACTTTCAAAAATTTGGCTCTTTTGTATCAAAATAAAAGGGGGATATTACCTGCAACTGCAAGAGCCGTGATGACTTTGGTAGATTATTACGATATCGAAGCCTCTGGGAAAAACGTGGTTGTTGTCGGCAGATCAATGTTAGCAGGAAAACCTATTGCAATGTCTTTTTTGAATAGAAACGCAACAGTGACAATTTGCCACAGCCAAACAAAAGATTTGCCTTCGATAACAAAAACAGCAGATATAATTGTCGTCGCAACAGGGGTAAAACATTTGATTAAAAAAGAACACGTGAAGGACGGACAGATTGTAATTGATGTCGGAATACACAGTGTGATGTCTGAAAAGGGGGAATTAGAAATTGCCAACAAAAAATACACTGGAGATGTTGATTCGAAAGAAGTTTCAGAAATAGTAGAAGCCCTAAGCCCTGTTCCTGGTGGGGTAGGCCAGCTCACAGTGGCTTGTTTGTTTGAAAACTTGCTAGATGTGTACAGAGAAGCAAATAATTAATTGTAATATTTTTCCTTTTCTCGCGTCTTAATAAATGTATCAATAAAATTAATATAAA
The DNA here is from genome assembly GCA_965230995.1 of uncultured Candidatus Saccharibacteria bacterium. Classification (GTDB taxonomy): domain Bacteria; phylum Patescibacteriota; class Minisyncoccia; order Phycocordibacterales. The sequence continues at coordinate 263,699 of OZ246398.1, forward strand.
AAATATGAATACACCATTTGAAGAAATGCAGGGAAGAAGTTCATTAAAAACAACAGCAATCGTCGTGCTTGCTGTATTAGGAATATTCCTTGTTGCACAAACCGTTGGAACTATACTTACATATAAGAATATAGACAACGGACAGTATCCATCAAAAACTATGACCTTTTCAGGAAAATCTGAAGTCATGGCAGTTCCAGATGTCGCCACATTTACTTTTTCAGTAACAAAAGAAGCTAAGACTGTAGATGAAGCACAAAAAATGGTTCAGGATATTATTTCAAAAGCAAAAGAAGCACTTGATAAATCAGGAATAGAGAATAAAGACATAAAAACAGTCAGCTATAATGTAAATCCAAGATATGAATATACTGGTGGCACAGCCTATGTTGCACCAAAGAGAAATTTTGTTGGATATGAGGTGACCCAAACAACACAGGTTAAAGTTCGAGACGCAAGCAAGAGTGGAGAGGTTCTAGGAAAAATGGGTTCAGTTGGAGCCACAGACATAAGTAGCATAATGTTTGATATAGATGATAAAGAAGCATTGCAAAAGCAAGCAAGAGAAGAAGCGATAGCAGAAGCAAAAGCAAAAGCCGAATCTCTTTCAAAGGAATTAGGTATAAAATTGGTTGGAATTATAAGTTTCTATGAAGACAACAATAATTACCCACAACCATACTACGCTTACGATTCAGCTATGGTAAAGGGAATGGGAAGTGCAGAGGCGGTAGCGCCAACACTTTCTCCAGGAGAAAACAAAATAATATCTAATGTAAATATCACTTACGAGATAAAATAAAAAAACAAACAAGAAAAGCGGGTTGCCTAACGGCAACCCGCTTTTCTAATCCACAATCTAATAAAAATATCTCCAAATAAATGTTATTATTAATACAATAGCTATATTTATGCACGAAGAAAGAATTTTAAAAAACAAAATAAAATCCTTCGTTTTTCCGATGGAATTTTTTGCTGTTTTTATTTTATTTTTTCTTACATTTCCGTATTTTGCTTCTGCTGGTCAAGTTACACTACCTCCAAACAATCTCGGTCTAGTGGGGTATTGGTCCTTTGAGGACGCTACGGGTACTGTCGCAACAGATTTTTCTGGTAATGGCAATGCAGGAACACTCACAAACGGCCCTACATGGACAACAGGTAAAATCGGCAAGGCAGTGAGTTTTGACGGATCAAATGATTTTGTTGAAATAGCAAATGCCTCTAGTCTTAATAATTCAAATGGAACTATTAGTACATGGGTCTATGTCACTGAAACAGTCCTAGTCAACGCAGGACAAATAGTTTCTATATCAAATGGGGCATCGACACAAAACTATATTCAATTTTACTATTATAATAACAAGGTATACTTTTCCCTTGCTGATAATTCTACAACCTTGTTTGGGTTTAATACCCCAATCAGTTACAGTCAATGGTTTAATGTTACAGTTGTTGGCGGGTCAAGTGGAAATGCAGTCTACATAAATGGTGTGGCAGTATCTCCAACTTATTACGTTGGTGATAATACTGTTACTGCGTGGCTGGATGACTTAACTAGTATTACTAATGCAAGGATCGGTGCTACTAGGTACAACAATACAGACGATAATTTTTTTAAAGGATATATCGATGACGTCCGCATCTACTCCCGCGCACTCTCTGCCACCGAAATCTCAAACCTCTACAATCGTTCAAGCAAAAACCGCACAATACAATCATCACAAAAGAATCTAGTTCCAAATGGTCTAGTAGGCTACTGGTCTTTTGATGGTTCTGATATATCAGGAACATCAGCATATGACAGATCAGGTAACAACAATACTGGTACACTAACTAATGGCCCAACAGTTGCGATTGGAAAGGTAGGTCAGGCATTGGTTTTAAGCGGTAATGTTGCTGTAGTAGATTTTTCTTTTAAAAATAGTCACAATATACCAATCGCGTATTCTTTTTGGGTAAAAAACACACTTGCTGAAACAAAATATTTATTTGCAGACATATCACAAACTGAGGGCATACAGTCCTATATTGATGCTAGTGGTAAATTTAATTTTCAGATTTGTTCTTCCGGATCTTGCTATACATTAACCTCAAATACAGCAGTTAATAATGGCAACTGGAGACATGTTGTGGTTGCCTGGGACGGAACAACAAATGTTAATACTGTTCAAATATACGTAGATGGTATTCTTGATGCACAAGGGACATCAACTAAAACAACAACCACGCCAGATTGTGGTTTTGTAATAGGTGGGTATAGGCCAAGTAATGCATGTGGTGCCGTAGAAACATTAAATACTTATGTTGGTTCAATTGATGAATTTAGAATCTACAACCGCGCACTCACCACATCAGAAATCAATCAGCTCTACAAAGCAGGTGAAGCCAAACTTCAAGCAACACAAAACTCTAAACTAACAAACGGTCTGGTAGGTCTCTGGTCCTTTGATGGTCCAGATATTTCTGGAACTACAGCGTATGACAGAAGCGGTAACGGTAACAACGGAACGCTCACCAACGGCCCAACAGTTGCAATTGGAAAAGTAGGGCAAGCACTGCAGTTTGATGGAACGAATGATATCGTCGCCATTTCAGATAGCGCCTCTCTGGAACCTGGTGCAAGTGATTGGACAATTTCACTTTGGTCATATGTTAATGATATTAGTAGATACAACCAAGTAATGGGCAAATGGACAGCAACAGGAGAAGACCAGAGAACTTACGCTTTTGTATATGACACAGGAAGTAACGGCAAAATGTATCTCGTAACATCAAATAATGGCACTAGTGCCAAGGTGACATACAGTGATGGTGGGGCAATAGTACAACAAACTTGGCAACACGTTGTTGTGGTTAAATCTGGTACAGAAGTCACATTTTACGTTAATGGAGTAGCTGTTGGAGACGATGGAACTGCAGTTGATTCAACAATGTACAGTTCAACATCAGGAACGTACCTTGGAAATTATGAAGTCACCTCAAATGCATATAACTTTGGTGGGAAGCTCGACGACGTCCGTATTTACAACCGCGCGCTTTCCACAAGTGAAATACAAATGCTGTATAATATGGGGAGATAAAAATGTTGAATCATAACAATAAACAAAATATTAAAATAAAGAATCTCGCACAATTCGCGAAGCGAATTGTGCCGGTTATATATTTCTGTTTAATTTTTCTATTTGCCATTACACTTCTACCTTCAATTACAAAAGCTGGACAAATTACTTTACCTCCAAACAATCTCGGTCTAGTGGGGTACTGGTCTTTTGAAGACGCCACAGGCACCAAGGCAACCGATTTTTCTGGTAATGGTAATACAGGCACACTTACAAATGGTCCAGCATGGATTGCTGGTAAAGTCGGCAAGGCGGTGAGTTTTGATGGAAGCAATGATTATGTAACTGTGCCAAACAGTTCTTCACTTGCTTTGGGAACAGGTGATTTTAATGTTTCTATGTGGTTAAAGACAACAACATCTGCAAGTTCATTTTTGTTGAATAAATATATTAACGGTGAGGGTCAATTTGCTATTCTAATAAACTTTGCCGGTTATGGAGGGTCTGGTGGAAAAGTTACTTTTTATACATATAAATCTGGATCAGAAGTTTATAGGCCATCATCGATAGCGGTTAACGACGGGTTGTGGCATCACTTGTCTTTTGTAAGAACCGGCACAACATTAAATATATATATTGATGGTGTTTTAAGTAATGGCACACAAACCGGAAGTACTGCTTTGGATGTTACGTCCACTGGCGCCTTAGGTATTGGTTATAATGGATATGATTCCCCTGACGATAGTGGGTATACAAATGGAACTCTAGATGACATTCGTATCTACTCACGCGCTCTCTCTACCACCGAAATCTCAAATCTCTACAATCGTTCAAACAAAATCACAAAAGTAAAATCCGGTGTACCAAACAGTCGTCTTGTTGGATATTGGTCTTTTGAAGATGGATCGGGCTCACAAGCAAGAGACTATTCTGGTAATGGTAATACAGGAACTCTGACTAATATGGACACTAGTGCAGACTGGGTAAGCGGAGCGGTGGGTACAGCACTTGATTTTGACGGAACAAACGATTATGTAACGGTGCCAGATAGTAATAGTTTAGATTTTGGTACTTCTGATTTTTCTATTGCCTTTTGGCACAAATCAAGTGGAACAGGGGAAAGACCCATCTTTGTTAAAGTTGGCGATTGGGACACTGATCAGTCACCAGATAATGATAAAGGATTTATCATTGAACAGAATGGTACCAATAAGCTTTTTGCCGGCCTCATTTCTAATAACTGGGGAAAGTACTTATATTCAGTTACAAGTTCCACAATCAACGATAATACATGGAGACATTTTGTCGTTAAATTTAATAGGTCAGCAAACACCATTGATATATTTATAAATGGTGTTGAGTCTGGATATACTACAGACAGTAGTGCTGTCGGTGGTTATAGCTCGGCAGATACAGTTACAAATACATATCCAATGCAAATAGGTGTCTTTATTCTGGCAGACTTTGATTATCACCAGGGCCAGCTTGATGATATACGAATCTATGATCGTGCATTGACTACTTCAGAAATTACCAGTCTATATACAAACCCAACCTATTCAAACAAGGTAACCAAAGTAAATTCTTCGCAAAACAATAAACTCACAAATGGCCTTGTAGGTCTATGGTCTTTTGATGGCAAGGATATGTCAATCACAGCGGGAGGCGGGGTAGACTATGTTGTGTCTGGTGCAGACAATACTAATTACAATGGCGATTACACAAACAATGGACAAACACAAGGCGGTCAACCTGTTTATGAAAAAAGCGGCGGTGGATATTATCTATTATTTGATAGTCAGATGATGTTCTGGGCGTTGCAGGATTCAATTACTGAGAATCATCCATGTTCGGCATATATTCAATGGCAAGATGTGAATGATCCGATTGGTGCCGCTTGGGAAGGATTTTGCGAAATGGGTACACCGACTGTAACTGCTGGTGGTGGAGGTGGCGCCGCCTCAACCATTGTATATGACCGTTCTGGTAACAATAATACTGGAACACTTACAAATGGTCCGCAACCCGTTGCAGGTAAAATAGGTCAAGGGCTTTCTTTTGATGGAACAGACGACTATGTCACAGTTCCGAATAGCAACACTTTTGATTTTGGCACAGGCCCATTTACTTTCTCTGCTTGGGCAAAAACTACAAGTACGGCATATAGCATGTTATTTCTAAGATATAATTCAAGTGGGGGTGGTGGTCAGATATTCATGTCATTTTCAAGAGGGGGTGGTGCCGATACTGGAAAGGTTGAATTATATACATGGAATTCTACACAGGAAGAAGTATATAGAAAATCTTCAGGTACCATAAATGATGGACAGTGGCATCATGTGGTGGGTGTAAGGGACGGTGGAACAATCACAATTTATGTTGATGGAGCAGTAAACCAGGGTACTCAAACTGGTAGTGCCACCATCAATGCAAGCTCTGATGGAACATTTGGTATTGGGTATAACAGTAACGAAGGGGGCGCACCAGGAGGCTATTTTGATGGCTCTCTTGATGATGTCCGTGTTTACAACCGCGCTCTTTCTATTTCAGAAATCAAACAGCTATATAACATGGGAAGGTGAACCGGATAATTTTGCAACATTTTATACCCCTTGACGTCTGGTTTTGTCGGGTGTATTATATATGTAATAGATTAACGCCAGCGGGGCGTTTTTTAATACAAAAATATGAAAATAATTGATTATATAAAGGACACAAAAGCAGAGCTTAGACACGTAAGCTGGCCATCAAGAAAGCAGGCTATGGGTTTTACTGTTGTAACGGTAATCATATCAATAGCAGTTGCAGTCTATCTTGGAATCTTTGATTATATCTTTACACAGATACTTAGAATTACTCTTTAATTAGTTCTTTAATCTTCTTTAATTTATGTCAAAACAAAAAATACAAGAAGGGAGAAATTGGTATGTGATCCACACATACGCAGGATACGAAAACGCTGTGATGAACAATCTAAAGCAACGTATCGAATCTCTCGGTATGCAGGACAAAATTTTTAATGTACTTGTTCCTACTGAAAAGAAAATCAAAGTAAAAGCAGGAAAGAGGGTAGAAGAATTAGAAAAAATATACCCAGGATATATTCTTGTTGATATGGTGGTTACTGACGATTCTTGGTATGTCGTGAGAAACACACCGAGAGTCACAGGTTTCGTCGGTTCTGGTGTTACCCCGGTTCCCCTAGGTAAAAAAGAAGCAGACGAACTATTTGCTCGAATGAATGCAGAGACTCCAACCCATAATATTGACCTTGCAATCGAAGACATAGTAAAGATCGCAGACGGTCCTTTCAAAGATCTAGAGGGTAGGGTAAGCGAAATTGACCAAAGCAGAGGAAAGGTTAAAGTCTTGGTTTCTATGTTTGGTAGAGAAACACCGGTTGAACTAGATTTCTTGCAAATAAAGAAGATTTAGGAATTAAAGGGGCAGAGCTAGACTTTTTTCGGAAAATACATATTATAAGCACTACAAAATAAATTTATGGCAAAGAAAATATTAAAAAAGCTAAAATTACAGATTCCAGCAGGAAAAGCCAATCCAGCTCCACCAGTTGGACCTGCTTTGGGACAAGCCGGTATTAACATCGGAGATTTCGTTCAAAAATTCAATGCAGCTACTGCAAAAATGATGGGCGATATCGTTCCTGTTGAAATATCAGTTTACGAAGACAGAACATATACTTTTGTTCTTAAGACACCACCAGCAGCAAATCTTATTATGAAAGCAGCTGGTATTGAAAAAGGATCTAGCAAGAATGCACTATCTAGAGCAGGAAAGATAACAAAAGCTCAGGTAAGAGAAATTGCAGAGAAAAAACTTCCAGACCTAAACGCTCACGACATCGAAGCTGCTTCAAAAATAATCGAAGGAACAGCAAGATCAATGGGGGTAGAAGTTAAATAATACAAAAACACAAAAACCGCCTAGGCGGTTTTTGTGTTATCATAATAAATATGAATACAGAAACTATTCCAAATAAAGCAAATGTAGAGAAGATATTAACTAAACAAGAAATCATTTCTTTATTAAAAGGCATTGCAGGTGAACCTACATATTATGTTGACAAACGTGAAGATGAAAGAGGTGTAGGATTGTGTTTCGTTGAAAGTAGTCCAGATAAAAATGGTGACTATCGAGTATATCAATATGCAAGAGCTGGCTTTACGTTGCCGATCACAGAGAAAAAACAAGATGATGGTTCATTACCAGAGAGAACAATAATACAAGAAAGTAGTGTATTGGTTATTTATTATAATAAAGAAAAGGAAGTTATAGACACTAAGTATTTTCCTTGTAATTAATTCTTTGTGAGGTCTATAAAAGTATAAGCAGGAGAATTTTCTAGATGTTCTTCTTTAAATTTTTCTATTTTGAAATCTTTGTAGTCTGGAAAGAAAGTATCTCCTTCAAAATTTCCGTGGACTATTGTTAGATGCAAAATGTCAGCAAGGTTCATAAACTGCTCATAGACCTTTGCTCCACCAATAATAAACACATCCTCACCACCAGGTGATTTTTTTGCAATCTCCAAAGCATTTTCTATGTTTGGGCAGGTGACACAACCAGCAATTTCTTCTGCTTCCCTTGATAAAACAATATTTGTTCTGTCTGACAGAGGTTTGCCGATGGATTCAAAAGTCCTTTTACCCATAATGATAGGGTGTCCAGATGTAATCTCTTTGAATCGTTTAAAATCAGCAGGTATATGCCAAGGTATTTTCCCTTTGTTTCCGATTACACGGTTGCCTTTGCCAACCGCAACAATAATGTGGATTTTTTGGTTCATTTATAAATATTAACATAAAAAAGAACGTGCCCACCGCCACGGGGCGGTAGGCACGTATTGCAATCAGACCGCCTGGGCATCACTCATTCATGTGATACGCCCGGACGAGTTCCTCTTCGGTATTTGCATTGAAAAGGAGGTGATCCCTTTCGGTCTGAAGCCCCCGTTCTGCGTAGACGCGCGCGTAAACCTCCATCCGGGCAATCTGCGCCTCGCGTACCTCTTCGGGCTTCCCGAAGACCTGCAGGACACTTCCTTTGCCTGTCGGCCGGATGAGGTGTGCGTGCGGATGCTTCAGGGTTGCCCCCGAGAGATCCGGCCTGTCACCGAACCGGAGAGCCAGACCTCCCCCTCGGATGTTGTACATCCCGCAGAGAGTGTTGAAGAAGGAAAAGAGCTCCGCGCCTTCTTCGGGCTTGAAAACAAAACCAGCGACATCCTTCGGGTGCCTCTTGAGGACTAGCACGAAGGGTTGATGTTGGGAGGGGTTTTCCTTGTAGATTGCGTTCTCAATCACAGTCCAGAACATCCCCACGAGGACTGCTCTGTTCGGTTCCTTGATTTTGCAAAACGGGCAAACATCTTGTTCGATAGCCCGCCTCATGATTTCGTAGTAGTGGTAGCCCCAGCAGTTTTCGAGCCAACAAATCCAGTTTTTCACCGCATTTTCTCCGTTGAGGGTTTCGCCAAAGATCACATCTCAAATAATATTATATTATAAGTATAAGCTTTTGTAAAGAATGATGAAAGCTTAAGAAAAAAGATATATAATAGGGTTATACAAATAATATAAAAATAAAATGCCAGATGTAGAACTACTTGAAGAAGATTTTTTTCATCGGGAATCAAATTTGGAGAAAAGAAAGATAGACACCTATGATGATCTGGCTGTTGTGTTAAAGAAATTAAGAGAAAAGGGGAAAAGGATTGTTTTGACTCAAGGTGTGTGGGATCTCATACACGAGGGTCATGCAATGTATCTTGAAGCAGCAAAGAGACATGGCGATGTTCTGATTGTTGGCGTTGATTCTGACAGGTTAACAAAAATTAGAAAAGGGGAGAATAGGCCCATTGTCCCAGAATCAGAGCGATTGCGAATGTTATCGCATCTTAGATCGGTCGATCTTCTTTTCGTTAGAGATAATGAAAACGATATGGAAGATTTAGTTAGATTTGTTCATCCTGACGTATTTGTGATGTCAAAAAGCACAAAAGATATTCCTTTGGAAAAAGGTCACTTTGATAATTTTGCAGATAAAATAGTGTGTCTTGAACCTCAGGCAACATCTTCTACAACAGCAAGAATTAGAAATTTGACAATAGAAGGAGCAGAAAAACTTGCAAAGGAAATAAACAAATTAACGTTGGACTTTTTAGATAAGATAAAAAATAGTTGATATGAAAAAAGCGATTGTTGCTCTAGTGCCTGTAATACATTCGAACTATCTAAAGTTTTTTGAAAAAGACGTGGATGTTTTGTATATAATTGGTGAATCGATTCTAGAAAAATGGGATCACAATATCCATTTGCACAGGGATCTAAGAAGAATTGATCAACAAAAAATTGCACAACTAATAGAAAAATCCAACCTGGTTAAAAAAGTTTTTGTTTTGGAAGAAAAAAATATTTCAGAACTGCTTGAATATGAGAATATTATTATGCCAGATGAAGATGTTTCTCGTTGGTTTGCAGATAAATTCTTACCAGAAAAAAGGGTTTCTTTTGAAAATATTTTTTTGAGATGGAATAAACCAGTAAGCACTACCGAAATGCAGATTGTTCCAGATAGAGTAATCACAGAAGAAGCCATTCATAAAGATTTTATCGGAAAAGCAGAAATTTTATCGGAAAAGAGCGCAAATTGGTGGAGACAGATTGGGGCACTAGCGGTTTTAGATGGTAGGGTTATTGCAAGTTCATACAATAGACATGTGCCAACTCAATATAATATTGAGGTTTATGGAGATTTAAGAGCTGACTTTAATGCAGGAGAGCATCATGAGCTTTCTAATTCTATTCATGCCGAAGCCTCCTTAATAGCAAAATGTGCAAAAGATGGGATAAAGATTTCAGGGGCTGATTTATATGTTACGACCTTTCCATGCCCAACATGTGCAAAACTAGTTGCTGATGCTGGAATCAAACGAGTTTTTTACAAAGACGGTTATTCTCTTGCTGATGCTGAAGATGTGCTAAAGAATGTAGGTGTAGAGATAATTTTGGTTAAAAAATAATTATCCAACTCTCGCCATTACTTTATCTGCAGAATTCTTTGCAGATATAATATGTAAATGAAGATGGGAGACCGTAGCCCCTGATAGAGTAGGGTCGCCTAATCTTCCTAGTATTGACGCACTTTTTAGATTAAAATTTTGTTTAATATTTTTTTGAATTTCTTTTACATCAAGCCATTCTTCATCCGTAAGTTCGTCGACGGTTTTTATATGTCTTTGTGATATGAGCAGAATATGTTTTTGGGTATTTTCATATGGCCATGCGTTTTCAGTCACAATCCAAGATTTTGTTTCAAACAATATTGGCTTGCTGTGATATTTTTCTATATTTTCTCTACAAAAAGGACACACTCCATCGTTAATGATTTTTTGCATTACCTGTATTTGTTCGTCTTTTCTTGCGTTTGCAATAGAGAGTCCGCTTTTTTGATCTGTCGTCATATTTTTAAATTGGTGTTGGTATAGTAACCCAAGGATGTGGATTGTAATCTTCTAATACAAAATCCTCAGGTCTAAAATCTGATAATTTTTCTATTTTTCTATTCGTTTCGATTCGAACAGTGGGGAAGGGTCTTGGTTCGCGTGATAGTAATGTGTCGATAGCTTCATTTTGAACATCATAATAGTGTGGGTTTGATAGAAAATGAGTGTATCTTGTAAAAGTGTATCCAAGTATATGTGAAGCCATAAGCCCTAGTGATGCCCATTCAATCAAATTGAATTGTAAACCAACTGGAACATCCGCTGATCTTTGAGTGTGGGTGAGCTCTAATTCTTTTGTATGGTCAAACAAAGTAAAATGTAAAAAGTTTCCGTGACATGGTGCCACTACGACTTTTCGTTTGAATCCTTGTGATTCATCTCCCATAGAAAGTGCTGGGTGCCATGTTGTCATTACATGTGTGCGTAAAAATGGCATTTTTTTCATTTGATTCATTACCGCTTCTACTTGATTGAAGAAACCGGTTGCTGTTTGGAATTTTCCAAGTGAGGCTCCATAAGAACCGTCTCCTAGATGATGCTCCTCTAGACCGAATTTTTCGCATTTTTCTTTTGTAACCCAGTTCTCCCACCAAATTTTCGGCATACCAAAAGTCTCTAACTCTTCTAGTGTTTCTGCTCCGTTTAAAAAACCAATCACTTCTCCAAGCGCGCCTTTGAAAGGATTTTTTAGATTTCTCTCTGTTAGGACAGGGAAACCATTGCTCATATCAAAAGAGAGCATTCTGCCTGTTACTTCTCTTGAATTTTGATGACCAGTTTTTTTGTTTTCGTCCAACCTTGCATGTATTGGGACTTTGTCTTTGCCGTTTTCCCTGATGTCTTTTAGGAGGTTTTTATATTGAAAATCAGGTGTTCTTTCGCTGTATGGTTTGTAGTTTATCATCACTACATTTTACTCTGAAGTTACCTCAATTCAAAGAAAAAAGAGAGGGGGAATTAAAATAGTCTACACGTCAATATGTTGCATATTGAGGCTTGGCGTATAATAAAGTGATAACAAAAATTCCATGTTGTAATCAAATTAAAAGTGGGAATATCATTACAATTTAATCGCTGTTTTACTATGAAAGACAAAGAAATAGAGAAATTAATCAAGGCAGAAGAAAAAAGACAAAAGAGCGTTGTGAATCTGATTGCTTCAGAGAATTTTGTATCAAAAGATGTACTATCTGCATTGGGTTCTGTTCTAACAAATAAATATTCCGAAGGATATCCTGGAAAGAGGTATTATGGCGGTCAGACTTTTACAGACAAAGTAGAAGTCTTGGCACAAAAAAGAGCCTTAAAGGCTTTTGGACTTTCTTCTAAAAATTGGCATGTTAATCTCCAGCCTCTGTCAGGTTCGCCAGCCAACGTTGCTGTCTATTTAGGACTAGTTCCAAAGGGAGAAAAAATTATGGGTATGAGCCTAACCAATGGCGGACATCTTACCCACGGACACAAGGTCTCTATTACGGGAATGATGTGGGAGCAGGTACCTTATGGTGTTGATCCAAAAACAGAAGTTATTGATTACAATGCGGTCAAAGAACTTGCGATAAAAGAAAAACCAAAACTTATCGTTGCTGGTTTTACCGCATATCCAAGGAAAGTCGATTTCAAAAAATTCAGAGATATTGCCGATAGCTGTGGTGCTATCCTTATGGTAGATATGAGTCACTTTGCAGGTCTCGTAGCAGGTAGAGTATATGAGAGCCCATTTAAATATGCTGACGTTGTAACGACGACAGTACACAAGACCCTTCGTGGCCCTCGAAGCGCAATGATTTTTGCAAAGAAAGACGAAAGAGATCTCGGGACAAAAATTGATAAAGCAATATTTCCTGGTATGCAAGGAGGTCCTCATATGAACCAAATCGCTGCTGTAGCGGTGGCATTGAAAGAGGCTTCAGAACCAGCATTTAAAAAATACGCAAAACAAGTTGTAAAAAATGCCGATGTTCTTGCGAAGGAATTAATTAAAAGAGGATGGCGAGTAATTTCTGGTGGTACGGATTCGCATTTGATTTTGGTTGATACTTGGATGAACGGTCAGGGTGTTACAGGTACAGATGCAGAAAAAAAATTAGAAAAGGCTGGAATAATCGTGAATAAAAATACAATCCCAGGAGAAACGAGATCACCATTTGATCCTTCTGGTATTAGAATTGGAACTGCATCAGAAACGACAAGAGGAAAAAAAGAAAAAGATATGGTAAAAATTGCCGAAAGAATCGATAAAGCTTTGCGAGGTAAAAAATAGATGAAAATAAAATTAAAGAAGTTAAATAGTGAGGCAATTCTACCAAGCTATGCTCACCCCGGGGATGTTGGTCTGGATATGAGATCTCTTGAAGACTATGTTTTAATGCCAGGAGAAAAGAGGCTGTTTATGTGTGGCTTCGCACTGGAATTTTCCGAAGGTTTTGGTGCTTTTGTTATGGACAAGAGTAGTCTAGGATTGGCGGGCGTAAAGACTCTCGGTGGAGTGTTCGATGCTGGCTACCGTGGTGAATACAATGTTTGTCTTGTGAATTTAAGCAAAGAACCTTTTGAAATAAAAAAGGGTCAAAAAATTGCACAGCTCGTGATAATTCCAGTTTCGATTGTAGAAATTGAAGCGACAAACGAGCTTTCTTCTACAAGTAGGGGAGAAGGAAAATTTGGAAGCACTGGAAAATATTAAAAAATATTAGCCTTGTATTTGTCGCCTCTGTGCCATACTATTATGATATGAACATAGAGACAGATATAAAGAAACTGATTGCAGAGGCTTCAAACAAAATAGGAATCGAAGTCGTAACTGGCGACATTGAATTAGAGCATCCAACTGAAATATCTTTTGGTGATTTTTCGACTAATGTGGCTATGGCATTTGCAAAGAAAATTGGAAAGGCACCAAGGGAGCTTGCGGAAGAAATAATAAAAAATATTGATACAAAAGAATATCCATTTCTAGAAAAAATTTCTGTAGCCGGCCCGGGCTTCATAAATATATCTCTTTCGAGAAAATTCTTTGATGAAATTGGAGAAGAAGCAATAAAAGGTGATTTTGGCTCCATTAATCTTTTTAAAGGTAAAAAGATAATGATTGAATATACCAATACTAATATTTTCAAAGAATTACATATTGGACACTTGATGAGTAATACTGTTGGTGAATCTGTTTCTCGAATTCTAAAAAATTCTGGTGCGGAAGTAAAAAACTCGACATACCAGGGAGATGTTGGTTTGCATATTGCAAAAGCAATTTGGGGTATGAAAAAAGATGCGGATAAAATGCCAGATGAAAAATCATCTATTTCAGAAAAGACAGCTTTTCTTGGGTCAGTATATGCAAAGGGTTCTGTTGCTTATGAAGAAGACGAAAAAGCAAAAGTAGAGATTGTTTCAATAAACAAGCATATATACAACAAAGATGATCAGGAAATAAACGAACTATATAAATGGGGTAGGAAAGTCAGCCTTGAACATTTTGAAGAGGTTTATGAAAAACTAGATACACATTTTGATTATTATTTCTTTGAGGGGGATGTGTCGGATTTAGGCTTGTCTATTGTAAAAGAATTTCTTAAAAAAGGAGTTTTTGAAAAAAGTGAAGGGGCGATTGTTTTCCCTGGAGAAAAATTCGGATTACACACGAGGGTCTTTATTAATTCCGAAGGTCTACCAACATATGAAGCAAAAGACATTGGAAATACAATTAAAAAATACGAGACCTATAAATTCGATGAAAATATAATTGTAACAGCAGTAGAACAAAAAGGATATTTTGAAGTGGTATTCAAAGCCCTAGAACAGATTGATAAAGACATAGCATTAAAAATGAAGCATCTTCCACACGGAATGTTACGACTTCCTACCGGAAAGATGGGTTCTCGAAAGGGAAATGTGATAACAGGCGAAGGATTGATAGATAGGGCTTCAGAACTGGTCAGAGAGAAAATGAAAGATAGAGATATTTCTCCAAACGAAAAAGAAGAAATAATTTTGGAAATTGCCGTTGGTGCTATTAGATATTCTATTTTAAAACACACTCTCGGAAGTGATATTATATTTGATTTTGAAAAATCAATTTCGTTCGAAGGTAATTCCGGGCCATATCTTCAGTATTCATATACCAGAGCGATTGCAATATTAGACAAAGCCAAAAAAGAAGGTTTGCAGGTTTCGATAAAAGATAAACCAAAAAATATTTATAATCTAGAAAAATTAATTTCTCGTTTTCCTGAAATTACAAAGAGGTCAGCAGTGGAATATTCACCACATCATATTGCTCTGTACCTCACCGATCTTGCAAGTGAATTTAATAGCTGGTATGCAAAAGAAAAAATTGTAGATATAGACGACGCTGATTCTCCATACAAAATCGCAACCACAGAGATGTTTGCAAATGTAATGAAGAAAGGACTATCTCTGCTTGGGATAAAAACTCCTAGAAAAATGTAATATGAGAATAGTCGCCATTTCTGGTGTCCTCGATAATGTGAGGCGATTTCCTGGTTTTTGGAAAAATATTGAAAATGCCTTCAAAGAATATTTTCCGGGTACAGATTTTGTTTTGTACAGCATTTTTTATTTTCCTTGGGAAATAGGAAAGATGAAGAGATATGCAAATAAATTGGTAAAGAAATTCGACGATGGAGAAGATGTTATTTTGCTAGGGCATAGTATGGGTGGAATTATCGCTACTATAATTGCACCGCGATTTCGTAAGAGCAAAGTTAAACTGCTCGTCACTATCAATTCACCACATAAATTAAAAACTTTTTACGAAAAAATCGACAAAGATTTTGATATGGAATCTATCAAAATGCCGGTTGCTTCTTTTTCTAGTGTACTCGATCCCGTGGTACCTTTCTTTATGTCCAAACACCCAAAGAGCAATATTCATAGATTTGTGCTTGCTGAACACGTGACGACTTTTTTGTTTTTTCCAAAACTTTGCGAAAAGTTGGCAAAATTCTCAAGAGAAGTTTTTGATAAATAAAAGGCCATTTTCCTGTTTTCTAGTTGCCAAGCAAGGCTTGTTACGCAATAATATTGATTATGGATAAAAAAGCTGAAAAGGACGATAAAAAAGCAGATTCTAGCACTGAAAAAACAGTGGAAAATTCAAAAAGCCAAATAGCAAAAGACGAAGAAAAAATCCTTGCTTTTTGGAATGAAAAAAAGATTTTTGAAAAGGTTTTGAATCGCAAGGCTTCCGCCGGAGATTTTGTTTTTTATGACGGGCCACCTTTTGCAACCGGACTACCACATTATGGCCATATTCTCGCAGGAACCATCAAAGACGTTTTTCCTCGTTTCCAAAGTATGCTTGGCAAACACGTTCGTAGGCAGTGGGGATGGGATTGCCACGGATTACCTATTGAAAACTTGATTGAAAAGGAGCTTGGTTTGAATACAAAAAAAGACATCGAACAGCTCGGTGTTGAAAAATTCAACAAAGCTGCCAAAGATTCTGTTTTGAGATATGAAGTCGATTGGTCAAAAATCGTTCCTCGGGCAGGAAGATGGATTGATATGGAGAACAAATATCAGACTATGGATCCGGAATATACCGAATCAATCTGGTGGGCATTTAAAGATTTGTATGAAAAAAATCTTGTTTACAAAGGATACAAATCTATGCATCTTTGTCCAAGATGTGGAACGACACTGTCTAACTTTGAAGTTAATCAGGGTTACAAAGATGTAAAAGATATTTCTGTTACGGTAAAATTTAAAATAAAAGATCCTGGGAAAATTGGGCTATTAAATGGTAGTTTCTTTTTGGCTTGGACGACAACACCATGGACTCTGCCTGGAAATGCGGCACTTGCTGTTAATCCCGGTATTGAATATTCCCTCGTGGAAATGGGGGAAGAAAAATATGTTGTTGCAAAAAACCTAGTTGAAAAAATATTTAGTGGCAAAGAACATAAAGTAAGCAGATCAGTTTCAGGTAAAGGTCTTGTTGGTGCTGATTATGAACCAATTTTTGATTACTATGTAAACGAAGACTTGGATGGAAAGAGAAAAAACGCCTGGAAAGTTTACGGTGCAGATTTTGTAACAACCGAAGACGGAACAGGAATAGTTCATATTGCTCCTGCATTCGGAGAAGACGATATGAATCTTGCAAACAAAGAGGGAATACCATTGATACAGCACGTCTCTCAATCTGGTCAAATGAAACCAGAGGTTACTCATTTTGCTGGGCTTTTTGTAAAACCAAAAAGTGATGATGATAAAGTTAGACTTGCAACAGATATTGCCGTAATAAAATATCTACAAGAAAACAATATATTTTTTGCAAAAGAAAATATTAAACACTCGTATCCGCATTGTTGGCGATGTGATACTCCGCTACTAAACTACGCTTCGACTTCTTGGTTTATCGCAGTACCAAAATTGCGAGAGAAAATGCTTTTAGAAAATACGAGAGTAGATTGGGTTCCAAGAGAAGTGGGAGAAAACAGATTCGGAAAATGGCTCGAAGGCGCCAGAGATTGGGCTGTTTCAAGAGCGAGGTATTGGGGAGCCCCACTTCCAGTTTGGGAATGTGAGGAATGTAATCAGAAAAAAGTTTTCGGCTCTATGGGGGAGCTAAGGGAAGCTACACCATCGCGCAACACATATTTTGTAATGCGACACGGACAAGCCGACGGTAATGTAAAAGGATATGTAAGTACTGATATAAAAAATATAGATCAACTCACAGAAGAAGGTAAAAAACAGGTAGAAAATTCGGCAAAGGAATTAAAAGAAAAAGGAATTGATTTAATCATATCCTCTGATTTTGAACGTGCAAAAGAAACAGCAAAAATTGTTGCAAAAGAAATCGGCATAAACGAATCTGAAATTGTATTTGATGAAAGAATTCGAGAAATGAGCGCTGGTAAATTCAACAAAGGCAAATGGGCTGATTATGAAAGTCAGTACAAAAAACTAGAAGACAGAATGATTCCGGGTATCGTAAAAGAAGGTGAGAGCTATGGCGACATAAAGAGAAGAGTTGGAAATTTTATATTTGAAATTGATAAAAAATACAAAGGCAAAAATATCTTGATTGTCACACACGGAGCCCCGGCTTTGTGCTTGCATATGGTTGAACATATGGCGACAAAGAAAAAATCTTCGGCAATGAACGAGTCTGGAAATTTCAAATACAGAAATGCAGAATGGAGAGAATTGCTCTTCAAACCATTTTCACATAATGATGATTTTGAAATAGATTTTCACAAACCATACATTGATGAAATTTCTGTTACCTGTTCTTGTGGAAAGGAAATGAAAAGAGTTCCTGATGTCTTTGATTGCTGGTTTGAATCTGGTGCAATGCCTTTTGCACAACACCATTATCCTTTTGAAAATAAAGATATCTTTGATCCAGAAAAGGACATTGGTTTTCCTGCAGATTTTATTGCAGAAGGTTTGGATCAAACGAGAGGATGGTTCTATACCTTGCTCGTCTTGGGTGTCGGGCTTTTCGGCAGGTCTCCATACAAAAATGTGATTGTGAACGGACTCGTTCTAGCTGAAGATGGAAAGAAGATGAGCAAGAGACTCAAAAACTATCCAGACGTTGGATATATATTTGATAAATATGGTGCGGATGCAATGCGATACTATATGATTTCTTCACCTGTGGTTCACGGAGAAGATTTGCGTTTTTCGGAAAAGGGAGTGGATGAAATATCAAAGAAAATTACTGCCAGACTTTTGAATGTGTATTCATTTTATGAAATGTACAAAGGTGAAATTTCTTCTGGTGAATACGAAGGATCAGAAAATGTTTTGGATAAATGGATAGTGTCTAGATTGTCAGAAACTAGAGATGAGATTACCAAAAATATGCTCTCGTACGAATTGGATAAAGCGGTGAGACCTTTTATGGATTTTATCGACGATCTTTCGACTTGGTATTTGCGAAGATCCAGGGATAGATTTAAAGGTGATGATTTGAAAGACAGAGAGAGCGCTCTCAAAACAACAAGATATGTTTTGATTACAGTATCAAAACTTCTTGCTCCGTTTATGCCTTTTGTTTCTGAAAATCTCTACCAAAAATTGAGAGGGGATATAGATAGTGAAAGCGTACATCTTTGCTCTTGGCCAGAGAGAATTGAAATGAATGGTGAAGTCATCTCTCTTATGCACGAAACGAGAAAGTTTGTAACTTCGCTTCTAGAGGTTAGATCAAAGGCTGGGGTTAAAGTGAGACAGCCACTTTCTATGGCTTCTATAAAATCAGAGCTTCTCTCCGAAAGAGTAGAATATCTAGCAATTATCGCAGACGAAATAAATGTAAAAAATGTATCTGTTGATCAAAAACAAAAAGACGATATTTTCCTTGATACAAATATTACTCCAGAATTACAGGACGAGGGAATGATAAGAGATCTCATCCGAGCAGTACAAGAAAAAAGAAAAGAAATGGGACTTTCTCCAAAAGATACAGTAAAGATGACTGTTGAGGCTAACAAAAATGGTAAAGACGCAATCGAAAATTTTAGGAGCGACATCACTTCTGTTTGTGGAGTAAAAGAAATATCGATTACGGATATTGATCATAGTGAAAACTATTTTGGAGAAATAAAAATAGAAAAGATTTAGATTGTTTATGGCTCATATAACCTACAAAACAAAAGCTATTGTTTTAGGTCGTAGTGTAAGAGGAGAGGCTAATATGGTTTTTTCACTTCTTACCGCCGACCTTGGGCTTTTGTATGCTCACGGCCAAGGAGTTAGGTTGGAGAGATCAAAACTTCGTTTTTCAGTTCAGGATTTTTCTGTATGCGATGTTATGCTCGTACATGGAAAAACAGGATGGAGACTAACCAATGCTTCTTTGGTTTTTTCTCCGTATTATGAAATAGATAAAGAAGCTTTTGGTTTGTGTGCCAGGGTGCTTGGGCTCATAAAAAAACTGGTTGTCGGCGAAGAATCCGATCCAGAACTTTTTTCAATTTGTCTTCAGAATATAGAAGAGCTTTCAAAACAAAAATTGGATCAAAAAGAATTATCCAGAATAGAGATAGTTTGGGTACTAAAAATATTATCCAGATTGGGCTATGTTGATTTGGGTAGTTTTTCTTTCTTTGGAGATCTGTCATTTAACGATATAAGGAGTAATCAAAATATAGATAATATTAGAAAAGAAGCATTGGTTCAGATTAATCGAGCCATAGAATCAAGCCACCTATATTTTTAGAAAGATAATTCTGATATAATTATATAGGTATGGATGAACTTGAAAAAAATAATCAAGAACCTAAAGAAAATTCTGATGAAAAAAGTGCTATCGATTCGCTGAACGAAAAATTGTACTCAAGAAATGTTGTGAAGGAAAGCAACCCGATAGATTATGGTTCAGAAAAATATTCTGGTGATATAAAGAAAGAGTGGGGTAGTGATACACCAGAAGAAGATTTACCAGACAAAGTAACTGGCGTTTTTATGAAAAAGAAAAAAACTTTTCTAAAGATATTTGTTTTTTCTGCCATTGCTTTTTTTGTTGTGTCCATTGCAATTGGTCTCTTTGTTTTTCTCGGGGGGAGAAACGAAGTTTCTTCGGAAAATATAATAATCACCCTAAAAAGCGCTCCTACTGCACCGGCCGGCAAAGTTTTTGACTTTGGAATTACTATTGAAAACAAAAACACAGTTTCTTTGGAAAAATCAAAACTAGTAGTTACTTTTCCAGATGGAACAAGAGATCCAAAAAACCCACAGACAGAATTGCTCAGATACAATGAAAATATTGGTTTGATTGCATCAGGTTCTTTTACCAAAAAAGACTTTGATGCAATATTGTATGGCGACAAAGGCTCTCTCAAAACTATTTCTATTTCCTATGAATATAGTGTCCCCGGTTCAAATACACCTTTCATTAAAAAACAGGAATTCGATGTCACAATTGATGCTTCTCCTGTAATCATAGAAGTAGCTATGGCAGATGAATATACTTCGGGACAAAACATTACAGCAGAAGTAACCCTTTCTTATAATTCCGATGACACAATAAAAGACATTATGCTCGTTGCAGAATATCCATTTGGATTTGAATACAAGAATTCAGATCCAAAACCAACTTTTGGCCAAGAGATTTGGTATATAGGCAATATGTCACCTAATGAAAAGAAAAAAATATCAATCAGCGGTTTGGTGATTGGAGC
The DNA here is from genome assembly GCA_965230995.1 of uncultured Candidatus Saccharibacteria bacterium. Classification (GTDB taxonomy): domain Bacteria; phylum Patescibacteriota; class Minisyncoccia; order Phycocordibacterales. The sequence continues at coordinate 284,449 of OZ246398.1, forward strand.
GACTTCGGATGAAAGAACGATTAGATTTAATCTAGGCGTGAGAGACAGCAGCAATGTCAACGAAATCAGTTCTCTTATATCTCAAACGGTGAAAACATATAAAATAAAGAATCCGCTCATTGGTTTGACACTTTCAATAAACAATAAAGATTCTGGTGTTTATGCAACAGATATGGGTGCTACTTTGGTAGGTTTCCTCAATGTTTGGAACAATACAGGTGAGACTCTAGAAAATGTCGAGGTGGGCGTAATGATTCCAACAGGATTTTTTGATGAAATAAAAACAAAAGTCGATGACGGTGGTTTCTTTAGATCAAACGAGAGAAAAATTGTTTGGAATCGAAACGGAACGACAGCTCTTCAGAGTATTCCACCCGGTAGAAGTGTCGGAGTTGGTTTTACTCTTGAATTATTATCGGCTTCTCAGATTGGAATAAAGAGCAATCCAGGTGTTGAATTGGTGTCTTATGTAAATGGACAAAAAACTTCTGGTGGATCGAATTCGCTTTTGCAAAATGAAATTGGAAGGAGCGTAAGAATAAAAAGCAGGCTCTCTCTTTCTGGTCAGTCTTTCTATTCTGTCGGAAATATAATTAACTCTGGTCCAATTCCACCAATCGCCGATCAAAAAACCACATATTCAATAGTTTTGTCTCTGACAAATAGTTACAACAATCTGTCCAGAACAGTAGTCACAGCAAAACTTCCTAATTATGTTGAATGGGAAAACGTTGTCTATCCAAGCGGAGAATCTGTTTCTTATGATCCTCTAAATAGGGAAGTAGCATGGATAATAGGTCCACTTTCCGCAAATGTCGGCGTTGGAAGCCCGGCGAGATCGGTTGCTTTCAAGGTAAGCATGATTCCAAGTATTACACAGGTTGGTTCTACTCCAACGCTACTTCAAAATATTACTGCTGAGGCGGTAGATGATTTTACTGGTGAGGCAGTTTCTTCTTCGTGGGGTTCTATAGATACCAGAATACAGAATGATCCAATATACAGAAATGGTTATGACAAAGTCGGTATGTAAAATGCTTGGACAGAGGGCGTTTCTATTGATATAGTTTGAAAATGACAGAGAAAAAGAAGAACAACGAAGCATCGGAAAAAATCATTTCCCTTGCCAAAAGAAGAGGTTTTATTTACCCAGGATCAGAAATTTATGGTGGTTTGGGCGGTATTTATGACTATGGTCATTATGGTATTTTGCTAAAAAACAACATTCGAGACGAATGGTGGAAATCTATGGTTCAGCTCCGGGACGATGTCTTGGGTCTAGACAGTGCAATATTTATGCACCCGACGGCTTGGGTTGCTTCTGGTCATGTCGAAGGTTTTAATGATCCACAAATTGAATGCAAGGTTTGCCATAACAGAATGCGAGCCGATCACGTTCTCGAATCTTTTGGTATTGAAAAAGACAAAGCCCCAATAGACGAGATAAATGCTGAATTGGATAAACTTCGAGCCGACAAGAAACTTAAATGTACATCTTGTGGTTCAAGCGATTTAACTTCTGCAAAGACTTTTTCTCTGATGGTGAAATCTAATTTAGGATCTCCAACTGATGTTTTGTCCGAAGAAAATGTTGTGTATCTCAGGCCAGAAACCTGCGGTGGTATATATTTGCAATATAAAAATACAATAGATTCTCTACACCCAAAATTGCCTTTTGGTATTGCTCAGGTTGGAAAAGCTTTTAGAAATGAAATCGCCGCCAGACAATATATTTTCAGAACCAGAGAATTCGAGCAAATGGAAATGCAGTATTTTCTTTCGCCAGAGACAATGAAAGAAAATTATGAAATGTGGAAAAAGATAAGATGGCAGTGGTACATTTCTCTCGGTGTTCCAGAAAACAAAATCAGATGGTACAAACACGAGAAATTGGCTCACTATGCATCCGAAGCCTACGATATAGAATTTGATTACAAATCACTTGGTGGATTTAAAGAGGTAGAAGGAATCCACGCAAGAGGTAATTGGGATCTGTCACAGCACTCAAAATATTCAGGAATTGCTCTCGATTATTTCGATGAGGCAAAGAAAGAAAGATTTACTCCTCATATTATGGAGACATCTGTTGGTTTGGGTAGATTAGTGTTACTGTTTATTGACCTTGCATATACCGAAGACGAAATCGGTGGAGAAAAAAGAGTCTTTTTGAAACTTCCACCAAAAATTGCGCCAGTAAAAGTCGCAATATTTCCTCTGCTCAAAAACAAACCAGATTTGGTATCAAAGGCAAAAGAAATATACGAAAGCCTACGACAAAATATGATGTGCGAATTCGATGATAATGGAAATATTGGTAAACGTTATCGAAGACAAGATGAAATTGGTACACCTTTTTGTGTGACAGTAGATTTTGAGACTCTAGAAGGCAAGGGTGTTACAGTGAGGGATAGAGATACCGGAAATCAGGAAAGAATATCTATCTCGGAACTAGAGAATTATTTGCAATCAAAGATAAAATAAGGGTTTATGCAATATATAAAAAAACAGCTAGACAGTGGAATTACTCTGGTGATTATCCCTATGGCGGACAATCCAACGGTTACGGTTTATGCCGGAGCTTTCACTGGTTCAGAATTTGAAGACAAAAAAATAAGTGGCTTGTCGCATTTTCTGGAACATATGTGTTTTAAAGCCACAGAAAAAAGACCAAATGCAAAAATAATTTCAGAGGAATTAGACGCTATTGGAGCAAACAACAACGCCTTCACTTCACAAGAACACACTGTCTATTATGCAAAATCAGACAAAAGGCATTTTGATAAAATACTCGATGTTATTTCTGACATCTACCAAAATCCTACATTTCCAGAAATAGAACTAGAAAAGGAGAGAGGGGTAATACTTCAGGAATACAAAATGTATTTGGATGATTTGAAATGGCATGTGTCAGATTTGTGGCAGGAATTGCTATATGGGGATACCCCAGCAGGAAGGAGAATTGTCGGTACTCCAGATACAATATCGTCTCTAACAAGGAAAGACTTTATGGATTATCACCATAGCCAATATGTTGCAAAAAATACAACAGTTTTAATTGCGGGTGGAATTGATCCCAAATATGCAGAGAAAAAAGTAATAGAAGCTTTTTCAAAAATCAGAACTGAATCTCACAAAACAAAAGAAAGTGTAAAAGAATCTCAAGACAAACCGCAGATAAAAATATTTGAAAAAGATTCTGATCAGATACATATGATTATTGGAGTGAGGACTTTTGGTATGGATGATCCCCGTGGCAAGGTTATGCGAGTAATGCGAAATATTCTAAGTGGTGGAATGAGCGCAAGACTTTTCCAAAAAATGAGAGAAGAATTGGGAATTTGTTATTACGTTTACGCCTCGCAAGATTCTTTCACTGATCATGGCAATTTTTCAGTTTCAGCTGGGGTAGATCAAGATAGACTTGATGTCGCAATAAAAGCGATAATGGAAGAATTTGAAAAATTGGCAAACGAGGACATTAGCGAAGATGAACTAAAAAAGACCAAAGAGGGTATGATAGGAAGGCTAAAACTACACCTAGAATCAAGCGACGATGTCGGAGGCTTTTATCTTGAAAGGGCAGTAGTCCAAAAACCGCTAATAACACCAGAAGAGCTCGAAAAAGAAATAAACGCAGTCACAAGTGGCGATATAAAGAAACTCGCAAAAGAGATATTCGTGAACAAGAACTTAAATCTAGCGATTGTCGGCAAACATAAGCTGGACCCAAAATTAGAGAAAATACTTTCTTTTAAACTTTAAAATGCGATAATTTGGTGGTATTATAAAAATATGAACAATAAAACAACCATCTCTATTAGTGTATCTTCGGTTGTGAAAGTGGTTTTGGTGCTCGCTTTGTTTTATGTTGCATATATACTGCGTGATTTAATCTTAGTCTTCGTAGCTGGTGTGGTCATTTCTTCGGCTATCGAACCTTTGGCTCAGTGGTTTACAGATAGAAAATTAAACAGGGTTTTTTCGGTGATTATAATATATGTCGGTATAATTCTGATTATGCTCGCGTCTTTCTATTTCCTGTTTGTACCCCTTATGAGAGAGACATCAGTTTTCCTTAAAAGTCTGCCAGATTATATTGCTTCGGCTGAATTGTGGAAACCTCTTCAGAGTATCGGTATTAATGCCGGTCCGACGGTGCAGGGCATTTCAGACAAATTATCTCTCGGTGATTTTGCAAACAAAATCAACCAAACAGTTTCTGATAATGGGAACATTTGGAAAACATTTTCAGCAATATTCGGTGGAGCTTTTGGAATGATTCTAATGCTGGTACTTTCTTTTTACCTTGCTGTTCAGGAAAAGGGTATTGAAAACTTTTTGAAAGTCGCCGTACCAATCAAACAGAGAGATTATGCAGTTGATCTGTGGAACAGAGCAGAAAAGAAGATCGGTCTTTGGATGCAAGGGCAGATAGTTCTGATTGTGATAATCGGAGTTCTGGTATTTTTAGCGCTATCGCTCCTTCAGGTTCGTGGAGCGCTTATGCTCGCTGTTCTCGCGGGACTCCTTGAAATCATACCGGTTTTTGGTCCAATAATTGCAGCAATTCCAGCTGTTGCGATTGCTTCGGCTGACGGTGGGGTTAGTCTCGCGCTTCTCGTTGCTGGTGCGTATATAGTGATACAACAATTCGAAAATCATCTTATCTATCCAGTAGTGGTCAAAAAAGTTGTCGGCATTTCGCCAATTATGGTCATAATAGCCTTAATTGCGGGAGCAAAAATAGCAGGATTTCTCGGTGTTCTTTTGTCAGTACCAGTGTCTGCTGTTATTGTCGAGCTTTTCAATGATATAAGCAAAGGAAAAGCAAAAATTGATAGTAATTAATTTTGACTTTATACTTTTCCTTTTTTGTGTAGTATTTAGATATGTCAAAAAAAGAAACTTTTTATATAACGACAACATTGCCGTATGTTAATTCAGATCCACACGTTGGACACGCAATGGAATTTGTCAGGGCAGACGCATCGGCCAGATACAATATACTCCTCGGCAAGGAAGTCTTTTTAAATACCGGTACAGATGAACACGGGGCAAAAGTTTTAAGCAAAGCAACAGAAGCCGGTGAAGATGTGCAGGCTTATGTAGACAGGTACGCTTCTCATTTCAAGGATTTGGTCAAAAAACTTGGAATGCTCGAAGATGTTAATTTTATCAGGACAACAGATGAAAATCATATAAAATCCGCTCAGGCATTTTGGAATGTTTGTTTTGAAAACGGTGATATCTATAAAAAAAATTACAAAATAAAATACTGTATTGGATGCGAGTTAGAAAAAACCGAATCAGATTTGGTAGATGGTAAATGTCCAGATCACCCCAAAATGACCCTCGAAGAAAGGGAAGAAGAGAATTATTTCTTTAGATTTTCAAAATATGAAAAAGAACTTCTTTCTCTCTACGAAGGAAATCCGAATTTTGTAATTCCAGATTTTAGATTCAACGAAATAAAAGCTTTTGTAAAAAGAGGTTTGCAAGATTTTAGTATCTCTAGACTAAAAGAAAAAATGTCATGGGGTGTTCCTGTGCCGAATGACAAAGACCATGTGATGTATGTTTGGTTTGATGCACTTGTAAATTACGTATCCGCTTTAGGATGGCCAGAAGACAAACAAAAATTTGAAAAATTTTGGCCTGTTGTGCAGTATTGTGGAAAAGATAATCTTCGTCAGCAATCTGCAATGTGGCAAGCAATGCTTCTTTCTGCTGGTATTAAACCTTCAGAGAAAATCATTATAAACGGACACATTATGGGGGAGGGCGGTGTAAAAATGAGCAAGTCTCTCGGTAATGTAATAAATCCATTCGATGTTATTTCGGATTATGGTACAGAAGTATTCAGGTATTTTGTTTTGAGAGAATTATCTGCTTTTGAAGATAGTGAATTTTCTTGGGATAGAATTAAAGAAGCATATAATGCCAATCTCGCAAATGGTCTAGGAAATTTACTTTCTCGAGTAATGAAAATGGCGACTACCTATGGGGTTACACTAAACAAAAAAGATATCTCTTTTGATATTAATTCGCCAGAATTCAAAGAATTTAGGGACAAGGTAGAGTGTTATGATCACCAATCAGCAATGGACGTAATTTGGAATAGAATAAAAAGTCTTGATGCCTTTATTTCAGAAAATGAACCTTTCAAGAAAATAAAGACAGACGAATTAGGAGCAAAAACAGATGTGGCGTATCTTTTGGTTGGTCTATACAAAGTAGGAAAATTACTTTCACCTTATATGCCAGAGACAAGCAAAAAAATAGTATCAAGCATTGAAAATGGAGAGATGCCAGAGCCTCTATTTAAAAGAAAAGACTAATGGAAGAAACACCATATATAGATATTCATAGTCATATCAATTTTGTTGCCTTTGATGACGATAGGGATTTTGTCGTTAAGAGAATGCTTGGTAAAAATGTATATTCTATTGTCGTTGGTACAAATAGCGACAGTTCAAAAAAAGCGATAGACTTGGCTAACAAATATCCAAAGGGAGTTTTTGCTTGTGTTGGAATTCATCCAATCCATAGTGACGCTAGTTTTCACGATGTTCAGGAATTAGGAGAAGGAAACAAAGAATTTACCTCAAAAGGCGAAAAGTTCGACAAAAATATTTATTTGGGAATGACGGAAAACAAAAAAGTCGTGGCAATAGGGGAATGTGGTCTCGACTATTATAGAATTGAACCAGAAAAAAAGAAAAAACAATTAGATAATTTTCTCGCGCAAATTGATCTGGCAAACGAAAAGAATTTGCCACTTATGCTACACGTAAGAAAAAGCGAAGACAGTACAGTTAGAAGTGCCTATCTAGATGTAGCAGATATCCTAAAAAAAGAATCAAAGACAAAAGCCCACTTCCATTTCTTTGCTGGAAATATAGAAGAGGCGAGGGTGCTACTCGATTTGGGAGCCACGCTTTCTTTTACTGGTGTTATAACTTTTGCAAAACAATATGAAGAAGTTGTGATGTTTACACCGAATGACAGAATAATGTCCGAGACAGATTGCCCATATGTTGCCCCAGTTCCACACAGAGGCAAGAGAAATGAACCGGTTTTTGTAATCGAAGTCGTCAATAAAATGGCTCAAATCAAAGGTATTTCGACTGAAAAGATGAAAGAACACATATGGCAGAACGCAGTTTCTGTATTTGGAGTTGAAAAATAAAGAAATTCGTGTTAATTTTAACGCAAGTTCCTAAACAAAAAGGGGTGGTGCCTGATTTGTGCGAAAGCAGGGAAAATAGTATCTAACCATTAAAAGTAGAAGTAAAATAAAATATGGAAGAAAAAGACCAATTGACTGTATATGAGCTTGGTTATCATATTGCGACAGTGCTTCCAGAGGAAAAGCTCGGGGCAGAAGTCACAGTGATAAAGGACTTACTAAACAGCAAAGAAGCAGAGTTTATCGGAGAAGAATTCCCAAAGAAAATTCAGCTCGCATATACTATCTCAAAAAAGACTCAGGCTGGAAGAATAAAGGGCAACGATGCATATTTCGGATGGATTAAATTTGCTCTTGAAGCAGAAAAAATCGCTGAGATAAAAGCAAAACTTGAAAAGAACGACAATGTGCTCAGATTCATTATCGTAAAGACAGTGAGAGAGAACACAATGCCAGTAAAAACCTTCAATTCTGAAAAGAAAGAGGGAGAAGTAGAATCAAAAGAAGAAATCACAGAAGACGACAAAAAGAAGATCGACGAAAGCATCGAAGATCTTGTAACAGAGTAAATTAACAATTCAGTCTAAAAGGATTTTTAGACAAAAACATATATGTACATCAACAAAGCAATTATATACGGGAACTTGGTGCGAGACCCAGAGATAAAATCTCTTCCTTCTGGCATACAGGTGACTAGCTTTTCTCTTGCTACCAATCAAGTCTACAAAGACAAGAACGGCGTAAAGCAAGAAAAAACCGATTATCACAATATTGTGGTTTTCGGAAGACAAGCAGAGAACGTAAAACAATATTTGCATAAAGGTGATGGTGTATATGTTGAAGGCAGGATGCAGACACGAAGCTGGGAAGGGGCAGACAAGCAAAAGAAATACAGAACCGAGGTTATTGCCGACAGAGTCCAATTCGGACCAAAGAGAACAGGCGAAGCCGGATCTTTTGCTGGCAATTCTGGCTCAAATGCAAAGAAAGACGAAGCTCCAGCAGATACAATCGATTATCCTGAAGAAGATATAAATCCTGAAGATATTCCATTTTAGTTTCAAAAAAAATTATGAATAAAGAATGTTATTTTTCAAAGAACAATATCAAATACATCGACTATAAAGATGTTGATACCTTGAAAAAATTCCTTACTCCACACTCACGAGTAAACGGAAGCAAAAAAACAGGAGTTTCAAGCAAATACCAAAGAAAGCTTGCTAACGCAATAAAGCGAGCTAGGTTTATGGCTTTGATCCCTTATGTAGCTAAATAAAACATAGAAAAGCCCCGCGCTTCGCGCGGGGCTTTTCTTTTGTCTTAAAAACTAGATCCAATTCTATCTGTATATTCGCCAGTCTCGGTGTTTATTCTGATTGTGTCTTTTTCGGTTATAAACATCGGTACACTGACAGTTGCTCCAGATTCTACTTTTACGAATTTGCTTGCTCCTTGGGCAGTGTTGCCTTTGACTGCAGGCATTGCTTCGGTTACTTTCAAGTCTACTTTTATAGGATATTTGATTCCAATTATTTTTTCATCAAAAACAATGGCTTTCAATATATCTTTTGCCTTAAAATATTGTATCTGTGGACCAACAGTGTCTTTTGAAAGTGCAAATCTTGTTCCAGGATCTCCTTCGTTGTGGAACCAATATTCTGTCCCTTTGCTATATATGAATTGTATGTTTCTTTCCTCTAGATCGGCTTCTTCGGCTTTTTCTGTCTGATGGAAAGAATACTCAGTGACCTTGCCAGTAATCATATGCTTTAATTTGGTCTGGTTTACTGGTTTTCTCTGTTGTTTTCTGAAAACATGGGAAGATAGGACTTCGTAAGGTTCGCCTTCGAGGATGATATATTTTCTCTGAACTATTTCGTTATATTGTAATATTCCCATATTTTTCTTTGCTATTTTGTAACGGAGTCAATTCTACACAAAGGGCAGGGGAAAGTCCACAAAATGTAGACATTCTAAAAGAGCTGTACAAAAGATACTTTGTGTGTAATAATTAACAGCGAAATCGGGCTACGGTAGTCCGAGCTTAACCACAAGGAATCCGTCAATGGCTGTTACTGCTCAATTGTGGGTGAATGAGGTTATAATTCAGAAAGAATTCATAACCGCCTCGAGCATCGAAGAACTCGAGGAGAAGAAGGTGCTTCACTTTGTTAAACTGAAACAAGAGTTTTCGAAATTCAAGGTCTGTTTTGTAGACATCGAGCCCTGCTAACCAGCAGGGTACGTGGGTAGTAGTGACTATGGGGCGAGTGGACATTATCTTTGTCCGCCGCCCCAAAACTTTTTTTAGCTATATCTTTTCCAAACTGGCTATAATTTTTCAATTTAAATGTGCTGTACAAAAGATACTTTGTGTGTAATAATAAACACAGAAATCGGCTAAAGTGGCCGATACGTTGTTTTTAAGGAGGGTCCCGATGGATAGCAACGATCCGGTGCTGTACTATGTACAGGTGGAAACGGGGCACTACATTGTCGCGGGCAAGCTCAACCGGGGGGATCAGAACTTTCTGGCTGAGCTTCGCGAAGTTCACGAGAAGTATGCCTCTTTCAGGCATTACGTCATGATCGGTGGTCGCAAAACCAACATCGCTGAATTCGGGGTGTAGCGATGGCGGGTCTCATCAAGAGGCGAATCAGGATCTACCGGTACCGTCTTGATGGTACCGAGTACGAACAGACGATTTTGATCAGTGCGCATTCCTGGTCAGACTACAATCGTCAGATTAAGTCTCTCGTCGCTTCACAGAAGTGCAGGATCGAGAAACGCCAAATCGTCCATTTCGCGATCTTCCGAGGGAGGAAGAAGAGGATCGCCTGATCGGGTCATGTCTGTCGTCCTATGGGGGTGGGCCAGTTTAGCCAACTGGTCCGCCCTAAAACTTTTTATAGCTAGATTTCTTTCAATTTGACTCGGATTTCTTTTAGGATCGCTTCGGCGGTTTTTTTGTTTTCTTTTAGGAATTGTCTTGTTGCATCATATCCTCGGCCGAGCTTTTCTTCACCATATGCGTAGCTTGAACCGCTTTTTTGAATAATTCCCATTTTTTCTCCGAGGGCTATTATTTCACCTTCGCGTGAGATACCTTCGTTGTACATCAAATCAAATTCTGTTTGTTTGAAAGGAGCGGCGACTTTGTTTTTGACGACTTTTACTCGTACGCGTCCGCCCATAACTTCTTCTCCTTTTTTAATTTGGGCAATTCTGCGAATATCTAGACGAACAGAAGTGTAGAATTTTAGAGCTTTTCCACCTGGGGTTGTTTCTGGGTTTCCAAACATAACACCAATTTGCATTCTTATTTGGTTGATGAAGATGACTATTGTTTTTGATTTTGCAACGATTGCTGTGAGTTTCCTTAGGGCCTGTGACATTAGACGAGCTTGTTTTCCAACGTGCATTGCGCCCATTTCGCCTTCGATTTCGTCCTTTGGGGTGAGGGCAGCAACAGAGTCGATTACGACTACATCGATATTTCCTGAACGTACGAGAGATTCTACTATTTCCAAAGCCTGTTCACCTGTATCTGGTTGTGAGATAAGCAATTCATCCAATTTTACACCGAGCCTTGAAGCATATTCTGGATCCATTGAATGTTCAGCATCTATGAACGCACAAATTCCACCTTTCTTTTGAGCTTCTGCAACTACGTGTAGGGTGAGGGTAGTCTTTCCTGATGATTCCGGGCCAAACACCTCTATTATTCTTCCGCGTGGAAGACCCCCGACACCAAGAGCCGAGTCGAGACCGATTGATCCTGTAGGTATGGCATCTATGTCTACTTTTGGTTTTTCACCAAGTTTCATTATAGAATCTTCACCAAATCTACTCTTGAGATTTTTTATCGTTTCTTCGAGATTCTTTTTTTCTGCTACCTTTGGCTGTTCGTCTTCTGACAAAACAACTTTTTTCTTTTTAAATGCCATAATATTTTTTAATTATTTTAATCTACTTGCTTTGTCGTGGTCGTGGAATTTTTCTCGTCAATAATAAAAAGGGGAGAAGACTCGGTATCGTCTCCTGTTTTTGTAATTTGTGTGACACGAGAAATTGTCCTGCCGAAACGATCAGTCGCCTTTACCTCTATTATATTATATCCGGGCACAAGCAACAATTTTTCGTTAAATATGCCTTGTTCATCCACAAAAATCTGCTCCCCGTTCATCGATAGGAAAGATATATTTTGGGCTTTACCTTGAATATTAACGAGGGCTTTGTCTGTGCTTGTGCCAGAAGATGGGGAGGTTATGACTAGTTGTGGGCCTTTTAAATATGTTTTGGCTTGATGATATACATAAAAACACAAGACTATTCCGACTATTATCGCTACCGTATACGCAAGTATTTTTCTGAGTGTCATTTTTCTGTATTTTTATCGCTGTCTGTCGTCGTCCATAGAAGAATCGTCGGTGTCGTCTGTGTTCATCGGTGCAGTGTCTTCTGGGGCCGCTTCTTCGTCTGAAGATTCTCCGCTGTCTATCACTTCACGTGGTTTTGAGCCATCTGCTGGCCCGATGACACCACGGTCTTCGAGCATATCCATTAATCTGGCAGCTCTTGCATAACCAACGCGGAGCTTTCTTTGGATATATGAAGTCGAGGCTTTTCCGGCTTCGATAACGACTTGTCTAGCGTCTTCGTACATATCGTCTTCGTCAGGGCCATTTTCTATATTAGCGTCAAAAATACCACCAGAATTTCCGCCTGATATTGTCGTGTTTGCAAAATCAATTTCATCTGGTAATTCGTCGCTGTATTCGTCGCTTATGTGTTTAACGATAGATTTAACTTCATTTTCTGAAATGTAAGCAGACTGAATACGTGTTGGTTTCGACATATCGCCTGACATATATAGCATATCCCCGGCGCCGAGAAGCTTTTCAGCTCCACCAGTATCGAGAATTGTTCGTGAGTCTATTTGCGAAGCAACCTGCAAAGCGATTCGAGTAGGAATGTTTGCTTTGATCAAACCTGTAATGACGTTTACAGAAGGTCTTTGTGTTGAAAGGACTAGATGTATACCGACGGCACGGCTCATCTGTGCCAGTCTAACTATCGAAGCCTCAAGTTCTCTTGGGTATGTTTGCATAATATCTGCAAGCTCGTCGATAATGATTACAATGTATGGTAGGCTTTCTGGAAGCTTTGTGCTTTCGTCAAAACCTTTTTCTTGGGCTTTCTTTAGTTCGGGTTCGTAAATATTTTTGTGATACGAATCTATGTCTCGTACGGCTTCTGATTCGAGCACGTCATATCGTCTGTCCATTTCCTTTGTTGCCCATTTCAAAGCGAGGATAGCTTTTTTGGCGTCTGTTATTACAGGAGTGAGCAAGTGAGGAATTTTTTTGTATAGAGTGAGCTCGACTCTTTTTGGGTCAATCATTATGAATCGCAGAGTTTCCGGAGAATTTCTGTATAGAAGGGAAGTGATCAGTGTGTGAATAGTTACAGATTTACCAGAACCGGTAGCGCCGGCAATGAGGACGTGTGGCATTTTTGCAATGTTTGCAAAATGAATGTGACCGGAAATGTCTTTTCCAAGACCAAAGAGGAGTGGTTTTTCTGAACTAGAAAAATCTTTTGATGCGAGGAGCGTACCCAAACCGACTGTTGTCTTGAGTTTGTTTGGTATTTCAATACCCACGAGAGATTTGCCGGGAATCGGAGCTTCGATTCTAAGAGGGTGGGCAGCAAGAGCAAGAGAGAGATCGTTTTGAAGACCTACTATTCTGGACAATTTTATACCCTCGGCAGGTTTCAGTGCGTATCTTGTCACTGATGGTCCGATTGTTATTTCATCCATTTCGACATTGATACCAAAATTGAGAAGAGTTCTCTTTATGAGATTTGCATTTGCTTTGATGTCGCCAACTTCTGGTTTGCCTTTGTCACGAGCAAGCAGGGATAGGGGCGGAGCAACAAAAGGTTTGAGTCTCGGTGCTGGGATTGCAGATATACCGCTCTCGTCTTCTTCTTTTGGAGCAGGAGCAGTTTTTTTCTTTGTTTGTTTTTCTTCTTTTTCTGTTTCTTCATCGTCTTCCTCGGAGTCCTCATCTGTTTCTTCGTCGTCGCCTTTATTTATGACAATATCTTCGTCGTTTATTTCTTCGACGATTTTACGATTCTTTTCTTCTTGTTTCTTTGCTCGTCTTTCTTTGTACCAATCGATTATATTTGCAATATCGATTACAACATTAAACATCATTATGAAAGAAATGATGGCAATCCCAATTAGGATGACTACTGTTGCATAGGTATCAAGTAGCCTTAGAAGTGGGGTAGAGATAACAGAGCCGATTGCCCCGCCCATATTACCGCTCCAGATATTCACAAGTCCCAAACCAGAGAGGAAAAATAGCACGGCGCTAATAATCTGACCGAGGGTTGTTTCGTTTCTAAATGATTTGAAGAATGCTATGGCAACAAGGGCGCACATAAGAGGCAAGAGGAAATATCCAACTCCCATTAGATAGTGGAAAAAAGAATATATATTTTCTCCGATTACACCGGCTTTTCCGACTGTGGACAAACCAAAAAATACAGCAAAGATTATGAATACAATACCCCAAATGACGTGTATTGTTTCTTCGCTCAAATGATCAAACACTCCCAATCGGAAACTAGATTTTGGTTTTCTGCCCATAAGTTATAAAAAAATAAATAAATTCGTTAACCTATATATTTTAACATAAAAACAGCAATAGTTTTTTCGTTTTGTCCCCACAGATTAAAAAACAAAGGACAAAAAGTTTTTATTTATAGCCGTATTACAAATGTCCTATAAAAAAGCCCTTTACAAAAAATATTGTCCGTTATATAATAAAGGACAAGTTAAAAACCAAAAGTAGATGTCTTTTAACATAAAAGACAAACAAGCAGGTATTAAATAAACTGAAAAAGACATATGGACTACAAAAAGGACATAAAGACAATAAATAACATAATACAGCAACACAGAAATGATGTCTCTTTCGATTTGTTTGAGTCAGACGAAAAGTTTTCTCTTATATACAAAAAGACAGAAAGAATAGTCTCTGCGATGTATCTCATCACAGACCTCTTTAGCGATATCGAACCTTTGAAGTGGAGAATGAGAAGTAAAGGTGCATTACTTTTGTCTCTTATTATTTCTCTAAAAAATACTGGGGTTAGAAAGACCTCGGACAGTTCAGAAAAAGTTCAGAATACTATTGCTGAAATAGTATCTCTTTTTGATGTTGCTCATTTCTCTGGAATTGTATCAGAAATGAACTTTAGTATCCTTAAAACAGAATTCATTAGGCTCATAAATCTCATAACAGAATACAAAGACGGTTCGTTTAGAGACAGAGTTATTTTTGATAAAAATTTCTTTGCTGTCACATTGCCTCAGAGAAAGGAAACTGTGGATATCTCTAAAGGACACTATGTAGATGATAAAGGACAGTCATTTGTTCAAGCAAATAAAACAGAAACAAATCAAACTAAAGCAAACTCTCAGACAAAGAAAATTGTTAATGAAAACAGTCTTGGTAATCAATATACCAAAAAGACACCAGCATCAGAGGGGGCAGTTGTTCAAAGTCAGATTGATGATATGACTCGAGTAGAAAAAGAGTCTGATATCAAAAAAGTCAACAGAAGAAGCCTTATTATAAACACCATAAAGAAAAAGGGTACGGTAACCATAAAAGACCTTACGATGGTTATAAGAAGCTGTAGCGAAAAGACTATCCAAAGAGAGCTTGCTATTTTGGTTGAAAGAAATGTCCTAAAGAAGGAAGGTGAGAGAAGATGGAGTACATACTCGCTAATCGCATAAAATGTCCTTTACGGATTTTTATGCCGATTTGCGGTATTTTATCTACCACGCTTAAAGCTATCTATTAGTCCTATTTTATTGACTTTTGTAGCCTGTAAGGCTATATTTACATATGTAATCAATGTATTTGATCGCGGGACTTTAGGGGCCCTCGTTTCTGTATGTTGGTTATCCACACACCGTTCTTTGCTGTAGCACCTGCTCGTTCTATAATTATCCGAAACAGTTGTGTATTTTTTCTAAAATACCTCTGTGTTCAGTAAGATTTTTCTGGAACGAACGTCTTGGTTAGTTACGGTAAAATACCAGATCGTTGACAACAAAATATCAAAAACTCATTTGTAAAAAAATGAAAATTAAATACAGAAATTCCCTGTGCCTTTGATGGTTGCTTACGAAAGAAATTCAGACTAACATTCGCCAGCTATTCTTTGTCTTGTGTCGAACTGCCTTCGGGCGGAATATGAGACATTGAAATAGTAATGAATTGTAATAATTCGGCTAAGAGGGCGCGCAAGCGTTCGCTTTGCTAATTATAAGAGCATGAATCCTTGCGCTTCGTCGAAAAGCAATAGGGGGTAATGCAAAACGTAGATATCTGGCCAATAGTTTAAAAATAAACGGTCGGATTAATTATAAAAAATCAAATCATTATGAGTACAACAAAAACTACAGTTGCAAAAAAAGCAGCTGCAGGAGTAGTTAGTTTCGCAATGGCTTTGAGCTTTGTATTTGGAGGATCAGTTTCTCCTGCACAAGCTCAGACTGCTGCAGAACTACAACAGCAAGTTGCTAGCCTACAGGCTATGATCGCAGCTTTGCAAGCACAACTAGGATCATTATCAGGAACTCCATCAACAGTTGGTGGAACAGGATATGTCTTCACACGAAACCTTAAACAAGGTGATACAGGTGCAGACGTAAAGGAACTCCAGAAGCTCCTTAACCGAGATGCTGCAACTATGGTTGCTGCTTCAGGAACAGGTTCAGCTGGATCTGAATCAACATACTTTGGTCCAGCAACAAAAGCTGCTGTGATCAAATTTCAGAACAAGTACGCAGCTTCAGTATTGACCCCAGCGGGTCTTACAGCTGGTACAGGATTCTTTGGATCACTTTCACGAGCAAAAGCTAACGAGCTTAATGCTTCAACAGGTGGTTCAACAGGAGGAGTAGTAGTTCCATCAGGACTTACTCTCAACGTAGCTCTTGCATCAGATTCACCTGCTGCATCAGCTTTGGTTGAAGGACAAGCTATCGCTAACCTTGCAGTATTCAGCTTCACAAACACATCAGCTACAGAAGCAAAGGTTACAAAGCTCGTTTTGAACCGAACAGGTATCTCAGCTGACTCAACATTGTCAAATGTTTACCTATTCGACGGAGCAACAAGAATTTCTGATGCTGCTACAGTTTCAACAGGAAAAATTACAGTTAACAACGCGTCAGGATTGTTCACAGTTCCAGCAGGAACAGTGAAGAAAATATCTGTTCGATCAGATATCGCTGCTTCAACATCAGGACAGCTCGTTGGAGTTGCACTTAGCGAAGTAGAGTCAACAGTTGCTGTTTCTGGATCACTTCCAGTTTCAGGAGCTAACCATTCAGTAGCTTCAGCTACAATGGGAACAGTTGCTCTTACTTACACAGGACCTTCAAACGCAACAGATAACCCAGGAACAGAAGTTCGAGTATTCGAAGCTTCAGCAGTTGTTTCAACAAACGCTGCAAAGCTAGAGGCTCTTACATTCGAGAACCGAGGTACATCTGCTGATGGAGACCTTACAAACCTAAGACTCTATGTTGACGGAGTAGCTGTCGGATCACCAGTTGCACAGTTCACAAATGACAAAGCAACATTCGATCTTACTGCTAACCCAGTTAGACTAGAGACAGGTACAAGAATCATCAAGGTTATGGCTGATATCGTAAAAGGCTCATCAGAGACTTACGATGTTCAACTACGAAGAGCAGCAGATGCTCGATTCGTTGACGTTGAATTCACACAACCTATCCTTGCAATAACATTCCCAGTAGCCGCTGGTACAGCTAACACAATTGCAGCTGGAACACTTTCAGTTTCAAGAGCAGCAGCTTCACCTTCAACAAACATAACAGTAGGTGCAACAAATGTCCTATTGTCATCATTTGAATTCCGAGCTTCAGGCGAGGATGTAAAGATCGAAGCAGCAACACTTGATGTTGATACAACAGCAGGAAACGGAATGGATAACGTAAAGGTATTTGTTAACGGAGTACAGGTTGGATCAACAAAAGATGTTGGTTCAGCAAGTAGCGAAACAGGAACAGAATTTACATTCGGTTCTTCATTCATTGCAAAGGCCGGAGTTACAACAAAAGTTGATATCTACGGAGATGCAAAGAACGCTGCTGGTACAAACCTTGCAGCCGGAACAACTATCTTTATGGGTATTGCAGTCGCTGCAGCTGACACAGAGGGTCTAAACTCTGGAAACTCAGTTTCTGCTATCTCAAACGTTGATGGATTCTCACGAACACTTTCTTCATCTTCACTTTCAGCAACTAAGTTCTCTGGTTACAGCAACCAGACAATGATCGCTGGAACAAACAATGCAAAGATTGGTTCATTCACACTTGCAGCCGGTTCAACAGAAGGTATTAATGTTAATACAATCGTAGTTGATATCTCAGCTGACAACGCAGCTTCTCTAACTGATCTTACTTTGAAGGATACTTCAGGAAATCAGATTGGAACTGCAAAGGCATCACCTTCAACATCTAACTCGTTCTCAGTCAATATTGCTATCCCAATGTCAGGAACAAAGACAATCGATGTTTATGCAAACATCAAGTCTGGTTCAAATGTTGGAACAATCGTAGCAACACTTGACTCAACAACAGGTGGAACAGGTGCAACTACAGCTAACTCAACAACAACAGGATCAGACCTAACCCTTCAGACAATCACAATTGGTTCAGGTACTCTTACTGTTACAGCTGGAGTAAGCCCAGACAATGCAGTAGTTATTGCTGGAACAAACAACGTAAAAGTTGGTACATTTGATTTCACAACAAGCTACTCATCATTCACAGTACAAGAACTTAAGGTTAAGGTTCCTGCAGACGCTGCAACATCAGTATCTGCTGTAACATTGAAGTGGGAAGGAGGAGAGGCTTCACAGGCTTTGACACTTTCTTCAGGTTCACAGACATACGCAACAGCTACATTCACAGGTTTGACATTCGAAGTCGGTGCTAATGTAACTGCAAAGAAACTTGATGTCTATGTAAACATCCCAACAATTGCTTCTGGTGCTTCAACAGGAAAGGCTGTCTCAGTCGTTCTTGATGCAGACGAAGGATTCAAGGCAATTGACGCTGCTGGAAACTCTGATACAACACTTGCAGCTGCTGATCTAAACTCTGCAGCAACAAGCGGAAAGGGTACAATGGTAGTTCGAAAGACAGTACCTACTCTTTCATCAGTAGCAGTAAGCAGTACTCTAACAGAGGGAACAATCGATCTTGCAAAAGTTAAAGTCTCAGCAGACGCTGCTGGAGACATCGGTTGGAAGAAGATTGTCTTCGCAGTAAAGAAGACAGCTGCCCTATCACTTGGTGCTACAACCACATTGAAACTTTACGATGATGGTGGTAACCAAATCGCTGGTACATTTGCAACAACAACAGGTGATCTACTTGGAGGTCTAGATTCTCTAGATAACCTAACAAGCGGAAACTTGATCTTCGTTGCAACAACAGAGGAAGTTATTTCAGCAGGTTCTTCACAGACATATAGATTGGAAGGTTCTGTAGCTGGTACAGCTTCAGGAAGCAACTATGTTGAAGTATCTGTCCCTGCAACAAGTACTTCACAGTCAACAGGTACATTCTCTGCAATTCATACAGCAGTTGGTGATTCTTCAGAATCATTTGTATGGACAGACCGATCAGTTATCGGTACTGCACACAGTGAATCTACTTCAGACTGGGCAAACGACTACAAGGTTAAAGGTTTGAATTCTGCACTTCAGCTTTCAAATCGATCAGTATCTATCTAGTCGTAAGCTAGTCCTTTGAAAGGTTAAAAACCAATCAAACAAAAAACACCCCCAAAGGGGTGTTTTTTGTTTGTAATAATCAATAGTGTTGTTATAATTCAAGATATGAAAAAGATATACATATCCATTATTTTGGTGATTGTTTTGCTTGGCGCCAGTTTTGTTGTGTACAACAAAATATCCTACAAAAAAATATTTAATGTACTACCAGAAGACAAAATAGAGAATTGGCGAACTTCTAGTGTCTACAATGACCAAGAACAAAAAGAGGTTGCTTTAAAAGATATAAAGAGACTGAAGGGGCTGATAGGCAAGGGAGAATATCCAGATTATGAAATATATATTAGTATTGCAAATAAATATCATTTAATTGGTGACGGAAAGAAAGAATATGAATATCTAAACCGTGCTCTAGAAATTGATTCAGAAAAAACTGGATTGGCTTGGTATAATATGGGTGTTCTTATGGAAAAACTTGGAGCTTTAAATTCCGCAAAGACAGCATACAAGAATGCTTATGAATCTCAGGCTACTGTTCAGTATGTACGGGCGTATAATGATTTTGTAGAAAAGAATTTTCCAAACGAAAGGGTGATAGATTTAACTGGGGCAAATGATCAGTCATCTGAATTTTTCGAATAGTCTAATGAACAGTCTAAATAAAATCTTTAATTGGTTGGTAATACTGCCGGCGATGGTACCCCTCATTTACATAGACGGATTGCTTTTTCCGTATATGACCCCAAAAACCATTTTCTTTCGCGGGGTGGCTATTGTTGCTGTAATTGTTTTTGCTTATCTTGCTTTGGTAGCAAAAAAGGAATTTCATTTCGATAGGCTAAAATCTAAATTAACTTGGCAACCGGCAATGCTTTTGATTTTTGCTTATGTTTCTTCGATTTTAAACGGAGGTTTTTTTCATGGGTTCTGGTCCAGTTTCGGACGTGGTGATGGACTCCTCACGCTGTCACTTTCGGTATTGCTTTTCTATATAGCAATCTTGGCTTTTGATAAAAAATCATTCGAGCGTTTGATAAAAGCAGTATCTGTGGTGGGTTCTCTGGTTGCTCTGTATGCAGTACTCCAGTGGATTCAAACTAAAACAGGACTAAATATTCCTATTATCGAAGATATGGACGGAAGAATCGGTGGTACATTAAACAATGCCGCATTTTTGTCTTCGTATTTGTCGATGACATTTTTCCTCACCTTGTATGCAATTAAAGATTTGAAGGGCAAATGGCTATATTTTGGTTGGGCATTTTCCGCTTTGCAGATCGTCGCAATACTTTTGTCCGCAACGAGAAGCTCTATTTTGGGAATGATTATCGCTCTTGGAATATTTATCGTCTATCAATCAATATGGGGAATTAGAAATGCAAAAAAATTATCTCGTATTGCTGTTTTGATATGTATAATTCTATCTATTTTATTTTTTGTTTTCCGTGCGGAATTAAAGTATTCAAATATTGAACCAGTGAGAAGAATTGCATCTATCGGAACACAAGACGGAACAGTCTCGAGCCGTCTGTTTGTATGGAAAAGCATTTTTCCAGAAGCGATGAAAAAACCTGTTTTGGGATATGGAGCTGAAAATATCGAGGATGTATTCAATTATGTATATAATCCAAAAGCAATAGCAGAACAATGGTTTGATAGATCTCACAATAGTTTTCTAGATTATTTTGTTCAGTATGGACTCATTGGTCTTGTTCTGTATGTTTCTCTCATAGTGTCTTTGCTGTACTATGCAATCAAGAATTGGAAGGCAGGTAACAAATACGGTCCATATATATTCTTTGCCGGAATTCTGTATGCGGTAAACAATTTCTTTGTATTTGATACTGTTGTTACTTTGTGGCTATTTCTAATGTTGCTTGCTTTTGTAATCTATTCAAACAAAGAAGACGCAAAGCCTTTTGGTATAAAAAATATTTTGTATCCAAAATATATCGGCTATGTGATTATGGTTGCTCTGGTAATATCTCTGGTTCCGGTTGTATATAGTCCTCTTGTTTCAAATAGGCTAATGGCAAAAGGTTACAAATATCAGATATCAGATGTAGGTCTGTCTTCGGAGTATTTGAAAAAAGGTTACGATATGGGTACTTATGCTGATATAGAATACGGACACCAAGTATATTTGATGTACACCGAGAATCAAAAAAATCTGCTAAAGGGAGATGATTTGAAAAAAGCATTTGAAACAGCAGTGTATATTTTGTCAGAGAATTTCAAAAAATATCCCGATGATGCGAGAACAGGAATATATTTGGCGCATGTTTTGAATCTCGCTCCGGAAGGGGTAGTGATTGATGACGAAACAGTCTTAAATTTGCTTGAAAAGGTCTCGAAGCTTTCGCCAAAAAGATCAGAGCTTTGGTATATAAAAGCAAATATAGATATAAGGAAAGGCAATACTTTCCTTGATGAAAAAGAAATATATTATCGAAAGGCGATAGCCACATTCGAGGATTTTATAAAAAACATAGGAGAAGATTCCAGAACGAGCTTTGTTCTTGCGGGACTGTACAAATCTCTTGGGGAAAACGAACAGGCCATGATGTGGGCAGAGAGAGGAAAGAGTGTTTACAAAGAAAATCGAACCACTGCAAGTCACGCTGTTTCTTTCTATATATCAATTTCAGATTGGAAAAATGCTCTGTTCTTTATGAAAGATATTGTAAAGAATAATAAAGCAGACTTGAATTCAAAATATGAACTGGCAAAATTGTATTATCTAAACGACGAAAGAGAAGAAGCAGTAAGAATATACAAAGAAGTATTGTCGGTAGATCCTAATTTAGCAACCTCCGACAAGGCTTTTCTTGATGCCATAAATGCAGAGATAAATAAATGAAAAAGTGTTATATAAAAATAATATTTGTTGTATTAGCTATAATTGTAGTAGCCAGTATTTTGTTTTTTGTAAAGGATAGACAAGCAGATGAAATATATCTTTCAGAAAATGAAAAGACGGCATTGAATTCGATTCCAAAACCTTACGACGAAAGCAGTGAAATAGAAAATTCTTTGCTTAAAATCGAGAATTTAAAATATGAAATTGAAGATGATTCTGAAAATAACAGAACTGATTATTATCTAAACATAGCGATAGCTCAGCAATACGAGCTTTTGGGCGACGGTACACAGAGCGCTATATATTTGTTCAAAGCAAGCAAGGAAGAATCAGATAGGGCATTGCCTCTTTTGAAGCTTGGCGAGCTTTTTACAAAAGCTGGACTATACGACCGAGCGGAAAAATATTTTGAGAAAGCAATTTCAAACGAACCACAGATTGTGCAAAACCATATTGCACTTTTGAATTTATATATACAGAAAATGAGCGTTGGAGCGGGAAAAGTTCAATCTGTTTTTAATAATGCCAGAAACGAGACAGGAGATGATATAGAAATTCTGAGACTTTATGCAGATTGGCTTGAATCAAACGGAGAATATATCCGTGCGATAGATATCCTAAAATTTATTTCAAGGAAAGATCCGGAAGATAAAAAGGAAATAGAATTAGAAATCGAAAGACTAGGAGAAGAAGCTAAAAAATAGATCGTTATTAAGTTTTAATAAAAACTATGGACGAAAAAAAGAAAAAATTAAAGATTAGGCTCGTTATAAGCGGGCTGGTGGTTATTATTTTTGGTGGACTGTGGTGGTGGCAAAATTATGCCCCTTATGACATTACGAATGGTTGGAATGATGTGAGGAGTGATGACGATCTTCTTCTGCAACGTTAAACATTTTCTTTTATAGTATTTCCTTATACGCTTAATTTGAGCAGGTAATTAGTTTCCAGCTTCTTTTTGTTCTTCTGTCGATACTCTGGAAACATTTATTGCTTTCATCCCTTGTTGTTGTCATTATGGTTCCCGTATATGATGTAGAGTACTATTTTATAGTAAGTAATGATTACTATAAATGGCACTATTACTATACTTGCAATACTCAATAGAATTACATAAATAAAAGATGCAATATCAAATTTATATTTATAGATATAGAAGTCTCTCGTGTCTATCGGTTTGAGAAATTTGTAAACACTTGTCGTATTATCATGGTTTTCAATTGTGTAGCTATCAGTTGCGACGCATAAGATATTATTCTCTGGGCTATTAATATAGTCGATAAACTTTGGTAGTCCTACATATAGATTGTCTATACGATAGTCAATTGGTGAGTAAAATACAATTTTTTCTTTGGCGACAAACGGAATCAAACTTTTTTCAAGTTGGTCTGAACATACGATAGATTTGCCCTGTTGGTAACCCAGAATACCTATGGGTACTATGTAGTCTTTATCGTCGATACTCCATCCTTGTTGGAGGTCTTTATAATTCTCAGCAATTACCTCATCCTCGCCAAGTACCTCATTAAGAGAAACAAGTTTTCCTTTAAATTCATCCACACTCAACCTTGTCCTGAGGTGTTCTAAAAAGTCCCATTTGTTTACAATAGTAGGGTAAGAATCTATTAAAAATGAGCATATATAAAAGGTGTATAACACGGTGCTCACAATAAATAATACCTTAAACATCCTGTGCCACCATTTTTTTGTTAAGTCGGTGTGTGATCTAAATAACCAAGCTTTTATTTTACTCATATATTATTTTGTCATTACGCTTTTAAGAAATCTATTAAACTCATTCTTATCTATTCGAAAGTCTCGACCGATTTTGTATGCTTTTAAGCTACCTGCTTTGATATATCGGTAGATCGTCATAATGTTTACCTCTAGCAACTCCGCAAGTTCTTCGGCTCTATAAAATGTTTTATCTTTCATCTTTTTTATCTTCATCTACCTGATAATTATACTTTACAGAGGTTTACATAGCAATTTTTAATCAGAATGACAGCATTGACAGTAAATGCAATAGGAAACGATTGGGGAGATAGTAGTGGGCCATATAATGAAGCAAAAAATCCAGATGGAATAGGGGATTCTATAATAGGAGAGGCTTCGTTTGATCCTTGGGTAGGGAAAGAGGAAACCGAAATATAATTTGTCAAAAAAAATAGTTTGGGATAATCTTTCGATTGGAAACTGAACAAACAACCTTAGTGAAAGGGAATGGCGATGAGGTTCATTCTTGCGTTGGTTCTTTTTGTTCTTGCGTCTATGGCAAGCGAGATTCCGAGCGATGAGCGAATCGTTCCGGTCTTGCTCCAGTCGATCTCGAAGATGCAGGTTGGGAAAGGATCTGTTACCCCAACTGTCATCTACGTCGAGACTAAGTCGCAAGACATCCACGAAGAGATCGAATCCCTCTCGAGTATCATCAAAAAGTCTGTGGTGGTTGAAAGAGGGAAGAGTGCGATCTTGGTCGAGGCTTCTGACTATGACAAGACGAGAATCTTGATCGTCAAAGCCGGCAGGTTCGTATTGGTGTCGTGGTGGGGGCAGTTCACCTACATTTATTGGCCAAGGGCCAAAAATGTGATTGGGCACGCCGTCTTTGTCCACAAAGCAGATCTTGTTATGGTCCTCTGGTCGCAAGTGGAGGAAGATGAAAAAGGTCGATACGAAGGCCTGTGGGAATCGATAATCGACAGAATCTACCCTCGTAGGGGTGAAGAACCAGAACAACCAACAACGCCAGATGGGGCAATAACAGACAGGAGAGAGGTTCCTGCCTGACCTGTTTTGGCGAGGGGCGCCCGCGTAGCGGGCGCCCTTTCGTGTTCTATTGAATATCTCTTTGTTTGTGCTATCCTAATGAAAGGCCAGAAAGCAGCCCGTCTGTGATCTGGGGTCACGTCCGATCTTTTACCCGCTCTCCCAACAAGGGCACCCACTATGATTGCGCGCCTCGTCGCCTAGTGCTCCCCGGCTAAGTGCGCACGGTACGAAACCCCAACCCCTCGCCAAGTTTCTGTGGTGCGAACCATGTGACTGAAGCGAGGGCTCGTTTTTTATATGACAAATTAATAAACCCTTGCATATTTTTTGAATATGAGTAGTATCTCTATTTGAAACAGTACCGCCAACCGCAAACACGTGGGAGGCATATGCTCAAGCTCTTGTTTTTTGTGGTTGTTGCCATGATTGCTCCACGAGGAGATTCTCAGCTGGCGTCGTCTCACTGCCTTTCAGTGATCAACGATGTTTGTCCTTGCTGGTGTCTTCCGGGTGCGATCTGGTACCAAACGATGCCCTGCGTCGCTACGCTGGGTACGAGACAAGAACAGTTCGAACAAGAAAGAGAGGAGGAGCCCGAAAGGGTTATCTCATCCGAATCGAGCGGAAGCTCTTCGGAAGAGAACGCGCGTTGCGCATCGTGTAACGCGCGCGGTCCGCCCGAGCATTCATCAGCATTTCTTCGGTAGGGTCCACAAGTCAACCTCGACGAGGATACCTTCCGAAATTCTTCGACCCCCGGGTCTGCGCGAGCAGATCTCGGGGGTTCACCATATATATTGACTTTGTTTAACAATAAAGGTAATCTACAATCCAAGGCCAGAGACAATAGGTAGCCTAGAGAAAAGGGCATAAAACCTATCGAGGTTAACACAAAGTGTGTTTTCTATGTCGGCCAAAGGTCGATTATTTTTTTTAAAAAAATAACTTATGGCAGTTACAAAACAAAAGAAAATGGAAATCCTAGAGGGACTCAAAAATTCCCTAAAGGATGCCGGATCAGTAGTTTTTGTAAAATTCCACGCTCTAACAGTTTCCGAAGTGAACGAACTTCGAAAAGCTCTAAGGGTAAAGAATGTTTCTTACAAAGTCGCAAAAAAGACTTTGGTGAAGAAAGCTCTTGAAGATGCAAAATATCAAGGAGAAATTCCAGCTTTTGATTCTGAGCTAGCGCTCGTATCAGGTGCTGACATCCTCGATCCTGCTCACGAGATATACGAATTCGAGAAGAAATTCAAAGATAAAGTATCTATCTCTGGCGGTGTATTTGAAGGAGTTTACAAAAATCGAGAAGAAATGCTTGTGATAGCAATGATACCTGGACGACAGACACTTTATGCTCAGTTTGTTAATCTCATTAACTCACCAATTCAGGGTCTCGTTATCGCATTAAATGAAGTAGCAAAAACAAAGACTTCATAAAATTAAAAGAAATTAATATAACAATATGTCAGACGAAACAAAAACAACCGGGGCAGAGGAAAAGATCGAAACCCCAGCACAGTTCAAGACAGTTGTCGATGCTATCGAAAAAATGTCAGTCATCGAATTGAATGAACTCGTAAAATTTCTAGAAAAGAAATTTGGAGTTTCTGCTGCAGCAGTAGCAGTAGCAGGTCCAGCAGCAGCTGGAGCAGCTGCAGAAGAAAAGACATCATTTGATGTTGAACTAAAGGATGCCGGAGCTCAGAAGATCGGAGTCATCAAAGTAGTAAAGGAAGTATTGGGACTCGGTCTAAAGGAAGCAAAGGATCTAGTTGATGCAGCTCCTTCAAAACTAAAGGAAGGAATGAAGAAGGAAGAAGCCGAAGCTCTAAAGAAGAAAATCGAGGAAGCAGGAGGAAAAGTTGAGTTGAAGTAAATTAAAAACCGCGAAAGCGGTTTTTAATTTGCGAAACGAGACTTTTCGTCCTGCTTCGGGAAGGGTTCGGGAAACGGGAGTTTCCTGTGTAGGATAGCAGTGAGCTTTGCGAACGTTGAGAACTGTGGGCGACTAAGAAAATAATGACCGAAGGGAATATATTTTTTGAAGTACTCTTGTGGTGTTCTCAAGGAGAAGCATTGCTTCGACGGCTGGTGGAAAAGTTGAGTTGAAGTAAATTAAAAACTGCGAAAGCGGTTTTTAATTTGACAAAGCCTAGATTTAATGTATTATTGTTCTGGATCTAAACCCCTAAACCGTGAACGCAGGAGAAGAGCTGTGAATGCATACAAAGCACTTACCAAGCTGATCGATGAAGGACGGCTTGATGAGGCAGCAGATTCTAAAGCTCGTATTTTGTTAGGAATGGTGAACAAGTTTGCGACTATCGACGGTGCTCAGTATGGGATGATGATGTTTATGCTTCAAAATCAAGGTTTCTCTGGTGACAGTGTCTTCGGGGAAACAATGAGAATCGCAACCTGGCTCAACACATGCATTTGCAAGGAGGAATAATCGCCAACGAGGGTGGCAACAAAAGTTGCCCGCACCCCACTCGGGCGATTTTTGTTTTGCTAGCCTAACTAGTTTTTTTGATGTATAATGCCGACATCAAAAAAATATGAAAAATGATCTAGAGGCGATAGAAATACTTGAAAAAATCTTTGGCAGTATTGCAAAAGTAAAAATATTGCGAATGTTTCTCTTTAACAGAGATGTTCCTTTTGGTCTAAACGATGTTGTTGTGAGAACCAGAATTAAAAAGGAAATCGCAAAAAAAGAAATAATCAATCTTGAAAAATCAGGTCTCCTGAAAAAGAAATCTTTTATGAGCGAAGTCCCTATAAAAGACAAAAAAACTAACAAAGTTTTAAAGAAAAAAATAATCGGTTGGGAAGTAGATGAACATTTTCCATATATACTTCCACTACAAAATTTTCTCGTTCATATTAACCCTCTCAAACACAATGATATTCTCAAAAAAATATCTACTGTTGGAAAAATAAAATTACTTGTTATTTCTGGAATATTTATCCAAGAATTCGAATCGAGAGTCGATTTGCTCGTCGTAGGTGATAATCTTCAAGAACACAAAATAGTTTCTGCTATTATGGAAATAGAATCAGAGATTGGAAAGGAAATCAGGTATGTTATTTTCACTACAGAAGACTTTGAATACAGGCTTGGAATGATGGACAAATTAGTCAGGGATATTCTTGATTTTCCACACGAAAAGGTTATCGACAAGTTAGACGTCAGGTAATCTTTGACTTCTAAATTATGATATAATATAGAAAACAGCTCTTGCTATCTTTGGGCCAGAGTATCGTTCGTTTTTTTCGGACGAAGTGTTTTTATTAACAATAATTTTTAATAATATGACAGGAAATTGGAGTACTATCGTAACACAGTCCTTTCAGGATTTGTGGAGAGGGGTTCTGGACTTTGCTCCGAACATTATCATTGCAGTTTTAATAATCATAATCGGATGGCTCGTCGGTTTGATACTAGGACGTTTTATTGAACAAATAGTAAAGGGAATAAAATTAGACACGGCTCTTGCAAAAGCCGGAGTAGACGCTTTGCTTCGAAAGGGAGAAATCAATTTGAATTCTGGAGCATTCATTGGTGGGCTAGTGAAGTGGTTTATTATCGTAGTATTCTTGATTGCAGCATTTGATGTTTTGCAATTAGATAGTATTACAAAATTCTTGCAGGAAATTGTGCTCGGATATATTCCAAGAGTAATAGTCGCGGCTCTAATTTTGCTATTCTCTGGAGTACTCGGAGATATTGTTGCAAAGGTTGTTAGGTCGTCTTCAAAGGCTGCTGGAATAACAGGAACAAGTCTTCTTGCTGTTGTAACAAAATGGTCTATCTGGATCTTTGCAATATTTGCAGCATTGCAACAGCTAGGTATTGCAGTTCAATTCATTGGCACTCTATTTATGGGTGTTGTTGGAGCTCTTGCTATTGCCCTCGGCCTTTCATTTGGTCTTGGCGGAAAAGAAGTGGCAGGAAAAATAGTTGCAAAACTATACGAAGACATATCAAAGAAAGATTAGAAAATTGTTGTGAAAAACCCGTTTCTGCCTTTGGCAGAAACGGATTTTTCTTTTTTCCAAAAAAACCAAAAAAACGAGCTTTTTGCTCTACCCAAAAGATATTATTTCTAGCCATATAAAATGCTTTGAAAAGTTGTTGACAAGATTTTTGTTCTGTATATACTATTGCCTATCTGTATATGAGTAAAAACATCAAGAAAACAAAGCGGCAATAAGGGGCGTTTGTTTCGCTCGATATTGACCGCGAAAAGCGGTTTTCTTTTTTCTCAGGACCATACGGAAGATACTTGAAAAAAAATATAGGAAGGAACTTGGCCGAAAGCCAATGCCTGTATTCATTCGTATCCTTGCATGCTCTCATCGTCTCAAAACAAAGAGAGCGGTCTTGTGCGGGAGATACGAGATGTCTCTATATTGTGAGCAACAATATAAGACATCAATCTGTTAAAGTTTCTTTAACAGAACAAAAGCAAATTAATTGTTGCATCTTTTGTCGCAAGACAAAAGAGAGTAATGATTGTGGTTTTTAAATTTCCTAATAGGAGATTTAAGAGCATACGGTGGATGCCTAGACTCTAAAAGGCGATGAAGGACGTGATTTGGCTGCGATAAGCTTCGGCGAGGTGCCTTGTAACCTGTGACCCGGAGATTTCCGAATGGGGAAACCCCTCTGTTTTGACAGAGACCTTGAACTAGACTTTCAAGGTGCGTACCTGGGGAAGTAAAACATTTCAGTACCCAGTGGAAAAGAAAAAAATGTGTGAGTAATCACACGATATTTCCTGAGTAGTGGCGAGCGAAAAGGAAAGAGCCCAAACCGAGTTTCACTCTCGCAACGCACGCAAGTGTTTTGTGGGAGTGACGCTCGGGGTTGTAAGGCAGTGACGTCATATTTATTATGAAGAAAGTTACAAAGTGTAGTGTTAGTAGAAGTAACTGGAAAGTTACACCCTAGAGGGTAATAGTCCTGTATACGAAAACACGTACACCTTTCTTGTTACTGTTCTTGAGTACTTCAAGACACGAATAGCTTGGAGGAATCTGCCAGAACTAACTGGTAAGGCTAAATACTTTTGGAGATCGATAGTGAACTAGTACCGTGAGGGAAAGGTGAAAAGAACCCCGGCGAGGGGTGTGAAATAGACCTGAAACCGTATGCTTACAAGGAGTCGGAGCGGGCAGCACAATGTGCATAATAGAAATATTGTGTCCAGTGTGCTGTCCGTCACGGCATGCCTATTGAAGAATGAGCCAACGAGTTAATATGTACTGCAGACTAAGCCCTTCATCGGGTGGAGTCAGAGGGAAACCGAGTGTGAAAGCGCGAAAATTAGTAGTACATATTAGACCCGAAGCCAGGACGAGCTTGCCATGAGCAGGGTGAACTTTTTCGAAAGAAGAAGGGAGGCCCGAACCGATATGTCGTTCAACGCATTCGGACGACTTGTGGTAAGAAGTGATAAGCTAATCGAGTCTGGTAATAGCTGGTTCTCTCCGAAATAGCTTTTGGGTTAGCGTCTAGCGTACCCTCTGGGGGTAGAGCACTGGAAGGTCTTGACAGGGAGAAATCTCGCAAGACCTATCAAACTCCGAATACCAGAGGTAACTACTAGGCAGTTAGACTGTGGGGGCTAAGCTCCATTGGTCAAAAGGGAAAGAGCCCAGATCTCTATTTAAGGTCCCTAAATCTATGCTAAGTGCACTTAAGGTGGTGACATTTCTCCGACAATGAGGATGTTGGCTTAGAAGCAGCCATCATTTAAAGAAAGCGTAACAGCTCACTCATCAAGAGATTTTGCGCCGAAGATAATCGGGGCTAAGCATAGTACCGAAACTGAGGAATTATTTTGTATTCGTACAAAATATTTGGTAGGAGAGTATTCGCATCTGCACTGAAGGAGAAGGGGTGACCCACTCTGGAGCGTTGCGAAGCAAGAATGTTGGCACAAGTAACCACAATGCGGGTGGGAACCCCGCACGCCGAAAGATCAAGGTTTCCTTGGCGATGACAATCAGCCAAGGGTTAGTCGGGCCTAAGGGGATGGCGAGAGCCGAACCCGATGGACACATGGTTAATATTCCATGACTTTTGTATATTGCGATGGAGTGACGAAGTGTTGTACACAAAGCCCATTATCGGATTTGGGTATGTGTCGTGAGGATGGCTTTGAGGTAAATCCCAAAGCGAGGGCAACCTGCATCCAAACGAAGCATAAATGTTCTGGTTCGCCAGGATAGATTTTGTGGAGCACACTTCCAAGAAAAACTTCTAAGCATAAATATACGAAAACCGTACCGCAAACCGACACAGGTGATCAGGTCGAGAAGACCAAGGCGAACGAGTAAGAAGTCTCCAAGGAACTCGGCAAAAAAGCAGCCGTAACTTCGGAATAAGGCTTGCCCATAGCAATATGGGCCGCAGCTAAAGTATCCCTGGCAACTGTTTATCAAAAACACAGCTCCCTGCGAACCCGTAAGGGGATGTATAGGGGGTGACACTTGACCAATGCCAGAAGGTCAAATATTGGCGGTGTAATAGACTTCGGTTTATTTTGCTGACTGATATAAGCCCTGGTGAATGTCGGCCGTAACTATAGACTTGACCGTTGTAGTTACGCAAAAAAATCTTGCCAAATGCTGGAAACCCCGAGTATCTTCAAATACTATCGAAAGGATAGTGAAAATTTTGAAGTGCGGACAATCAGCAGGAAAGACTTTTGTATTTATGAATACAGAAGAATCCTCAGAGACTATACGCAAGACAATATAAATTCATTAATTGGAGTCGACGAATTTATGTTGATGATATAGCCCGACCTCTTTGGCGACAAAGAGATAACAAAAAAAGTAGAAACGATAAACAATTTTATAGCATTACAAAAGTTACCTTCAGAAAAGAACGGTCCTAAGGTAGCGAAATTCCTTGTCTGGTAAGTTCAGACGCGCACGAATAGTGTAATGACTGGGGAACTGTCTCGGAGACTTGCTCGGTGAAAATACAGTACCGGTGAAGATGCCGGTTACCTGCAGTTAGACGAAAAGACCCCAGAAGCTTTACTACAACTTGGTATTGTGAATATGATTTGTCTGCGTAGCATAGATGGGAGACTTTGATGGTTCGTTTTCGGATGGGCCGGAGTCGTCAGTGAAATACCATTCTTTTGAATTATATTTACTAACCTGCACGGTAAAAACGAGCGGGAACAGTATCTGGTGGGTAGTTTTAGTGGGGCGCTATCCTCCTAAAGAGTAACGGAGGAGTTTATCAAGGTTAGTTAGGCGCGAATGGAAACCGTGCCGATAGTGTAATGGCATAAACTAGCTTAACTGTGAGACGTACATGTCAAACAGGTGCGAAAGCAGAACATAGTGAGCCGACCGTTCGCATTAGATGCGGCGGGAGATCATCGGACAAAAGCTACTCTGGGGATAACAGGCTAGTTCCGCCTAAGAGTCCATATCGACGGCGGAGTTCGGCACCTCGATGTCGGCTCACCTTATCCTGGGGCTGAAGAAGGTCCCAAGGGTATGGCTGTTCGCCATTTAAAAAGGTACGCGAGCTGGGTTCAGACCGTTGAGAGTTCATATATATGAATTTTCGACAATCTGAATCCTTAGAGGTCATAGAGAGAAGTGAGAAATATACTGTTATAAAACATTTTCGTTTATAAAAAAGTCCAAGAGTGAGTAACTCTTGGCAATAAATAAAAGATAGAAAGACAATCGAATCACGGCGGTACTAAACATTTGTTTAGATACTAAACTGACTTATATCGGTAAAACCCCAAGTGGGCAATACCGAGGGAAGCCAAATTAGATTTTTAAAGCACAGAGTGCTAGGAAATCTTGGCGGCAGCTCGCTAAACGCGACTGCACTTGGATTTTCAATGACGTTATCACGTCAAGAAAATCTCGGCGCCCCTAGAGACTAAACGTCAGTCACAAAATCTTTCGAGATTTTGGGAAGCTATAGTCCATTGCAGATAGCAATATCTGGTAACAAGCGTGAGACAGGTTGGTCTCCTATCTTCTGCAGGCGTTGATTCTTGAGGAGATTTGACTCTAGTACGAGAGGACCGAGTTGAACCAACCTCTGGTCTGGGAGCTGTCCTGCCAAGGGCACCGCTCCGTAGCTAAGTTGGGAATGGATAACCTCTGAAAGCATCTAAGAGGGAAGCCAACTCCAAGATTAGGAATCATTTGAGAACCGTAAGAGATGATTACGTGATAGGCACTAGGTGTACGCACAGCAATGTGTTGAGCCGAGGTGTACTAATTGTTCGATTTCTATTAGGAAATTTGAAAACCAATTTCTTCATACGAAAGTATGATGGGTACTTTGTACCGCTTTTGTTCTGTTAAAGGGATTTTAATCCCAATTTTTATCGAATATTCTGTGTTGGTGGTTTAACGCAATGGGTACACCCGTTCCCATTCCGAACACGGCAGTTAAGCATTGTAGTGGCGATGGTACTCGAAAGGGGAGAGTAGCTAGCCGCCAACACAGAGTATTTGAGAAAACGCCACGTCTTACGACGTGGCGTTTTCCGTTTAATTAAAATAGTTTATTTGATACAATATATATTGAAAAGTTTAACTTGTGACTTATTAATTAAAAAAACTAAAATGGCAAGGATAGATGAGATTGCAGGCGGTATAAAGGCAAAAAAGACAATAGAAAAAATAGGTGGTGCTAAAGAAAAAGCAAAAGAATCTGTCGGTGTAGATCCAGAGCAGTTTATTAAAAGCGCTGATGAATTTTTGGCGTCTCAGGCTCCAGCACTAAAATATTTTGAAGAAATAAAGGCCAAAGAAGTAGGGCTGAGACGAAAGTTGGAAGATTTTATGTCTAGTGAGGATGTTAAAGCTGTTCTTTCTGAAAAAGGAATAAATAATGTAGAGGATTTGTTAAAGAATCCTGATGCTTTTGGTGAACCTATTGATGAAATCGCAGAATTAGAAGACACACGACGAAGAGTCATGGAATTAGCAGGATATTTAGATGAACCTAAAAATGCCCAAGCCAGAGAAAAAATAGAAGAAACTATACCAAAGAAAGATTTTGCAAGAGATGAAATTTGGGAAGGTCATATGATTTCTAAAGCAAATGAATACGATGATGCTCTTGATGAGATAGAAAAAAGATTTTCTGTACTTGCCCCAGAAAATAGAGAAAAATTGGAAGCATGTCTTGCTGAAGTGGATGCATTGATAAGGAATGGAATCATTGTTCCTCAAGGATGGGTTGAAGATTTTAAAGATGAAAGCAAGTTTACACATTCAAGGAGATATATTTCTAAGCTATTCAGTGGAAAAAAAGTTGATACAGATAAGGTTATTGAGTTCGTCTATGAAATGGCAGAGCGTAATGGTCTTGATAACTTGTCGGTAGCTTTGGGTATGGCTATAGATGAAGCTACGGCGAAACAGGAAAAAGGAAAACCACAGGAATTATTTGAAGGAGGGTCTATTGTCGTTGCAAGATCTATGATGTTAGTCGTTTTTAGAGAAAAATCGAAAAAACTATGTTCAGAGTTAGGAAATATGCAGCTTTATGAAGAAAACAGAGCAAAGACTGAAACTACATTAGCAAATACAATAGAAAAAATTAGACAAGATTATCGTGGGCTATTGCAAAAAAAGATTACAATTGACAGATATGGCCAGATCAACTTTGACGACGATACAATAAAAGAGATGATTGGCTCGGTAGAAGAAAGTACCTACAAAATTGCAGGTTTAAAAGAAAAACTGGCAGTCGAAAATTCGAGGGGTTTTTTGGGTAAAATATTTGGATCAGAGAAAAATGCTAGGTTACTACAAGATTCGATAGACGAAGAGAGTGGAACGCTTGAATATTATGAAGGTCAATTGAAAAAAGTGAGAGAAGGGATATCAATTCAAGATATGCTTTCTGAAGCAAAGACGCTTGTTATCCAAGGGATGAAGGATATAGTACGCCCCGATGATATTGGACAGGCATTAGTTAGGTGGTCAAGATCTGAAACGCTCGGCGAATTATTGAATTGGATGGAACAAAATTTTAAAGCTATGGATTCTGTAGAACTTACAGAAGAACAGAAAAAACAGCTTGATTTTGCAAGAGAGGTTAGACATAGATCTCATAGTTTGTAATTAGAATTAAAATATTATTCTATCCTACTTCAACTTCATTTGATATAATCTAGTGTATGCAATGGAGAACAAGAAGGAAAGCTCTCATAGGTATTACGACTACCATAGTAGTTTTGTTTGTGATCAGTATTCCAGTTTATGTTATTTTCTTTACTGGAGTGCCAACTTGTTTTGATGGTAAAATGAACGGTGATGAACGAAACATAGACTGCGGAGGAAAATGTTCTATTGTATGTGATGCCGATGTCTTGCCTGTCATTGTAAAGAGCTCAGAAGTTTTCAAAGTCACAAACGGAATTTATAACGGCATAGCATTGATAGAAAACAAAAATATAGACTCGGGGGCTTTTGATGTGCCTTATAGTTTTAAAGTAATAGACGATGTTGGGCGAGTAATCGACGAGAGAAAAGGTGTGATAGATATTCCGGCTAATTCTAGCACTGCAATTTTTGCAGGCTCGCTTAGAATAAAAAACGAAAATGTAAAATTTACTACTGATGTCAAAGTTTCCTACAGCGATGCCTTGTGGACAAAAGATGGCCCTAAAAATCCAAATGTAAATGTGACAGTAGGAGCAATACAAAATGAAGACTCAAGACCTAGGATTGATGGAAATATTATAAATAACGGTGAACAAAAAAGCCCTAAAGTAAATATTGTTGCTGTAATATCTGATGACGACGGATATCCGATTGGTGTATCGAGCACGATAGTCGATCCATTATCAAAAAACGCAAGCAAGCCAATATATTTTTCTTGGCCGGAACCATTTCTAGTTGGTAGTAAAATGTGTATGCCAGGAAGTGGCAGAAAAGTTTCTTCTTTTTTGGGTGATGTTGCAATTGTTATAGACAGGTCAGGTAGTATGGAATACGAATCAAAAAATCCTCCAGAACCTCTTCTTACTGTAAAAGTATCTGCGATTAAATTCGCTCAAAGTATGTCTGGTACTGATAAGGGGGCACTGGTTACTTTTGCAGACGAAGCTGTTGTTGATATGGATTTGTCATCTGATTATGAATCTTTGATATCAACAATAGATAATGTTGCCATTGGAACAAAAGGAATACAAAACACTAATTTTGGTGATGGAATTAAAAAAGCAGTTGAAGTTTTAACTGGTAATAATTCTACAAACAAAAGAAAAGCAATTGTAATCCTCACGGATGGAATTGCTACAAGGCCACTATCAAATACAATCAAAAATTACCCCGAAGTTTTTGCAAAAGAACAGACAGATATTGCAAAAGGAAAAGATATAGAAATATATGTGATTGGACTTGGAAAAAATGTTAATGAATCTTTCCTAAAATCTGTCGCAAGTTCTGAACAGAATTATTATGGTGCTGATAGAAAAGAAGAGCTTTCTGGAATTTATGATTCTATCGCTACGTCAATTTGTAGCAAGAGACCGGCTATCGTAAAGACTTATGTGGTCGAGATGAACTAATATGGGTTTTTCAAGGAAACTTAGTCTGCTCGCTTCGTTCGATTGGTGGCTAATATCATCTGCTTTTTTGATTTCTTGTGCCGGGCTTGTCACAATGAATTCATTTGTGGGGAACAGTTATTTTTTTGAAAAACAGCTCGTAATTGTCTTGGTTGGTTTTGCGCTCGCTCTGGGAATTAGTTTTATAGATTTCAGATTTCTTCGAAGAACTTCGATTGTGGTTATTGCGTATTTTATCGTTGTCTTGCTTTTGGGATTTCTGCTTTTGTATGGGCAAGTCGTAAAGGGTGCCAAGGGTTGGATAGATTTAGGTTTCTTTTCACTTCAACCATCAGAACTGGCAAAGCTTGCTTTGATTTTGCTCTTGTCAAAATATTTTGCTCGTAGACACATTGAGATTGCAAATATTCGCCATATTATATTGTCGGGATTTTACGCTTTTGTTTTGTTTATATTGGTATCTTTGCAACCAGACTTTGGTTCTGCTGTCATTATATTTTTAATTTGGTTCGGTATGGTGCTGGTATCTGGAATTTCCAAAAAGCATCTTTTTTTGGTGTTTACAATTTGCGCTCTAACTTTCGGTTTCCTTTGGACTGGAGTTTTCGAGGATTATCAAAAGGCAAGAATTAGGACTTTTATACACCCGCTCGCTGATGTGAGAGGGGCAGGCTACAACGCTTTGCAATCTACTATTGCTGTCGGGTCAGGAGAGGTTTTGGGCAAAGGTGTTGCCTATGGTACACAATCAAAATTACAATTCCTCCCAGAATACGAGACAGACTTTATCTTTGCTGCTTTTGCCGAAGAGTGGGGTTTTGTTGGTGTTCTGGCTCTGTTTATTTTGTATGGGATAATTGTATTTAGATCAGTAATGATTGCAATGCGAGCTCATAGTAATTTCGAAGCCTTGTTTGCTCTGGGTTTTGCTATTTTTATCATAAGCCATTTCACAATACACGTTGGAATGAACATCGGAGTTCTACCTGTCACAGGTATTACGATTCCTTTTATGAGCTATGGTGGAAGTCACATAATAGTCGAGTGTCTAATGATTGGAATACTTTTGGGTATGCGAAGATACGAAAGACCCGTTCATAGGCAGGCCTTCCAAAACGAAATTTTGGATATAAATAATTAATAGTATATTTTCTTTGTCTCTTCGATCATTTTTTCCATCGAGAATTCTTTTGTAGAAAGTTCATAGAGAGCCTCGCCAAATTTTGTCAGGTCCTTTTTGTGTTCGAGGGCATATCTAACTGCGTGAAAAAATTCACTTGGTATTTTTGGTTTTATGAGAAGACCTGTCTCTAGATTTTTTATTATTTCCGGTATTCCACCGACATCTGTTGCTATAACGGGAGTTCTAGAAAAACCAGCTTCGATTAGTGTGTATGGAAATGCTTCTGTTCTGGATGTTAGGGTAAATATATCAAAAGCCTTCTGATATTTCCTCGCGTCACTTATAAAACCTAAAAATTTTATTTGCTCTTCTGCTCCGAGTTCTTTTACAAGTTTTTGCAAAGATTCTTTTTCTTCACCATCTCCAATTATATAGAAACCAACATCTTTTCTGTCTCTAAGCAACCCGCTTATGCCTTTGATTGCAATATCGAGACCTTTGTTTTTGTGTAGTTCAGATATTGTTCCGATCCAAATCTTGAATTTTGAATCTTTGTCTAATTCTCGTCTCGCATTTGCTTTGGATAGTAGGGGAATTGGAAAAATTCCATTATGGATAACTTTTATTTTTTTTGCGACTGATTCTATGGCAGACATATCTCGTTTGGTCTTTTCCGAGACTGCTATTGTAGTATCAGTGAGAGCGACTGTGATTGTGTGTAGAATATAATAAAAAATCTTTTTAAAAATATGTCCATCTTCGTTCGATGCCCAGCCGTGAGCGGTAAAAATTATTTTTACTTTTTTATCTTTGCCAAAAGTCAGGTTGTATATTCTAGAAGCTAACGCTCCGAGGAAACCAACTTTTGAACTATTTAAATGGATAATGTCCGGAGCTTCTTTTTTAAGAAGAAAAAACATTTCTTTTAGTACAGAAAAATCAGAACTGATGTCGATATCTCTTTTGAGATTATTTAATTCGATTGTGCGGATATTTTTTTCTGCAAGCTTTTCAGGCAGAGTTTTGCCTTGGCCATAAGCGACAGCTACATCAAAATCTGCCATTAAATTTGAAGCAAGATCAAAAACATATCTTTGCGCCCCGCCAAAATTTCCTTTTGTAATAACAAAAAGGACTTTTTTATTTGCCATATATCATAAAATTGTAACAAAAAATGACTATTTTTTCCACCTTGTGTTTCTTTTTGCTTTAAGTAGTATAATTACCACATATGTCAATGATTAATAGGAAGGAGATTCTCGTGCTTTTTGTGGGGGATATTGTTGTCTTTTTTATCTCTCTGTTTATTACTCTTTATGTTAGATATGGTTTAAACATATCAGAAAAGACTTTTGTAAGTCACCTTTCTTCTTTCTCTATTCTATTTTTGGTATGGATAGTTGTTTATTTTATCTCTGGGCTTTACGATAAACACACTACAATACTAAAAAACAAATTACCGTCGATTCTTTTTAATGTCGGTCTAATTAATACTGCAATTGCTGTTCTGTTCTTTTATTTAATTCCATATTTCGGAATTACTCCAAAGACAAACCTTTTTGTATATCTGCTTTTTTCTTTTGTACTGATGTTGTTTTGGAGAATTAAAGGATTTGAAATTGTTTCTAAAAAAAGAAAGCACAAAGCAATTGTAATAGGAAGCGGAAGAGAAATGCAGGAGCTCATAAAAGAAGTGAACGACAATTCACGATATGATTTGCATTTTATTTCTTCAGTTGATATTGAAAATATAGACAATATTGATTTTCAAGAAGAGGTTTTGAACCGTATCTATTCAGAAGAAATCGGTGTGATTGCTGTTGATTTGCGAAATGAAAAAGTTTCGCGTATTTTACCAAGTCTATACAATCTGATTTTCTCTCGCGTTCAATTCATAGATATGCACAAATTGTACGAAGATATTTTTGATAGAGTCCCATTATCGCTTGTAAAATATAGCTGGTTTTTGGAAAACATTTCACTTACACCAAGAATCGCTTATGACTTTCCAAAGAGAATTATGGATATAATCGTTGGCGGTTTGCTCGCTCTCGTTTCTCTTGTTGTTTATCCTTTTGTCATCATCGCGATTAAATTAGAAGACGGAAAAGAAATTTTTTCTGTTCAAACCAGAGTTGGTAAGAACAACAAAGAAATAAAATTAATCAAATTCAGATCGATGGCATTTACAGATGGGGGAGATTGGGAAAAAAATGGTAGAGAAAATTACGTTACAAAAGTAGGTAGCTTCATAAGAAAAACCAGAATCGATGAATTGCCACAATTATGGAATGTGCTTTTAGGAGATGTTTCTTTGATTGGACCTAGACCAGAATTTTCTAATGCGGTAAAAAAATACACCGAAGACATACCATATTACAATATTAGACATTTGATCAAGCCTGGACTTTCAGGTTGGGCGCAAATGAAGCATGACAAACATCCTCATCATGGAACAGATGTTGTTGAGACAAAAAACAAACTTTCTTATGATTTGTTCTATATTAAAAACAGATCTTTTTCTCTTGATTTAAAAATTGCACTGCAGACAATTCAAATAATGATTCTCGTAAAGGGTAGGTAAAAATTGACTTTTGCTTTCTAATGTGTTAAAGTTTTAATAGGACAAAACAAAAGTAAACCACAACGGAGGCTGATTCCATGGCTGACGCTTTTTCTCTCCATAACGAATATGTAATGGAGAAGATTACCGAACGAGATTGGCAGTTCTACTATCGGGTAGATTGCTATCTTCGGAGGATTGCACGGTTCTTGATTTCGGTCCCCAAGGAGAAGATGCCATTTGGAAACTGTCATGTTATCTCCATTGCAGTTTCTCGGATTGAGCCCGAGCTCAAGGTTGAACATGGCTACCTGCTCGGACTCTCGAGGGAGGCAGACGGAACCATGATGTTACAGCCAAAGCAACATTCGTGGCTCGTGACACCTGACGGGAACATCATTGACCCATACCCTGTATGCATTGCCACAAAAGGCATCATCATGGTGTGTGCAGTCGGCGACGAAGCCTGTTGGGGGGGGGCGGGATGTATCACCCCAGCAACGAGATTCGAAATTGGCTCGAGTCCTCGAGGCTTTGGTGGCGACGCGCAGAAGTTTGTCGCCAGATCATTTGTGGAAAGAAACCGGAGGACATCGGCAAACATCACTGATAGTCTTCCGAAGATACTGAGCGCCACCTGGGAGGGGCGCTCTTTGTTTTTTCATTTTTCTTTAATGTTGCTTTTTGTTTGTTGCGGGTATAGACTTGCTTTTGTATGAAATACAGAATTTATTCTATAGTATTATTCGTTTTGGCGGGATTTCTTGCCTTTTTTATTTATTCATCGGAGACAGGGGGGTATTTTTCAAAATTTAAGTTCAAGCTCGGTCTAGACCTCGCTGGTGGAACAGAATTAATTTACAAAGCAGATGTTAGTGCTATCGAGGATGATCCGAGCGATGCAATGTCTACCTTGCGAGACGTCATCGAGAGGAGAATAAACATTTTTGGAGTTTCTGAACCATTGGTCCAGGTCGAAGAGGCTGGGCTCGTGTCTGGAAACAGGGAACATCGATTGATTGTTGAACTTCCAGGTGTGACTGACGTTAAAGAAGCTATTGCACAAATTGGAAAGACACCTCTTTTGGAATTTAGACTCCAAAAAGAAAATGCAGAGGAGATCATAAAGCAAAATCCAAATGCTGGTGAAGACGAGATTTTTTCTCAGACTGGTTTAACTGGTCAATATCTATCTAGAGCATCTGTGCAGTTTACTCAGTCAAGACAGGGTGCTTTCGGTGAACCTTATGTTTCTTTGGAATTCAATAGTGAGGGAAAAGAAAAATTTGCTGAAATAACGAGAAATAATGTTGGTAAAGTTCTCGCTGTCTTTCTAGACGGTAGCCCGATTTCAACACCGGTTATTCGAGAAGAAATTACCGGAGGGCAAGCGCAAATCTCTGGAGGATTTTCTGTTGATGAAGCAAAAGAGCTTGTAAGAAATCTAAATTATGGTGCATTACCAGTTCCAATTTCACTTGAGAGTACACAAACAGTTGGAGCAACACTTGGTGGGGAAGCGTTCAATATGGGAATTAATGCTGGACTTTGGGGACTTTTGCTTGTGATTGTATTCCTATTGTTCTGGTACAGACTTCCTGGTTTTGTCGCCGTGCTTGGTTTGTTTATGTATATAGTCATTTCTCTTTCGTTGTTTAAATTAATTCCAGTCACACTTACCGCTGCTGGTCTTGCTGGATTTATTCTGTCTGTCGGTATGGCAGTCGACGCAAACATTTTGATTTTTGAAAGAATGAAGGAAGAAATGAGAAAAGGAAAGGAGATAAAAGATTCCGCAAAAGAAGGATTTGCGAGAGCTTGGACTTCGATAAGGGACTCAAATATTTCAAGTATCATAACCGCAATCGTTTTGTTCTGGCTTGGAACTTCGAGCGTTAAAGGCTTTGCTCTTACTCTCGGAATTGGAGTTTTGGTTTCTATGTTTAGTGCAATCACGGCTTCGAGAACATTCCTGTTTGCTATGGGATTGAAAGAAAGCAAAATTGGCAGATTTCTTTTCTCGGCTGGCATTATCAATTCACATAAAAACGACTAACATGTTCATCATTAAATACAGAAATATATTCTTTGCTATCTCAAGTGTTCTTGTGATCGCATCTATCGTCTTTATGTCTGTTTGGGGTCTTAATCTCGGAATTGATTTTACTGGGGGATCTATCGTAGAAGTGACATACAAAAATGAAAGACCAGATATTGAATTGGTTAGGGCAGAAATAGCCAAAGAGGGAATTGAGGGTGTGTCTGTGAGACCAACAGGGGATAAAGGATATACAATTCGTTCAAAACAAATTGACGAGGCAAAGAAAGAAAGTCTAATATCAAAAATATCTTTTGGTAAAACAGAAGATTTAACAGTGGAGAGGTTTAACTCAATTGGTCCTGTTGCCGGAAAAGAACTACAGAGAAAATCTTTCTATGCGATAATTGTAGTAATCATTGCAATTCTATTCTTCATTGTCTTTGCATTTAGAAAAGTATCAAAACCAGTTTCTTCTTGGAAATACGGACTTGCAACTATAATTGCTCTTGTTCACGATGTGATTGTGCCGACTGGAATATTTGTGGTTCTTGGGCGCTACTTTGGAATGGAAATCGATTTGCTATTCGTGGCGGCTCTGCTTTCTATTATGGGATATTCTGTCCACGACACCATTGTTGTCTTTGACCGAGTCAGAGAAAACTTGCTTCTAAATATTGATAATAGAAAAAAGGAATCATACGACGTGACAGTCGGAAAGGGTCTTATGCAAACAATGGGACGTTCTATAAACACGTCTCTAACCACAATATTAGTTCTCGTTGCACTATTTATTCTGGGTGGAGAAGCCACAAAGAATTTTGCTCTGATATTGCTTATAGGAATGCTTATTGGTGCCTATTCTTCAATATTCCTTGCTAGCCCACTTTTGGTTTTGTTTCAAGGTAAGGGAGAAAATAAAGCAAAATAAAGATATTTTTAAACAGATATTTAAAACAAAGGCCACGCTTCGCGTGGCCTTTGTTTTTATGGCTCTAAATATAGCTTAAAATCACTATGTAATGGTCTTGACTATAAAACGGTTCTGTATATAATGATGCCTACCGTTGTTTGAAAGCAACGAAGTACATTGAAAAATAAAGAACGTATTTAATTATACGTGCAAGTCACAGAATATTTTAAAATGATTTCTGGAAAATTGATCAAATCAATTCTCCTGACTAGGACGCGGAAAAATTTTTCGCATATAGCTGAAGTAAAATAATAACAAGGTAACTTGTTCCTTATTTTGTTTCGTTCACTCTTTACACAAAACCATTAGGTTTTTTATTAAGAGTTTGATCCTAGCTCAGGATGAACGCTGGCGGCGTGGATAAGGCATGCAAGTCGAGTGGGTTTAGACCCACGGCGAACGAGGTAGTAATACATAGGAACTTCCCCCAAAGTCAAGAATAACCAGTCGAAAGATTGGATAACACTTGATAGTCTCTAAGGAGTAAAGATTTATCGCTTTGGGAAAGGCCTGTGGAGTATCAGCTAGTTGGTAGTGTAAAGGACTACCAAGGCTATGACGCTTAGGGGAGCTGAGAGGCTGACCCCCACCGATGGTACTGAGACACGGACCATACACCTACGGGTGGCTGCAGTCGAGAATCTTCCGCAATGGACGAAAGTCTGACGGAGCGACGCCGCGTGATCGATGAAGTCTCTAGGGACGTAAAGATCTTTTCTGAAGGAGGAAGTCTATTGACGTTACTTCAGGAATAAGGGGTTCCTAAACTCGTGCCAGCAGGAGCGGTAATACGAGTGCCCCGAGCGTTATCCGGAATCATTGGGCGTAAAGGGTGCGTAGGCGGTAGTATTAGTCTTTTGTTAAATTCTTCGGCTCAACCGGGGTATGGCGAAAGAAACGGTACAACTAGAGGATGTGAGAGGTGAACGGAACTCATGGAGTAGGGGTGAAATCCGTTGATATCATGGGGAACACCAAATGCGAAGGCAGTTCACTGGCACATTCCTGACGCTGAGGCACGAAAGCGTGGGTAGCGAATGGGATTAGATACCCCAGTAGTCCACGCCCTAAACGATGATCGCTGGTTTTTTGGAGTATCGACCCTCTAAGAGACGAAGCTAACGCGTTAAGCGATCCGCCTGGGTAGTACGGCCGCAAGGCTAAAACTCAAAGGAATAGACGGGGACTTGCACAAGCAGAGGATTATGTGGTTTAATTCGATGACAAACGAAGAACCTTACCAAGACTAGAAACCTATTCGAATCCTTCTAGAAATAGGAGGAGTCCGCAAGGACGGATAGGCAGGTGATGCATGGCCGTCGTCAGTTCGTGATTTGAGTTGTTCCCTTAAGTGGGGTAACGAACGCAACCCTCATTGTCTGTTACAAGTATCAGGCGAGACCGCCCAGCCCTTTGGAATCAAAGATTGATTCTAAAGGGCTGGGAGGAAGGTGGGGATGACGCCAGGTCAGCATGTCCCTTGATGTCTTGGGCCACACACATAATACAATGGCTACTACAACGTGAAGCGACGGGGTAACCCTGAGCAAATCATAATAAAAGTAGCCTCAGTTCGGATTGGGGGCTGAAACTCGACCCCATGAAGTTGGATTTGCTAGTAATCGCGGGTCAGCTATACCGCGGTGAATACGTTCTCAAGTCTTGTACTCACCGCCCGTCAAGTCAGGGGAGTTGGGAGTACCCGAAGTCGGCGCTTGTCGTCGCCTAAGGTAAGCTCAATGACAAAGACTAAGTCGTAACAAGGCACGGCTAGCGGAAGCTGGTCGTGATGTAATTCAAGGTGAAAAACGTTAGTGCTTCTCTA
Source organism: uncultured Candidatus Saccharibacteria bacterium (assembly GCA_965230995.1). Lineage (GTDB taxonomy): Bacteria > Patescibacteriota > Minisyncoccia > Phycocordibacterales. The sequence continues at coordinate 329,249 of OZ246398.1, forward strand.
CAGGAGCACTAACTGAGAGGTCGGTATTGTGTATCTCGATCGAGTACATAATAGCCATCTATATGATGGAGATGAGAAAACATCTTTCAAAAATCTATACAGTTCGGAAAGACGAATACTGTAGTGAACGAAACAAAATAGGGAATAAAGCAAAAAACCGCCATAGGCGGTTTTTTGCTACCTATATATACTTGCTTTTTGCACTTGTTGTGGTATAATACATATTGAAGCCGCCTGGCGTTTCAGGCGACGTAGTTTCAGGCCCAAACCACAAGGAGTGGGTCATGAAGAGCTTAATGTTGGTGGTAGCAGTGTTGCTTTGCCTCCCCGTCCGTGCGAATGGGGAACTGAGCAAACGGATCTCGAGTGAGAGCGACTGGGCGAATGCGTTTGCCCTGATCCTTTCCCTCGAGAGCTCTGGTGGGGAGAAGAACCTCATCGGAGACAAGGGGGAATCGTTTGGGTCTTTCCAGATCCAGGACGGGTACTTGCAGGATGCCCTGACGTGGGCGCGCAAGAATCCGTTGGATGAGAACGCCAAGGCGCTTCTCTACTGGGACAAGAAGCTGAGTGGGCTTACTCCGCAGAAGCTTCTTGGTGCACCGACGACCATCCCATGTAGTATTGTGAGGTGCTATATGGCGAGATGGGCTGGCCCCCAGCCGACTCTCGAAACGGTTCTCCGTACTCACAACGGTGGACCGAAAGACCCGAAAAAAATCAAAAAATGGGTTGATAAAACTGATCCATACATTGCGAGGGCAAAGGAGGCCCTCCGGTGATCTGGACCGTAGCGTGAATCAGGCCGGCACTGTGGTATCCCAAGCGGGAACACGGTGCCGGCCATGACTTTTTATACTTGTAACATTGCAGTTTTTTTGGTAGCTTTATGTAGTAGTTTGAAAGTAAACGCGCGTGTAGCAGAGCTGGTGATGAGCATTCGACTGACTTCTTACAGAAGCTGTACACCTTTTGGAGAAGATGCATTGTTCTTTTAAAATTATAGTTTGTTTCGTGCGCGTGTAGCTCAGCTGGCTAGAGCATTCGACTGATACTCGAAAGGTCCCAAGTTCGACTCTTGGCACGCGCACAAAGTAAATTATAATAATTAGCTTTCCATTTATTTTTTTCAGTGTGTTTTTTGTGCGCGTGCGTCCAGCGTTTTTTTAAACGCGTAGGACAAGAGTCGAAGCTGTTTTGAGATATTTTAGGAGTGAACTTGAGAACGAACTAAAATATCCAAAACGGGTACTGACCCTGTAAGGGTCGACTCTTGGCACGCGCACATCGCAACAATAGAAAAACACCTCTGATTTTCAAGGTATTTTTCTTTTGCGATGTGCGAGCCGGACCGAAGCGGAGCGGAGGGAGGCGGGGTCGCGACTTTTTGCCGAGAACACGAGGCAAAAAAGTTGTGACCACGAAGCAATAAGCGACTTCATCTTTGCCATTTTGATAATTTTTTTGTTTTGCTATAATAAAAAAGTATGCAACTTGCAGTAGCTGTTTTACTTTTTGTTTTATCTTGCGCCGGCTTAGCTCTGGCTGGAAATATTCTCGTTCGTTCTATTGCACGAATTGCTGATTATCTAGGTTGGAAGGAATTCACTGTCTCTTTTTTGGTTATGTCTCTTGCAACAGCTATGCCGGAATTTTTTGTCGGTATTAGCTCGGCTTTTCGTGGTGTTCCAGAAATATCTTTTGGAAACATTATTGGTCAAAGCATAATCCACTTTACAATAGCCGTTAGTGTCTGTGTCGTGCTCGGTGGTGCTTTCAAAATCCGGTCAAAGATGATTATGTCGACAGCGTATTTTTCTGGTTTTATGGCAATTTTGCCGGTAATTTTGGTATTGGATAAAAATCTATCTAGAATAGATGGTTTTATCCTCATAATGTCTTTCATTCTTTATTTGATCTGGAGCTTCTCAAAGAAACGCAGGTTCACAAAGAAATACGACAAGATAACCGAATATCCAAAAAACAAATTTGTAATGATAAAAATGGCGCTTCGTGATGTGGGGCTATTTATCGTTGGGGCAGGAATTATTATTATCTCCGCACAAGGTATAATAGAAGCATCAAAAACCATTGCAGAGATTCTATCGGTACCGCTCGTTGTGATAGGTGTTCTCATTGTCGGACTTGGTACATCGCTACCTGAGATGTATTTTTCAGCTCTTTCCGCAAGAAAAGAAAATGATGATTTGATGCTTGGAAATCTGCTCGGCTCGACGGCTGTGTCTGTAAGTATGGTACTCGGAGTTGTCGCTATGATTAACCCAATATCAATACCAGACCTGTCACCATATTTAATTAGTAGAGTCTTTCTGATCATCTCTGTAATTGTCTTTATATATTTTATGACAACAGGAAGAAAGGTTACTGTAAAAGAAGGTTTACTTCTCTTGCTCATTTATATCCTTTTTATTTTCTCCGAAGTTTTGCTTGGTATTTTTAGATAAATCACTCGACATAATGCAAAAAACTGATAGCATATACGCGTATTATAGATAATAAAAAATATATGAGAAAAAAGACAAAAATAGTTGCAACAATTGGTCCGGCCACAGAAAGTGAGGAAATGCTCACAAAACTTGTGCTATCGGGGCTAAATGTAATGCGTCTGAATTTCTCACACGGAGATTTTGCTGAACATCAAAAAAAGGTGGACAATTTTCGAAAGGTGATGAAAAAAACAGGTCAGCCTCTTGCGATTTTGCAAGACCTTTCTGGACCAAAAATTAGAATTGGAGAATTCGAAACTGAAAGAGTCGAATTGGTGCCTGGTGAAAAAATCACAGTAGTTACCGGCGAAGCCTTTGTTGGGAATGTAAAACGAGTCCATGTAAATTATCCTACTTTGCACGAAGAGCTAAAAGTTGGGGGAAGAATACTTCTTGATGACGGGAAAAAAGAACTGAAAGTTTTGTCTATAAAAGGACGAGAAATTGAATGCGAGATAGTTTTTGGTGGCGACACAAAAGGAAAGCGAGGTGTTAATCTACCAGGTGCATATCTTAAAACAAGCTCACTTACAGAAAAAGACAGAAAAGATCTTGAATTTGGAATAAAAAACAAAGTAGATTATGTTGCTCTTTCTTTTGTTAGACGACCTGAAGATGTTGTGGAGCTAAAGGAAATTTTGAAGAGCAAAAAATCTCATGCTCATGTCATTTCAAAAATTGAAACAGAAGAGGCAATAGAAAATTTGGATAAAATAATCGAAGTGTCAGATGGAATAATGATTGCAAGAGGTGACTTGGCAATTGAAATTCCAGCACAAAAAGTTCCATTGATACAAAAACACATAATCCATATGTGTAATTCTCTCGGAAAGCCTGTGATTACTGCAACTCAGATGCTTGAATCGATGATTAAATCTCCAGTACCTACAAGAGCCGAAGTATCAGACGTTGCTAACGCAATTTTGGATGGAACAGATGCAATAATGCTTTCAGAAGAAAGTACTCTTGGACAGTATCCATTAGAGGCCGTTAATATGATGACAAAAATTGCACTTGAGATTGAAAACAATAATTATCCTTACCGACTGGCATTGAATGATGATAGAACAGGAGAAGTGGACAGTGTTGATTCTATAACAGGTTCTGTTGTTAATATTGCTCATGATATTGGCGCAAAGGTAATTGTTGCATTTACCGAAAGTGGCTTTACAGGTCGTATGATTTCAAGATACAAGCCAGAGCAAGATATATTGGCTCTCACACCAAACGAAGAAACATACAATAGATTAGCAATTACATACGGATGTATGCCAGTTTTGATTGAAAGAAAGAAAGATATGGACTCTGCTGTTGATTTGGCAAAGAAATATATCCTAAAAACAAAGCAAGGTGAAAAAGGCGATGTAATTGTTGTGTCTTCTGGAACACCATTCAATAAACGAGATACAAAAACAAATATGCTTCTCGTTGAAAAACTTTAATTAAAAAATAAACACCCCCGCAAGCTTCGCTTGCGGGGGTGTTTATCATTTCACCTTAAAAATGTATTATTAAGCCTATGATATTTAAAGGCAAAAAAGTTACGGTAATGGGCTTGGGGCTTTTGGGGCGTGGAATTGGTGATGCCAAATTTTTGGCAGAGCAGGGCGCAGAGCTTATTGTGACTGATCTTAAAACAGAAGAACAGTTGGCCGATAGTGTTGCCCAGTTTTCTGGAATAAAGAATGTGGCTTTTCACCTAGGCGGACACAGAATGGAAGATTTTGAAAATAGAGATTTTATTCTAAAAGCTGCCGGTGTTCCGATGGATTCTCCATATATTGCTCATGCCAGAGAAAACGGCATTCCAATAGAAATGAGTACTTCGCTTTTTTGTTCACTTACAAAGGCAGCTGTGATAGGTGTAACAGGCACAAGGGGCAAAACTACAACAACACAATTTATTTATGAAGGTCTAAAGAGGGCGGGCAAAAAAGTCCACTTGGGCGGGAACATAAAGGGTGTCTCAACTCTTGCAATGCTTCCGTCTGTAGCTAAAGATGATTATGTTGTTTTGGAATTAGACTCTTGGCAACTTCAGGGTTTTGGTGAGAGAAAAATTTCTCCTCATATTGCAGTCTTCACGACTTTTATGGAAGACCATATGAATTATTACAAAGGTGATATGGATACGTATCTGGCAGACAAGGCTAATATTTTCTTGAATCAAAATGCTGGTGATACTCTTGTAGTGGGCGATCAATGTGCTGATTTGATTTTGAATAAATACGGAGAAAAAATTAAAGGTAAAAAAGAAATTGCTCGCGCAGGGGATATTCCCGCTGATTGGAAATTGCAGATTTTGGGTGATCACAACAAATACAATATTGCTGTTGGGCGGTTGGCACTTTTGGCGTTAGGAATATCTGAGCAAATAATAAAAGAAACAGCAGAAAGTTTTAAAGGTGTCGAGGGTAGACTTGAATTCAAACGTGAGGTAAAAGGCGTAAAGATATACAATGACACAACGGCGACAACTCCCCAAGCTACGATTGTTGCTCTGAAAGCTCTGCCGATAGAACGTGTGGTTTTGATTATGGGTGGGGCTGACAAAAAAATAGATATGGGTGAACTTGTAAAAGAGTGGCTACCAAAAACAAAGAAAGTGATTTTGCTACCCGGCACTGGTACAGACAGGATAAAGAGCGAATTTGATTTTGCTAGTTTGGGAATCAAATCAGTACAAGCTTTTGATTTGGCCGATGCGGTGAGAGAGGCGATGGCATTATCTGTAAACGGTGACTCTATTCTATTTAGCCCCGCCTTTGCTTCATTTGGAATGTTCAAAAACGAATATGACAGAGGAGAAAAGTTTGATGAGATTGTGGAGAAAATGAAATAAAATATTGACAAATAATTTTATTTATGTATAATATATATAGAAAATCCTTCTAACTGTCACGCATGTGACGGAGGGGTTTAACTGGCTATAACGAAGGAGGGTGTTTATATGCCGTTTTTAAGTCCGTTCACTCCACCTGCATGGGAATATGCAGAAGGTGTGGCCACTGATTCGTCAGTGTGCTCGAAGTGCAATCGTCACATCATCGGAAGTATGAGCGACCACGACTTCGATGCTCATCGCCGTAGGTTTGCAGGAAGTTGCATACTTTGCTACTACTCCTGTAGTGAGGCAGTTTTCCGTAGACACCTGGTAGAACGTCATCCGACAATCAAGACCTGGGAGCAATTCTGGACTGAATACGACAGAATCTCTCAAGATGATGGTGACCCAGACCATCATGAAGATCTGCACGATCACGGGTGAGACCTGTTGTCACATGCCCCACCGGTGCGCTCGAGCGCTGGTGGGGTCGCTTTTTTTATATTCAAATCTCATATATGATAACTATATGAAAATCAAAGGTCAGCATATACATTTTATTGGAATTGGCGGGATCGGAATATCTGCAATGGCAAGAATGTGCTTGTCAAAAGGGGCGACAGTATCTGGTTCTGATAGGTCGGCTTCCGAAATTACAGAAGCCCTTGCAAAAGAGGGTATGCAAATCAGCATCGGTTCAAATGCAAAAAATATTCCAGAAAATACTTCACTAATTGTTTATACAATAGCCATACCAGAAGAAGACCCGGAAATGGTTGAAGCAAAAAAACGAGGTGTGACGCTCAAAACATATCCGCAAATGCTCGGTGAAATGACAGCAGGGCATACTACTATTGCTATCTCTGGAACTCACGGCAAGACCACAACAACAGCTATGACTATTGGCATGCTCTCGCAAGCAGGTAAAAAACCTTTTGGAATTGTTGGCAGTCTGATGAAAATAAAAGGCGAAGATGGAAAAGAAAAATATACAAATTATATTGATGGAGAAGGGGAGTATTTTGTTATTGAAGCATGCGAATACAAGAGATCTTTTTTGAATGTGCGACCAAAAATATTGGTGGTGACAAATATTGATAATGATCATTTGGATTATTACAAAGACATTGCTGATATACAGAGTGCTTTTGCGGAACTCGCATCATATTTGCCAGAAGACGGGGCTTTGATTTGTGATTCTGATGATGTATTGCTTTTGCCAGTAATAAAAGCGACAAAGGCAAAAGCCATTGATTACAAAAAATACATTCCGGATTTTGAGATGATGATTCCTGGTGAACACAATAGAAAAGACGCAGGATGCGCTCTTGCAGTGGCGGACTTTTTGAATGTTGAAAAGAACGTTGCGGAGAAATCTATTGCAAGTTTTGCAGGGACGTGGAGACGTTTTGAATTTTTAGGCAAGAGTACAGGTGGCGCACTGGTTTATGATGATTATGGTCATCATCCAACGGAGATAAAAGCGACCCTTTCTGGGGCGCGCGAAAAGTTTCCGGATAAAAAGATTATCGTTGCTTTTCACCCACATCTCTTTAGCAGGACAAAGCTACTTTTTGAGGACTTTTCGCGCGCCTTTATGGACGCTGATGAAATCATCCTTGCACCGATCTTTCCAGCTCGTGAGCTTTTTGATCCGAGCATAACGAGTGAAATGCTCGCAGACGCTATAACAAAGAATGGTCGCCCAGCAATTGCCTTACCTAATTTTGAAAAAATAAAAGAATATATAGAGCCAAAGCTCAACGAAAACACTGTTTTTATCACTATGGGAGCTGGGGATATCTACAAAATCAATCATAATCTGGGGCTTTCTTTGTAAAATTTGGATTATTTGTTTTTTGCGTTATACTACCAATATATTTAACGTATAAAATAATATGTCCAAAAACAAAATACTTTTGATTATCTCTCTTGTGTTGGTTGTACTGCCATTCATCGGTTTTCCAAAAAATATCGAAGACATTGTCACTGTTGCCCTCGGTGTTATTTTGTTAGTCTTAGCTTTGCTCTATGTAAGATCTGCAAGAATGGGGCATATAGAAGGAACAATTACGAGAACCAAAAGTTTTCTAGTAGAAGAAAATGGTGATGTTGATGCTGTAATGACACAGACAGATATAGAAATTTCTAATAATAATGAAAATAATCAGAACTCATAAATTCAACATTGCTTTAGGTACCGTATTTTTTGCGGGGCTTTTTGGTCTTGTCTATGTTGGAAATAATTTTGACAATGGCTTGCTTTACGAAATGAAGGCGACTGTGTCGGAAATAAAAGAAAAAAAAGAACCAGTTGCTGTTTCTGTACCGGTCACCCACATAGAAACTCCTAAACCCTTAAAGGCTATATATATGACGAGCTGTGTTGTTGGAACGCCTTGGTTTAGAAATGAATTACTTCGTGTTGCTACATCAACAGAAATTAACAGTATAATAATCGACATAAAAGATTATGCTGGAAAATTGAGCTTCATACCTGATAATCCAGAATTAAAGAAATATGTCTCTGACAAATGTCTTGCTCCAGATATGAAAGAATTTGTTCAGAAGTTACACGATAATGATATTTATGTAATAGGTAGAGTGACTGTATTTCAAGATCCATATTTTGTATCACTACACCCAGGGAGTGCAGTTAGGAGGGCTAGCGATAATGGAATTTGGAAAGACAGAAAAGGCATTAGCTATATAGACCCAAGTTCAAAAGAGGCATGGGATCATATTTTGTCTATTGCAACGTCATCATACACAATTGGTTTTGATGAAATCAATTTCGATTATATTAGATTTCCTTCGGATGGAAATATGAAAGATATAAGTTTTCCACACTCTGGTAATATGCCAAAATCTGATGTAATAGAAAATTTCTTTGCGTATGTTAAAAAGAATCTTGATGGGACTGGAATAGTAACCTCCGCCGATTTATTCGGTATGGTTACTGTAAATTACGATGATTTGAATATTGGTCAGGTTCTTGAAAAAGCTCTGCCATATTTTGATTATATTGCACCGATGGTTTATCCTTCACATTTTCCTTCTACTTTTAACGGCTGGATTGACCCAAACAAAGTTCCTTATGAACTCATAAAATACACAATGGATAGCGCTGTGAGAAGAACGATAGCGACGACTACACCGATAAAAACTATTTTAGGTGAGAGGGTTGGAACATCAACACCAGTGATATATTCAAAAGAATCTTACGACAAAGACAAAATCAGACCATGGCTTCAGGATTTTGATTATGGTGGGGTTTATGATATTTCCGAAGTAAAAGCACAAATCAAAGCCGTAAACGATGCTGGGCTTTCAAGTTGGATGCTTTGGGCGCCATCAAATAGATATACTTTGGGTGCTTTGGAAAAAGAAAATTAATTTTTACTTTCACGATTAGCGTTGAAGATGATATACTTTATTTAGTATATGTACGACGGAAATCGCATAACATATTTTGCAGAAACAGACTCTCGCAACAAGAGAGTTAAATTCGGTATTAAAGCCAAAGACAGAACGAGGCATGTTTATGTCATTGGAAAAACTGGTATGGGTAAATCGACATTGCTCGAGAATATGGCTATCCAAGATTTACGAAACGGCGAAGGAATGGCATTTATCGATCCACACGGCAAGACAGCAGAATTTCTCTTGAATTTCGTACCGGCTCATAGAATAAACGATGTTTTGTATTTTGCTCCATTTGATTTGGATAATCCAATTTCTTTTAATGTTATGGAAGACGTCGGTCCAGACAAAAGACATCTCGTTGCAAACGGTTTGATGTCTGCTTTCAAAAAACTTTTCGGTGAAGAAACTTTTTCTGACAGAATGCAGTATATTTTGCAAAATACAATTTTGGCTTTGCTTGAATATCCTGACGCAACACTTCTTGGTATTAACAGAATGCTTACTGACAAAGATTACAGAGACAAAGTGGTGGCTAACGTTACCGATACATCAGTAAAAGCATATTGGACACAAGAATTTGCATCATACACCGAAAGATTTGCAGCAGAAGCAACACCAGCAATCCAGAACAAAATTGGTCAATTTACATCTAACCCACTCATTAGAAATATTGTTGGACAGCCAAAATCATCTTTTGACATCAGAAAAATGATGGATGAAGGCAAAATAATCATACTAAACCTCTCAAAAGGAAAAGTGGGTGAGGCAAATGCCAATCTGCTCGGTTCTATGCTCATCACCAAAATATATTTGGCAGCAATGTCTCGTGCCGACGTTGGTGAAAAAGAATTATCTGTTTTGCCAAATTTCTATTTATACGTTGACGAATTTCAATCTTTTGCAAACGAATCTTTTGCAAATATTTTGTCCGAGGCGAGAAAATATAAACTGAATTTAACGATAGCTCACCAGTATATAGAACAAATGTCCGAAGAAGTCAGGGCAGCGGTTTTTGGAAACGTTGGAACAATGATTTCATTTAGGGTCGGTGCATTTGATGCCGAAATATTGGAAAAAGAATTTGCTCCAGTGTTTACTATGGAAGATTTGGTCAATCTCGGTTTTGCACAAATATATTTAAAGCTAATGATTGACGGAATCAGCTCTATGCCTTTTTCGGCGGTTACTCTTCCGCCCATAGCCGAAGAAGAAGAAAGTAATCTTGAAAAAATTATCGAAGCGTCGAGAAAATCCTTCTCGGCACCTCGTTCCGTTGTCGAAGCCAATATACTAAAGTGGCACGAAGAAGGTCAAAAAAATTTTAGCAATAAAAAAGACGACAAAAAAGACAAGGGTAATTCAAGAGGTAGAGGCGAAAAGAAAAAAGAAGAAAAAAGCGAAGCCACCCCAAACCCATTTCTAGCTCTTGTTAACGGTGATAAAAAAAATACAACTGAAAAAGTCATTGACGATGAAGAAGATTTTGGAATATTTAAAAAGGATGTAATAGAGGATGAAGAAAAAGAGAAAAAAACTATAGATGAAGACAAAAAAGAAATCCCAAGTATTCAACCTGTAAAAGATACAGCAGTATCAGAAACGAAACCTGTGCAGGTAGTGCCAAAAAAGATTGAAAAACCAGTAGAGCCAGAAAATGTCCAAGAAAAAAAAGATTCTATACCAAAAGCAAAACAAGAAACAAAACAGGAGGACGGGGAGATAAAGAATCTACATAGACCAAAGAACCCCAGCAAAGAAAATGTTAATTCGCTCAAAGAAGCCCTAAAGAGTATTTTAAAGGAACAACAGCAGGTACAAAAAAAAGACGATAACCAGAGTGCAAATAAAAAAAACCAATTTCAAAATGAACCACAAAAAAATGGCGCTAATTTAAACACAGTTTTACCAAAGACAGAAGCAAAGAAAGAAATAGAGAAAGAAGAAATTAAAGACGAAAAAAAAGAAGAACCAAAAAAACCAGAACCAACAGGAAAACAAAATAGTGAAAAAACACAAAAACCAAACGGTGACTCTACGTTTACTACAGTGGGGAAAATAGACTCCGGTCGGATGGTCGTTTCAAAAGAAATTGAACAGAGAATCATTATTCAAAAAGAATTAGAAAAAGATAAAAAAATAAGAGAAGTGCCAGAGGAAGTTTTAAGAAAAGTTTTAGACGTAAAAAATGGTCGATAAGTTCTTCTTATTTATTTTTTGTTTTGTCTCTCTTTCATTGCCTTTTTCTTTTGTAAAGGCTTTGCAAATTACAGAGATAATGTATGACCACGAAGGAACAGATACAAAAAGAGAATGGATTGAGATTTTTAATGATACAGATTCTGGATTAGATATTACCTCTTTCAAATTAAGAGAGGCAGATAGTAACCATTTAATCAAAGAATACAGAGGAGGAAAGATTGTCCCACAAAACGGTTTTGCTATTATTGCAGATAGTCCTGCCGATATTATTTCAGAAATTCCAGAGAATACTGTCATATTAGACAGTGTTTTTTCACTCTCAAATTCTGGTGAAGAACTAGCACTTTTAGATGGCTCAAATAATCAGATTTTTTCTATATTTTATGACCCAACTATAGGCGGAAATGGTAATGGAAAAACATTACAAAAAATTGATGATGTTTGGGTGGCTAATATTGCAAGTCCAGGTTCTCAGAACGACGTTGCAGATAATAGTCAGTCAGATATTGACGATACTGATATTGCTGCGGAACCAGAAAAAGAATTGGGCACTACAAATTCAGCGATAATTAAAAAATATGATGATAACTTTAATCTAATATTTAATATCCCAGAATTCGTTTATGTTGGTGAAGGGGCGCTGTTTGCAACTAATGCAGTTGATCAATACGGGGACATCATTCCTTTCGTCAATTATTCAATCAATTTTGGTGATGGATTGTATAGCATGGAGAAGGAAGTCGCTCATATATACAAAAAAACCGGAACTTATCTTTTGTTTGCTGAGGCAAAAACAGACTCAAATATTGATTTTGTTAAACAAAAAATAGTCGTGAGGGAATTTCCGGTGGAATTATTGCAAATTGATAATGATTTTTTCCTATCTAATAACAGCAGTTTTGAATTTAATATTTCTGGTTTTGCTGTGAGCTCAAAGGGGAGAGTCTATAAATTTCCGCCCAATACTTTTTTGGTGCCAAAAGGAAAAATTATTCTCTCTTCTTCAATTTTAGGTTTTAATCCAGAAAATGATATTTCTGTTATTACGAGCTACGGTAATATCATTTTGTTAAGCCAAAAGACAGAAAACAAAATTTTAAATACAAAAACAGCAAGTGTTGCCTCTGGGGCAAAAATGAAAGTCTCCGACGAAGAAGAAAGAGACATAGAAAATACTGATATAACCACCGTAAAAGAAGCCGAAAAACCCTCTCAAACCATTTGGTTTGTGGTGTTTGGATTGATTCTGGCCTGCGGACTTATCCTATTGTATTTTGTCCAAAAGAAGCATAATCTTATAGATGAGATAGAAATAAGCTCGTAATGAAAAGAGTTTTAATTTTTTCGATAACTTACCACCCATATATAGGCGGGGCGGAGGTTGCAATAAAGGAAATTACCGATAGGATACCGGATGTACATTTTGATTTGGTCACGCTTAGATTTGCAAGTTCAGTCCCTTATTTTGAAAGAATAGGGAACGTAAACATATACAGAGTCGGTTTTGTAAAAAAAGGAGAAGTACAGAATCTAAAGATAAAATTTCCTCTTTCTCTAAACAAAAAGTTTTTCCCCATATTCGCTTTTTTGCAGGCGATGAAGTTGCATCGAAAACATAAATATGATTTGGTCTGGGGAATGATGGCAAACTATGCCGGACTTGCAGCTTTGCTCTGGAAAATTTTTTATCCAAATATCCCATATCTGCTCTCACTCCAAGAAGGCGACCCAATAGAAGTTATAAAGAAAAGGGTAAAATTTGTACATCCACTTTTTGCGCAAATATTTAGAAAGGCAGATAGAATACAGACAATCTCAAATTTTCTAAAAAGTTTTGCTCTGGATTTTGGATACAAAGGGCAAATGTCAGTTGTACCTAATGGTGTTGATATAAAAAAATTTGGAGCGCATTTTGATTCTTTTGCAATTGAAAACGTTCGCAACCAGATTGGAAAACATCATATAGAAAATGATATAAACATAAATGGGCAGAACATAATAGCAATTACAGTTTCAAGATTGGTCAAAAAAAACGGGGTGGATACTTTGATAAAAGCGATGAAATATCTGCCGCAATCAGCTAGGCTTGTAATAATAGGAGAGGGGCCGATGCTTATGGAATTAAAAGAATTGGCAGATGATGTTGCCGAAGATAGGGTAATGTTTCTCGGTAATATGGACCATTCAAAAATCCCTTTGTACTTGAAAGCATCAGATGTTTTTGTAAGACCTTCTAGGTCAGAAGGCTTTGGGAATGCTTTTGTAGAAGCAATGGCCTCGGGTATTCCTGTTGTTGCAACTAATGTCGGAGGTATTCCTGATTTTCTTGTTGATCCAATATTCTCTGGTAAGGAAAAAGCCACAGGGCTATTTTGTGATGAAAATGATCCAAAAAGTGTTGCAAGTAGTATAGTGAGATTGGTGCGTGATAACGAACTTAGGCATGCTATAGTAGAAAACGCAAAAAAAATGGTATCAGAAAAATACGATTGGGATATCATTGCAAAAGATATGAAAGATATTTTTGAAGATTTAATGAAATGAACGCAAAAAAAATAAAAATTCTAATTGCAACAGGTATATATCCACCATCAATAGGTGGGCCAGCTTCATATTCAAAACTGCTTATGGAAAAGTTACCAGAAAAGGGTTTTGATGTTTCTTTGATTACTTTTGATTCTGTTAGAAAATACGGAAAGGGCTTAAGCCACTTATTGTTTTTTCTGATGGTCATATTGAAAGGATTTAGATGCGATATTGTATATGTCCAAGACCCAGTTAGTGTTGGTTTGCCAGTATTTTTTGCGACTAAAATAATAAGAAGAAAATACATACTAAAGGTAGTTGGAGACTTTGCTTGGGAACAGGGCGTCTCTCGTTTTGGTGTTAAAGATTCTCTTGATGATTTTGTAAAAACAAAACAAAATAATATTTATGTTAGATTTTTACAAAAAATAGAAAAAATTGTTGCAAATAATGCAAAAGAAATAATAGTGCCAAGTAAATATTTGAAAGGAATTGTGCAGAGTTGGGGAGTCTCGGGCGAAAAAATTACAGTCATATACAATGCCTTTAAAAAACCAGAATTTGAAAAAGAAAAAAGTAATAAAAAAGATTTTGTTATTGTTTCAGTTGGAAGACTCGTGCCTTGGAAGGGTTTTGACAAATTAATTGATGTTGTAAACAGTTTATCTTCTGAGATAAAGAATATAAAATTAAATATTATCGGTAGTGGTCCGCTTTATAATGATCTCAAAAAAAGAGAAGACGATAATATAAAAGTACTTGGGGTAATGTCACAGCTAGAGCTCTATAAAGAAATATCTAATTCGGATCTGTTTGTCCTAAATACTGGGTACGAGGGTTTTTCGCATCAGTTGCTCGAAGTAATGTCTATTGGTGTTCCTATAATTACAACAAAGGTTGGGGGAAATACTGAGTTAATATCTAATAATCAAAGCGGTATTTTGGTTGAATATAACAATGTTACAGAGATTAGAGATTCGATATTAAAGATTTACAGTGACAAAGATTTTGCAGATAAAATATCAAAAGAAGGGTTAAGGGTTGTCTCTCAATTTAGCGAAGAAAAAATGCTGTCGAACCTCTCAGTCGTTTTTGAAAAAAACATATGAATATCCTAATGTTTTCTGGAGAAAAAAGAATAAGTGACATAAATAGCGATTCTTTTGCTAGGATGTCTTCATATGCAAGTGGGGTAGATAAAATTGCAATTTTTATTCCATCAAAAGGCAAAAGTTTTTCTATTGGTAATCTTTCTGTGTTTGTAAGTGGTACTAACAACAAAATTATTTCTTTTGCCTTAATGTTGTTTTCTTCGCTCTACTTTATTTTAAAAGAAAAAAGGCTAAAAAACACATATGCAGTCACCTGTCAGGATCCCTTTTTCTTTGGGTTGCTTGGATTTATTGTTTCAAAAATATTTAAATTATCACTTGAAATTCAGGTACACACTGATTTACGTTTTGCTCTGGACGGTGACATGTTAAAGAGAATTCTAGCCAAACTGACGCTAAATACAGCAAAAATTGTCAGAACTGTAAGTGAGAAATCAAAAAAAAGTCTGATTGATTTTTCACCTGTTTGCAAAAACAAAACATATGTTTATCCAATTGCTGTTTATAAAAAAAGTTTTCCAAAAGCTGTCTTTAATGAAAAAGAAAAAAATATCCTTGTTGTCTCGAGATTAGAAAGCGAAAAAGATGTTGATAAATCGCTTAGGATTTTTAGAAAAATTTTGGAGATAATTCCTAATGCCAATTTGAGAATTGCTGGATCTGGGAGTGAGCTAGATCACTTGAAACATATGACCTTTAAATATGGAATCTCAGACAGGGTTTCTTTTTTGGGTTTTGTTTCTGATATTTTTGAAGAATATAAAAAATCAAGCATTTTGCTCCATACATCAAAATATGAAGGTTTTGGATTGGTTTTTGTCGAAGCAGGATCGTGTGGTCTGCCTATTGTTTCGACAGATGTTGGAATTGCGAAAGAGGTTGGTGCGATAATTTTAGACGATAGCGAACACGTTTCTTCGGAAATAATATCAGTCTTAACAGAAAAAAGGATATGGACAGAAAAGTCTAAAAAAGTAAAAAATAATTCTTTGCAATTTATAATGGACGCAGATGAATATTCAAAAGGCATAGTTTTAAAGTGGAAAGAATTTTTAATATGAAATTACTCATCATTACTCAAAAGATAGACAAAGAAGATTCGATTTTAGGTTTCTTTTATCGCTGGATAATTGCTATTTCTAAGCATTTTGAAAAGGTTACTGCTATATGTCTATTTCAAGGGATTATCCAAGACGATATGTCTGCAAAAGTTCTTTCTCTTGGAAAAGAAAGTGGTTTAAATAGAATTTCATACATTTTAAATTTTTATAGATATATTTGGAAAGAAAGAAAAAATTACGATGCTGTTTTTGTCCATATGAATCAAATATATGTAATTCTTGGTGGATTGATTTGGAAAATGCTGGGAAAAAAGATTTATTTATGGTACGCACACGGACACGTCAGTTTCAGTCTAAAAATTGCCCATTTGTTTTGTGATGGAGTAATAACTTCTACAAAAGAAGGTTTTAGATTAAAAAGTAATAAAAAACACATTGTAGGTCAGGGGATTGAATTAGAAAATGATCAATATTTTGAGAGGTCATTTGATGGGGTAATCAGAGCAATGTCGCTTGGTAGAATTTCTCCGGTTAAAGATTTGGCAACATTTATAGTTGGCTTTGAAAGATTGCTAAAAGAAAATAGAATTTCTGAAATTGTAATAATTGGTGGTACAGAAACTGAGGATCAAATTTTATATAAAAAATATCTTGAAAACCTTGTTTTCGAAAGAGGACTGGTAGGTAAGGTAAATTTTACTGGAGCTGTTTCTTATGATAACGCAAGAAAGATGCTTTCCTCGGGGCAAATATTTGTAAATACTTCTCTTACAGGCAGTTTGGACAAATCTGGGCTAGAGGCTATTGCATCTGGTATGCCAGTTTTTACTTGTAATCCATCATATAGAGAATTGTTCGGTGAATATGCTGAGGTTTTTATGTTTAATGAAAAAGATTCTGAGGATTTAGAAAAAAAGATTTTAATTTATTTATCTCTACCAAAAGAAATAAAAACAGAGATATCCAAAAAATTGAGAGATGATTTATCACAAAAACACTCGCTCGCGGGTCTATCAGAAAGGATTGCGGATGTTATCAAATCCTAATATCTAGCAACCTTCCAGTATTTGTTTTGGAAGAAAGAAGATTTGTCTTTGTAGTAATCCCAATCTATATCTGATCTGTGGCAAACTATATGAGGTATATTTCCGTAATAAGAGGCAAAGCTTCCAAAATTTGAATCGCTACCGATTATTATATCTGTGCCAGATAACATAAATAGTTCCGTTGCAGGATCTCCTTCGCCCAGAACATAACACAAACCTTCAAAAAATTTATTTTCAATTTTTGAATCTGATGTTATATAAAAACAAGTTTTTTTTCTATCGATTCTAAATTTTTCTATAAATTCGTCGATAAAAGTTCTCATATGGCCTTGGTCAACAAAAAACTTTCCTCTTTTGTATGATCGGTATTCTCCTTGTCTTATGTGGACGCCGATTACGTTTTCGTATTTTGATCTGAGATCAGTTAATTTCCTTTGTACATTTAACTGAATTTTTTTGTTTGGAGAGAAGAAAGAAATTATTTCTCTGCGATATTTTTCCATTCCAACAGGATTTCTGAAAGTTCTTTTATCAAAAGCAAAAATTTTTTTCTTTTCAAGTACGTTTATTTCTCTAGCTTCAGAAGATGGTGGAAGAATAAAAACACCTTCTCTGTTTGTCTCGTCTGACAAAAGAATTCTTTCTTTGAAAATAAGTTTCATCAAAGAAACATAAACTTTGTAGAGAAGACGGAAAAATTTTGGTATTCTGTCGAATTTTCTCCCTCTGTATTTTGAAAAGGGGAGAAAAAAGATTGTCTTTATAAATAGGTTTTTTGGAACCAAATTAGGAAAAAATTCGAAATATTCAAAAAAACTATAGTTCTCACAAGCCATCTTTCTTTCGAGACAATATGCATATACAGACGCAAAATTCCATAGCTGGCTACCTAATTCGCCACCTGGGTGTGCAAGTATAATCGCTTTTTTAGCTATATTATCCACCATAAACCAACACTATAACATTAAAACTTATTTTTTGTAATTAATTTAGGTGTTAAAAATTACTTATTCATATATAATCTATAAACAACAATATGCAGTCAAAAGAGGTCAAAAAAAGATATAACAAAGACGTAAAAAACAAATTTAAAGGTGATTATGAATATAATCGCTGGTTTAAAGATAAAATTCTGATTTCTGGTTACGAGATGACTAGAAAAACTATCGAAGATAGATTACCTGTCTCAGAAAATATAAATGATGTCCTAGAGCTAGGGCCCGGTGCTGGGACATGGACAAAGAAGCTTGCCCAAAAATACAATCAAGCGACTTTTGATTTGGTTGATATTTCAACAGAGATGTTGTTGCTCGCAAAATCTAATGTCGGATCAGGAAATATCAATTTTTTTGAATCAGATTTTTTAGAATTTAATTCTAATAAAAAATATGATTTATTTTTTTCATCGAGAGTGATTGAATATTTTGATGATAAAAATGATCTTATTAAAAAGATATTCTCATTTCTCAAAAATGGTGGTGAGAGTTTTATTATTACAAAAATGCCACAATACTGGAGATACAAAATGTTTTTTAAATTAATTCCGGAAATGCATAAAAAACAAATTAAACCGAAAGATCTTGTGTCTATAATAAAAAATAACGGAGGCAGTAATATTTCAGTTTATCCTGTTGTGATGACTTTTCCGATTTTAAAATCTGTTATTGTAAATAAAATTATTTTTGAAACATTTCGCAGGTTTAGATTAAATTTCATAAGTTCACTTTTATGCGAATCGTACTGTGTTAAATTTTCAAAAAAATGATTATTGAGCTATATGGGTTACCGGGTTCTGGCAAGACAACGTATGCCGAAAATCTTGCAAGAGAAAAAGGTATTGAAATCATAAGAATAAAGAAAAAAACAGACTTAATCTTTTTTAATTTTCTTTTTCTTTTTATGTTTCCAATAAAATTTTTTATATTGTTTTTTTACGTCTTGATTAATTCGACCAATATAAAAATGTTTTATTATAAATTTATGAATACTTTTTTGCATCATAATGCAAAATATATAAAAGCTGTTTTTTTCAGGAGAGATACTGATGTTATTATAGATCAGGGGCATTTTCAAAATATTATTTCTGTATTTGAAAAAAACCTATCACAAAAAAGTTTAAAAAAATATTTAAATTTTTTACCGAAAAAAAATAACTTAGTTATTTTTGATATTCCGCAAAATATTCGATTCGAACGTCTCAGTAAGCGTGATTTTGTAATGAGAAGTGACTTCAATCAATCATATAGGCAAAAATGGTTTCAGGTCATTGAATATAATGACAGTCTGCTTAAAAGTAATCTAAATCTTTTAAAAAACAGTTTTGTACTAAAGAAAAATAACTAAAAATGAAACTTACCTATATTGTAAATTCTCGAATACCTACAGAAAAAGCACATGGATATCAGATATGTAAAATGTGCGAAGAATTTTCTTCTGCGGGTGTTAATGTTGAACTGGTAATTCCAAATAGGTTAAACATTATAGAGGAGGATGTTTTTAGCTTTTATGGTTTCAAAAAAAACTTTGAAGTTAGAAATATAGACATTATCGATTTCTTTAAATGGAGAAAGTTTTTTGGTAGCAGGATATGTTTTTATATATCTAGTTTATTGTTTTTTGCTAAGTTACTTTTTTTAAAAATAGAAAATAATTCAATAATCTATACTAGAGATGTGTTTATTACGTTTATATTTAGCATAAGGGGATATACAACAGTTTACGAATGTCATGATTGGTTTTCAAAAAGTAAATTTTTATCGCTTTTTTTATTAAAGAAATGTAATTTTATTATTACAACGAATAGATATATTAAGGAACAATTTGAAAAAAATAATTTTAAAACCGTTTTGGTCGCTCCCAATGGTGTAGATATTGATTTGTTTGATATTAAAATAAATAGGGAAGAAGCGATTAAAAAAATTTCCCTTGAAGAGAAAACAAAAAAAGAACTCACAGGCGGAAAGCTGTTAATGTATACAGGAAGCTTTACTACTATGCATCAGGATAAGGGAATAGATGATATATTTAGGGCTCTTAAAATAATTAATGATAAAAATATAATCTTTTGTGCGGTTGGGGGTAGTGATAAAGATATAAAATATTACAATGAAATTGCAATGAATATGTCACTGCCTGCAAAAGTTTTTTTATTTGGGAAAAAAACACAAAGAGAACTGGCTTTATTTCAAAAAATTGCAGATATATTACTTATGCCGTTTCCTAAAAAGGCTCATTATGAATATTTCATGGCCCCACTCAAGATGTTTGAGTATATGGCAAGTAAAAAACCAATAATAGCTTCTAAGTTACCATCTATTTTGGAAGTTCTAGATGAAAAAAATTCTTTTCTTGTATCCTCCGGTAACCCAGAAAATCTCGCACAGGAGATTATGTATGTATTAAAAAATGTAGATGAAGCAAATTCTAGAGCTGACTTGGCATTTAGGAAAGTATCAGAACTTTACACTTGGAGAGAAAGAACAAAAAATATTTTATCTTTTATAAAAAAATGAAAGAATATCTCATTTATTTTATCTGTATATTAGTCGATTATTTTTCTCTAAAAAGAAAAAATGGTATTCCTGTTTTAATGTACCATTCCATAGGAGGAAAAAACATTAAAAAAGAGATAGTTCTGGACAAAGAAATATTTGAGCTTCAAATAAAAACTCTCTTTGATAAAGGATATAAAACCATTATGCCTGGGGATTTGTTTTGTTCACAAAAAAACGAAAAAAATATTATGATCACATTTGATGATGGTTATAAAGATAATATTGATATTGCCTTTCCTATACTAAAAAAATATGGATTTAAAGCTACTGTTTTTGTTGCGACAAGCAGTATCGGATCTCCTGGAAAAATGACAATTGATGATTTGAAGTTTCTTTCTAAAGAAGGTTGGGGGATTTCAAACCACACAGAAAATCATCAAAAATTGACCTTGATTTCAGACAAAAAAGTAATTGAAGACGAATTCTGTGTAGCAAAGGATAAGATTATAAATATAACCGGGAAAGAAAAAGAGGCTTCTGTATTTGCGTATCCAAATAACAGGTACAATGATGAAGTTGTTAAAATATTGAGTCAAGCTGGAGCCGTGATTTGTTTTGCTGGTGGAGAAGGTTTTTTACAATCTGTTGAAAAGCAAAGATATTTTATACCTAGAATTGATGTGTCAAAAAATATTTCATTAACAAAATTTAAGACATTACTTTGTCCGTCTTTCCATTTTTTGAGAAGGATATTCCATTCTTCTAAAATTATAAGTTTTTCTAAAAAACATCCATTATTTTTTGCTATATCTATTATTCTAATTGTTCGTATAGGTATATTTTTTCTAACATATTTTGGTTTTCCAGACTTAGGAGGCAACGAAAACGGTTATATTGTTAGATTAAACGGTGATGAATTAGACTATTTTAAATCAGCAAAAGCTCTGCTTGGTTTTAATTTTATTGCTAACTCTTTTCCTATTGGTTATGCAATATTTTTAGCTCCATTTGTTTGGATCTTTAATGCGGAATCATTGCCAGAGATATTAAAACCAGTGGTAATTATTCAATCAATCATTTTTTATTCAGCAGTAACACTGATTGTATATAATATTGCAAAAAAAATATTTCAAGAAAAGATAAGATCTATAATAGTTTCTGTAATATTTTTATTTTATCCATATCTTTTTTATTTTTTCTTTAATTTTTTTGCAGGAAATTCTGACACAATTTTGAACTTTAAAATAACCAGATTTTCTCAGTTGATGTTTTTTCCAGTGCTCTCTGACCCGCTTTCAATGTTACTAATGGTGTCTTCTTTGCTTTTAATGTTGAACATATACAACAAAAAAAGACCAAAGACTTCAGCATTGCTTGGTTTTATTTTGTCTTGGGCAGTTATTACAAGATTTCAGAATGCAATCATTGGTCCAGTCTTTGCTATTATCTTCCTTTTTAAAAAACAATATAAAAACTTTATTTATTATGCTGTCGCGTCAGTTCCTTTGTTATTGTTTCAATTATATGCTAATTTTGATGGTAGTGGATCGCCTTTTAAAACAGCTTATGGTGGTCAGTGGGAACAAAGCTTGGGCGCTCCGGCGGTAAGTATAACCTACCCATTAAAAATAATTGAATACGCCTTAAATTATAGCCCTTTGCTGCTTCTGCCTGTTGTTTTAGGAATGATTTTAATGCTCATTGGTGCGTGGGGTGCTATAAAAAAAAGTGGGGGAAAGGGTGTTATTGTAGCAGTCTATACCTTTTCTATTTTGGGTTTTATTAGCCTTCTTGCCCCAACCTTTCTTAATCCTAGGTATTTCCTGCCGATAATTCCTCTAATAATCATTTTTACTTATTTAGGAATTGAAAAGATATATATATTAATAAAAGAAAAATATGAATCCTAAAAAACTACTCATCATCATTCCTGCCTATAACGAGGAAGAAAAAATAGTAGAAACTATAAAAAATATTCCTAAACAGATAAAAGGTATTGATATTATACATACAACAGTAATTGATGATGGTTCAACTGACCGTACGGCTTCTGAAGTGAAGGAAAAAACAAATGCAGAAATAATTTCATTTGGTAAAAACAAAGGCCTAGGATTTGCTTTTAGGAGAGGACTCGATATAGCAATTGAAGGTTCCTTCGACATTATGGTAAATATTGATGCAGATGGACAATTTGATCCTGGTGATATATCTAAAATAATTGAACCAATTCTAGATAATAGAGCCGATTTTGTGACTGCTTCCAGGTTCAAAGATCCTAAAATGAGTCCAGCAGGAATTCCAAAAATAAAAAATTGGGGAAATAAAAGGGTTGCAGAGATTGTTAATAGGTTAACAAAAAATAATTTTTCTGATGTATCCTGTGGTTTTCGTGCATATGGAAAAGAAGCAATACTCAGTCTAAATCTTTTTGGTGATTTTACATATACTCAGGAAACATTTCTCGATTTGTCATTTAAAAATTTGAGAATCGAAGAGGTTCCCGTCAATGTTTTGTATTTTAATAATAGGAAATCTAGGATTGTAAAGAATATTGGAAATTATGCTTGGAATATATCAAAGATAATATTAAAAATTTACAGAGATTATAACCCACTACGTTTTTTTAGTGTCATTGGGCTTTATGTTTTTTTGCTAGGTGCCATCCTTGATATCGCTGTTCTGATACATTTCTTTTGGTTAGGTTCTTTTACTCCATACAAATCAGTCATATTAATAGGTGGTTTTCTAAATTTTGTTGGTTTTATTTTCTTTGTCTTTGCTTTTATGTCGGATATGTTATATAGAATGAGAATAAACCAGGAAAAAATATTATATTATGAAAAAAGAAGACTTTTTGAAAAAAAATAATAGCGGTGAATTTAGTAGGAAATATACTGAGACTAATTTTATCACAAGGAAACTCATAGAAAACTTTTATCTTGCAATAAAAAATATTGCACCAAAGGATGATGTAAAAAAAGTCCTCGAGGTCGGATGTGGTCACGGTTTTTCAACAAAATATATTAGAGAAATATTTAGAGGGGCAACAGTTGAGGCTTCTGATTATCAGGATTATCTAATAGAGGACGCTAAAATAAACAATCCAGATATAAATATCTCAAAGGAATCTATTTATGAACTAAATAGGTTAAAAGACAGTTTTAATCTCGTGTTGTCACTTGAGGTAATGGAACACTTGGAAGATCCTGAAAGGGCGCTTGAAGAGATAGAGAGAGTAACAAATAATTATTGTATTTTAAGTGTCCCAAATGAACCATTATGGAGATTTTTAAATGTCCTCAGGGGTAAATATTTAAAAAATTTTGGCAATACGGAAGGTCATATTAATCATTGGTCAAAAAAATCTTTCATTAAATTTGTAGAAAAACATTTTGATGTTGTAGATGTGAAGACGCCACTACCGTGGATTGTAATTTTGGCTAAAAAAAGAAAATGATAAAACAGATGGTTAGATATGGTGCTGTTACGGTTGCCAGTTATATAATACTAATGTCTGGTACATTTTTTCTCGTAGAGTTTTTAAAAATGTCTTCGACATTGTCCTTCTTTCTCGTTACAACAGTTGTTTACATTGGGGTGTATTTTTCTAATGTTAAATTTGTATTTAATAAAGCTTCAAATAAAGAAACAATTATAAAATTTATTTTGTACCTCGCTGTGTTTTGGGGGCTAAGCAATTTATTTTACAGCTTTCTTGTCCATACTCTAAAAATTTACTATATATACGCAATGCTATGTAATGTAATCATTTTGGGACTAGTAAGATTTTTTGTGCAGAGAAAATTAGTTTTCAATAAAGACATATGAAAGTCTGTTACTTTGGGGATTTTGATCCAGAATATTCAAGGAATAAAGTCATAATTAAAGGACTTCAAGAAAATGGGATAGAAGTAATATTTTGTAATACACAAGGAAAAAATATTCTTAAAAAGATTTTTGATTTATGGAAAAAAAGTAGGAAAGAAAGACAAAAATGCGATATTACTTTTGTTGGATACTCAGATTCAAGATTTTTGGTTCTGCTTGCAAAGATGCTCGGTCATAAAAATGTTGTTTGGGATGCATTCTATTCTCTATATGATTCATGGGTATTTGATAAAAAAATTGTTGGAAAATATGCACTGAAAGCCTTTTTTTACTGGTTTCTTGATTGGTTTAATTGTATTTTATCAAAAAAAATTCTATTAGATACAAGCGAGCATATAAGATATTTTTCAGAAACTTTTCATATAAGTAAAAACAAATTCGTGAGAGTTTTTGTTGGTTCAATAGCAAATACAACATTGAATGATAAAAAAAATGATCAGACAAATATTTTTCGAGTGTTTTTTTATGGAAAGTTTATACCTCTCCAGGGAGTTGAATATATAATTAAATCAGCACATATTTTAGAGAACCAACCCGACATTCATTTTCAAATATTGGGATCGGGACAAACATATGAAGAGAATATAGAGCTTGCTCGAAGTCTTGGAGTAAAGAATATTGAATTTATACCAAAGGTTAATTATAAAGAATTGCTCGTGTATATAAGTAAAGCCGATATTTGTCTTGGAATATTTGGTAATACAGAAAAAACAAAAAGAGTCATACCAAACAAAGTATACGACGCAATGGCAATGGAAAAACCAGTTATAACTGCAGATACAAAAGCCATAAGAGAGCTTTTTACTGACGGTAAAGACATATCTCTCTGCAATATTGCAGATGCAAATGATATTGCCCTAAAGATTCTTGAATTGAAAAAAGATAAAGAAAAAATGTTTAGAATAGCAAAAAATGGACATATTTTATTTATAGAAGAACTTTCTCCTAAAAAGTTGGTAGAAAATATGCTTTTAGAAATTGGTGATATTATTGTTTAGTGTATGAAATCTTATAAAAATTCCAAAAAAGTAATTTTTCTTGCTCCACATCTTAAATTATCCGGTGGAGTAAGTATCTTGGTCCAATATGCAGAAGAACTGACCGTTTTAGGTTATGAAGTCTATGTTGTTGTCGTAAATAAAAATTCTTTCCGTAGAAAATTAGCGAACCTCTTAAATTACAAGCCGAGCTGGATGAGAAACAAAAAGATTAAAATAATAAGAATATCTTCTGTTGATGATATAAAAAAAATTGGAGGGGATCAGTATTCTTTGGTGGTATCTGATTCTGCGCAGGCAAAAATTATTTCGAAAATGGCTAGTGAAGTGGTCTATTTTGTCCAACATGACGAAAGACTTTATCATAATAATATTGTAGATGTTGCGTTTACATATAATCAGCCTTTTAAATATGTTGTAGTAGCGAATTGGTTGGGTAAAATGTTAAAAAAAGAATTTAATAGGGAATCACTGCTTTTACTTAACCCAATCGATAGAAGTGTTTTTTACCACAGAGATATCAAACGAAAGGATGAGGATATCAGAATATTGCTTTTACACCATGATTTTGTATGGAAGGGTTCAAAAGAAGGGGTACAGATTATTAAAGAATTAAAGAAAAAATACCCTCAAATAAAACTTATAATGTTTGGTGTTCGAAGCAAAATAGATACTTTTGGTTGTGATGAATATTATTATGGACCAACAGGTGATAAATTAGCGGAGATCTATTCTAAGTCAGACATATACCTATGCCCATCTTGGGATGAAGGCTTTGGTCTTACAAGTCTCGAAGCTATGTCATGTGGGTGTGCTGTTGTTACATATAACAACGGAGGTTCTCGTGACTTTGCTTTTGATAATAAAACCGCTTTGGTCGCAGAAAGAAAAAATATTGTTGAATTGAAAAGCAAACTGGAAAAACTGGTTACTGACAATAAATTAAGAAAAGAAATATCGCTTAACGGAATTAATTTTTGTAAAAGTCTCCCAACAATCAAGGAGCAAGCTAAAAAATTAGAAGATTTTATATTTAGTTAATATTAGTCTGACAATGTTCATAATAGAATATGAAATTTTTTTACAATAAAAGTCTGATATTGTCTATTTTTGTTGATTTTAGGTAAAATTTGATCTTATCTAGAAAAGATCTTGGATAATGATATAATCCCTTTGTATGAATATTTTGGGAATATCATGTTTTTACCACGACAGCGCAGCATGTCTTGTTAGCGATGGAAAGATTGTATCGGCAGCGCAAGAAGAGAGGTTTACACGAAAAAAACACGATCAGGATTTTCCCAAAAAATCTATAGAATTTTGTTTAAAAGAGGCGGGAATTAGTATGAAAGATGTTAACTATATTGTATTTTATGATAAACCTTTTCTAAAGTTTGAGAGAATACTTGAAACTCATCTGCGAACTGTGCCGAGAGGTTTGCTCCTGTTTGTCAAAAGTATTCAGGTTTGGATTAAAAAAAAGTTATGGATTCCGATTGTGATTGCAAAAGAGACTGGCTATACAGGAAAAATATTATTTACAGAACATCACATATCACATGCGGCCTCTGCTTTTTTTCCTTCGCCGTTTCAGGATGCCGCGTTTCTTGTTGCTGATGGTGTTGGAGAATGGGCAACTACATCTTTTGGTGTTGGTTCAAATAATAAAATAGAAATAATTTCTGAAATACTTTTTCCTCACTCTATAGGTCTGCTTTATTCTGCTTTTACCTACTATTTGGGCTTTAAAGTTAATTCTGGTGAATATAAAGTTATGGGGCTTGCACCATACGGTAATCCAATTTATGTCGATAAAATTTACAAGAATCTTATTGATGTAAAGGATGACGGATCATTTTCTTTGAATATGAAATACTTTGACTACACACACGGTCTCACAATGACAAACAAGAATTTTAATAAACTTTTTGGTGGAGAGCCGAGAAAACCAGAGACAAAAATATCCCAAAAAGAAATGGATATTGCCAGATCTCTCCAAGAAGTAACCGAAGAAATAATGCTAAAGATTTCTCGCCATATATACAAAAAAACTGGAAAGAAAAATTTGTGTCTAGCCGGAGGTGTTGCTTTAAATTGTGTTGCAAACGGTCGTATTCTAAGAGAGGGTCCGTTTGATAATATTTGGATACAGCCCGCCTCTGGCGATGCGGGAGGGGCACTAGGGGCGTCTTTGTATGTCTGGTATCAATATTTAAATAACCCACGCCATGCAGATGGGGTAAATGACACCCAAAAAGGTTCGTTTCTTGGCCCAGAATACAGCGATATGGATATTCTAAAGAGCCTAGAATCTTTTGGTGGTGTTTCGGATTTAATTAAAGACGAAGATTTGCTATGCCAAAAAACTGCTCACTTAATTGAAAAGGGTAATGTTGTCGGCTGGTTCCAAGGGAAAATGGAATTTGGGCCGAGGGCTCTCGGAAGTCGTTCAATTTTGGGTGATCCGCGTTCTTCGGAAATGCAGACAAAAATGAATTTGAAAATAAAATTTAGAGAAAGCTTTAGACCTTTTGCGCCATCAGTACTGGAAGAAGAAGCTTCAAAATATTTTGAAATAGATCCTAAACACAATTCACCATTTATGCTTGTTACGGCGAATGTCTTAAAGGAAAAAAGAATGCCTATCAAGAAAGAAGACGAAGAAAGATTATCTGGTTTCAAAAAATTAGAACTTATTAGATCTATAATTCCAGCAGTCACTCATGTTGATTATTCAGCGAGGCTTCAAACTGTTTCAGAAAAGACTAATTATAGGTATCATAAATTAATTAAAAGTTTTTATCATCTAACAGGTTGTCCTCTTGTAATAAATACATCATTTAATGTAAGGGGGGAGCCTATAGTCTGTACGCCTGAAGATGCTTTTAAGTGTTTTATGAGAACTGATATGGACTATCTTGTTATTGGTAATTATATTTTAGACAAGAAGAAACAAAAGGAATTTAATGATAAGGTTGATTGGAAAAAAGAATATGAATTGGATTAAAGAAATATCAGATAATATAAAGGAAATTAAATACAAAAAAAGTGAAGTCAGGAATTTTACTTTTCTTTTTTGTGGCTTCTTTGTCGCGATAATTTCTTATGTGTATTTTTTAAAAGATTTATTTTTGTACCCACTTGCTATATTGCTAGTTATTTTTGTGGTTGGTGCTATTTTTCCAAAACTCTTGTTCCCAGTTTATTTTGTTTGGATATCTTTTTCTGTTGTACTCGGATATTTTGTGTCAAAAATAGTACTTTCTTTGCTGTTCTTTTTGCTCGTAGTTCCGATCGGGATAATTATGCGTATTGTAAAAGGTGATTGGTTAAATTTTTCACCTGATAAAAACAAGGAAAGTTATTGGAATAAACACGAGAGTGATACCGACAAAGATTCTTTGGAAAAATTGTCGTAAAGACGTATTATAATTATATATATGAATAAATTTAAAATAGTACTGGATTTCTTAAAATTTTTAAAAGGTAGAAAAAAATATTGGTTATTACCAATGGTTATTGTCTTTTTACTTCTAGGAATACTTTTGATAGCCGTAGAAGGAAGTGCTGTTGCGCCATTTATATACACTCTATTTTAGTTTGAACAATTAGGTATTAGCATTATATAACCAATGGAAAAAATTAAAAAAAATGTTGGGAATATCATTTTGCTAATAGTAAGTGTCTTTATAGCTATCCTCGTTTCAGAAATTTCTCTTAGAATAATTTTACCAAAAATTGAAAATGAAAAATTTTCAATAGGTGAGGGCGATAAAGTACTGATTCCTGATAATATTATTAGTCACAGACTTCGTCCGACACCACAATTTGGTATTGATGAAAATGGTTTTAAGAATAAAGAAGTTTTAACAACATACGATATTGTCGCTCTTGGTGATTCTCATACATATGGAGAATTTGATGGTGTGTCCTGGACTGATTATCTAAAAGAAAAGACCGATAAAAATATTTATAATATAGGTGTCTGGGGTTATGGTACTGCCCAATATCGTTACCTTATCGACAAGGCCTTAGAATTTAAACCAAAAGTTATTGTTATTGGTTTTTATATGGGTAATGATGTTTATGACACGTACGACATTGTTTATAGATTTGATAAATGGAATTCTTATCGAAAAGAAGACGTCGATTCAAAACCTGTTGTTACTACAGCAGAACACGGTAGACAAGATGTTTTATTTTCATCTTTAAGACTTTTTATAAGAGATAAAATCGTACTCTATAAATTTTTAAGTGACAGAACTAGAATTATTAGAGAAAAATTAGGCTTGGCAAAACCATATTATATTGGCACCACAGATTGGACAAACACTGATTCTGGTTCAAGTCTTATATATGATGATATAGATGAAATAAAAACTTTTTTTAGAAACGGGGAGAGAATACGAGGAGTTGATTTAAATGATCAAAACACAAAAGAAGGCTTGAGACTTACAGAGTTATTTTTATCCGAGATAAATAAAAAGGTTGTAGATTCGGGTAGTAAATTGTTAGTTGTTTTTATTCCAACAAAACAATCTGTTTATAAGGAGAAGGTTGGAGAAAAAGGTCAAAACAATGCTATATTTCAAGCAATTGTAGAAAATGAAAATATAATAAAGAAAGAAATTGAAAATTCAGCAAAAGAAAATGGTTTTAAGACGCTCGATATATTAGATTATATGCAAGAATCTTTGGAAAAAAATATTCGCCTATATCCTGACAGTATAGATGATCACCCAAATAGTGTTGGCTATATTAAATATGCAGAAGCAATGCTACCGTCTATATTTGATTTGTTTAAAAAATAGTATCAATATAAATATATGCCAAAAGTTTCTGTAATCATTCCAACATTTAATAGGCCAGAACTACTTTTGTTTGCAGTAAAATCAGTTTTAAATCAAACCTATGATGATTTTGAGGTGATTATTGTAGATGATGGTGTAGAAAAAAGAGCTGACAAAATTATTTCTGAAATAAAAGACCCGAGGGTTAGGTATATTCAACACGAAAGAAGCCTTGGAGGGGGGTCTGCTCGAAATACAGGAATAAAAAATGCAAGAGGTCAATTTTTAGCCTTTCTTGATGATGATGACGAGTGGGTAAGAGAAAAACTTTCTATTCAGATGAAGAGTTTCGAAAACACTCCAAAGGAAGTCGGTTTTTGTTTTTCTGGTGTTAAAAATATTTTTGACGATCACATTTCAGTGTCTAAAGTCTATGATGGGATCGTTGATTATTACGAGACTTCGCTTACCAGATTTAAGGGGGTTCTCACTGTAACCCTAATTGTGAAAAGATATGTTTTTGATGATGTGGGGTTTTTTGATACCACATTACCGAGCCACCAGGAGGCAGAGCTAATTATAAGAATATCAAAAAAATATAAGGGGCTTGGTATTAATCAACCTCTTGTTAACGTGTTGATGAAATCTGGGCATAGTCAGATTGGAAAGAATTTAGATAGAAAAATTAAAGGGAGGGAGCTCACGATTGAAAAACATAAACAGGAAATAGAAAAATATCCAGAAAAACTTGCTAAACATTATTTTTGGTTGGCTCTATTACATAGAGATAATGGCAATATGAAAAAAGCTATAGAGTTATTAAAGATGGCAATGAAAACCAAATTTAAGTTAAGATACTTCTTACATTTCGTAAATTTATATTTTTTTAAAAAAAATATTGAACTCAAAAAAAATAAAAGATTAGGAGTTGCTTTTGTAGTGGGCAGTTTTCCGGAGATTTCAGAAACATTCATAATAAATCAAGTTGCCGATCTATTGAGAAGGGGTACGGATGTGAATGTTTTTTCTCTTAAATATGGTAATACAGAAAATATCTCAGAACGTTATTATGAACACAGCATGAAAGACAGGTGTTTGTATTTGTCGATGCCAGAAAATTTATTGAGAAGGTTTTTTGTTGCTTTACCGAAAGCCATTTCTATTCTCGTTCGTAGACCTCGTGTATTTTTCAGAATATTTAATATAAAAAAATATGGTAAAAATTCTTTGTCGCTAAAAATTTTATTTTGGGTATACCCGTTTGTTGGTAGAGAGAACGATTTTGATTTGATTCACTGTCATTTTGGAACAGTTGCAAATAAATTCCTTGTCATAAACGAAATTTTAGGCTGGGATAAAAAAATTATTGTGACATTTTACGGATACGATGTCAGTCATATATTTAAAGACAAGCCTTCTGATTACTATGACAATCTAAAAAAAATAGGTTCTTTGTTTTTTGTTATGTCACAAAATATGAAGGAACGAGTCGTCTCTTATGGTTTTCCTGAAGAAAAAGTCGAGGTGTTACCTGTTAGTATTGACGTACCAGCATATGATTTCAAAGAAAGAACAAAAAAAGAAACAGGGGAACTAAAAATAATTTCTGTTGGACGTTTTGTAGAAAAGAAGGGTTTTGACGATCTGTTGAAAGCTATCGCAATAGTAAAGGAAAAGATTAATAAAAAAATAACTTGTGATATTGTCGGTGGAGGTGAAATGGAAAATGAACTTCGTAACCTCACATTACAGCTTGGTCTCGAAGAAAATGTAAATTTTAAAGGATATATGAAAATTGAGGACATTATAAAATTATTTGAGGAAAAGGATGTCTTTATTCAACCTTCAAAGACTGCTCGTAATGGTGATATGGAATAAATATGAACACAATAATATCTCAAGCACTTGCAACCGGACTACCGGTTATAACCACAAAACATAGCGGGCTTCCTGATCAAGTTATAGATCAAAAAAATGGTTTTCTCGTTAACGAAGGAGACTATGTCAATTTAGCAGAAAAAATAATTGATTATGCAAAGCACCCAGATATCTGGAAAGATTTTAGTTTGTATGGAAGAAAACATGTTCTAGAAAAGTATGACTCTAAAGCACTTATCGATAAACAGCTCTTTTTTTACAAAAAAGTTTTAGGAGATAAATGAAATTATTTTAATTTCATAAAAAAATAAAAAGTAAGCATGCTGTTTGCAAAAGTTGCAAGGATAATTGCAATTATGGCTCCCATTATGCCAAAAGTTGGCAAAAGGATAGCAAGGAGAGCTATTCTTATGATTGGAGAAATGGTCTGAAGAATATACAAGCTCTTTTTTTCTGCAAGAGCAATGAGGGGGTGGCTGAACATTCTGTACGGGAAAAAAAATAGACTAATTGCAAATATTTGAGAGTAAATTACAGAACCAACATATTGTGGAAATATTATTTTAAATAGAAACGGAGCGAGAATAATATAAAGCACAATTGGAAAAATAAGAAGAAATGAAAATTTGAATATTTTTTTGGGGAGTGTCTTTTTTAAAATATCTATGTTTTGACTTGCGATTTTTGGGTAGGCAAGCATAGAAAAAGATTTTAAAAATGATAGAGATTGATTTATGGGGACAATTGCAAATGAATATATTGCAAGTTGAACCGGACCGATAAAATGCCACAAAAGTATCTTGTCTATATTTTCAGAGACAACACTGAGAACATTCATCATGCTCATATGTTTTCCAAAAGAGACTAATTTTTCATCTTTTTTGTTATTTAGTTTGTATTTTCTAAATATGTAGACAAAAAATAAAAGTTGCGCAAAAAATTGTGCCAAAAAATATGTTGTGACCAGGGCTATTGCGTTTGGCCAAATCAAGAGTGCGCAGATAATTGAAATCGCAAGTAATAATTGGTTGGCTGAAGATAGAATAGATGCGGTTTTGAAAAGCTTTTTGCCCTCGAGGAACGGCCCGTAGACAATGCTTTCTGTTATTGGAGAAAAAACAGAAGCAACAAGGAAAATTACCCCTAAAGTTGTGTTTTGGTTGTAAAAATAATATGCAGATATCACAAGACCAGATATAACCGCTAGAGAAGACCACTTTAGTTTTGCCCTAATTCCTTGCATCAGCGATCCTTCAAAACCAAGTACTGTAGATCTCGTGATTGATGAGTTAATTCCTGATAGAGAAAAGACACCAAGTATTCCAAATATAGAAAGAACATATTTATATAGAGCATAGGCATCTTTTGGTAGAATATTGGCATAAGCTATTGCAAGGCCAAGTGCAGTCAAAGACCCCACCACTTTGCTTATACTTAACCAGGAAAAACCCTTTGCAAGGTATAGCATATCGGTTTTTGACCATTTTTCGCTCCACTTGAGTAATCTATAGACCGTCGTTTTCATTGTGGTTTGAATTGTATATTATATGACTCCTTTTTGCGAGTCTTTAGGTGACATTTATATTCTTTGTGCTATCTTTATATCATATAAATTTGAAGGGCTTTTTATGCAGAAAAAAAACAAAATTGGCTTTATTGGTCAGGGATGGATTGGAAAAAATTATGCTGATGATTTTGAGAGTCGTGGATTTGATGTAATCAGATATTCTCTCGATCCACTTTATGTAAAAAATAAAGATAAAATTTCAAATTGTAAAATAGTTTTTGTTGCGGTTCCGACTCCTACCACTCCAAAAGGTTTTGATGATTCGATTTTAAAGGAAGCAATCAAAGTTACAGGGAAAGACAGTACTGTAGTTATAAAATCTACAATGCCAGTTGGAAAAACAATTGAGATTCAAAATATATATAAAGATAGATTTATAATGCATTCCCCAGAATTTCTTGTTGAGGCAACTGCACGATTCGATGCTTCGAATCCAGAAAGGAACATAATCGGTATTCCACAGAAAACAAAAACATATATTACTAGAGCAAAAAAAGTTCTCTCTGTATTGCCAAAAGCGCCATACACAAAAATTTGTTCTTCGAATGAAGCAGAGCTAATTAAATACGCCCATAATGTTCATGGATATATACAAATAATATTTACGAATATGCTTTTTGATTTGGCATCTAAATCAAATATGGACTGGCAAACACTGCAAGAATCATTTAAAGCAGATAGGATGATGTGTCATTACTATCTCAATCCAGTACATAAAAGCGGGAGAGGTGCGGGTGGACATTGTTTTGTGAAAGACTTCGAGGCTTTTGTAGATATGTACAACAGTTTGAATGATAGTTTTGGAACAAAAATATTAGAGTCTGTGCGTGATAAAAACCTTACTTTGCTTTTAGGTACAAAAAAAGATATGGATATTGTAGAAGGAGTGTATAGCAAAAACAAAATACAAAAAATCTTAAAAAGCAAGAAATCATAAGTATTTCAAGCCGACTTTCTCTCTATAAAATATTGGTAGTACAGAATAAATCTCTGTGGTATCATTTTAAAAATGAATAATTTGGAAAAATACAAGGGTTTTGCTGTTTATGCGATATGGGGAGGGATTTTTATGTTGCTTTTGACTCCTTTTGTGGTAGTAAAATCAATGTACTTTCCTTATGTTGCGGGCAAGGGTTTTTATTTCAGAATTATTGTTGAAATAATCGCAGTACTGTATCTTTTTGTGGTTGCGATAGACAAAAGCTTTCTTCCCAAAAGAAGTCTGACTTTATATGTCTTGCTCGGATTGTTATTATCGCTCTGTATCTCAAATATTTTTGGCCCTGATACATATAAAAGCTTCTTTTCCAATTACGAGAGAATGGAGGGATTTGTAAATGTTGCCCATCTCGTTATTTTGTTTATTGTTTCCAATTCAGTTATTCAAACAAAAAAAAGTTGGGACTATATTTTGAATTTTTCTCTCATTACGTCTTTCTTAGTGAATGCCTATTCGGTACTTCAGTTAGCTGGGTATATAAAAATTAATCAAGGAGGCGTTCGTGTTGATGGACCTTTTGGAAACGCTTCGTATCTAGCAATGTACGCTTTGATACATATTTTTATAGCTCTGTATTTTGTATTTAGAAGCCAAACAGAACAATACAAAAAAATAATTTACATAGCACTCGCATTGTTTTCCTTCTATATATTGTTTATGACAGCAACGAGAGGTGCAATGCTCGGTCTTGTGTTTGGTTTAATTACGTCAGGATTGTTTCTCGGGATTAGGGTTCAAAATAGGGAGACTCGTATTTTTGCTGGTATTGCACTGGCTGTAATCGTATTCTTGTTTGCCGGAGTTTTTATGTTTAAGGGTAGTAGCATAATAAAAAGTTCAGATTCGCTTACTAGGTTATCGAACATATCTCTTTCTGATTCGACGGCAATGTCACGTTTTACTATTTGGGGTATGTCGCTTGAAGGTTTAAAAGAAAAACCAATTTTTGGTTGGGGGCAAGAAAATTTTAATTACGTTTTCAATTCGCATTACAAACCATCACTTTTTACGCAAGAAGAGTGGTTTGATAGAGCACACAACCTAGTCTTTGATTGGTTTGTTACCGGTGGATTGTTTGGTGGAATTCTGTATTTGTCGCTTTTTGCTTGGGCAGTTTATTACATTTGGAAAAGAGAAGATTTTGAAATAGGGGAGAAAGCTGTTTTGATCGGTCTTGTATGTGGATATTTTTTCCAAAATCTTTTTGTGTTTGATAACCCAACCAGTTATACATTGTTTTTCTTGTTGCTCGCATTTGTAACGGTGGGCAAAAATTTTGAATGGAAAGAAGAAAATGAGCGGGGTCAAATATCGGCTACAAGATATGCACTACTTTCAGTTTTTGCGCTTATATTCTTATACGTGTCTTTCGTTATAACAGTTAAACCTATAGTTACAAACATAACCCTCATAAAGACACTCGAGGAATATAACAACTATCGAGCGTATTCTAATATAGCAAGCAGTATGTCCCAAAACCCCAGCAATCAGAATTTGGTTAG
Source organism: uncultured Candidatus Saccharibacteria bacterium (assembly GCA_965230995.1). Classification (GTDB taxonomy): domain Bacteria; phylum Patescibacteriota; class Minisyncoccia; order Phycocordibacterales. The sequence continues at coordinate 365,067 of OZ246398.1, forward strand.
AGGTGATATTGTAAAAATATTGGAAAACAAATCCGTACCCGATGAAATAAAAGCGATTCTTTCAAGGTTTAAAAAAGGAAACAAGACTGATAATCTCGGCAAAATATTATCTGAAGCATCACTTGAATCCGCAAATACTATTCCAGAATTAATGCAAAAGATTATAAACCAAGATACTTTTGGCATAACAGAATCGAGAGAACAGTTTGCTCAACTTGCAGTGTCTGTTATTCGAGAAAAAGATTTTCCTGCAGAAGCGAAAGAAAAAATATACCAAATTTCAAAAGCAGAGATGTACAAACATATGGCACTTTCTCCGCTGAATGCAAGGAACTATATGATAGGTGGAATGTTTTTTGCAGAAACTGGAAATTTGCAATTATCAATAGAACATCTCAAAAAGGCACTAGAGCTTTCCCCACAAAAACAATCAATAATGCTTCAGCTTGGTGCTATTTATGCACAAGCAAATATGATGAATGAAGCGGTTGAAATGTGGAAAAAAGCCTCTGAATTAGATGGCCGTTTTCCAACACCAAAAATTGCCTATGCAGGAGGTCTCCTAATAAATAATCAAAAAGAAGAGGCAATGATTATAATAAATGATTTACTTAAAAATGAATCAGATAGAAATGCTCTCTATATGAACGATCAATTTGCAAGGATCCTGCCTTTCGCAAAAGAATATAAATTGCTCGTTGATTTATTGAAATACAGAATAGAAAAAGATCCAGATGATATTAACAGAAGGATGTCGCTAGTTGTCACATATTTTGATGCGAATATGAAAACAGATGCGATAAAAGAATTGGAAGAAATAAAAACAATTTTCCCTGATTTTTCTACAACGGCTGATAAATACATTAAAGATATAAAAAACGGTAAAAGACCAGAATAAAGTATATGAATATTCAAAACAACATTCTACTCGCAGAAAAAACCACTTTTAGAATAGGTGGAATTGCAAAATTTTACACAGAAGTTTTTTCTCTAGAAGATTTAAAAGAAGCTATAAATTTTTCAAAAAAAGAAAAAATACCTTTCGTGGTAATAGGGGGCGGTTCTAATCTGCTCATAAATGATAAAGACTTTAACGGTTTGGTCATAAAAAACTCTATTTTAGGAATTGAATGGAATGATCTTGGTGAAAAAATTTCCGTTTCCGCTTGTTCTGGAGAAAATTGGGATAATCTCGTTTCTCTCACTGTCGAAAGGGGGTTGTTTGGATTTGAAAATCTATCATTAATCCCTGGTTCTGTCGGGGCAAGTCCAATTCAAAATATCGGCGCATACGGGGCAGAAGTTAAACAGACAATAGAAAGCGTAGAAGCCTTTGATACCGAAAAAATGGAAATTATTTCTTTTACAAACAAAGAATGTAAATTTGGTTATCGTGATTCTATTTTCAAAAAACCTGAAAATAAAAAATACATTGTTACAAGAGTAAATTATATCCTTCAAAAAAGCGGAGATACATTCATTGGTTACACTGACCTTGCAGATTATTTTGTAAGAAGAGGAATAGCAAGGGCAACACCAAAAGAAGTCAGGGAAGCAGTAATCTATATTAGAACAAATAAATTACCTGATATTAAAAAAGTTGGGACAGCAGGGTCATTTTGGAAAAATCCGGTAGTAACCAGAGAGAGATTTGATGAATTGAAAAAGATTTTTCCAGAAATACCAGGACACGCAACCGAAGGTGCAATGAAATTATCTGCTGGCTGGATAATTGATAAAATATTAGGACTAAAAGGATATTGCATTGGTGATGCGTGCGTATCCGAAAAGCAGGCACTTGTTTTAGTAAACAAAGGAAAAGCTACTTATGAAGACATAAATAATTTGGCAAAAAAAATTGAAACTGAAACAAAAGAAAAAATAAATATTTCACTCGAGAGAGAAGTAAGAGAAATTTAAAACACTGCAATAAAAAATGCAGTGTTTTATTTTCAAAAAATTTTTTTGTTATCCACAATTATTTCAAAAAAATTATTGTATATGTTTTTCATATGTATGATAATTAACTCAGGTCGAGAAAAATAATTTTAAATTTTCATTTCAAAAAATAAAAAAATTATTTATTATCAATTAACTCATCTGCGCACAGTAATGTACGCATGAAAAAATAAATGCCAGGAAAAAAGAAAAAGGCAGCAAAGAAGAAAGTTGTGAAGAAGGCAAAAAAGACAACAAAGAGAAAAGCTGCTCCTAAGAAGAAAAAGAAGGCCACAAAGAAAAGACGATAGATCATTTTAGATTTTAGTTCTTTATGTCGGACGAAACGAAAGCCTCCCGTTGGGAGGTTTTCGTTTTTGTGCTATTATTGAACGCATTAAATAACGCATATATGTTCAAAATCTTAAAGAAAATCATTCCCGACCACAGTTCCCGAGAAATAAAGAAAATACGGCCAATTATAGCCAAAATAAACGAATTAGAGCCATCATTTAAGGCTCTTTCAGACGAATCACTAAAAGCCAAGACTCTAGAATTTAAAACAGCATTATCACAGGGCAAGACTTTGGATTCTATATTACCAGAAGCATTTTGTGCTGTTAGAGAAGCTGGCAGGAGGACTCTTGGACAGAGACATTACGATGTTCAGCTTATTGGAGGTATTGTTATGCACCAAGGTGGAATTGCTGAAATGAGAACGGGTGAGGGAAAAACTTTGGTTGCAACTTTGCCTGCATATTTGAATGCTCTCACTGGGCAAGGTGTTCATGTTGTAACAGTAAACGATTATCTTTCAAAAAGAGATGCGATATGGATGGGACAAATTTATTCTTTCCTCGGACTTTCTGTTGGAATAATAAATCACGAAGCATCATATCTTTATGATGAGAATGTAAAAGCAGATGAAAAAAGAGACGAAGTCGGAAGTTTTAAAGTTGTAGAAGATTTTCTGCGTCCATGTTCTAGAAAAGAATCTTACGATGCAGATATTACTTATGGAACAAATAATGAATTTGGTTTTGATTATCTTAGAGACAATATAGAAACTGATGCAAGCAGAGTAAGACAGCGACCTTTTAATTATGCAATTGTCGACGAGATAGACTCGATACTTATAGACGAAGCGAGGACACCTTTGATTATTTCAGCTCCGACTGCTGAATCTGAAAGTCTATATATGACATTTGCCGGAGTTGCGAGAGAACTAAAAGAAGGTGTCGATTTTGAAGTCGATGAAAAAATGAAGGCTGTGAGTTTGACCGATCAGGGAATTAGCCATGCAGAAAAACTTTTAGGTGTGACGAATATCTATTCTGAAAAAGGTGTAAAATTTGTTCATCATCTCGAAACTGCAGTTAGAGCAAAAGCTCTCTATAGAAATGACAAAGAATACGTTGTTCGTGATGGTGAAGTATTTATCGTTGATGAATTTACCGGGCGTATTCAACCAGGCAGAAGATGGTCAGAAGGATTACATCAAGCAATAGAAGCAAAAGAAGGAGTAAAGATTCAAAATGAATCTAGAACTTATGCTTCTATTACCTACCAGAACTTTTTTAGGATGTACAAAAAATTATCTGGTATGACAGGTACGGCTATGACGTCATCAGAGGAATTTTACAAAGTCTATGGTTTAAATACGGTAGAAATTCCTACAAATAAAACAATTGCGAGAATTGATAATGATGATTTGATATTCAAAACCGAAATAGGCAAATTCAAAGCAATTGCAAAAAAAATAAAAGAACTAAACACAAAAGGTCAGCCTGTGCTGGTCGGTACCGTATCTATTGAAAGAAACGAATTGCTCTCTGACTTTCTATCTAAACAAGGTGTAAAGCATGAAATTTTGAACGCAAAAAACCACGCACGTGAAGGAGAAATTATCGCTCAAGCAGGAAAGAGAGGTGCTGTTACTATTGCTACAAACATGGCGGGGCGAGGTGTGGATATTAAATTAGGTGGAGCAGTAGCAACGAAAGAAGAATATGAAGAAGTAAAAAAACTCGGCGGTTTGTTTGTTTTGGGTACCGAAAGGCATGAAGCAAGGAGAATTGATAATCAGTTGCGAGGTAGATCAGGTAGACAAGGTGACCCAGGAGAAACACAGTTCTTTGTTTCTACCGAAGATTCCCTTATGAGGGTTTTTGCATCTGATTTAATCAAGGGTCTTATGGAAAAACTCGGGGTGGCAGAAGACGAACCAATAAAAAATAAAATGATAACGAGCTCTCTCGAGAGAGCACAAGAGAGAATTGAAGGCTTTAATTTTGACGCGAGAAAGCATGTTTTGGAATATGACAACGTTATGAATCTCCATAGGCTTTCAGTTTACGAGAGAAGGAGAAAAATGCTTTTTGGCGAGAGAAAAGAAATAGAAGAGTATTTCAATTCAATCATTACCGATGCACTAGATGAATTAAAAGAAAATGTTTTAAAGAAAAAGTCTGAATTAGGTGATGATGTTTTCTTTGATGTTTTCCGAAAAGTTGTTTTACAAATGAACGATGCACTGTGGGTGGAACATCTTGAAACTATGGATTTTCTACGAAGCTCTGTTAACTTGCGTGCTTACGGACAAAGAGATCCTCTTGTTGAATACAAAAAAGAAGGTGTACGCCTATTTAAAGATATGCAGGTTCGTCTTGCTGGAGAAGTATTGTCTTTGCTTCCTCAGGTAACCGTAGATGTAAAAGTTGAACAAGCTCCAAAAGTTGTTGAACACAGAGATGAAGGAGTTGGTGACGATAGTAATAAAGAAGAAAAAAAAGAGCAAAAAAACTCCTCAGAATATTCTGATGTCGGTAGAAATGATCCTTGCCCATGCGGAAGTGGAAAGAAATTCAAAAAATGCCACGGGGCATAAGTAAAATTCTTTTGTGTTGCTATAGAAAATTAAAGTTATAGAATGTAGAGATGAAAGGAAAAATATTCCTGATAATTATTTTGATTTGCAGTATTTCCGCAGTGTCTTTTTTGTTTTTAAAATCTCCAGATAATCTAGAATCTACAGAAACTTTTGTTGCGGAAATTATTCCAAAAATAATTACAAAGGAAGAGCCAACGGCAAGATTGGTTTTTGGTGGTGACGTAATGCTTTCTCGTAGTATCGGCATAATAATGAAGAAAGAAAACAATTATCTATTACACTGGGAACCACTTTGCGAAACATTTAGCAGCGCAGATGTCTCGTTCATAAATCTAGAAGGTCCAATTTCAGACAAAGGAAAAAATGTCGGTAGTATATATTCTTTTAGAGCAGATCCGAAGACCATTGTTGGGCTGACTGATTGTGGAATTGATGTTGTGTCTTTTGCAAACAACCACGTCTGGGATTGGGGAAGGCAAGCTTTCGAAGACACTTTAAATAGATTAGAGGAAAAGAAAATATCGTATGTGGGAGCAGGAAAAAATCAAGAAGAAGCAAGAAATCCCATTATATATAATATTCGAGGTATAAATATCGCGTATCTTGCCTATACAGACTTGGTCTCAGAATGGCTCCGGAGGCAAGACGCCAGTCCCGCTGTTGCAGGAATTGATTTAGAAAAAATTAGTATGGATATACAAAAAGCAAAGTCAGAAAAAGCAGATATTATAATCACATCATTTCATTTTGGAGATGAATACGAAACCGTACATAATTCATATCAAGAAAAAATTGCTAGAGCCGTGATTGACGCTGGTGCAAATATTGTTATAGGGCATCATCCTCACGTAGCTCAGGACATAGAGAGATATAATGATGGTATAATTTTCTATAGTCTAGGAAATCTTATATTTGATCAAAACTTTTCCGAAGATACTTCTTTTGGATTAATTGCGGATATTGTTGTTTCAAAAAAAGGAATAGTTTCTGCAGAAAAAATAAAAGCAAAATTTGATAAGAAATTTGTACCAGAGATTATTTCATCTGAGGAAATATAATTTTTTGTGATATACTTATCACCTATATGATTGCAGGTATTATTGATTTTATAAGCAAAACACTTGTGCCGTTTGGTTTTTTTGGTGTGTTTGCTGGGTCCGTTATAGAAGAATTAATTGCTTTTATTCCATCGGCAATAGTTTCTATGGGGGCGGGGTATTTCTTTTTATCTGGTACTACAGGTCCTGAATTTGCTTGGAATTTATTTTTCTATGTTGTTTTGCCGGTTACACTTGGAATTATGATTGGTTCTCTGCCAATTTATTATTTTTGTTTTTATCTCGGAGAGCCATTTATTTTAAAATGGGGAAAATGGTTTGGTATAAAAAAAGAAGATTTAGAAAAAATGCATAGGATTTATAGTAAAAGCAAATTCGATGAACTGCTCGTGTTTGTAAGTCGTGTAATTCCTTTTTTGCCTTCTGTTGCTGTGTCTGCATTTGCGGGTATAACCAGAATACCAGTAAAAAGTTTTCTAATCGGGACATTTTTAGGAACGCCAGTTAGAGCAATATTTTTTGCTATCGTTGGATGGCAAATGGGAGCTTTCTATAATAAATACGCCGATTTGTTTGATTATTACGACAATGTTGCGTTAATCTCGATAATTTGCCTTTTTGTCATTTTTGTAATATATCGAAAATTGAAAGAAAAAACTTCAAAAAAAGTATTATAATCATATTATGAAATATGTAATTTATTTGGTTATCGCCTTGGTATTGATTGTTGGGGTGGCTTTTGGACTATCAAAAATCCCTCAAAAGCCTGGAAAATATGATGAATTTGCAAAATGTATTACAGATAGTGGGGCAAAATTCTACGGTGCTTTTTGGTGCCCACATTGTGCTGATCAAAAAAATATTTTTGGAAAGTCTTCAAAATTATTACCTTATACGGAATGTTCTACTCCGGATGGAAAATTGCAACTAAAAATCTGTACTGATGCTAAAATTGAATCATATCCGACTTGGGATTTTGTTGGAAAAGAAAGACAATTAGGTGTTTTTTCTTTTGAGAAACTTTCCGAATTTACTGGATGTAGTTTACCTAAAGAAGAATAAAAATATGGAATTTATATACACAATTACAACTCCGCTTCTCTCATATCTCACTCTTGGATTAAATATATTCTCTTTATTTTTAATAATTGGAATAATTTTCCGCAAAAGCAGTTTGGGAATTTTTGTTCAAAACAAAATTGGTAAATATTCTCTTTTGATGGGGCTTGTGGTCGCTCTCGGTTCACTTGTTGGTAGCGTAGTATATTCAAACATTATCGGTTTTGATCCGTGCTCACTCTGTTGGTGGGAAAGGATTTTGATTTATCCTCAAATAGTTATTTTTACTGTCGGTTTGATTCTTAAAGACAAAAATTCTCTCGTGTACAGTATGGTATTTTCAATCGCAACAATACTCCTTTCTGGATATCACACCATAATTCAATTATTTCCTGGTGTTGGAAGTAGTTGTTCTGGAATCGGTGTGAGCTGTACAAAAGTATATTTCCTTTATTTTGGATACATTACTATACCCACAATGGCTCTTTCCGCAGGTGTATTTTTTTTCCTAGTCGCGGTATTATTCAAGAGGTTTAATTTAAACAAAAATTAATATGCACAATCACATTTTAAAGTGGAAATATATTATTCTGCTTCTTGTCGTTATTGCAGTTGGTGTGATTGCGTTTATTATTTTTGGAAACAAAAAAGATAGCTCTCTTGATCTTATATCTGTAAAAAGAGGAGACATATCCGAAATTGTCAGAGTTACAGGCAAAACTGTCGCAACAAAAGACGTATCACTTGGTTTTGAAGTCTCCGGAAGAATAAAACAAGTTACTGCAGAAGTCGGCTCGAAAGTAAAAAGCGGTGATTCTCTTGTTGTTCTCGACACAGAACAGCTTAGAGCTGAGCTTGCCATTGCTTCTGCTGGACTTGAAACAGATAGGGCCTCGCTTGCTGATGTTGTTGATGGAACAAGACCAGAAGAAATTGCCGTGAGTGAAGCAAAGCTTCTTAGTGCAGAAACATTGCTCGATGATGCTTATTTTCAGTTGAGAGATGCTCATCGCGATTCTTATACTAACGTTGATGACGCAATTAGGAATAGAACCGATCAATTTTTTACAAATCCAAATACAAATCCGCAAATTATTTTTACAACTTCTGATTTTACTTTGGAACAAATTGTAGAAAGTGGAAGATTGGAAATAAAAGATGCACTCCTCAGGCTATCATCTAATTCAATAAAATCTGTAGAAACATCAGAATATCTTTTGTATTCAGAAAAAATAAAATCAGATATCGGTATTGTCAAAAATTTCCTCGACAATATAGCCTTAACTGTTAATTCGCTTACAACAAGTTCTAATCTTTCACAAACAACAATAGATAGCTATAAAACATCAGTGGTAACAGCCCGAAGCAATGTACAAACAGCATTGAGTACAATCCTTTCTGCAGAAGAAAAAGTAAGAAGCGCAAAAACTGCGTTAGTTGTTGCAACACAAAATTTGAATGTCCTAAAGGCTGGTTCGACCGGTGCAGAAATAAAAATAGCAGAAGCTAAAGTAAAGCAATCAGAAGCAAATGTTCAAAAAATCCAAGTCCAATTATCAAAATCAACACTAAGAGCACCTTTTGCGGGTGTAGTAACAAAACAAGATGCAAAAGTAGGTCAGGTTGTTTCTGTAAATCAGGATATAGTATCTTTGATCGGCGAAGAAGGGGTGGAAATAGAAGCCCAAATTCCAGAAGTCGATATTGGCAGGGTACAAGTTGGTAATCCTGTAAAAATCACAGTGGACGCTTTTTCTGGAGAAGAATTTACTGGAACAGTAAGCTACATAGAGCCAGCAGAAACAATTATAGACGGAGTAGTAAATTACAAATCAACAATTCATTTTGATAACAAAGAAGTCCTTTCTCTAATGAGAAGTGGTCTTACTGTTAATCTATATATAGAGACGAAAAAATCTACAGGAGCACTAATTCTTCCTCAATTTGCCGTTTTGGAAACAGACGAAGGAATATTTGTTGAAAAAGATAATAATGGTAAAAAAGAAAGAATCCAAGTTACCTTGGGGGTAAGAGGCGAAGAAGGAATGCTTGAAATATTATCTGGTCTAAATGACGGCGATAAAGTTTACAATGTCGGATTGCGTTCAGAATAATAATGAAAGAAGTATTAATTCATGTTAAGAATCTAAAAAAAGATTACCTCGGCGATGTTGTCACTACTGCCTTGGAGGATATTTCCTTTGATATAAGACGAGGGGAATTCGTATCAATAATGGGTCCGTCAGGATCAGGAAAATCAACACTCCTTCATATCCTAAGTTTTCTAGACAGACCAAGTACCGGCGAATATTCTTTTTCTGGCAAAAGCATTCAAGATCTCACAGACAACGATTTGGCTAATGTTAGAAATAGTGAAATGGGTTTTGTTTTTCAGGCATTTAATTTGCTCGCAAGACAGACTGTTTATGAAAATGTTGAATTACCACTCATATATTCAAAAACTCCCGCAAGCAAGAGAAAAGAGATTGTAGAAAAAGCAATCGCTTCTGTTGGTCTTAGTGAAAAAATGTCTATGCCAGCAGGCAAGCTTTCCGGCGGTCAAAAGCAAAGGGTCGCAATAGCCAGAGCTTTGGTAAATAACCCACCTGTAATTTTTGCCGATGAACCAACAGGAAACCTGGATTCAAAATCAGGTTTGCAGGTTATGCAAATACTAAAAGATTTGCACACAAAAGGACACACGATAATTTTGGTGACGCACGAGACATACACTGCTCAATATGGAGACAGACTTATTGCTCTCCGTGATGGTCATATAGAAAAAGACGAACCAATGAAAAAAACCGCACGTAAAGAAGAAACTCTAAAATAATATGAGATCAAACGACGCTTTCAAATCAGCATTCAAAAGCCTTTCTCAAGCTCCGATGAGATCTTTTCTCACAATGCTTGGAATTATTATCGGTATTGCTTCGGTTATTTTGCTTATGTCGCTTGGAAGTTCTGCTCAAAAATTGATCTTGGAACAAGTCCAAAGTGTTGGTTCTAATCTTATGTTCGTAATTCCAGGTGGGCCTAGTGGTTCGAGACTTTCCTCGCCTGCGTCTGTGCAGGGTATTATTATAAAAACCCTAAACGAAAAAGATTTAACAAGCCTTAGACAAGAGCCTTCTATCGACGCTGTTTCTCCCGAAGTGCGTGGACAAGCCAGAGTTGTTTTTGAAAACAATGATGCCGAGACAACATATCAGGGAGTATCTTCAGAATTTTTCAAAATACGAGACTTTAAAGTCGTAAAAGGAACGACATTTACAAAAAGAGATGAAGAAACATACAATAAAGTCGCAGTTATCGGGCAATCAATAGCAAAAGATTTATTTGGCGCAAGAGATCCAATCGGTAAGACTATCAGAGTTAAAAATATTAACTTTCAGGTTGTAGGTCTGCTTGAAGAAAAGGGAGTTGGTCCATTTGGTGTTGATCAGGACGAATTGATACTTTTGCCTGTAACTGTCGCCCAAAAGCAACTTCTCGGTATTGATTATTTTGCTGCAATCACAATTCAAGTAAAAGATGTTTACAATATAGATTATACAAAACAAAGGGTCACTACAATTCTGCGACTCAATCATAGAATCACAGATACATCAAAAGATGATTTTCAAGTTAGTACCCAAGAAGACGCTCTCGCAATTTTGGGAGATATAACCGGTATTTTGACTGCTTTCCTAACCGCAATCGCATCTATTTCTCTCGTTGTCGGTGGAATTGGAATTATGAATATTATGCTTGTTTCTGTTATAGAGAGAACGAGAGAAATCGGTTTGAGAAAAGCAATCGGAGCAACAAACAAAGACATAATGAAACAATTTCTTTTTGAGGCGATAATCTTAACATTTGTTGGTGGTGTAGTTGGAATTGCTTCTGGTGGTATTTTGGTTACGGCAATATATTTTATATTGGTAAATACACTCTCGACAGGTTGGTTCTTTTCTCTGCCGATTACATCAATCGTAATATCTGTTGTTGTTGCTACGATTACTGGAGTAATTTTTGGAATATATCCCGCTAGGAAAGCAGCCAAAAAGAACCCAATAGATGCTCTGAGGTATGAATAGCAAAAGAAAAAAATTATTTAAAATGCTAATATATAAATATGGACAGGCATAATTTTGAAATAGGATTTTTTTATACAGTCATTGCAATAGTTTTTGCATTTCTGTTTTTTGTTTTTAAACCTTTTATTACACCACTGTTTTTAGCTTTGGTTTTTGCTTCTGTTTTTTATCCTGTTCATACAAAAATTCTATCAATGCTTGGTGGTAGGAGAGGTGTGTCTGCGACTATGTCTACAGCGATGCTGGTTTTGATTATTGTGGTACCCCTAACAATCGTTGCCTTGTTAATGCTTAGTGAATCAATAAATGTTTATAACGTTCTATCACAAAATAATTTTGGAGCGGTCGGAAGATTTGTTGATTCTCTAAATGTAATAATCACAAATATTCTGCCTACTAGCTTTGCTTTTGATATTTCGACAATTGATCTAGGGTCGTCTATGCAAAAAGTTGTTGGTTCACTTGCAAGCAATGCAAACACATTATTTTCTAGTGCGTTCTCGCTCGTACTTGGAATAATACTTTTTATTATTTCGCTTTTTTATTTTTTCAAAGAAGGGGACAAATTAGTCAAAAAAGCAATCGGTTGGAGTCCTCTTGCTGATTCTTATGATGAAATTATTGCTCATAAAATTTCCGTCGCTTTTAATTCTGTCATCAGAGGAAATATCATCACTGCTTTGGCACAAGGTTTTCTTGCTGGTGTTGGTTTCTTTGTTGCTGGAATCGGAGCCCCAATACTTCTCGGTTTTGTGGTTGTGATAGCATCGCTCATTCCTTCGATTGGAACTGCTATCGTGATGATACCTGCAGTATTGTATCTTTTTGCTACAGGGTCAATTTGGGCAGGAATATTTCTCTTGGTTTGGGCAGTGCTTGTTGTTGGTTTGATTGATAATTTGCTAAAACCAATTCTTATGGAGAAGGGAATTAGCGTGCATCCATTTGTGATCCTATTGTCGGTTCTTGGAGGTATAGCATTTTTTGGACCAGTCGGTCTTATTGCTGGTCCTGTTTTGATTGCCGTAGCTGCTGCTCTGATTGAACTTCGGCCAATGCTTTCAAAGAAATAAAACATTTCAATTAAAGCCGTTTTAAGATATACTCATTTCTATGAATATTAAAAAAGCTGTTACACATAGCGGGGATTTTCATTGTGATGATATATTTGGATCGGCGCTACTTTCAATGATTTTTCCTGGTATAGAAATAATTCGAACTAGGGAGAAGGAAATAATTGATAGTGCAGATCTAGTTTTTGATGTTGGTGGAATATATGATCCAAAAAAGATGAGATTTGATCATCACCAGAGCGGTGGTGCTGGAGAGAGACAAAACGGAATACCTTTTGCTTCGTTCGGTCTTTTGTGGAAGGAATTTGGAACTAAAGCCTGTTGTGGAAACCAATCAGTTGCTTTGTCTGTAGAAAATAGGCTCGTTAATCCGATTGATGCAATCGATAATGGTATAGATATTTGTCTTCCAAAAATCCCTTCAGTATTACCATACAGTATCCAACAAATGTTTTCTGTGTTTACACCAACATGGGAGGAAGACGAAAACAGAGATGTTATTTTCAAAAAACTTTCTGCATTTGCTTTGGAAATATTAAAAAGAGAAATAGAGGTTGCATGTGCTTTTGAGAGAGCAAAAGAAAAAGTCAAAAAAATATACGACAAAACAGAAGATAAAAGAATTTTGATTTTGGATGCTCAGTATCCAATCTCTTTGTTCCAAGAATTTACTGACACGCTCTTTGTTGTCTACAAAGGAACCTTGCCGAATGATTTTAGAGTAAAGGCAATCAGAAAAAGCGCTGATTGTTTTGATGTCAGAAAACCATTCCCAGAAAATTGGGCAGGAAAAGAAGGGGTGGATCTTCAAAATATCACAGGAGTTAAGAGTGCTAAATTTGCTCATCACAAGAGATTTCTTGTTGGGGCAAATGATTTAGAAGGAGCAATCGAACTTGCTAAACTAGCTTTAAACGCGTAATCTTTTATTTATATGGCTTTTATTGACGAAGTAACATTACATATGAAGGCAGGCGACGGCGGAGACGGTATTGTCGCGTGGCTCAATTTGAAAAGTGCCGAATTTTCTGGTCCTGCTGGTGGTGATGGTGGAAATGGTGGGGATGTATATTTGCGTGGAGTGAGAAATCTTTCTAAATTGCTTGATTATCAAAACACACCAAGCATAGAAGCCGAAAACGGCGAAAGAGGAAAATCAAGAAGTATGAAAGGGGCTAACGGCAAGAACTATTTTTTTGAAGTGCCCGTCGGTACTGTTGCTACAAACAAAGACACAGGAGAAGTCTTTGAAATAATCAAAGAGGGAGAAGATGTACTTTTGCTCAAGGGTGGTAAGGGTGGTTATGGAAATGAACATTTTAAAGGCTCACGTAACGTAACGCCAAAACAATCAACAAAAGGCACAAAAGGCGAAGAAGCAAATGTACATATCGAACTCCGGCTCATCGCCGACTTTGGGCTCGTGGGTTTTCCTAATGCTGGAAAATCGAGCCTCCTCAATGTTTTAACGAGAGCAAAATCAAAAGTTGCTGATTATAAATTCACAACTCTCGAACCACACTTGGGGGATATGTACGGATACATTGTTGCTGATATTCCTGGATTAATAGAAGGGGCTTCGGAAAATAAAGGTTTGGGTCATAAATTCTTGCGACACATCAAAAGAACAAAGGTTTTGATTCATTGTATTCCAGCAGATGATGAAGATTACAAAAAGAATTACGATATTATACAAGACGAGCTTGCAAAATATGATAATGAATTAGTGAAAAAACCACAGATTCTTCTCATTACAAAATCTGATATGGCGACTGAAGACAAGATAAAAGAGATGATCACTTATTTCAAAAAGAAAAGTACAAAAGTAGATATAGTTACAATATTGGATGACGGACTGGTTAAAAGCCTCCGTGATTCTCTAGTAAAATTCATAAAGGAACAATAATATGGACAAAAATTTCAAGGCAACAATTGGTTTGGAAATACATGCCGAATTAAAAACAGAAACAAAAATGTTCTGTTCTTGTAAAAATGACGCCGACGAAAAAAAACCAAACACACATATTTGTCCGATATGTATGGGGCATCCAGGAACATTGCCTGTCATAAACAAAAAAGCCGTTGCTAATGTGCTACGTGTCGGTGTTGCTGTATCCGGTAAGCTGGCAGATTTTACAGAATTTGATAGAAAAAATTATTTTTATCCTGATATACCAAAGGCATATCAGATAAGCCAATATAAATATCCGCTTGTTTCTGGTGGTTCTATCAATGATATTGCTATCACTAGAATACATCTCGAAGAAGACACTGCACGATCTACCCACGGTAACGAAGGAATGTCGCATATAGATTACAACAGAGCAGGTGTGCCTCTTATGGAACTTGTGACTGAACCGGTAATACATAGCGGAGAGGAAGCCTCAGCTTTTGCAAAAGAATTGCAGTTGCTTTTGCAGTATCTTGGGGTCGGCCACGCCAATTTGGAAAAAGGCGAGATGCGTGTCGAGGCAAATATTTCAGTTAGTGACACAGAAAAATTTGGAACAAAAGTCGAGGTTAAAAACCTAAACTCCTTCAAGGCAGTAGAGAAAGCGATTGCTTTTGAAATTGATAGACAGATTGCATTGATTCAAAGCGGTGGCAAAGTAATTCAGGAAACAAGGGGCTGGAACGAAGACAAAGAAATAACCTTTAGTCAGAGAATAAAGGAAGATTCTAACGATTATAGATATTTTCCCGATCCAGATTTACCAAAATTAAAATTAAGCGAAATACCAGAATTTTCTGCTAATAAAATCAAGGGTGATTTGCCAGAATTACCAGTCGAAAGGCGAAAGAGATACAAAGATCTCGGAGCGAACCTTTCAGACGATGATATTGAAATTTTTGTATCAAGAAATAACTGGTCACAGTTTTTTGATAAAGCCGTAAAAAATATTTCTTCTGATACAGCACAAATAAAATTGGTTGCGAATATGCTCATCTCAGAACTTGCAATTTTAGGAGAAGGAAAAGATATTTTGTCAGATGAATTTTTTGGAAAAATTACACCAGAAGCAATTTCAAAGATAGCAGTGATGAAGAAAAACAACGAAATATCTTCTCGTGGGGTGAAAGATATTTTGAAAATATTATTTGAAAAAGGTGGAGACCCAGAGATGGTTGCAAAGGAAAACAATCTTCTTCAGACATCAAACACAGAAGAACTTTTGGCAATTGTGAAAAAAATTGTCGCCGAAAACCCAAAAGCAGTATCGGAATACAAGGCTGGAAAAGCTCAATCAGTTCAATTTTTAGTCGGGCAGGGTATGAAGGCAACAAAAGGCTCTGGTAACCCCTCTCTCCTTCGTGAATTGATTGAAAAGGAAATGCAAAACTCTTAATAAGAGTCTCCATTTAGTACACAAGTAATTCTCGCATCAAAACCATAAAATTGTTATAATTTGCCTATATTAGGTAATTTTATAAGTATGAGCGAAATCAAAAAGCCAAAAAGTGAGCAAAAAACGTTAAAAGCAAAAGTAGAACAGAATGCCAGTGTTTTGGATCAGCCAATTATGCCTGTAAAAAATAGCTCTTACGAAAAGATTTCATTAAAAATGATTTCTTTCCTACTTCTCTTTGTTGCGCTCGTTGGAGGGCTGTTTGCTTTTTCTTTTACTTCGACCGTTCCGTCAATTTTTATAAAAAGTGCGATTATATTCATTTCAATTTTTACAGCGCTTGCGCTTTTTGCTTTGCATAGTCTTAGACGAAATGAATTAGTATTGCCAAATAATCCAATCACATATATTGCTTTTTTGATTCCAGTTTCTTATTTGATATCGTCAATATTTTCTCCGTCACCATTTATTTCTCTCGCAGGATTTGGTTTCGAAATAGGCACAACAATGTTTGTCTTGGCTATGGCTGTTTTAACGTTGCTTGTTTCTCTAATCATTAGAAAAAAGACGCATGTATTTTGGTATCAATTTGCTGTGCTTGTTGTTGCGATAATATTGTTTTTACTCCAGGCTCTGCGAATATTTTTCCCTTCAGTTCTTAATATTTCGAATATATTAACAACACCACTTTCGTCTTTTGTAGGTAATATAAACGACCTCGGTGTCTTTTTTGGTGTAGTAGTTCTTTTGGCTCTCTCAATCATAGAATTCACAGTCTGGGGAAAAATCGGGAAAATAATCGGTATGGTGGGGTTGGTAGCCTCTTTGATAGGACTTGCGTTAGTTGGCTTTAGTTATCTTTGGCTAGTTATCGGAATATTCTCTTTGGTTATATTTGTTGCTCTGTTTTCGTTCTCTGCATATTTTGCCCCAGAAGCAAAAGGCAACAAATTATCTTACACAGCTCTGTCTGTTGTTGTGATATCAGCAATATTTTTGATTTTTGGTACTGGAATAAGCAATACTTTAAAATTACAGCTTGGTATAGACAGTAGTAGGGAAATTTATCCACCATCTTTTGAGCAAACAATGCCTATTGTTTCTTCTGCTGTAAACAAAGGAACGAAAGAAGCTTTGTTTGGAATTGGTCCAAATCGTTTTGTGACAGAGTGGTTAAAAGAAAAACCAACAGTCGCTAATTACCTTTCAAGCTGGGATGTTGATTTCAATTATGGAAATAGTGTTTTGCTCACAAATATTGTTACAAACGGAATAGTCGGAGCGCTCGCATGGATAGCTGTATTTTTGGTGATTATTTTTACTGGTTTCAAGTATGTATTCTTTAAACCAAAAAGTGGACTTACTGGTTTTGTGACATTTTCAACTTTCCTTACGACTTTGTATCTCTGGATTACTTTGGCAATTCATGTTCCAAGCGCAGGAATGCTGACATTTATATTCTTCTCGACAGGAATGTTTGCTTCGTCTTTGTATGCCTCGGATTTAATTCCAAGTAAAAAATATCTTTTTGCATCAAGTCCAATGAAAAGCTTCTTTGTTGTTCTCGCAATGGTATTTATTCTGATAGCATCTTTTGCTTTGGATTATTTATCTTTTGCAAAAGTATATGCTTCACATTCATATAACAAGGCGCTCAGTTTAGCAAACAAAGGATCATTTACCGAAGGACGTGCCTATATGTCAAAAGCAATTTCTTTTGGAGGAAGTGATATATATCATAGGGGACTCGCTGATATTGCAATGATGGAGCTACGGGCAAGATCAGGAGAATTTTCTTCAAAGCCAAACGAAAGCCAAGCTCAGGTCAAGGGACTTATGGATCTGTCCGCCGGTTCTCTTCAGAATGCAATTTCTATTGATCCTTCAAATTATCAAAACTATATGAGTTTTGGACATCTGTACAAAATGTTTGTTTCTCCAAAATCACTTACCACATTCGATTATGCAAAAACAGCATACAAAAAAGCTCTCGAATATGCACCAAAAAATCCATCAATATATCTATCAATTGCAAAGCTAGAATTTGCGAGTGGTAATACTCTCGGAGCAGAAGAAAACATAAGAAAGGCTTTGGATTTAAAACCAAATTATACCGGCGCAAGATACGAATGGTCTCAGATGCAGATTGCAAGTAATGATATAAACGGAGCAATAAAAACAATGGAAGAAGCTTCTCTTGCTACTCCGTATGATATGGGAATTAGATTCCAACTAGGATTACTTAAATACGAGAAAAAACAATATTCTCAGGCGATTTCAAATTTTGAAGAAGTAATAAAATATATTCCAGACCACGCTAATGCGAGATATTATCTAGCCCTATCTTATGCAAAAATGGGAAGATTTAGTGATGCATTGAAGGAACTTTATGCAATTGAAAAAACGAATAAAGGCAACGAGCTTCTAACTAATACCATTGCCGAAATAGAAGCCGAGCAAATTCCATCCGATATAGAAACAGAAGAATTGCCAATAGAAGAAGAGAACTAAAATGGTAAAGAGGATTTTTGATTTGCTGAATAGGGAAATGGCAAGTGTGCACAACGCGGCCTTTGTTTTGGGTTTCTTTACTTTAGCTTCACAATTTGTTGCTTTGTTTAGAGACAGATTGCTTGCTCATATTTTTGGTGCAAGTGGTGCGCTCGATATATATTATTCAGCTTTCAAGATTCCAGACATTTTATTTATTCTCGTTGCCTCTCTTGTATCTGTTTCCGTAATCGTACCATTCATTGTAAGTGGGGATGAAAAAGAAAACAAAAAATTTCTCGATAGTGTATTTTCTTTTTTCTCTATCTTGATGATAGTCGTCTCTGTTATTGCATTTTTTCTAATGCCTTGGTTTTCTCAAAAATTGTTTCCTGGTTTTTCTTTGGACGAAATACATTCAATGGTAAACCTTTCAAGAATAATGTTACTGTCACCGATACTTTTGGGAATATCTAATATATATGGAGCGATAACTCAGGCAAAAAGTAAATTTTTCTTTTATGCTCTAGCTCCGCTATTTTATAATATCGGAATTGTTATCGGAATAATTATTCTCGTCCCAAAATTTGGTTTGCTTGGTCTTGCTTTGGGAGTCGTTTTAGGTGCAGTGCTCCATCTATCAATTCAATTACCGGCGGTTTTGTTTTCTGGAATTGCACCAAGAATCACTTTATCTATAAATTTCAAACAGATTGTGTCTGTGCTAAAACTTTCTATTCCTAGAACATTTACTCTAGCAACGAACCAGATTGTTTTGCTTGTATTTTTCTCTATCGCTTCGCTTATGGCAGTCGGCTCTATTGCAGTCTTTAATTTTTCTTTGAACCTCCAATCTGTTCCTCTGGGTGTAATCGGTGTCAGTTATTCTCTCGCAGCCTTTCCTACACTGGCAAGATTTTATCGTGAAAATAATATGGAGAAATATATTTCTCATATTGTGATAGCTCTGCGTCATATTATATTTTGGTCTATTCCTGTCGTTGTATATTTTGTTGTTTTGAGAGCACAAATAATTAGAGTCGTATTGGGATCGGGACAGTTTAGCTGGGAAGATACGAGACTAACCGCGGCTACTCTCGCTCTGTTTTCTGTGTCAGTCATATCACAAGGAATTATTCTTTTATTCGTCAGAGCATTTTATGCAACAGGTAGAACAAAGATACCTTTTGTTATTGCTTCAATATCAGTTGTGACGAGTATTGCTTTTGCAATAATTGGGTATGAAATGTTTTTGAACTTTCCGGTTTTTGCAGATTTTATCACCTCTATGCTTAGAATTTCAGACATAAATGGTTCAGAAATTGTGACTCTGGCTTTTGCATATAGTGCGGGCAATTTTCTAAACCTTATTTTGCTGTGGGTATTTTTCGAAAAGGAAATTGGCAAAATTTTTATGTATGTAAAAAAGACACTTATTCATTCTGTTACCGGTGCGGTGATCGGCGGAACGGTTTCCTATTTAATGCTTTCTGTTATTGCTCCGTATCTCCAAAGAAATACATTGATTGGTATATTTTCGCAGGGGCTAATTGCTGGAATCGTTGGGATTATGGTGAATATAACCGTTTTGCATATATTTGGAAATTCTGAACTAAAAGAAATAGTTTTGACCCTAAAAGGCAAGATCTGGAGAGCAAAACCAGTTGTAACTGATAGCGAAGTTGTGTAAAGACCCTGTTTTGAGTATAGTCTATGAATAATGAATATAAGGAATTTTAGCATTATAGCCCATATAGACCACGGAAAATCGACACTAGCGGATAGAATGCTTGAAATAACAGCAACGGTTGAGAGTCGAAAAATGAAGGAACAAGTTCTAGATAGTATGGAACTTGAACGCGAGCGTGGAATTACAATCAAAATGCAACCGGTTCGTATGAAATACGAAACCGGCGGTGTTCAATATATTTTAAATTTGATTGATACTCCAGGGCACATAGACTTTTCATACGAAGTCTCACGTGCTCTCCATGCTGTCGAAGGCTCTATTTTGCTTGTCGATTCAACACAAGGTGTCCAAGCTCAGACACTTACTACTTTGAATATGGCGCGCGAATTGGGTTTGCGAATAATTCCTGTTTTGAGCAAAGTCGATTCTCCGCTTGCTCGAATAGAAGAAGTCAGACAAGAAGTCTCTCAGCTTCTTTCTTGTGGTGATGATGAAATATTACTTGTATCAGGAAAAACAGGCGAAGGTGTTGCCAATTTGCTTTCAGAAATTGTCAAAAGAGTACCTCCACCAGAATCGATTGATGTAGCTGGAGATTTTAGATCACTTGTTTTTGATTTTGAATATTCAAGTCACAGAGGTGTTATTGTTTATGTCAGAGTAACAGATGGTATGGTAAAAAAAGGAGACCAGCTTGTTTTTAAGGCATCAAAAGAAAGATTTACTGCTGTCGAAGTTGGAACTTTTTCTCCAGATGCAATTCCTAGAGAATCTTTGTCGTCAGGTGAAATTGGCTACATTGTGACTGGTATAAAAGAACCAGGAATTGCAACGGTGGGAGATACAGTTGCAAAATTTTCTTCTACACTAGAACCTTTGCCTGGATATATGAGTCCACCTCCTGTGGTGTGGGCTTCTGTTTATCCTGAAAGCCAGGACGATTTTGAATTATTGAGACAAGCATTAGGCAGATTAAAATTATCTGATTCATCTTTTACTTACGAAGAAGAAGCCTCGGGTACTCTGGGGCGAGGTTATAGATGCGGTTTTCTCGGTATGCTTCATCTCGAGATAATCACCGAAAGACTCCGAAGGGAATTTAATTTGGAATTGATAGTTACATCACCGAGCATTACTTATGATGTAAAACTACGCAATGGTAAAACTCAAAGAGTATATTCTCCAGTACATTTTCCAGATGATGGAAATATACTAGAGGTCTTTGAACCATGGGTAAAAGCAAAAATTATAACGAGAATAGACTATGTCGGTCAGATAATGCAGATGTTATATGAGCACGAAGCAATTGTAGGCGATTCTGAAATAATGGGAGAAAACAGAACTGGAATACAGATTGAAATGCCACTTCGAGAATTAATGCGTGGATTTTTTGATAAACTTAAAAGTGCGTCTTCTGGATATGCTTCTCTTTCTTATGAAATTGGAGAAATGAAAAAAGCCGATGTAACACGTTTAGATATTTTGGTGGCAGAAGAATCAGTACCAGCCTTTGCTAGGGTAGTATCAAAGAGAACTGTTAGAGAAGAAGCAGAAAAAGATGTTGAACGATTGTTTGGTATTTTGCCAAGACAGATGTTTACCACAAAAATACAAGGCAAGGCTTTGGGTAGAATAATTTCTTCGAGATCACTTTCGGCTATGAAAAAAGACGTGACACAGCATATGTATGGTGGAGATATTACTCGAAAAATGAAACTTAGAGAAAAGCAAAAGAAAGGAAAGAAAAAGATGCTTGCCCGAGGAAAGGTAAATATCCCACATTCAGTATTTCTAAAAATGATGAAGCAGGGAAACGATTAGTCTAAAATAGCGATCCAAAAGAATACATAACTACCATACTCACGACAATAAGGACAGATATGACAGTCCAAATTATCCTTATTATTTTGTTGGTTCTTTTTCCGTACATATTTTTTAGTATTAAATAGTGATAATATAGAGGTTATCACAAAATGTCTGTTGTATCAAAAAAAAGACCAATAAAATTACTTTACACACTACCATCTATTATCGTTGCGTGTATGCTTGTTTTTGTTGTTGGCAAAGCGACATTCGGCGCCCTACAAAAGATGCTAGACAGTAGGGAAAAGAGAAAGCTTGCGGAAAAAGAGCTTTTATATGTTGAAAATAGATTTGAGACACTACAAGAAAAAGTAAGCTATTTGGAAACAGAAAAGGGTGTCGAAGAAGCTGTGCGTGATAAATATAACGTCGCAAAAGAAGGGGAGAAGGTTTTTATTGTCGTAGATAGTAATGATAATACAAAAACGCAATCTAATATCGAGGAAGAGGGTATTTTTGACAAAATGCTCGATTTGATTTACAAATGGTTAAAAGATTAAAAATTGGTGATATAATTACTTCATTAATAATTAGCAGAAAAAATATGAAAGACGTAATCATTTATTCAACACCGACTTGCCATTATTGTCATATGGCAAAAGAATTTCTTTCAGCAAACAATGTGCCTTTTACAGATTTTAATGTTGCTGAAGACGCAGTAAAGAGACAAGAGATGGTAGAAAAGACAGGTCAACTTGGAGTCCCAGTAATAGTAATAGGAGGGGAGACGATGATCGGATTCAACGAAAGAAAGATGAGAGAACTCTTGGAAATGTAAAGAAACAAAAAAGCGCCGATGGCGCTTTTTTGTTTGAGGGTTGTATTTTTGGCAGTCTCGAACATTACAATGTTAGTACGGTTTTGCTCTCGGCAGTCTCGAACCTTACAGGTTCAGTACCCCGATTGGATTTTTCTGTTCGTTTCACTCCAGAAAAATATACCACAAGAGTACTTCTTGTTTGATAAATCAAACAATGTCGCTCAACCGGGCTTCGATTCCTGCACGAAAAGTCTCCCAGACTTTTCTCTCGAGCACAAATAAGCTAACGCTGTTATATTTGTGCTCTCGGCAGTCTCGAACCTTACAGGTTCAGTACACCTTTTGGTTAAAATTTTCGCAAAGCTCAATTTTAAGCACCACAAGAGTACTTCTTGTTTGATAAATCAAACAATGTCGCTCAAAAGGTCTTCGATTCCTGACGGAATGTCCCCCGGACATTCCTCCGAGAGCACAAAATCGCTTCGCTCTTTTGTGCTCTCGGCAGGAATCGAACCTACAATTACCCCTTAGGACGGGGTCGTTATATCCATTTAACTACGAAAGCATTGGATAGGGTAAAATATACCATTTTTTTAAATGAAATAGCAAAAAATATATTATTTTCTGAGCAGAACATTAGAAAAACACGCTTTAAAATACGGCTTAAAATAGAGATAAAAAGAACGTTTTAGGGCTTGACAAACATATCAATATATGATAGGGTTTACGACGAAACCAAGAGCTCTTTGACAATGTTGATGTCAACGCTGTGTCCCCAATGGACATTTCGGAAAAAAAGAGCAAGACTCCCAAAAACGCGCAAAAAACCGAAAGGAAATGCGCAATGGCTAATCAACCCGCCCCCCAGACCCCGGCGCCCGCCCAGCAGCAGCCCCAAGCTGCTACTGCGGCTCCCGCGCAGACCACCACGCCCACCCAGCCCAGCTGGGTGAAGCGATTTGTGAAAAAGTACTGGAAGCTCGCGGCCTGGTTGGCCGCTGGTTTCCTGGTGCTGGTTTTCTTCCTTCTGAGCGTCGTTGACGTTCATCAGAAGGTTGGATACCTGACCAAGAATCTGCCGGTTCATTTCGCGGATATGATGTCCGCGATGAACGGCCGGTTTGACCGCGTTGAGGTGATGGTCGTTGCTGTCCATGACGACGTGAAGATCCTCAAGTCCGGCCAGGACGAGCTGAAGGGTGACATGTCCTCCGTCAAGGAGGACGTCGCCCAGCTCAAGTCCGGGCAGGAAGTCATCGTTAGCGGCCTCACGGCCGCCAGCGTGATCAACGCCCAGAACCTCTCCTCCACCATCGCGCTGGTCCCCAAGGTCAGAGCGAAGCCGGTGAAGAAGGTATACGGCGTCCGTCCGGCTCTGGAGAGTGCCCAAGTCGAGTACCTTAAAGTGGCGCTCGATGCTCGTTCCTCGCTTACGATGGAGAAGGCGAGGAAGGTTATGGGACTTGAGGAGAAGTTGGATGGCGAGTTCGTCAAGTTCGTCGCCGTACTGTACGACGATGAACTCCAGGATTGGTTGGATGGTAAGCCGTGTCGCACTTGCGCCGAGCGCAAGCTCGAGCAGTGCGCACCGGCGACCCACCTGCCCGTCATGGAGGCCAAGGAAATCCCGCAGAAGCCCGAAGGGGCGAGCGGGAAGACCGAGGCGGAATCGCAGGCTACCAAGCCCGCGGTCCCGACGACCCAGAAGGTGGACGATTACAAATCGGCCTACCACATGGGGAGTCACCCGCTCCCGATTCCGATCGAGCCGACGACTCCGCAACCGACGACCGTAGTGACGAATTCGGGGACGGGCATGACCCTGATCTCCCGAAACGATAACGTCCGGATCAAGACGGAGACTGGGATGGTGTACAGCAAGAGCTATCTCCTCGAGCAGCGCTCGGCGAGTGGCACTCTGTACAACTATCATGTCTTCGTGAGGATGGATGGGAGCAATCCTGTCTATCTTATCCGGACATACAACCAGAACGGCATGATGTCGGAAGTGGAGACCGTATCTCCTGACCGCCCCATCACGCAAGCCCTCAAGGAGTAGGAAATGAAGAACCTTCTCTGTCTGATGATGCTCGGGTTCGTCTGGTTCTTTGCGGGGTGCGCGAGCACCAAGCAGAACCAGACGAGTCCGTCGTCGCCGGCTCCCAAGCCGGTTACTGGTGCCTTCGAGCTCGAGCTCGAGCCCCCCCGGGGGGGTACGATCCTCGTGATCGAGAACGCAAAGTACGCCCCGCTCCCACGGGCCGAAGCACTGAAGAAGCGCTACGGTGCCAAAGAGCTCAAGCTGAAGTCGATGGTTTACATCTACCCCGATGGGGATGAGATGTGGATCCAAACGGCTTCAACTTGGGGGGCGTTCCAGTCCAGAACGTATTGGACTGTGATCACCCGGCCGATGCCGGCGATCGACCTTGCCGAGATCGACTTCTCGTCCCCCGAGGGGCAGAAGAAGATCAAACTTCACAACGAGCGCGTGCTCGCTATGGAGCAGGGCCGTTTCGCCCAAAAGGAGTACGGCACACAGACTGGGGACGGCTATGTCCCTGCTCTCGTGTCCTTACTCCAAGGGGCTGGTATCGTGTATGCCGCCAACAAGGTTAGCGGTGGCGATGTTGATGTTCAAAATGACAACTTGAACCTCAACGTCAATAAGCCATCGGCGACGGCGACTGCAACTGGTCCAAAAGCTGGACCGTAGCGTAAACATCAACATTGTGTAATCGTCCTCTTCCTTTAGAAAGGAGAAGAGAGGAAGATGACAAGGGACCTAGTGGAAAACTCACAGAAGCCTAATACGCAACTGTGGGAACCCTAGGTCCTTTACTATTTATAAAAAGAATACTTGTCTTTTTAAGTCTTAATCTTTTGTTGTTTTTTATTGGCTTTTCTGTTATTATTTTCGCTGTATGGATCCTCGAGAAAGAGATATGTTGCGAAGAGCGCTTGAGCTTTCAGAAGAAAACAATGAAATGCTCAAGGGAATACGCAGAGGGATGCGTATTGGAATGATTTTTAAAACCCTATATTGGGTCTTTGTCATTTCGATTGCTGTCGGAGCATATTATCTCATCCAGCCATACGTTGACGGCGTAAACGAAATGTACAGCAATTTACGCAACAATTGGAACGAATCGCAATCGCTTTTTGATAAAGCGAAAAATATATTGGAATAATCTGTCAGGATAGCTCAGTTGGTAGAGCATTCGCCTGAAGAGCGAAGGGTCCCCAGTTCGAGCCTGGGTCCTGACACAAGACAAAAACACCCGGTGAGGGTGTTTTTGAATATTGATGTCAGGACAGTAATGTGCCTGCGCACAATTTTTAATATTTTTTATTGAGCAGTTTTTACGCGCAGTTTAGTATTTTTGTTTTTGTCTACTTTTGGAACTTTTATTGTAAGCAAACCATGTTTTTCTGTTGCTTCGGCTTCCTCAGGTACGACTTCGTGGGGGAGCATAATGGTCCTTGAAAAACTTCCCCAATATAATTCCTGGTGGTAATAATCTTTTTCGGCGATTGTTCTTTCTTTTGTGCGTGAGCCCTTTATTGTAACCATTTCGCGAGTAATTGTAATGTCTAGTTCTTCACCTCGGACCCCGGCAACCATTGCTTTGATGATTATGTCTGATTGTGTCTGAAATACATCAACAGAAAGCTCACCCTCTTGGGATTCTTCTGCGATGGGGGATTCGTCTTCTTGTTCGGTTACTTCGATTTTTTGTTTAGGAAAAATTTCTTTACTGCTAGCTCCTCCTTCAAAGTCGAAATCTGGCTCGTGATCCATATGGACGATTCCTGTTAGTTTTTGAAAAAAAGATCTTTTTTGTTTTGGCATATTTTTAAAGGATGCAAATCATCTATATACAAACATTATACATCTTTGAAAAAACAAACGCTAGAAACTGTTGTGGACTATTCTGCTTTTATCGGAATTCGATGCATTTTTTTAACAAAATGGAAACCGCTTGCGAGAATTATTGCAAGTATCCAGACTGAAATGAATGCGGTTGATATATATCCACCTTTTTTTGAGATGATAAATAGGTTGTAGAAAGTGTGTAAAATTATCGCCAAAGCTAATCCAAAATATATAAACAAAGTTTTTCTTTGGTGGTTCATATAAAATGCTAGGGAAATAAACAATCCAACCATTCCTGATGTTGCAATATGCAAAAGACTTGGGCCAATCATTCTGATTATTCCACCGCTAAATAATTCCATAAGTCCACCTTCGATTACGTTTTTTATTGCAAACAATGTGTTTTCTACTGCAACAAAACCGAGAGATGCTGTGATTAGGTATATCATTGCATCAACTGGCTCATTAAAAGCTTTGCTCTTTAAGGCAAAAAATGAAGCTCCAAATTTGAGCAATTCTTCGATTATTACCCACGCTACAACAGACCAGCTGACAACTACTCCTGCAAAAATAAAATTTAGATTTGCAAAATAGCTTTCACTGAGGAGCTGTAATATGACAGCAATCGGGGCAACAAACATACCAGCTACAAAGGAAATAATTAAAATCGATTTTGGCTCAGGGTGTTCGCTGTCCTCGTGTAGCCATATCCAAAGCCAAAGTAGAGCAGGTACTATGCCGATTAGAATTGCATAAAACAAATATTCAAGTTTCATATTATTTTTTTGGCCACTTTTCTACCATTAAAAATTCTCGCTCTTTTGTTGGCATTTCCCTCCAGATTTCTTCTGTAACAAATGGCATAAATGGATGGAGTGCTTTTATGGTTGTTTGTAAAATATATAGAACAGTGTATTTTGCGGAATTCATTTCTTGCTCACTACCGCTATGAATTTTTTCTTTGCATTTTTCGATGATAATATCTGCAAAAGTGTGCCAGAAATAATGATAGATTTTTTCTCCAGCTAAATGGAGTCTATAATTTTCCATATCCAAAGTTATATCCGAAATCATATCGTCGCATCCTTTTACATATTCGCCATGTTCCGTTATAAGCTCTGGTTTTGTTTTGTAATCAAAATCTTTTGTTGATTCCAAAACAAAACGTGTAGCATTCCATATTTTATTTGCAAATTTTTTATAACCCCTCACGTTTTCCTCTGAAAGCTTTGTGTCATTTCCCGGACCACTTCCGATTAACATTGCCATTCGCAGGCTATCGGCTCCGTATTTATTTACATAATCAACAGGATCAGCTGCGTTGCCGAGGGACTTGCTCATTTTTTGTCCGTCGGAAGCTCTTACTAGTCCGTGTAGATAAACAGTTTTGAAAGGAATATCTCCTAAATGAAAACCTGTCATAAGAATCATTCTTGCAACCCAAAAGAAAATAATATCGTAACCAGTTTCAAGTAGGGTAGTAGGATGATAATTTTTAAAATCCTCTGTCATTTTTGGCCAGCCGAGTGTCGAAAATGTCCAGAGTCCAGATGAAAACCAAGTGTCCAGGGTGTCCTCGTCTTGTGCCCAACCGTCTTCTTTTGGTGCTTCTATATCGCAAAATACTTCGTTACCTTTGTACCAAACAGGTATTCTGTGCCCAAACCAAATCTGCCTGCTTATGCACCAATCACGGAGATTTTCTATCCAATTAAAATATGTTTTGTTAAATCTGTCAGGAATTATTTTTATGTCGCCACCGTTTACCACTCTAAGCATCATTTCTTTTAGAGAAATCATCTCACCTTCTTTTATAGTAGGAATATTTGAGTGTGGAAATTTGAATTTTTTATCAACTGCAACGAACCATTGATTCATTATCTGTGGTTCGACAAAAGCTCCGGTTCTCTCTGCGGTTGCAATGTTGTGTGTGTAGTCCTCGATTTTTTCTACCAATCCTTTTGATTCGAGCTTTGCTACTATTTTTTCCCGCGCTTCGGTAATCTTCATACCAGAAAATTCTCCTGCGATAGGGAGCAGTTTGCCGTATTTATCGATTATCTGTTCTTTATCCAAATTGTGTCTCTGGGCAATTTCAAAGTCTACCCCCGAATGCCAAGGGGTGATTGTCATAACACCTGTACCAAATGACATATCAATACTTTCGTCTTTGATTATTGTTGCTGTGATGTCTCCGTTTATCCAAGGAAGCTCAATTTTCTGACCGTGTTTGTACTGCGCATATCTTTTGTCGTCTGGATGCATTACGACATATTTATCGCCAAATTTTGTTTCGGGTCTTGCTGTTCCAATAACAAAAGGTCCGTATTTTAGATAATAGAATTTTGTTTTTTCCTCTACATAAACCAATTCATCATCGGATATTGTTGTTTGACCTTTTGGATCCCAGTTCACTATTCTGTGTCCGCGATATATGAGACCTGCATCATACATATTTTTAAATGCGGTTCTGACGGCTATGTTTCTCTCGTCGTCGAGAGTATAGGCCTCTCTGGACCAGTCTACTGAAGCGCCCATTTTTCGGACTTGCGAGACAATGTTGTCGTGACTGTTTTTTGCAAACTCTTTTACTCTCTCGAGAAATTCTTCTCTACCAAGATCTTGTTTGCGAACCCCTTTCTTTGAAAGTTCTTTTTCAACTTTTGATTGTGTTGCAATTGCTGCGTGATCTGTTCCGGGGAGCCAAAGAGTTCTTTTGCCGAGCATCCTTTGATATCTAACGACAGTGTCTTCGATTGCAATCATAAAAGCGTGACCTGTATGTAAAACACCAGTTACGTTTGGAGGGGGGAGAACTATAGAAAAATGTTCGCTATCTTTGCTAGAAAAATTCTTTTCTATACACATGTCTGGATTAAAGAGACCGCTTTTTTCCCATTGTTTATATATAGTGTCTTCGGTTGCTATTGGATCGTATGGCTTTAAGAATTTTTCGTTCATATTGGTAATTCTAACTATTTTAAGCCCTTTTACAACATTTCGAGCATAATTTTTTGGGGTTGTGGATAACGTAAATTATAAAGGACATATATAAAGGACATTATGCTTTTGATAATGTGGTGGCTATTTTTAAAAGCAATATTTTAGTCTTTTTATTTAGCTGTACGATTTTCCTTGTTTTTATAAAGGACAATTATTTTTCATAAAGGACAATTTGAATAAAAATGGCTATAAATAAGGGTTTGTATAAAATTACAAAATGAGTTCTTTTTCTTGACAAGAGCCAGTTAATGGCTAGTATGCAAGTTATTAGAAACAGTATTCACAACTTATGAATTTTTATCCAAACAAAGCAGGTTTTCTCGGAGGTTTTCTCAACGCGATTCTAACAATTGCTGTTGTATTAAACTTGATAGCTTCACCTTTCCTAGTAAATACCGCAAAGGCAGATTCTACATCGTCATGTAGTGCAAGTGTTGCTGTGAATGCTGGCGATACTGTTGTTTGGACTGCAAATCTATCTGGTTCTGGCGATACTGTTAATTATTCTTGGTCTGGAGATGAAGGACTTTCTGGTTCTTCACAAACAGTTACAATTACCTATTCAAGCTCTGGAACAAAGAACGCCACTGCTGTTGTAACGGCAGTTGGAAGCAATACTTCGACTGTTTGTTCTGGACTTTCATATACAATCACACCGGGATTAAACATCGCCCCAGTCATAACTCTCTCAGGAATAAATCCACAGGTAATCACACAAGGAAATCCATACACAGAACTTGGAGCTACTGCAAACGATGCTGAAGATGGAGATATTACTGCAAATATTGTTATTGATTCAACTGCTGTTAATACATCAGTCGTTGGTTCATATTCTGTAACTTACAATGTTACTGATTCTCAAGGTCTTTCTGCGGTAGAGGTTGTGAGGACTGTTAATGTGGTTGCTCCAACAAACAATCCTCCAGTCATTACTCTCTCTGGTATAAATCCACAGCAAATTGTTCAAGGAACTGCATATACTGAACTCGGTGCAACAGCAAACGATACCGAAGATGGCGACATTACAGCAAATATCGCAATTGATTCTAGTGCAGTTAATACCGCTGTGATTGGTTCATATCAGGTTACTTATAACGTAGTCGATTCTGGTGGACTTTCTGCTGTAGAGGTTACTCGAGATGTTATTGTTGCTTCGCCAACTTCAGCTACTTGTTCACAAACAGTTACAACAACAGCAAATGGACAAACTGTCGTTTGGTCAACTACTTATGTACCTCTTTCTCAACACCCAGTATTTATCTGGTCTGGAGATGATGGTTTGTCTGGAAACACAAGATCAATCAGCCACACATATGCTAATTCTGGAACATATTCTGGAACAGTTGTAGTGTCAGCAGATAGTGCTGTTACTTGTAATATAACAACAACAGTAAATACACCCCCAACAATTACTTTGATTGGTATTGATCCAATTACATTAACTGTGGGTGATACATTCACCGATCCAGGTGCAACAGCAAATGACCTCGAAGACGGTGATTTAACTTCACAGATTGTTGTGTCAGGTACAGTAAATACAGCTGTGGCAGGTACTTATGTGCTTGTTTACACTGTAACAGACTCAGACGGTGCTTCGGCTTCTGTAACAAGAGACGTTATCGTTGTTCCAGCGGGAGCGTGTGATGTTCCTGTTATAACAAGCTCGCTTACAGCATCATCACAAGTAAATCAAGCCTTTTCATATACTATTACCGCCAATTCAAATACACATCCAATATCTTTAACCGGTTTTGATGTTAATCCAGCAACCCTTCCTTCGGGACTTTCTTTTGCTACAACAACAGGAAGTGCAATAATTTCAGGTACACCAACACAAACAGGTACATATAACGTTGCAATAACAGTTACAAATGCTTGTGGTGCTACAAATGCTACATTGGTCCTAAATATCACAGGTGGAGGCGGTCCTACAAATAATCCTCCAGTTATAACCCTAAACG
Organism: uncultured Candidatus Saccharibacteria bacterium; assembly: GCA_965230995.1. Lineage (GTDB taxonomy): Bacteria > Patescibacteriota > Minisyncoccia > Phycocordibacterales. Next base: position 396,155 of record OZ246398.1, read on the forward strand.
GATTAGCTACAATTAACATAACTGTAGGCGATACATTCACCGATCCAGGTGCAACAGCAAATGACACTGAAGACGGCGATTTGACTGCTCAGATTGTTGTAAACGGCTCTGTTGACGCAAATACAGTCGGCACATATACACTTACATACACAGTTTCTGACTCACAGGGGCTATCAGCAACACCAGTCTCAAGGACAGTCATCGTCAATCCTATAGGACAATGTATTGTGCCACAGTTCACGAGTGCTCTGAAGGCTTCAGGAACTAAAGGACAAAATTTTAGCTATACAGTCACATATACACCTGCAGTGGCCACAACAATAACTGTGGATAACTCTGATTTACCAGCTGGAATTACATTTGATGCTACAACTGGTGTCATATCTGGAACTCCAACAAATACAGGAAATTCAGATGTAGATATAAAATTGGTAAATAATTGTGGAGAAACAAACGTTCGAATTGAAATAACAATCAACGAACCACCTTGCACAAATTGTGGTGGTGGAGGGGGCGGAGGCGGTGGCAGTTTTGTTCCGCTACCAACTTTGGTAATTACAAATGAAAATATAAAAGAAGTTCTTTCTGGAATGGCTCTTGTTTCTTGGAATACTAATACCCCCGCAACAAGTCGTGTTGTGTACGGTAGAACAAGTATATCTTCACCAGATGCAAGTCTTCCAAATTATGGATATGCAAGCACAACAGTAACTCTCTCTCCGCTCGTCACGACTCATATTATGGGTGTTGTATTCGAGCCAGGAGTAACATATTTCTTTAGACCAATTTCAACAAAGGATAATCTAACAGCTGTTGGAAAAGAGCTTGCAATAACAATTCCAAGCGCTCCAGCTACTTGTTCTTATTTGCGAGATTTCCTCAGAATTGATTTCCAAAACGATCCTGTAGAAGTAAAGAAGCTACAAGCTTATCTAAATAGTTTTGAAGGTGAAAATCTATCAGTCGATGGTGTATTCGACGCAAAGACTCTTGAAGCTGTAAATAGATACCAGGATAAATACTTGCCACAGATTCTAGAACCTTGGGGACACGATAGACACACTGGATATGTTTATATCCTTACAAAGAAGCACATAAACGAAACATATTGTAAAACTGCATATCCTCTCACAACACTCGAGGAAGATGAGATAAATGCATATAGGAACCTTCTTGCAAGCCTTAGAGATGCTGGTGAAAGCGATGTTATCCTCGTAACTCCAGAAGATGTTGGAAACACAACACGACCAGAAGTAAATGACGGAACTGTTGGTGTGACAGAACCTGTTTCTGATATTGAGGATGTTGCAGTCGTTGCAACTACCACAGCTCCAGTTGTTGTGGTAAATCCAATTCAGACACAAGCAACTGAAATCGGAGCAATCGGAAAGGTTGCTGATATGGCAAAAAATATCGCAAGCATAGTGTTTGCTTTCCCAGATTCTATAAAGGACACTGTGGTATGTATTGGATATCTTGCAATAGCTCTCATAATTATCTATGTCATTGCAACACTACTTGTTAATATCCTAAGTCGAAATGATGCTCTAACTACAAGACAATTAAGAATGAGAAAAATTGCTTCTTATGTTGTTGGAATAGTTTATGCTTTAATACCAGTTCTAATCTTTGAAAAGAATTGTCTGACATTACCGCTACTTGTGATACTTGCTATATTGATAATATCTTTCTTGTATCTATGGAGTAGGGAAGTAAAACAAAAATAAAAAAAGAAAACGCCGGCCCGAAGGGCCGGCGTTTTCCGTTTTTAAAGAGAAAGATTTCCATCAGCACTAAGTTTCAATGCATCATCAAAACCAGAAGAAAGCATTTTTCTATATCCAGCAACAGCAATCATAATCGCATTGTCAGTCGCTAGGTTTCTCTCAGGAATGTAGAGATTAAATCCTTTTTCTTTTTCCAAATCAATGAAGAGGTTTCTAATAAATGGATTTGCGATCACACCACCTCCAATTATGAGACTCTTTGCTCCAGTCTGATCCAAAGCCGTAGAAACTTTTTTCTTTAAGACTTCACCAACTGCGTCTTCAAATTCTCTGGCGATAGATCGCCTCTGTTCGTCGTTCAATTCACCGATTTTTTTAATTGTATATAAAACTGCAGTTTTCAAACCAGAAAAAGAAAAGTCTAAATCTTTGCTATGTATCATTGGCCTAGGCAATGGAAATTCTGGTTTTTCATACATGGGGAATTTTTTGCGGTGTTCTTCTGCGAGATTATGTATAGAAACACCTCCCGGATATGAGAGACCCATCATTCGTGCGACTTTGTCGAAAGCTTCGCCTACAGCGTCGTCTTTTGTTTTTCCAATTTTTTCTGTCGATTCAATATCCTTCATTATGATAATTTCTGTATGTCCTCCAGAAATCAAAAGAGAAAGAGCAGGAAATTCAATATCTTTTTCAGAATCACCAGATACAAGAACAGAAAGAATGTGACCTTCCATATGGTTGGTACCCACAGTTTTAATATCCCACAGAACATTTAAAGCTTTTGCAAAATTGACTCCTACCCAGAGTGCTGGGGGAAGTCCGGGACCCACCGTGACAGATATCATATCTATTTCCGGTTTTTCTATTGTCTCTGCATAGGAAATAAATTTTTCATACAAAACAGGTTCTCTATCTAGAATTTTTTTTATAATTTCTTTCTTTTCAGGAGATATTTTATTGTCTGATTTTTTTTCTAAACCAGCAGTGGAAAGTGCTTCTGCAAATATTGGAGTGAGATTTTCTGCGTGAGCTCTTTTGGCTTCGGTAGGAAAAACACCTCCATATTTTGCATGGATATCGATTTGTGAATATAGACTGTGCGACAAAAGCTTTAGTTTTGGTTTTTTCAGGTCACCAGATGCTTCTACAATAGCAACTGCTGTTTCGTCGCAAGAAGTCTCAATCGATAATATTCTCATATCGCTATACTACATTTCATATTAAAAGTAGGCAAATTGTGAGCGGGATTTTGCTTCGCAAAATCCCGCTCATTCTATATACTTAACTTATGAACAGAGAAGTGGAAATAAAGGTCTCAATCGAAGGAAATATTGATGATGTAATACACAATCTCTCACAAAACGGGATTGTTCTTGGGGAACCAGTAATCCAAGAAGATTCTGTATTTTGTAATTACGAGGGAGATTATAGAAAATATCCAAATGGTGCGTTATTTTTTAGAATACGAAAACAAGGTGACTTTCATCTTTTTACAATGAAATCACCACAAAAAAATTCCTCAGATTGTATAGAGCACGAAACAAAAGTAGAAAAACCAGAAGAAATAGTATCAATGCTAAAGATGTTGGGATATCACTTTGTTAATACAGTAAAAAAAGAACGAAGAAAAGCAAAAACTGGTGATTATGAAATATGCCTAGATAATGTCTCTGGGCTAGGTGTTTTTGTAGAAGTTGAAAAAATGACTGATGGTAATGATTCAGAAAAAGTCCAAGAAGAACTTTTTAAATTTATATCAGCATTTGGGTTGAAGATTAAAAAACAGATTTTTGAGGGTTACGATATTTTGATGTGGAAGAAGGAGAATAATATTGGGTGATTTTTAAAAGAGAAGACAATATTGAGGGTTTGGACTCGGTCACTCTCGTGGCTTTTTACTTCGTCTTTCGACTCATAAAAAGCTCACTCGCTCGACCCCCACTCGCCGTTATTGATTACTCGTTCCTCGTAATCAGGCTTCGCAACGGCTCGGTTCAAGTCCTGTCTCTGCCAGAAAAGAAAATCACCTAGTCTTATCCAGACTAGGTTCATTTCTTTTTGTGGGCGATACAGGACTTGAACCTGTGGCCTCAATCACGTCAAGATCGCGCTCTAGCCAACTGAGCTAATCGCCCAACAATAGAATACTATCTTAATAGGACTGCTCTTGCAACAGAAAATCAGTCTTTCTTTTTTGGAGTATTTAAGAGAATTTGTTCAATTCTTTTTAATCTTTCTTTTATGTCTGCAATTTCTGTTTCTTCTTTTCGTAATTCTTCCGCCGTCATTTCCATGGCTTTCTTTTCTTTTTTGATTCCGCTTACGATTACTTCGTCGTGTAAATTGTGTGATACAAATGTACCGGTAGAAAGCAAAAGAATAAGACTCAAAATCAAAGTGGTCCAACCACCACCGGCATAGTTATCAAGACTAAAGTAGGGGAGATAATCAAAAATATGCCAGACTCCACGGAAGAACAAAACTATTCCAATTCCACTTATAAAAGCATAGATAATCGGAGTTTTGCTCAGTTGTATCCTGACCTTGTCTTCAAAAATATCAAAAGGCCTAATTATTTTTTTAAATATGCTCATGCGGCTTTTTTCCTATTTTTATGTTTAACAACCTTTCTTTGTAGAGATTGTTCGTTGTACCCCTGCGCTTCTCTTTCTGTGAGTGGGTCTTCTTCGCGTACAAATTTTGGTTGCCCATCATCTTTCTTTCTAGGTACTTTGTCTATGTTAAATTTATGCCAATCATTTCTCGCGTATGGTTCACTAAAAGCAAGATTTTTTTCCGCCTCGTTCATACCTTCAATGTTCACTGCAAGTGGATTAGGTCGCTCATTATTTTGTGGTTGTTCTCCCATATTCTTATTATATCAAAATTATATTTTATTTGTACTCTTTAATTAAAAGAAGCTCGTCAATAGAATTAATACTGTCTAGTATATCCATTTTAGGTGAACGAAAATCATCTGTTCCCAAAAGGCTTTTAAATTTTTCAAAAGACACAAGTTCAACTGATATTCTCTCTCCATTATCTAATTTTTGTTCAGTCTGATCTATAACATCCCACGCAAGAAATATATAGACAAACTGTTCTATTTTGTTATGAGGTTGTTTTATTGATATAAGTCTCCAGTTTTTACATACCAATCCTGTCTCTTCCTGTAATTCACGCTTTGCAGCAGTAAATTCGTCTTCGTCATCTACATCATGCATACCACCTGGGATATCCAAAAATTCTTTTGAATTTGGTTGCATTTGTCTTGTAATTACAATCTTTTCATCTTTGATTGCTATGGCTTTTATGGTATCTGATCGCTTTAACATTTCAAATGTCGACAATGACCCATCAAACATTTTTTGTTTCCAGTGATAGACATCGTAAATGATACCCTTGAAAACTTTTTCTGCTTCTTTGGGCACCAGTCTTGCATTTCTTGGAATAATTTTCCTCATAAAAAGATTATATCAATAAAATAGTATTCTTGCCCCTTATGTTAATTGCGGTGACGATGTCCGGAACTTTGAACCGGTATTCGCCTTAAAGGCCTTATCTTATGGCCGTATTGATAAAATTATACGCCGTTTACGGTTATTTTACAAGGAAAATCCAGCCTCTTTTGAAGTTCCAGCATTCGCTGTAAAGGTTTATTAATCGGTATTCGCTTAATTTAGCTAAAATTGGTCACCCTTCGTGTCTGATTCCTCAATTAGCTTACTTTCCTTAAGGTATCGGCTTACCGCATACCACGCAGAGTTTATTATCGGTATCAGCAGTGTCCAGCGTGGGTCATGCTCTACATAAGCCAAAACGATCGGCAGTATTGATGAGATTCCGGAATACAGGAAAACGATCGCTAGGTGTTTCAAGGCTTCTTTTTGTGGTGTTGTCATAGTTTAATAAATTATTTTCTTTATAATGGCCAAACCCTCCTCGATCTTTCTCACACCATCCTCGACTGAGGTATTTGGCGTGTGATCGCTGGCAAGGGCGACAAGCTCGTCCAGTATCCGCTTGTCGGTTGCGGGACAATTTGGTTTCTTTGAGTAAATCTCAAAATGGCCAACAATGTGATCACGGTCGACCGGTATTTGCCATCGTTGGCAGATCTCGTGGATCATCATTGCGCTCGCTTGTTTCATTGCCTCCGTCCAGATGTCATCAGGCTTTCCCTCGTGTTCAATCCCGATCGTATAAAGGTTTGGATTAATCTTTTGCTTTATTAGCTTCCAAGTTGGTGCATCTACACGGCCAGCGTGCCAAGCAGTATCTTCCTCTCGAACATATTGATGCACCTCACCATTCTTTCCAATGCCGTAATGAGCACTTACTTGCGATGCTGGATTTGTAAACCACGCATCAGTTCCGGCCAGCGTGCCGTCCATAATGTGAATGACAATTGCTTCCGGTCGATAACTATTGCGACCAGCCCAGAAGTTTGGAGACTTTTTTTGAATAATGTTCATAATTTTATTTATTTACTGTTATTAATAAATTGATCAGGGCGGTTATCAGACCTCCCACTGATGCAGTTGCTAAAATCCAAAAGAAACGCTTGAGCCAGTCGACATCAGTCCCGACTTTCGTCACATCCTCTTGCAAGTGAACAAGATGGTTGTCTTTGATTTCGTTTACAGTTTTCTCGACTCGATCAAGTCGTTCATCTTGTATTTGGTTTTGGTATTCTGTTTTATCCATATTTTTATTTCGGGACATATGCCCTCTGATACTGTTTTAGGAGACCTCTGTTTTGCAAAGCTTGTTCGATGTTGTCTTGCTGTTCTTGATCACGCCAAAACTTTTCTTTTTCAATGTCGACCGATTTTGCTTTTGCACCAATGAGTCCGTACAAAAACTTAACCGCACCAGATGTCTTATCATCGGTCAGTTTTCCAGCTGTAGTGTAAAATCTCCCCAACGCAGTATTTAAGAAATGGAGTTTGTAAGCATTGGCAACATAACTGGTCGATCCGTCTTTGTTTTTCTTTTCTGTTACTTCAAGCCAATCACGGAGTCCTGGAACTTTACTCATGAACGGATAGACATTGTTATTCGCTTCTATCGATTCACCGGTGAAGAGGTTTTGTCCGGTTCCGGCTTCTATTGGATATTTAAGGAGTGGAGACAATTCGCCAATAAAGCTGGCCAGAGTTCTTTGTGGGCTTCCTTTATATAGTCTGTTCACATCCTCAACCGGCAACCCTAAGCCATAGAGGTATTGTGAGAATCCGCCTTTTTCGCCAAGTCTGATCGGCAAACCCTCTCTCATATATGGAGGTAAGATTGGAAATTCCTCTTTTGCTTTTTCTTTATCTGATTGCAACCCTTGAACGGCTTTCCCGATTCCAGCATATTTGCCCGGCTGTTTTACCATTTGTTCAAGTTGAAGTGGAATATTGCCCCGAGTCCATTTGTAGAATGGCAATAAACGCTTCATGATATTCTGTTCGAATGGTGCTAACGATTCCGGTGCATAGTCGAAGTGGAATTGGAACACGGCTTTGGCCGCCTGTTCGGGTGCATCGCCCTTGATTAAGCGGTCAACAAATAAAGGCAAACGGAGTCTGTTTTCCACGATCTCCATAGCTTTTTTGGGAGTATCCATCAGTTTTGCCACTGGACCTTTTCCAATATCTTTTTCGACTTCTTTCATCACATCCAAATAACCGGGCTGTCCCACGACTCCGAGTCTGTTGGCAATATCTCGTATTTGACCGTAAGTGTATTTAGTCCCAAGTTGCGTGGTTATTGCACCCTCGGCTCCTCTGGCAATTTGATCAGCTTGCAAGTATCGAGTCGGGCTTTTTACTCCAGCAATCCAGTTATTGAAAATTCCACCAATTGAGTTTCTTGTATGGAAAGCTGGAAACCATCCAGTGACTGAACCTTTCCAAAAATTCAAAACCTTATCATAAAGACCGAGAAACTTTTTCGTTGCTTCCTCGTTGGTTAGAACTTTATAAGTGTCATCAACATGCTTTACAATCTGTTCAGGCAAAAGCGTTCCTTTGAGTTGTGGCACTGAACTTTCAATATATTTGATTCCGTTTTCGTAGATTGGCTTTGTGATCTCTTTGGTTACCATTTTTCCTGTTACTGGATTTTTGATTTCTTTGGTCATCACTTCAGCTGGTCGGCCAAATTCCTTTCCGACATTGGTTAAGAAATCATAAGTATTCACAGCTTTGATGTGTTCTGCTTTTCGAGCCGCGAAAGCTTTAAATGCATCACTTTCAAACATCTGACTGACACCGTGTTGCTTTTGGAAGTATTTATTGATTCCGCCAATCGTATCGTTTAACTCTCTTTCTTTTGCAAAGGGTGTTTTTATTCGCAACGGTTTATTTAATTCACCGGTGATGTTCGCACTTCCTTTTTGCAAGAAATCACGACCCTCTGGTGTTAGGTAGTGGCGGAGATAATCCGGCAAAGTGTAGTCGAGGAGACCTCGTTCTTTTTCTTTGGTGGCAAATGTTTTGTGTTGGCCTCTTATGTAGTCAGTGATCTCGTTTATAACTTTATTACCGGCTTGTGCAGTATCATCGTTTACTTTCATCATTCCATTCCAATATGGTTTCGGGACTTTTACAGCCGTTCCGGAATATAAGCGACTCTGATCTTTTCTACCGGTATATAGCATCGCATCCAGTAATTCATCGCCTTGGCTTTCAGGCATGATGAAGTATTGGACTTTTCCTTTTTTGATTACGATCGGACTTGGAAGACCTCCAGCATTTTTGAATTTCATCGAGCCGTCTTTAACTTTCACGAAAACATCAACATCATTTGGTTTTAGTTTTCCCTCCACAGAAGATCCAAACACTTTCATGTCTACGATGTTGTTTCGGTCGACTCCTTTGATATCGCCAAGATCCACGCCTTTGACCATATCTTTGATTGGTTCAAGAGCTCTCGGTAGTGGCATTTGAGGTTTAGGCACATTCTCAAGTATTTTTCCTACTTCAATTCCAGCTTTATCTCCCAGTTCTTTCTTGGCTGTTTTTCCGAGAGCCGACACTTCCTCAACCGCTTTGCCAACCTCTGATCTTGTTGCCTTGCTGAAGGCGGAGAATTTATCGACATACTGTTGACCAATTCCACCCGGCATGTCTTTAATTGATTTGAATGGCACAAATGCTTTACCAGCCAAATCTTTTGCGCCTTGATATAATTTTCCGACCACTGGAGTTTTCTCTACCAGCGTATCTGCGACTTTGAATGGTGCCGTTACTACACTGCGAGGCAAGATTTGTTTACCCATGAATTTCAATCCATCTTTGGCCAAAAACTTTTCACCGCCTTCCTCGAGTACTTTTGTGGCAACGGCTTTTCGTCCGGCCTCCTCGCCAAGCTCTAAAATTGATTTTTTAAGCAGACTACTCCCAGCTTTACTCAATGCTACTTCACCAGCTTTAGTCGCCAGCTTGGCTTCCGCCCCATACCCGAATGTTATGTAAGTGGTTGGATCAAGTAAGACATCGGCGATAAAACCACCGACTGGGTTTTTAATGCCAAGAGCTTCAGATGGCAAGGTGTGTTCTTGAATTCCTTTCACAATTCCTTTTCCGCTTATAACTCCTCCCACGGCATAGGCACCGGTGTTTAAGACATGAAGAATTTTTTGCAGAGTTGATTCTTGAGGTTGGGCATCAGAAACATCAACATTGTTTTTTAAGGCGTAATCTTTAAGTCCGGCCACCGTAGTGATGTTTGGTTTGGCAGAAGTTCCGGCAGAAGTGTCCGTCTCAATTTTTGTGTATCCGCCTTGAGCATTTTTACCGTACTTAACATTCCCAGCAGAAGCTGGAACAGAAGTTTTCACTGTTGCGGTTGGCACCGTGTCAGTGACTATGTATTTTCCGGTTTTTGGGTCTTTAAGATATGCCATAAGTTTTAATTTCCGCTACCGAAAAGACCCTTGAAGAATCCTTTCGTTCCACCCCACACACTCTTTGCTACTCCCGGTATCTGTTTAGTGAAGACATCTTGTAAGCCAGCCCCGAATTGTTGTGCTGTTATCGGAGGAGTGTTGTCTATAATTGCTGGTGTACTATTTGCTGTCGCTGATTCCGCTTCGGCTTTTATTTGATCTCTTTTTGTGATCACTTGTCCTCGGATACTTTGAGGCACATTACTTATTGAGAAGTTTGGATTATTTAAGAGTTCCAATGCGTAAGCTTCGACATCATTACCGTCGGTTCCTGATCCGCTTCCTGTTTTTCCTTTGAGCCCGACTACTTTATTTCCTCCCACATCAAGCACGGTTCCGGCTGGAGTATCATTGGCCAGCTGGGCAAGTTTTAAGGCACGGTCAATAACATCTTGAGCATCTTTCTTTTCTTGTTCTTTTCCGTATTTTGCAGAGTCAATTAAATTAGCAACATCTTTTTCTGATGCACCGTATACCTGACTTAGAATGTCACCGAGCACACTGTACTGATCTTTTTGGAATCCGAGAGTTTTCTCTGCAACAGTTAAAGGCAAGGTTGAGTCCTCATACTGCATTCCGGCCATTTCTTTTGCGGAGGCATCAGCCGTTCCCATTTCAGTCGCAAGTTTATTTCTTTCATTCAATAATTTTCTATATTCATCTATCAGTGGTTGTTTTTCGGAAGCTACAAGTCTTTGCGTTTGGCTCTCGGTTACCAAACCATTACTTGCAACAGTTCTGTCTCTGATATCTTTCTCTGAGCTGTTGATTGCTTCCTCCATTGTGGCCAATCGATCATCCAAACTTTTCAGATTTGTTTGCATCGTATCAATACCTCTCTTAGTTCTTTCTTGTTGATAGATGTCAGATTTTTTCGGCAAATTTTTGAGGGTATCGAGATAGGAAGTCTGGCTGTCTTGCATGCTTTTTAAGGTGGAATCAAGACCTAGTTCGGACCGGTATTGTTTAAGCAAAGATGTGTTAGAAGGCACTTCCGTCCCATAAAGGGTGCTTTTAGCTGACACAGAGCTTGTCCCCGGGCTCGAATTTTGGGCAACGGGCGGTGTTACGGTCGAAGAAGGTGTCACGGTGGGACTTGGGTTCGGAACGCTTGCCTTAGGGGCAACAACGGGTGAAGTTGGTGATCCGGGCAAATTCAAGGTAGAGCCTGCGTATATCAGGTTGGCATTCTTGATGGTCGGGTTGGCTTTCATGATCGCATCAACAGTGGTGCCTTGCTGTTTGGCGATTCCCGATAATGTTTGACCTTTTTGTATGGTAATTTGAGCCATATGATTTTAAGTTAGCGTTACATACCTCCACACTCCGTTAAAAAATATATAAAACCGTCTTGTACCGCCGTTGTCGTATAAAGCGAAACTGATCGGGGTTCTCGGTGTGTCGGACGGCGGTGAGTTCAATATCGGAATATCACGGAGAAGATTGAGTATCGAACCCAGATTCGGATCAAATGGTTGATCTTGGTTTGGTGCGTTGTTCATGTTTGTGGAAGTTTCTTATACTCGGCCAAGACCTCATTAATTTGGTCGAGTTGTTTTTGCATTGCAGTGATCTGTTGTTCCAGTTCGGCTTTTTGTTTTTCTAAAGCCGGAATGTTCACTGTCGAGACATCCTCACGAATGTCTGTCTTTTTTACATTCTCTTGGTCTATTTTTTCCAATGTGAATTTTGTCATATGTTTATTTGATTATTCTGTCCGGAACGAATACGGCCGACACATCTTTTAACCCCATATCCCACTCACCGGAATATCCGGAGTTACTCCAGACTTCGACTTTGAATTGAATTTTTTTCGACCTCGCATTGAACCGAAGCATTTTATTTACTTTGCCTTGATTCTCGTTTCCCTTAATCGTTCCAAGTCTTTTGAAAGGTGTTATCGCCACATAATCTCCGGCTTGCAGATATCCCTGTGAAGTTCCGACATAGTACAAAGTCTCATCCAAATAAATTGTTTTTGTAGCATTGTCCATGCTTTTTATGTGCCTGATCTGTCCAGCCGCCGGACCGGCAAGAACAATCACTTCGTCACCGACCTCATACGAACTACCAAAATAAGAAACGGTAAAGTAATCCGACCCTCCACCGGTCACATATTTTGCTTGATCTCTTATATTTTGTTCGGTGATGTTGTACTTGATTTCAAATCTTGCAAAACTGCTATTAGGCATCGGTTTGAAAAAGTTCAGGATCATTTGTTTCCATCTTTTGCGAAGATATGGATCGTTATCTATTAGTGGACTAATCCAGTACGCCCCGAATTCGTAAGGTCTGAATGTTCCAGTATCGTGGTTCACATCGATAATCGACTTATTGCCATCGCTGTACATCACACGGATTGTGTTGTTGTCGACATAGAGTCCGTACATTACCGCTAGTCCCGGAGTCACATGGTTAACCGCACCGGTTGATACTCGGTGTTTGAAATAGAGAGCATTGGTTGATGGGTTATAGCACCAAATTCCGCAATACTGATTTCGACGACTCACATCGTAAGTGTTCGATCCTTTGGCAATTAGAATTGTGCCTTGATAAACTTTCATGCAACCGGCTTTCAGTGAGATGTAGTCCTCGTGGTTCATTTCCGGGAACTTGTTAAGCTTCTCAATTCCTGAACCGTTAAAGCGACAGATCCAGCCGTCTCGTGTTAAGAAATACAAAACATTTTTATCAACAGCACCGGCAAGACTTTGTGTTTGGGTTAATTGCAGGACACGGTTATAAGTTTGCGAATATCCATCCCAGAAAAACAAAGCTGATCCGAATGTCGGATGGTGAGCAGAAATAACAAGATAGTCGGTGAGCGGTGCGAGCCACATAATCACATAACCGGTCGGTAGTGTGAGCTTGTTGGGATTCCAAGAGCTTGCCCCTGTATCCCATGTAGCCAAATAGTTTTTATTTCCGAAACAAATGAATTTCAAGAACTTAGTAATCGGAACATCGTCAAACGCTGTGTTCACATTGAACGACTGCCAGTTGTCCACCCAAGTATTTTTATCAAAGCGACCGACCCAAGTACTTCCGGCATAGTACATATAATCGTCATCGGCATATAATCCGCTTCCTCCCCAGATGTTTGTGCTGTCGTGTACTTCAGTCCAGCTGTTGTAGGTATTCTCAAAAATCTTTCCGTCATCATGATTGACGCAGTAATATCGATAATTGAAATAACACATGTAAGTCGGCTGATTCAGTGTTGGAACGCTCACACTGTCGCTCTCTTTGAAAAACTTATTTGCCACTTTCAAATATGGAGGATACTGATCAAATTCCAATCCGTTCGAAAACCAAAAAGTTCCCTCGGCATTAAGGTTTGAAATACCTTTGTGGAATTGAGATGTTTTCCAAATCTTTTTTGGTAGTGACATAGTGTTTGTTTATACGAGACTGCTTCTTGGAATCTCGGCTTGATCCGAAGCCGTAGACATTCTGGCTAATTCTTGATCTCGCCATTTTCCAATCATTATTCTCTCGAAGTTATTTTCTGCCTGTCGTTCAAGCTCGGTGTCGCCCTGTTGGTTGTAGTACATTTTCTTGCCCCACTCGACATAAGCTTGGTGATAGAGTTTTTCGACCTCCGGTTCGTCATTGTCAGATGCAAAGTCGTCTGATATTCGGACAAAGACAAACCTCATGGCACTACCGTCGACTGTTGGTGTCGCTACTGGGTAAAAATAACCGCCCAGCATATACACTGCATGGTCATCAAACTTGTCTCTGTCTCGGAAGTCGATCAGCTTAAAAGGTGTTTTATCAGTTCCGATTCTTAGTTCGATAAACGCACGATAGTTTTCCGGTACGGGATATTTCTCTTGGTTAGCAACAGTTGTGAACGGCTGTTCGGTCTTGAGATAATCCCAATAGTCAAAAGTCTGATCTCGATCATCTGATGGACGCCAGCTCTGCACTTTTTCATCGGCTCTTTGAACCCATGTGTTAAGTAGTGTTGAGTCAACGGTCTGATCATCGACTTCGTTTTTTATTGCTGTTTTAATATCGCCTCTGGTCATAGTTTTAGATGTCAGCTCTTATTGTGATTCCGATTTGTTTATAGCCGGTCTGAATCTTTCCGTCAGGAAAAGTGACCTCGACCTCTCCCACATAAGTTCCGGCTGTGTTTGTGTCCGATGAAGTCCAGAGATATTTGCATTTACCTTTGGTGGCATCGGTTATCACGCAAGTGCTACCGCTAATTTTTACTGATCCGCTGGTGGCATCTTTCATGTAGAATTTGACCGTGCATCCAGTTAAATCTACAGGTGAACCATCTTGAGTCAGATTGAATTCCAACGGTGGCCTTGTATCGTCTTGAACAATTTTTACGCTCATAGTTTTATATCTTTATTACCTTTGCCAAGACCGACTTCCAATTTTGCTGATTGTAGTGATTGATCTTGTTTGGCATTTTTGACCTCGATGTTTGTCCTAGCGTTAACCAATCCAAGTGACTCTCTGGCATTAAGCATCAGGACCGAAAGTTTTGCGGAAAGAAATTCAACCGCTATTTTTATACCCTCAATTATTTTCCAAATCCTGAAGCGATAAGTCCAAACTTTTGCGATCAAACCTCGGATGTCGAATAGGTATGTCCATTGCTTTCCAGCGGTAATCAGGATGTCTAATTTGTAAGTCCACCATTTTGCGATCTTGCTTAGGATGTCCAAGATGTATGTTTCAGTTTTGGCAATCAAATTTCTAATATCCAGCACATAGGTTTCGATCTTTGTGGCAAGATTCCGGATGTCTAATTTATAAGATTCCAGCTTGGCAATAAGAACTCGAATATCCAACACATACCGCATCGCCTTGGCCGTTAAACTCCTGATATTTAAGAGATAGATTGTCTGTCTCAAAACAGTGATCAACGAATCAAATAAATATCGGGTGTTTTTGGCAATAAGGTTTTTAATGTCGAGCAAATAACTTTCTGTTTTGCCGGCAATATTTCTTATGTCCAAGATGTAAGTCCAAGCTTTGGGTATAAGGCTTCTGATGTCGATCAAATATCTCTCGATCTTGGTGGCCAAATTTCTGATATCAAGTTTATATGTTTCTGTTTGTGTGATTGTATTCCTGATATCTGTCACATAGGCCATTAACTTTTGAGCTATGTTTCTTATGTCCCATTTGTATATCGACTGTTTGAGAACCGTAAGAAAAGAATCAAACTTGTAGGTTATTGTTCGTCCGAGAGTGATCAGAGTGTCGAATCGGTATGCAATGCTTTTTGCAGTGATATTTCTGACATCGAGTTTATAAACTAACCCCAGCCAAGCACCGCCGATTATGTCGAACAAGTATGATGCGGTTTTATTCACCTTTAGACGAATATCTAAAACATAAGTCTCAAGTTTTGTGGCAAGATTTCTGATATCCAGTTTATAAGTGAGCAGTTTTGCAATAAGTCCGAATACATCGAGGAGATATCTTTCCGTTTTAGCAACGATGATTCTGATGTCGAATTTGTATGTCAGACTTTTTGTGACTATTTGGAATATATCCAAAACATAAGATTCCATCTTGGCAATCAGACTCCTAACATCAAACCTGTAAGCAATCGTCTTGTTTGAAAGTCCGAAAGTATCGAGAATGTAGGTTTCTATTTTTGCTATCAGGTTCTTAATGTCGAGGATATATGTTTTGGCGTGCGAAATCGTGACGAAACTATCAAGCAAATATGTAATCTGTTTGTTTATCAATCCGAATACATCCAGCACATAACTCACGGCTTTAGCAATTGGCTTTGAGCCAGTGTTATTTAATTGGGCTGTGTTGAATTGATAAGCGTTGAACATAGTTTTATCCGGAAGCCGGTATGTTAGTACCTCTCACTGAGTTCGTGCCTTGCATGCTTATTTGTGCGGTCACCGCATCTTTGCAAACATTGCCAATCGCTAAGTTGTAGTCATCGCTCGCACTTTGCTCTCTGATGTGATAAGCGGATTTGTTTGTTTGCGTGGCATGTAAGTTGTTTGATGAGATCACATTGTAGGTTGAATACACTGAGCCATTGTTTGAGAGATAGATGCTGTTCGAAGTGTTGTTAGTAGTTCGCGAAGCATTATCTATGGCATTTCCAGTTATGGTGTTGTAGGACGATCCATAAAGATATATCCCATGTCCACCGGCCCCGAAGATATGGTTTCCGCTTATAACATTGCTTACGGTCGTTCCCGAACCGTAATAAAGAGCAATGCCTTGGCTGGTTGGGTATGTGATTGTATTTCCAGTGATCACATTGTATTTGGTGGCGTTGGAACTATTACCGACCACAATACTCCAGCTGTCGCCATAGAAGTGATTGCCAGTTACCGTTACTCTTTGAGCACCAACAAGATAAACTCCGTAGTTTGTGCTGGTGAAGACCATATTGCCTGTGAACACTTCTCGCCAGCCACTGTTCACATAAAAACCGTAGCCATTATTGCGAATGACATTGCCGGTGATTGTGTTGTAGTTGCAAGCGTTGTCGTATATTCCGTAGGAATTTGAAGCAAGCACATTGCCAACGATGCTGATGTATTGAGAGCTGGTGAATAATCCGATCGCTGTTCCGGTGTTCGAATAAATGTAGCAATTTTTTATCACGCTATCCTCAATGGCAATAACTTTCATGCAATCTTGTTTTGCACCAGTCAGCCACATGTTTTCTATCGTTAGCTTGCTGTGCTTGTACGATGCGGTTCCCCAGAGTACGAGCGGACTGTTGGCACCTGATGTTTGATTGGCTTGATTGCCGTCAATCATGAAGTCTCGAACAGTGATGTTTGTGTAGCTTACACTTCCGCCGTTTCCAATTCTCACCACATCGCCAAGATTGGCGGAATTGGCCACCCGCAAAATTGTTGATACTCCTTCACCCTCGAGAATCACATTACTTTTTAAGATTTCAACGACACCAGTCAGGTTATAAGTTCCTTTCTTGATTCTGACTATTCCGCCACCCGATGGTAGATTGCTTATGGCTTCATTGATCTCTGTCTGATCGGCTGTGCCGTCGCAGTTGTAGTCACCAGAACCGTCGGTTGCGACAATAACTTCGGTTCTTGTTTGAAAGTCGTCAAAAAGTTTGGCTGTCACCAAAAGTTCAAGGCGTGTGCCTTGAGGCCATTGTTGGGCAGTGGTGTTTTCTTTGGCTCGTTCGATTGTGAATTGATCGGTTACGATCGTTGTTACTTTCACAATCTCTCCCACGCTAGGATCACTTGAGTAAAGCGTGGCGTGGAATGGTGCCGATGGAAACTTCGTCCCGTCACCGGTCTGCACATTGAGGATAGTCGCACCCGAAAGCAGTGGATTGTCCGTGATTGTGCTTTTGGCGTTATTCTTTTTTGTTAAGAAAGTTTTAGCCATAACTTTTTAATTTCTTTTAGGCCGCAGTGTCACCCTCGGATTTCACTTGGGTTGTCGTAGCGGTTACTGCACCGGCACCGGCTGGCCATGTAATGCGATACCACAGTCCGAAGTTTCCGGCAGGTGCGACATCACCGGACTTCAATCCGGTTGCCTTGCTGGCCATATCGCCACCCTCGGCGTTAACTAATGAGCCACCGGAGTATTTCTTTCCAAACCATAGGAAGCAAATCTTTTTATTTGTTCCAATAGTTCCTCTTGCTGTGCCTCCCGAACCTTGTTTGATGGTCACGGTTCTTGAGGCAGATAGAGAGTTGGCATAAACCGCATACACTTTGGAAAATGTAAGCGATCCGACTACTTCGGTCGCACCGTTTAAGGTTAAGGTCTCGGTCTGTCTGTTTCCTGATGCATCCTCACCAACAACGGTTAATTGTCTGGTGTCTGCACCGTCAGAAACTACGGCAACAACCGCATTCGCCCCGAACGCCGTCATGTTTCCTTGGCCACCGTCGGCATCATCGGCATGATCCAATCCGAATCCGAATGACAATGCAGAGTTGGTTGGTTGGCTTAATAGCCATGAGACTATGTTTTGCCAAGTAAGCGTTGCGTGGGTGTTCTTTCTGAATATCTTTCGATACTCAGTACCACCGGCAGTCGCTTCGTCACCAGTTATGTCGGTGAACAGGTTGTTATCGGTATTGTCGACTACTTCAGTCGCCGAAATTCCAGCACCGTCAGAATTGGTTGCTGATGATTTATATTCTTTTAAGTCTGCTGATACGATTGGCATAAGTTTGTTTTAGATTATCGACCTCTTACGGTTTACTTGTCAGTCAAAAGCTCGACCAGTCTTTCTTTTGTTTCAGTGCCGTCGACCTCAACACCTTTTTCTTTTGCCAGAGATTGAAGCTCTTTTTTGGTTAGCTTCACAAAGTCTTTGTCGACCGTTGTGTCCTCGACAGGACTGGATTCATCAGACACACGCCAAAAATCTATTTTGAATGTGTCTAAGCCCTCAAGTTTTTTGATGAGTTCCTCATCTTTGGTCTCAAATTGACCATCTTCGAATGTAGCGTACACTCCCGGCTGATCGCCGATTTTCAATCCGCCCTCAAATATCGGCGTAGCCGGTTTAAGGACGATCTTGAGTCTTTTGATATGGGAATTAAATTTAGCCATATAGTTTTATTAATTAAGTTTTTAATTTTTAATCTGGCATCCGCCCTTACTCCTGGCTTCCACAGAGTGGAGGCCAGCGAGTCAGAGCAGAGCCTTGGTCAGGTTTAGGCAACACCCTTAAGCAAAGCGTTCTTTTCGAAGTTGACTCTCTGCAAACCGACTTCGGTTTTGTACTGGTCGACTTCCTCGTCAGCATCGTTGTCTTGAATGTTGGTTTCGAGCGTGGTGTCTCGACCATTCAAAGGACAATGCTTCAAGGTTGAAAGATCCAATACGACTCCCATACCGGCATACTGATTGTCGAACATCGGATGACGGACAATGTTCAAGGTACCGAATGAAGACTGGAATTTACGGATTTCTACACCGTAGGTCTTATCGGTTGGAACGACATACATCTTGCTCGTGGCAAAGCCTTCCAAATAACCGAGCACGGTATTGCCACAGAAGAAGTACTTCTCGCTTGAACCATACTTAAAGGCATAGTTCTGCAAAAACGATCGGAATTCGGCTTCGGTTAAGCTCGAGCTTGATTCGTCTTGCACATTTCCAGCAGAGATGATGGATTCCAAGATACCTCCGGTTAAACGGAGAGGTTTACCGTCGGGACCGGTGACTTCTTTCTTTTCACCGAACCAATATGCGCGTTCGATTTTCTTGGCTTGTTCGATACCATGTTTTGCACGCAGGTATTTCAAGTCCGCACCCGGCGTACCGGACGGATAGAGTTTCGAAGCGTTCTCGGTTTGAGTGACACCGAATTTTGTTTTGAAGATTTGGGTATAGTTGGTGACCTTCACGAGTTTAGTCGTGTTGGAATCTCCAGACTTTGATCCTTCCTCAAAAGCAGGACCGATAACCAACAGCCAGTCGTCATCATTGATGGCGGCCGCCGCAGTGGCACCGGCTCCACGAGTTACGGTGAGAGTATTCGTGGAATAATTAACATTGGTGACTCTCATGATTTCACCGGTACGAGTGTTTTTAATCAGATCGTACTTGGAGAAAATTGAGGCACCCGGACTATCGACAACAATGTCGGTCGCACCTACGAGGTAGCCACCGCCGTTGTTAATTCGAGCCCAGACACCAGAGTACTGATCCTCATATTCAGTAAACTCTGGGTTATAGACGACTCTTTTTTGAAGAGCCATTCCTTTGAACTTGCCTCCACCGTCACCAATCTTTCCGATTTGGGTCAAGAAAGCAGTGAGCGGTGATTCGCCTGGTTCAAGAAGGAATATTTTGTCATCGACATCGGGAATACGCTGTGATTGTTCAATCGTCAGCGTGTTTCTCGTTCCGATGAGATGGGTTGGTTCAGACATAATTTTGTTTTATGTTAGAAAGCCGGTAACCGCTCACGAGACCTCAAATCTAATAAGCATTACCTGACTTTGTTTGGGTTGATACTTTCGCCCACAAGATCGTCAAAGGGATTGTCTTTGGGCGTTTGGCCTTTGGCAGTTGGTGAACCGCCTCCGACACCTGATGCATTTTCACGCTCAAGATTTTTCACTTCCTCTTTTTTCAAAGCTTCCTCGGTTGCTTTCTTGGCTTGGGCATCCTTGGTGATGGAGTCGTAGGCCAGTTGAAGCGTGCGAGCATTGAACGGTAGTTTTTCTTTTTCGATGATGTCGAGAACTTTGTGTCCCACCTCTGGGTCTTTGAAGTCCTCGTGACCCTCGATCCACTTATCAATTTCCGCTTTGGTTTTTGCTTTCGTTTCTCTTTCCTCAAGCTTTTTATCGAGGATAGCTTCTATGTCGGGCGTATCCTCCGGCTCCGATTCGCCGGACTTCATGGTCTCGGCAAGCACCGCTTTTAGCTGTTCAGCTAATTGCGGATTCTTGACCAATGCTCGATCCAGCACGGAGAGAAACTGTTCATTTTTCTCGTGCAGGGTTTTTAAGTCATTGATCTCTTTTCCTTGCTCGATGATCTTGGTCTGGGCTTCGTCATACGAGCGTTTAGCATCATCTTCGCTCTTAAACTTTCCCCAGAAGGATTTGTCGCCCTCGGGCTTTTTGCCGTCGGGACTTTCGCCCTTATCGCTGGGCGTATCGCCAGATTGATCCTTGGGTTGTTCACCCTTAGCGTCTGGTTTTTTGTCAGGTTGCTCTCCGCTCGGAGTGCCTGACGGAACTGAATTGACCGGTTGTTCCTTTCCGACCGCATCGTCAAAAGACGGAGTCTCTGGCTTTGCGTTTGGATCGGCGCCGGAATTGTTTGGTTTTTCCATAGGCGTATTAATTGGCGGATTGTTCTTTTCCAGTCTGACCTCACGAAAGACTTTCAAAGCGTCCGTCTGTTAATAAAACCGAGCCCCTTTGTGGAGGCTCGGTTGGCTTCTCAAGATGTGGAAATCGCCAGAAATCCCATCTCAAGAGGCCAGCTGAACCTCTCAAAATTTTGGCGATTTCCTTAAATTGTTTTTATCAGGTTTTCATACTTTTGGTTTTATAAATTCGTCATGGATTGCTTTTATTCTGAGCAACACGACTCCCAGTCCTTCGGCTCGACCTTGATAGTGCCGAATGTCATCGGTAGTCAGACCTTTGTTTAATAACCAAGTCTTGGTTATTTCCAATTCATCGGCAATCAAGTCGGACAATGCTTCAAAATACTTTGTCTCGTACAAGTTGCTGATGGTTTCCTCGGTTTGTTTGTTTATTTTTTCACTCATAGTTTTATTGCTTTATTGCGTTTCCTAACATCGCACCCATTTCGTTTCCGGGAAGTGACGGTGCTGGAGGTTCGTTTGGATCAATGGCAGGTGCTTCACCTGTAGGGATTGCCGAACCTTGGTCTGTCGGCACAACCGGTGGTTGTTTTTGTTCAGTGATGTAATTTGTCGGCTCCCAGCCATAATCCTCAAAAAGCTTCATCAGTATTTTGAATTTCTTGATTGAATACACGGTTCCGGTTTCCGCATCAGTTAATTCGTTCACATCCTTGATCAAACCCCAGAGTTCCAAATCTTTGGCTTTCTTAAGTTCGGAAGATGTGGCCAGTGAGGATGTTGATTCGAGGGACATCTCGTACTCATCATCGAATAATCCGTTTACGCTTTCATCGGCTTCGGTTATAAGTCCGTGTCTGGTCAAGATTGCTATGGCCTTATCGGGCATTACGGACTTCTTTGTCCAAAATTGTTTTATCATGCTGATCCAGTGGTCGAAGTGCATGATGTAAGAATTGCGAAGCATGATCAGGAATAATTTTACGCCCTCGAGTGTTGCTTCTCGCATGAATGAGGCAACGGTCGCAGTCTCTTTTCTGTCTACACCGGCCGTGGTGGTGAATTCGTCTATACCGACTGCAATTCTCATCGCTTCCTTGATGTGGTCTGGTTCTACAAAAGCCGAAGAGTTCACATCACCGAATTTAAGTTCTTTGACTGAGTTCGGGTCGTTAGTCCATAAGATTCCAAGTGGTTTGACTGTTATGGTTGATTGCTTGTATCCGGGCAGAGCCACCGGTGCGGCCGCAATCATGCTGTGAATTTTCATTGTCACCGCATCGACTCGTTGGTTGGTTACGGAGTTGAGAAGTTCTTGCAAATGGTCGACAAGCTTCGGAATACCAAGCCAGTAAAATGAGAATGGTCTTGGGAAGAAGCCTGTTCGGGAATAAGGTTTCTGTTCGTGATCATACGGGTTGTCACCGTCCTTGATTTCTATTGGTGTACCGTCCATTGGCAGGAACACGGTGAACCTCTCGTCAATCCAGCGTTCAACGACTTCGAATAACTTCTCGCTGGTGATTGGCATTTGGATCGGATTGTTTGGATTGCCCTCAATCGGACTCGATGCTTTTGTTGTTTCTCTCAAACTCTTTCTAAGTTGGATCAATACTTCTTTTCTCACATAGGCATAGTCGGTGATGTCACCACCGGACTTTGCCACTTCGCCGTCTGTGTTTAGGAATTGTTTCCACACGCTCTCGTTTACATCCGGATATTGGGACTTCATTTCATCCAGTGTCAGCACATAACGGTGGAATACTGGGAATGGATCGGCAATCTTTTTCATTCTCGGATGTGGGTAGAAGTTATAAATATCTACCGGATCAAAATCTGGTCGGAATACAATCTTGGATGTTGATGTTTTAAATATCAGCTTCTTGATCTTGTCGATTATACCAATTTCTTTCTGTCTCTTTTTCTTAGTTTCTTTTCTGAGGAAGTCTTTTCCGATTGTAGTTCCACAGATAAATACTTGCAGGAAGAAGTCGATTAAGTCATCACTCATTCCAATCTCCCATAACCACAGCACAAGGTCTTTTAATGCCTCATTGTTTTTACCCTCAAGCTTGAAGTCTGGTGTTATACCGACTGTCTTTTGTAAAAAGGTTTTGATGTATGAAAAAACTTGAGGAATAAAAACATTTGATTGCCAGACTTCGCCGTCAATTGTCTTTTCTAATTGTTCGGCACGATCACCGTTGAAAGAGGAGAACAGCTTATAGCCCCGATCAAATTCGGGTTTGTAGTAGTACAGGAAGTTTTTCTTGGCTTCATCGTACTCACTGTTGAATTTTTGTAGTTCTTTTGTATTTGCCATATTTAATAAAGTTTTATTGTTCGACCTTTGTGTGCAATTGGCATTTCGCTTGGCAATTCTTTCAATCCTTGCCATGCAAGCATTGCCGAAATTAATGCATCATCTTTTTGTCCAGTTTCCGCTCCCATGCCGTACTTATTGCTTTCGCTGGTGTGAACGAATGTCATCATCTGGCTGACGGTTGATTGGCTCGACAAACCAATGTCATCGTCACGCAATCCGGCTATAAAGTCATCGACCATCAGAGGTTTGGTTGTTTGACTGGTTTTCCAGCCAAGTTCTTTTCTCTTAGTGTTCGTAGCTTTATCAAAAACCGTTCGTTGGTAGATATTCGTGTATTCGGTCTTGAGGGCGTTGATTACCGCTAGTCCGTGATTGTTTATTTCAATTACTGCCAGAGCATTGTTGAACAGTTCAGCTGATTGTCTTATTTTCTTGGCAAATAAGTCCGGCTGTATTTGTCCGATGTAGCTTCCGACCTCTCGTCCGGTCATCTTGTCTATGATCGTGATCGCCGAGTCGTCTTTTCCGATGCCCTCGGCCGGATCGGCACCTAGACTGTAGAAATGTCTCAGGTTGGGTTCCTCGTATATCAGGATGTCGTCCAGTTTTCTTATCGGCTGTCTGACGAATTTGCTTTGAGCTTCGATATACTGCTTCGGAATTACTGCCTTACTTGAAGCAACGAATGATTCCTCAATAGTGGCTGGATATTCTTGTTTGAATTTATCGGTATCGCCACCGCAGAGGTTTTGGATTGCCCATCTACGCCATTTCAGTTGCTCGTAGGTTAGGTTCTCTTTCGTTCTCAATTCTTTCTCGTATTCGTCCAATGTTTCGGCAAACTTCTTTTTCTCGGCATCATTTGCGAATGGTTGGCTATATTCGGGCATCAGGTGCCATGGTAGGAATATAAGCTCAAACTCGTTCTTACCGGCTAGAGCATCTTGCACCATTTGGTAGAAGTATTCGCCGTCACCACCGAAACCGTTGGCCGTTGATTCAAGAAAGACAGCAGTGTTTGGAAGACTTGGGATTGATTGCAGTACTGAGAGCATCAAGGCTTTGGCATTTTTCCAAAAGGCTACCTCTGAGCCGTGGAAGTTGTGAATGGTTAGACCTCTACCAATTTTTGTCTTATCGGCGGTTGATATAACCATTCGGCTTCGCAGTCCGGGATTATTGGTTCGGCCTTTCTCGTCCGGATTCTCAAACACCATTTGCTTTTTGTTGTCGTACCGTCGCATCGGCTTAACATCAAACGGCAGAAGGTCGTAGAATAGTTTGCTCATTGAGAATATTGCATCGGTTGATTCGGGTTCGTGGGCAACGATCAGTGAATTGGTATTTTCAAATCTCGCTGTCCGTTCGAATATCAAACCCTCGCAAAGCGTGGACACACCCTCTTGTCTGGCTTTAAGAATAATCATTCTTATTGGCTTCTTTTGGTCTTTAAGCTGTTTGATTCTCTTATAAATCAGGTACTGAGCGGTATTAAACTTTAAAGGAACAGTTTGCTGGTCTTTGGTCTTTATGAACAGGCACTCCTCAATGAATTCTCTCGGATCAGCATCGAAAAAATTCACGAAATCCACCAGCGTTTTAACCGTCGGGTGGTCTCTCTCTTGCTTTTCTGAGTATTTGTTCATAACTTAGGCCTGTTCCATATAATCCCTTATGTTCAATCGTTTCTTTCGGGCTTCCGAGTTCTCGGTCGAGAATCTCTTTGCACGCCCGAAATTTTACGCCGTCATCGGGACTGCCCATAAGGGCAACGAGCATTGAAGCGGCGGTCTCAACGCTCTTTTGCATGATCCATTGGGCTTGCAGTTTTCTATTTTCATTCTGTTCATCTCGGTATTTTTCGTACTCATCCTTAAGCAATCCGCCAAAAGTGAACCATTTTTCGACAGTCGAGACCGGAGTTTGTATTTTTCTGGCAATAACAGGATAAGACTCGCCGTTATATCTAAGGCGAATCGCTTCTTGGTACTTTCCGGTTTTGATGTCGACTTTTTTGCTCATTTTGTTGCGGTTTGTTGCGGAATGTTGCCGTTAAGTGTATTTATAAACTGGTTGCACACTTCGGCGATTGCCTCACTCTCGGTCATTTTTGATTGTTTTGACAGGATGTTTAATGCTTCATCTATCACGCCCTTTTGCGGATTCGTGACATTGAAACTTACAAGGGCAATGGTTTCTCTTTTGGTATTAATATCTTTGACTGCTTTTTCGACCTTTACGCCTTTTGCTTTCGCAAATGCAGTCACGGCTTTTATAAATTCATCGGCTGATGCTTCAGGGTCTTTGTCTACGATGAAATTCAAAACGACAGTATTTTCTCGCTCGGCTTTTTTGAGCTCAATCATTTTCTTTTCTATTTCATCTTTCACTAAGTCGAGAGCATCTTTGACATTGATATCTTCCTCGCCAAGATTCTGAGCAATGTCTTTGATTGAATATCCGTTTTGGGTTAATTCGTAGGCGAGCTTGCCGAGTTTTAATTGTTGGTTTGATCCGTGAATGTTGTCGGTTAATCCATAAAGTTTGGCTTCGTCCTCATTCTTGAAATTGTGGATATTAGCTTCGATCTCGGTTTCGCCGAGTTCGCCAAGGACTTTCCAAGTATGGTAACCGCCAACGATCACATATCCGTCTTTAACTTTCATGTTCGGCCAGACGCCCACTTGTATCGGTTTGGTTTGTCCATACTTAGTTAAAGCTTTTTTCAGCGAAGTAAATTGGCGAGCGTTCATTTCGTTTGGATTCCACCAGTTCGGAACGCACTCTTTTATTTTCACTATTTTGATTTCTGTTTTTTCTTTTTTCATAAAGTTACGATCATGTATTCGATGTTATTGCTTTGGTTTCGACCTCCGGCATTCGCCACACTCCATTTGTGATCAAGCATCTGCACTTCGGCTTTGCGGTGTTTCTGCACCATTGCCAAAAGTTTTTCCGGCTTCACTCCAATGTCCTCTTTGTTTTGTCCAAGTGAGATGACCCATTGAGGAATGTGTTTCGCCGACTCAAACATTTTTTCTAAAAATTCATCAGCATCTTTGTTTGAGAAATCACTCGGTTTGTTATCCAGTTTTTTATTGGCGAGAATATTATCTAAAATCCCGTACTCGACTTCGTAGGCAGAAGAGCCAGGATAAGGAGGATCAAAATAAACAACATCACCCTGAACAGTTTTAAGAAAATCAAAAACATCTTTTTGGTGTATTTCGTTGTCTTGATGGTTGTCAAAGATTCCATGATTAATTTCATCTTTTAATTTTTCCAAAGTCATCATCGGATTTTGTATCATCCGCAAATTTTTCGGGGCGTGGGATTTGGACCGGAGAGGCCACTCCCATTTTCGAGCTTCCAAGTCCAGTGTGTCCCGGGTGTGAGTAAACTTTCCAAACTGTCGGCAAGATAGAATAAATTTGATTAATAAATGCAATAAAAGATAGCGTTTAGTATCATTTTCCACCTTGTTGGCGGAGGCAAATGCATTATCTAAAAAGTCGGCAATCTTGGTGGTGAATACTTTCGGACAATAATTATTTTTTATAAAGCTGTCGTGTTTTGTTTCAAAAAATAGTCTGGCCAAATCCTCTGATTCAAGTTTGACAGAATTGTTGGCGATAATCGCTCGACCAATGATTACTGATCGGAAGGCGATGTCATTGCTTATAACTTTGTAGCCTTTTGCTTTTGCATAGAGACTTACTGATCCGCCTCCCAAGAATGCATCAATAAAAATTCCCTCGGTCTTTTTGATCGGCTTAAAAATGTGCTTGACCAATTTTCTTTTTCCGCCGAAGTAACTCGGCAATGCTTGAAATTTACTAAACATAATTTTTTAATTCTCAAATCTCTGGCACGCCCACATCCCTTGTATATTTTTTATTACCCGAACCCTTGAGCTCGGGCAGTGTGAGGTCGATTAACAAGATTGGATGTCGACCGTTATTGGGCGTGGCAGAGAGCTGGCAACAATCAAACAAAAAAGAGCTCGCGATTGATTACCACAAAAAGTGATAATTAATCGCAAGCTCTTAAACTTGGAATTCCTTTCAGGATGCCTCGTGAGGCATAACTCTATTTGATTGTTAATTGCATTATACTACTTTTCAAAAAACAGCACAATAGTTTTTTCTGTGCATAATTTATTTACTCTCGAACGGGGATCATTTTACATAAAGCCCGCCACCAAGAGTAGAAACCTTTCGGTCTCAACGCACGAGTTTCCCCATACGACCATCCAAGGATCCCTGATGACGGGTTCTATATCTTGGATGGATTTTTTGCCATGCCTACCGCAGTGCGATAAGTTTAGGCGATTAAATTGTCACTTATTATTTTAATATAAAATGGGTAAAAACACCAGACCGAATTTATTTCCAGAAATGAAGAAGGGGTTATCCGCATTGCTGTGGATAACCCCTTTGGAATTTTGTAGCGACCGCCTTCGGCGGAAATTCAAGGATCAAATGACAAGGAGTCAAAAGACCCAAGAATTCAAGCACTCAAGGATCACTACTGCGAGACAAGACCGGAAGCCGAACCGTAGCCGTCGTTGGCACCGTCGACCCAGTGCGCGACGAACCTGACCTTGCCGTCGTAGAACCCGAAGCACGGAGACCCCGAGAAGCCGCCACCGGCACCCGGTGCGAACTCGTCCCCGGCACAGTCGATCCAGAGATCGTCATAGTGCTGGAGTCGTTCCGGATGCGTCAGGATCATGATCCCGATGGCGAAAGCCCCGAGACCGAACTCGCTGGCGCTCATGACTTCGCGTGCCCGGCGAACCGAACGGCCCCTGTGACGGAGACCGAACTGAGCCGAAACGACGAGAATGTCGTGATCCTTCTGCTCGTCGCCGAGCTTCTGGAACGCCTTGGCCGACTTCTGCGACTGACGGAGATACTGCGGACCGAGCTGGCCTTCACGGTAATTGTAGAACGCACCGTTTCGGGTCTGCTTGATCAGGTCGAGCACCTTCTGCACGGCTTCGCCGTATGTCGGGGCGATCTTCTCCCACCTCGGAATGGCGAACCATCCTTCGGCGTTCGGGGGAAGATCCTGCTCGGCCAGCTTCTCATCGGCGTAGCCAATCCCGGGGAACAACTCGTGCAACCGGTTGGTCTGCTCGGTGATTCCTTTGGGCTTGTAGCCGGAGAGGTAGCCGTAGTTGGATTCCGTTTCCTCGTCTGCGAACTGATTGCTCACAGAGAGTTCACGGACGGCCGTCACGATCCTTGCTTGGAATTCGTCGCCGTTTTCGATGAGCTTCTGAAGCCCGTCCTTGTCGAGACCCGTTTCTTTGAGCGCACGCTCGGCGGCGTCCTCGACGAACCTGAAGTACTGCTTTTTCTGTCCTTCGGTGATGCTGGTGTTGGTGATCGATGTTTTCATCGTCATCCTCCTTCTTTTTTGAATTCCCAGAGTCGCTCTGGTCAGCGTCTTGCCTCTTTGTGAGGCGAGCGTGCTGGATACAAAAACCGCTTATATCCAATACGCCAACCTCACAAAATCGCTATATTTAGCCTTTTTGAAAGAACATTTAACTTCATGTCAGTATAGCAAATATCAACGGTTTTGTCAAGCGTTTTAATGCTACCTGATTTTAGGGTATAATAGCACTGAGTATAGGCTAATGCACGGCCGTTTAAGGATTGCCGGCGCCGAACTCTCTCATCAAGAGATAAACAACCGGAGTCTTGGGGATCACGGTTTCCAAGAGTGTGTTGCATTGAGGAGATACTGCTTGCTTTTGTTCAGAACGGGTTCCTTTGCTGGATACCGTCGAATCAAATTCAGGATTGAGAGCATATAGTTCCGTTGCCAACGGGAAGTAAAGCTCGAGGTCTGGTGACAAGGACGAACAAAAGCAAAATTCCGGATGCCGATGGCGACTTCTCGAAGTCTCCGTACTTCAAGTTCAACGACGGCAAGGTCAAGTTCGACACGAACTGGGTCGACAATGCCAACGACAACTACGGTTCGGCTTCCGGTCTTGTCTCGAAGTCACTCCTCTTTTTAAGAAAGGGTACCCTCACGGGTACCCTTTCTCTTACTCGGCTTTCACCGAGCGAATCCATCCTCCCAGCATTCTTCCGATTTCATCGATTACGCTTTCAAGTATCATATATTTTTTAGCGTCTATCGTTTTTGTGTCCTTCATTAGTCGAATGAAGACTCTTAGCATGTTGAGCTTGAGGCTGGCCTTTTCAAGTGTTGGCAATTTTTCTTTTTTCTGCTCTCCACTTGCTTTCATTATACTTTCCAAAACATCTAAAATCGCACACTCGGACTTTTCAAAAACCGTGAAGCGATCTTGTTTGGGAACGAGTTTGCGATACTCATTGAATGTTTTGTATAAGTCATAGCTTTTCTTAAAAATAGGAATATCAAAGTCATTCATAGTTTTAATTTTATGAGAGTTTATACTAATTTATTCGAGAAAATAATTTCAATCCCTAATATTTTTACTTCGTGGGAAGAATTCAAAAGCGACAAACGCAAGAAGGCGGATGTCCAAGAATTTGAATTTAACCTTGAGCCGAATTTGTTTGCTCTTTACCGTGATTTAAAGGGCAAAAGATATGTTCATTCTCCATACTCTGGATTTTATATTTATGATCCAAAGGTCAGGCATGTCCATAAGGCTTCAGTGCGTGATCGTATTTTGCATCATGCTATTTTTCGCATTCTTAATCCGCTTTACGACAAGACTTTTATAGCGAATTCGTTCTCATGCCGAATAAACAAAGGAACGCATAAAGGAGTATTGGCTGTTGAGCGAATGATTCGAAGCGAAAGTCGAAATTTTACCAGACCGTGTTTTGCCTTAAAGTGTGATGTCAGAAAATTTTTTGACAGCATTGACCATCGCACCTTACTAAGCATTCTCGGTAAAAAAATAACAGATCAAGACACTATGTGGCTTTTGAACAGGGTTGTGGAAAGTTACTCGGCCAGTCAGACTAATTTATTCGATAGGCAGGGTTTACCCATAGGCAATTTAACCTCGCAACTTTTCGCGAATGTTTACATGAATGAATTTGATCAATTCGTGAAGCATAAACTTAAGGTTGTCAATTATGCTCGATACACCGACGACTTCGTTATTGTCTCGACCGACAGAGCGTATCTTGAAAATATCCTAGATCCAATCAAGGAGTTTTTGGATAAAAATTTACAATTGTCGCTCCATCCCAATAAGGTATCGATCCGGGCGTGTCATCAGGGCGTTGACTTCTTGGGATATGTCGCTTTCCCGTACCACCGTCTTGTAAGAGCAAGAACAAAACGGAGAATATTCCGCAAGATGAAAGAACGCATCGCCATGTTCAGAAGCGGAACAATCAGCGAGGATGCTCTTTCGCAATCTTTGCGATCATATTTGGGTGTTCTTTCCCATGCCAACGCCCACCAACTTTCAGAAGGCCTTAAGAATCAGTATTGGTTTTGGTTGCACGATTAAAAAACCCCGCAAACCATCCTTTGCGTATACAAACGCAAAAAGTCCTTTGCGAGGCTCTCTTGGATGGTTTTGCGACCATGCCCTGATTCGGGTTTAGGCCTTATTCGGTTGTTTGCCTATTTTAGCAGGAAAAATCAATAATTGGCAGAATGTCTGTAAATATTGGCAATACTTGCCCACAGTAGCTGGACTTGCATTTACCGCTGTAATCCGTTATAATCCACTATATGGTGTATAGCGTTAAATCAATACGGCTCGACATTGTTTTTACCGCTGTAATCCGTTATAATTAACTGTATAAACTATAGCGTTAAAATTATTAATCAAATCTATGTCTATGGACAACATTTTTAACAAATTTGATCATCGAATAAAAAATCTTGACCCACACATTGTGGCTATTTTGGCTGAGATTGACGGAATTCGAGGCGAATTTAAATCTGGCTTGCGAATGACTCCCCAGGCAATTACTAATCTCAAAAAATCTACACTGATCACTTCAGCCGGTGCTTCTACTCGTATTGAGGGTGCAAAGCTTACCGACGAAGAGGTGGAGAAAGTCATGAGAGGTCTTGCTATCTCAAAGTTTGCTGATCGTGATTCTCAAGAGGTTCAGGGATATTTGGAAACACTCCAAAATGTTTTTGATAGTTATCAGGATTTACCACTTAGGGAAAGTTTGATCACCTCACTCCACAATCAGCTTCTTAAGTATTCGCACAAAGACGACACTCATCGTGGCAGTTACAAAAAGAAAGAGAATACTGTCGGAGTACTTGGACCGGATGGAAACATTGCAAAGATAATGTTTGAAACCACGCCGGCTTTTCTAACCGGCAAAGAGATGCAGGAACTTGTCGAATGGACAAATGATGCTTTTGAGAAGAATCGTTTCCACAATCTTTTAATTATCGCAAACTTTGTTGTTGAATTTTTGAAGATCCACCCATTTGAAGATGGTAATGGTCGTCTTTCTCGTGTTCTCACGAATCTTTTACTTTTGCGATCAGGTTATCAGTTCGTTCAGTATGTCTCACACGAGCAATTAGTTGAACATAGAAAAGACGAATATTATATTGCACTCCGTAAATCTCAAGAAACATTCAAAACCGACCACGATACAATTTCGCCATGGCTTAATTTCTTTTTATCAGTTATTAGAGAACAAGCCGTGAAGGCACTATCGTATCTGGAAGAAGAAAAGATTGAGGACACTCTCTCTCCCAAGCAATATGAGGTATGGAAATATCTCACAGGTGTTGAACAGGCAGGACCGGGTGAGATTGTGAAGGAAACGAACATAGCACTCGGAACGGTACGCCAAGCACTCGACCGGTTGGTTGAACTTGGTAAGGTCAAGCGTGTCGGGCGTGGCCGAGGTACGAGGTATGTAAAAATATAAACTTTAATTGGAAATCGCTATGAAAAAACAAGAAGATAAAAAAGAGGAAAATATACATCAGGAAGGTAAACGATATTTGAAGAAATTTGAAATCGTTGAGACTGATGTCGAACTACCTATTCAGGGTCAGGTTCGTGATCCTGAGGACTTATATAAATTTCTCAAAGACTTGGAAAACGAAAATGTTTCCAAGATTATTGGAATTTATCTTGATGACAAAAACTTATTCCTCGGTCATCAAGTTTTCCTCGGATCATCTCCCAAGAATTTCGATACTCAAATGCTTTGGCATTACTTCTCTCTATTCTTGGCCAAGAAGTTTATTATACTCATGAACCACCCCGGCTCTATTGATCCGACTCCGGATGAAGCGGACCGAAAGCTTATACGGTCATTGCAAGCCGACTCTCAGGTTTTGTCATTCCATCCTAACTTCGAGGACTTTATTATCGTTTCAAAACGGTCATACTTTAGCGTGTCAACAAATGATGGCACTGCATGTCATTGTGGTCATCAGGAATACATTCCAGAATAAATTTATATTTTACGAAAGCATAAAAACAAATTAATTGGTCACGGACTAATTAAAAATTCATCATCAATCATTATGCCAAAAAAGAAATTCGATATTAAAAAAGCAAAATTTATTGACTTATTCGCTGGAATAGGAGGCTTTAGATATGCACTTGAATCCCATGGGTTAGAATGTGTCTATACTTCCGAATGGGACAAGTATGCACAGATGACTTATGAGGCCAATTTTGGAGAAACACCAGATGGAGATATAACAAAAGTCGATGAGAAAAAAATTCCAAAACACAATATTATCTGTGCGGGATTTCCATGTCAGGCTTTTAGCATATCCGGTAAACAGCGAGGTTTTGAAGACACAAGAGGAACGCTGTTTTTTGATGTAGCGAGGATTGCTAAATATCATAAACCGGAAATTTTGTTTTTAGAGAATGTTAAAAATTTTGCAAAACACAACGATGGACAAACATTAGAGGTAATAAAGAAAACTCTTGATGAACTCAACTATAATGTTTTTTACAAAGTTTTGAATGCGAGTCAATATGGTGCTCCGACATCAAGGGAGAGAGTCTATATTATTTGTTTTAGAAAGGATTTGGGTGTAGATGATTTTTCTTTTCCCTTACCGGTCAATAAACCAGTAAAGCTCAAGGATTATCTTGTGGATGACAAGGAGTCGGCTTCATATGTAATAAAAAGAGACGATATAAAAATTAGAGAAAAAAATATAACAGCCGATATCTTCGGAAATTATTCACAAGGACCGATACGAATTGGCACAATAAATAATGGTGGCCAGGGTGAACGAATTTATAGTGACCTTGGACACGCCATAACCTTTTCAGCTTATGGAGGCGGTGCTGGTAGTAGAACGGGAGCTTATCTTATAAATGGTAAGGTTAGAAAACTCACGCCCAAGGAATGTTCAAGAGTGATGGGGTTTCCGGAAAACTTTAAAATACCAGTGAATAAAACCCAGGCTTACAAGCAATTTGGCAATAGCGTGGTTGTGCCAGTCTTGAAGCAAATTATGAAACAGATAATTTTAACAATAGAAAAATAATATGCCTATAAATAAAGATTTAAAGAAAGCGATCCTTTTAGGATCAAATACCGCTAGAGGCGGTTTTAGAAACGAAGATGATGTTGTCGAAAAATTTAACAACTGGAAAACCGACGAAGATGCTCAAAAGTGGTTAGAGACTATGGGTTATCCAATTAAGGAAATAGAGAGGGTTGAAGCAATAAAATTGCACGGTTATAAAACCGATGTCCAAGTTCAAATTACAATTTATTTAAAAAAAGCAATTTCGGCTGAAAATATTTCAATAAAACTCGTCAGCAATCCTCAAGGATTTAATCAGGTTGATAAAAGATGGGTAGAAAATTATATTGAAATGTGGGAAATTCCTTCTGATTTGGCGAAAGTGTTAAAGCAATTTACCGGCGAGATTCTCCCAGAAAATACAGACGGATTACGAGATCCTCGAAGACTATTTTTGGATGAAATGAGCAAAGCAGTACAAAATAAAATAATTGATTTTTTTACAAAAAATAAAATTCTCGTAGTTTCGGATATTCTAAAAGGAAGAGGAAAATTTTCAGCCGGTTGGATGCTTGTAGTGTTAAAATCAAAAGACGAAAGCAGATGGGTATTAAAATCAATAAACCACGCCATGAATGTGTTCGCGGAAGGCGAAGTTAGAATTACTCCACAAGGTAGCTTAAAAATTGGTAAAATTGGCATGCAAAGAAAAGGTGGAGATGGTGGTCGAGATTCCGCAAAGATGTTGCAATTTAAGATAAATCCAGTTGAGCTCTTTAAAGATTAGTGACAAGGCATTTTTCAAAAATATTTAACTTCAAAATAAGTTATGGATTTAGAATCTTTCAAATTACCAGCCCTTGAGGCACTGGCAAAAATAATAGGAGATCATTTCACCGGCACAGAGGTTTCCGAGTTATTTCGCAAAGCTGGTTTTCCAGAGATTCGCCATGATGGAGGGACAAAATGGAGGTTTGTATATTCTGCGATGGAACAAATGCAAAAACAGCAGTACGGAAGCCACAACATAGCAAAGTTAATCCAACAAGTATGTGATCCTCAAGAATACTTTTCATCCCCAGACGCTCATGAGGATGTTTGTAAAAAGGTAAATAACATTTTGAGCTTCTATGGATTGGCTGTAGGTAATGATGGAAAATTAAGAAAAACTGGAGATAAGGCCACCTCACTCGCCAAAACAATCCCCGAAAATGCAAAAATTTTTGATGATCGTCATTTTCACACAAAGATTAATCAACATGCTCGTAAATTGTTTACTGAGGGCAATTATTTTCATGCTGTTTTCGAATGTTGCAAAGTCTATGACAAAGAGGTTCAAGATAAATCCAAGATGTCTGGTTACGGAGCTCGATTAATGGAAACAGCACTTGCAACAACGGGCACAATTAAACTTAACAGTCAGATCAATCGCACTGAGGTCAATGAACAAGAAGGAGTAATGCATCTCTCGGTCGGATTGATGCGTGCCATAAGAAATCCCCAGGCTCACGAACCAGCCCTTGATTGGCCGATTATTAGAGATGAAGCCTTAGACCTTTTGTCTTTTCTTAATTTCTTGTTTAGAAAATTAGACAAAGCAGTCTACTTCAATAATAATTAACACTTTTTATGAGTAATCTATACCAAAGAGGATCGGAGTGGCGAAAGTGGGATTTGCATGTTCACACCCCAAAATCAATAATTCAAGAATATGGCGGAGATACAAAAGCAGTATGGGACGCATTTATTTTAAAAATAGCATCTTTACCACCCGAAATTAAAGTGATTGCAGTCACGGACTATTTATTTTGTGACGGGTATGAATATTTACTTACAAGACGAGGTGAGTTTACAAATATTGAACTATTAATTCCAAATATAGAATTTAGACTTAATACTTTTAGTGGGACGGCCAACAACACTCGTAGACATAATTTTCATGTACTATTTGATCCAACCGTTAGTGTGCAAGATATTAGGGATCAGCTTTTAAATTGTCTATCGAGTGGGTATAAAATAGAAGATAATACTAAATGGGAACAAACACCAACGAGACGATCGTTGGAAGATCTCGGCAAACAAATTAAGGCGGCGGCTCCGACAGGAAACACTATACATAGCAAAACTGATCTTGAAGTAGGATTTGATAATATTACCTACGACAGAGATACAATTTATGAATTATTAAGCAAAAATTGTTTTACTGGAAAATTTGTAACTGCCATAGGTTATTCTGAATGGGATCATTCTCGATGGGATCAGTCAGCTGTTGAAAAGAGAGACTTGATAAATTCTGCGAACTTTTGTCTTACATCTCTTGATGACCCATCTAAAATAAGTGAGAATCGCCAAGACCTCGAAACAAACAAATTAAACAGTATTGTTTTACATTCATCTGATGCACACAAACTTGATCGTGTCGGTCAGTCAATGCTCTGGGTTAAAGCTGATCCGACATTCGCTGGTCTCAAACAGGTACTAAATGAACCAGAAGCCCGTGTTTTTATTGGCGAGACACCTCCCAACCTTAAACCAGATCACAAAGTAATAAAAAAAATATCTATTCCACTATCTAATGGATGGTTTGCCAATGACTTTGAATTAGAATTAAATCGGGACTTAATAACAGTTATTGGTGGCCGTGGTTCAGGTAAATCTGCCCTAGCGGAGGCGATTGCCTATGGCGCTGGAAGTAAAGATAACAGTGATGATGCATTTTTAAAGAAAGCTTCGAAACATAAAAATTCTATAGCTGGAACTAAAATTAAAATTGACTGGGCAGATGGATCGTCTACAGAATTTGAAGTCGGGAAACTTACAGAGGATCAAGGGCTTGTTCAGTATTTACCGCAAGGAGCTGTGGAAGATCTATGCTCACACCGTAATAGTGAAAAGTTACAGAAACAAATCGAGAATGTTATTTTTCAAAAGCTTGATGACACCGAACGAATGGGTGCTTCAGATTTTGATGAACTCAGGACACGAATACTTAGTGGCTTTAAATATGAAAAAGAACAGGTTGTCGAAAAAATCCATGACATCAATCATAAGATAGGTGAGCTAGTTTCTGTACTCCGGAATCTACCGGAAAAGGAAAAACAGCTCGGCGAGAAAAAAGCCGAACTTGAAAGATTAAACAAAAGTTTGCCAGAATTGCCAGCTGAAGATAAAAAAGGACAAGAAGAACTTGCCAAACTCGCAGAAGTTAAGAAAAAGTATGAGGCCAAAATAGTTGAGCTTCAAGGTAAACTAAATAAAATTAGTGATGTTGAGACTAAAGTTAAAATTTTTAAATCTAAAATTAAAGAATTTAAAGATGAAATTGATGTTTTGCTTACTGGGCTAGGTCTATCGGAGTCAGATGTATTTACCGTTACATTTAATGAAGACGCTATAAAAAAATCTCTTGATTCAGAGAAGAATGAAATTGCCGAACATCTAAAAACTATTAAACAAGGAAAGAAACGGGAGGTCGCCCAGCTTCTTTCTATTGAAGAATCTGAATTACCTTTTGATAACTTGCAGGACTTGAACAAAGGTATAGAAGATAAACAGAAAGAGACGAGAGCTTTTGAAACTACAAAATTAAAATATCAGCAACAAAAGAAAACTATTTTAACGGTTGAGAGTACAATTAAGGCAATTGATGGAGAAATTACTCGAATAAAGTCAGAATCAACCCCGGAAAAAGAACGACTGGAGAAAGAACGCTTTGGAGCTTATAGCAGTTATTTTGAGCTACTTAAAAGCGAAAAATCTAAAATGGAAGAGTTGTATAAACCACTACAAGATTCACTTTTAGCTGGAACAGATACTGATAAAAAATTGGTTTTTGAAGCACAAATTAATTATCGACTTGAACTTCATAATAAGGCAGGTCTCGATATTATTGACAGGTCACGCAAAGGAAACTTCCGAGAAATTGATAGCTTAAAAAAGGTTCTCAGTGAGCACTCAGATGAATTTATAAGGCACGAGTTTGATCTGACTATTCTTGAAACAAAATTAAAAGCGACTCTGGATAATTTTTTAACATTTGAGGAAAATGAAATTCTTATTGAAGATCAGCTAAGAGAAAATCACAATCTTGAAGACTTTTATAATTGGTTATTTGATCCTACTTATTTTGAGATTATTTCATCGCTTAAGTTTGACGATACCGATCTTTATTTGCTCTCACCTGGACAGAAAGGAATTATCCTTCTGATTTTATATCTTAAGATTGATGAGGATGATTACAGGCCATTAATAATCGACCAGCCTGAGGAGAATCTTGATAATCTTTCCGTATATAGGGATTTAATTGAGTATTTCAGAGACAGAAAGCAGTTCAGGCAAATTATAATGGTTACGCATAATCCCAACCTTGTTGTAAATACTGATGCAGAACAAATTGTTGTCGCAAATTATAATGGCAAGCGAACGCCAAAACTCGAATATTGTTCGGGCTCTCTTGAGGATCAGGCAAGAAAAATACCCGATGTAGAAATTGAAAAATTCGAAGATGGGATAATTGAACAAGTTTGCAATATACTTGAGGGTGGTGAACCGGCATTTGCAAAGAGAAAAAAGAAATATCAAATTTCAATAAGAAGTAAAATTTAATATGTCAGAATACTACACAGCACAAAGGGTAAAAGGTTTATATGATTCAAAGGTTACCGAACCTTTTAAATTATCACGATCAAAGATTGATCTGTTCTTAAATTGTCCAAGATGTTTTTATTACGATCGCAAACTTGGTGTCGGCCGTCCACCGGGTTTTCCTTTTGCCCTCAATTCGGCAGTTGACCATCTCTTAAAACTTGAGTTTGATATTCATCGTGCAAATGGCACGAAACATCCTCTTATAGAAAAGTATGGAGTTGATGCTCGTCCGGTTGCCCACGAGGATTTGGATAAATGGCGACATAACTTTACCGGCATTCAACACTTGCACGAACTTACAAACTTTTTGATATTTGGTGCGATTGATGATCTTTGGATAAATTCTAAGGGTGAATACATTGTTGTTGATTATAAGTCCACTTCAAAAGATGAAGATATCACGGAGTTGAATAAAGATTGGCAAATCGGCTATAAGAGACAAATGGAGGTTTATCAATGGTTACTTCGCCAAAATGGATACAAGGTTTCTAATACTGGATATTTTGTTTACTGCAACGGACAGACTGATCGGAAGGCATTTGATGGAAAGCTTGAGTTTGATATCACATTGATTCCTTATGAGGGCGATGATTCGTGGGTAGAAAAAACTATCATTCAGGCACACAATTGTTTAAATAGTGAAAAAATTCCCGAAGCCAGTTTAGAATGTGATTACTGTAATTATGTTCGGGCAATAAATAGCAAATAAAATATGTCAGACGATATTGAAAAAGAAATCGAGAATGATGACGCTCCCACCGAAGAAGTGGCAGAGTTAATGGAAAGTCATGATCTCGACAAGGAAGAAGCCGAGCATGTTCAGGAAATTATGGAGGAATACGGGTTAGATGAGGATGATGCGGTGGAACTGTCGGACGAGCTGTAGAAAGCTCGCCCAAGGGGCAAACAAACGGCAAAAAAGGGGCTCAAAAAGGGCTCCTTTTGCTTTATAACACCGTTAAGTCAGAAGATGCCGTCAAGTATGTCGAAACTGTTTGATAAAAGATCTATAGCTG
This sequence comes from uncultured Candidatus Saccharibacteria bacterium, assembly GCA_965230995.1. Lineage (GTDB taxonomy): Bacteria > Patescibacteriota > Minisyncoccia > Phycocordibacterales. Next base: position 435,075 of record OZ246398.1, read on the forward strand.
TCGGAAGGAACAAGACAAAGATGATCATGGTCAGCTTGGTTCCGGGATATTTACTTCCTTTGTGATCATCGACTGGAAGCAAAATAATCTCGACCTTTTTTCTTATACACACTTTAACTGGTTTCTGACAGTGGGGACATCGGGTTATAAACACAGCTTCGGAATTGAAGACCGCATCACGAAAAATAACCTTTGTGCAATGAGGACAATTGCCGACATTTGTTTCATCTTTGTCCATACTGTTTTTTATTTGTGGGCTTTTTGGGCCCTGATCATAAATGATTAATAAACGACCATTTAATAGCCCGGGTTCGACCTCCTCCCCGAACCGTTAAAAGCAATCTAAGTATCCTTGACTGCCTCCCATCGTTGCCCCGTCCACATATGCTTCCTGCCGTCTATGATTTTTATCTTTACCCCTCCGATGGACATTTTTTCTGCTAACATCGACCTGATCTCTTTTAAGTTATCCACAGTTTTTTTATTGTCGCCGTAATTCTTTTTATTTAAATCTTTTTCTTTATTCTTGTTAGTAGTTCCGGCTGACCGATCCCACCGGTCTGTATGACCGAACTGCCGGTCAGGCTGACCGATCTTATTTAAGTTCGGTCTATCTGACCTATCTACTTTCAACAGGTAATACACATTGGAAAATTTTCGGCGTTTCTTGTTTATCAGTCCAAGTTTGATCATCTGGCGGATACCTCTTTGCACACTGGAAACGCTCGAGCCAATTCTGTCGGCAATAAGCTTGTGGGATGGAAAACAAAAACCCTCCTGATTGGCATGTTCAGCGAGGCAATTATAAATAGCAATACCAATCGGTTTGATTTCGCTTCCGTACTCATCGAGAAGTACTTTACTGATCCAAAACCAATCGCCATTTCTTAAATCTCTTACTTTTATTTTATCGTCCGACATGGCCGTAATAAAAAGGTGGACCGACCCACAGATCGCACCTTATTCCTCCCTTCACGCCTGGCGTCATTGAGGGGAGAGTAAGGCGCTATCTACCACTCTCTGGATTTCGGTAGAGCACGGTCGATGTTGTCCATTGCTCTACAGAAGTCACGCCGGATAGTTGGATTCTCTAATTCACGGATTGTAAAATTACTCAGCAAGCTCTCCCTCCTCGCCAAGAGTTCTCTCCGAGTCGGTGGTTTCCGAGTCATCCGTTTCCAGATTCTCTGAATTAATCTTTTGATTAGAATTCTCGTTGTCATACTTTTTGATGTGATCTAAATGCTCCAGTAGCATGAATGCCATGCGTTTGAAGCCAGCATGGACACGCCAAACTTCTTGCTTACTTGGTTCTCGGCCGAGCACCTCTGACAAGGCGTTTTTGGTAAGCTCAATGAGAGCTTCCTCATCCTTTGTTGGTTTGGACATGTGATTTGGTTCATAAGAGTGACCTCACACTTTTATTGACCCCACACAGTCTTTTCAATTAAGCGTTTTTGCTTAATCTCTAAGGCAAAAAAATATCCTCTACTTTTACCCCCAACGCTAGGGCAATTCTTTGGGCGGTTTCCAAATTCGGCCGTTTTCGTCCGGTCTCATATCGGCTGATCGCTGTGTTATGTTTAAAGCCAAGAATACGGGCTAGTTTGTATTGCGTTAGCCCTTTCTCGATTCTAAGATCCCTCAGTCGTATGTTGGTTGGTGTTTTTTTCATAGTTTGATAAATTAGACCTCTATAGTCATATTAAGCAATTTTGCTTAATTCGTCAATTACCCCTCTTGTGGATAAGCATATTTGCTTAATATTTACATATTTGCTATACTGGACTAATATAAAGTTAAGCAGTTAGTTAATTAATTATAAAAATATGTCATTTGGCTCATATCTAAAAAAACAGAGAGAAACCAACAAATGGACGGCCAAGGATATCGCTGATCGCCTTGGTTTTTCGGCCAGTTATGTCAGTCAGTTGGAAAACGATGCCAGACTCCCTTCTCAGAAGCAGTTGGGGCTTTTGGCTAAGGCTTACGAGGTCGACGAGGACGAATTAAAAAAACAGTGGACCGAATCAAAGATCCATAAGGTCAGCATTTCTACAAACTATAAATTCAACATCAAAGACGCTGGCGAGAAGCGTGTTGAAGAAATGACTCACAAACTGGAAGCAGGTTTGGAGGAATTAAAAAAGACGATCACAGCCGATGAAGTGGCACATTACAAAATGCCACTGTTCAATACCATTCCAGTGGAAGATCTCGATCTGCATCTCAAACATGCGGAGGAATTTATTTTTATTCCTAAGAACGGGATTGTTCGTGATCACCGTATATTCGGCATTCGTGTTTCCGATGTTCAATTTCCGGAGGCAGGTATAATCGAAGGCGACCTGATTATGCTTGATGCGGACATTGAGGCAAGTGACGGAGACATTGTAGTGTTGTCTACGCCAGACGGTCTGGTCATGACTTACTTCAAAAAGCGTGGTGACTTTTTGGAGATTGCGACCAGCAATAAAGGTTTTCAAAAAAGTTATCCGGACAAGAGTGTCCGATTAATAGGTCGGCTAATTTATCACATAAAAAAATACTAACCCCAGGGCTCGCCAAGAGCCCTGCTGTTTTTTATAGCAAACATTATGAGTACAAATTATTTAATTTACGGCCGTGTTTCTACCTCTCGTCAGGCCGAACGAGAATTAAGTATTCCGGCACAGGTCAAAGCGTGCCAAAAGTATGGAATGGATCATCATTGGAATTTACTTCCCGATGGCATCTACGAGGAAAAAGGCGAATCCGCAAGAACGACTGATCGTCCACAGCTCCAGAAAATGCTTCATCGAGCAAAGACGGACAGCAAGGTTGATGTCATCTTAGTCCACAAGCTTGATCGTATGTGTCGCAATGTGGCTGATTACGCCGCCATTAAGATGATGCTTAAAAAGCACGATGCCAAACTCGTTTCAGTGGTTGAACAATTCGATGAGTCCTTTTCCGGTGAGCTGGTTGAGAACATCATGGCATCGATTGCTCAATGGACTTCACAAAACATCAGCTGGGAGGTCAGGAAGGGTCTTAAAGAGGCCGTAGAGCGTGGCAGGTTCCCGGGGTATGCACCAATTGGGTATACGAACGATAAAAAGACCAAGTCTCTTATTATTGATAATATTCGAGCCCCTTATATAAAACTGGCTTTTGAACTTTACGCCACCGGCAAGTATTCATACGATTCTTTGTCTGCCGAACTTAATAAGCGGGGTCTAAAAAGTAAATCCGGCAAACATGTTAATCGCAAATCAATTGAGCATTTTCTTTGCAATCCAATTTACTATGGTTTGATAAAAACTCGATCAGCTACTTGTCAGGCAAACTTTCCGCCTCTAATTTCTAAAAAACTTTTTGATGATGTTCAGGAGGTAGTCCAACAGCACAATCATTATGCAGACCGTACTCGCAAGCACTCGTATCCTATGGCAGGGTTTATGAGATGTGCTGTGTGTGGGTCTACGCTCTGCGGACAGATGCAAAAGGGTCATCTTTATTATTCTTGTACTCACTGGCAGGACAAAAACTGTACTGAACGCAAATACATGCGATGGGAGGTTGTTGAGGAACAGGTTGCAAACCATTTATCACGGGTTCATTTACCTGATAAGTTTAAGAAGGTACTCGATTCATATTTCCAATATTTTGCAAAAGAACGACTCGAACAGGAGGATAAAGAACGCAAGAGTCTCAAGCGTGAGCTTATAAGAGTTCAACAGCAGATTCGCAATATCGTTGTGGATCGTTCTCAGCGTATCATTGACGCCGATGTCTTTATAAAGATTCAGGACGAGCTTCTTAAGGAGAAGGAAATGTATCAGGATCGCTTGGGTGTACTTGAGGGCAAATCTGATAAATTCGTGCAGAAATTTAATGAGTTACTGGACTTCACGGATCATGCCGACAAGGTGTTTAACACCAGCTCAATGCATCAAAAACGCACTCTGATGAAGCTTTGTTTTGAGGGGTTCACTGTCAGTAATCAAAAACTGACGCCGATATGGACGCCAGTCTTTGATGTTCTTATGGATTTGCAAGTTTCCAAACTCGAACCACCGAAACCGTCAAAGGGCTTGAAAACCCTTGCAGTTTCTAAGGTTCAAAGTTGGAAATCTGGCGGAAGAGGAGGGATTCGAACCCTCGATGGGCTTTCGCCCATACCAGTTTTCGAAACTGGGACATTCAGCCTCTCTGCCACTCTTCCGTATGTAGATAGCCTATCACTTTTTGCATTTTTTACAAAAAATGTTATATTATTCCAGTCGGTTTGGTGTCTACCAAATCCACGGCCTTATCGTTAAATGAAACAAGAAGAGTTATCGACTATGTTGAATTTAAAAGGCGGGGTTTACAATTGAATATATAAATGGCCTTATCGTCTAACGGTCAGGACACGGCCTTTTCAAGGCTGTAATCGGGGTTCGATTCCCCGTAAGGTCACCAGTACAAAAAAGAGCACACGTTAGTGTGCCTTTTTTGTTTGGTGACCTTAAGCAAGCAAATAATTTTGCTTGCGTCGGGGAATCGAAAAGGTTTCCTTTATTTATGAAAAGCTTTGCTTTGAATAAATAGGAAACCTATACTGTCCATGTAATGGAAGATTCCCCGTAAGGTCACTAAAAGGAGATGTATTCTTGGTGTATTTTAGGGTGTTTTAACAAGTTCTCAGAGCTGATATAATTAAATTATGGAAAACACACCAAGTTTTGAAAAAGAGAGACCTTTACCATTTCGCACAATAAGAAAAATAGTGCTTGAAATTTTACCAACAGGAGAACATGTAGAAGAGGTAATAGAGTGCAACGGTAGTCATCACAGGAAATGTGTAGATGAGATTACATATGACTCTGCTGGAAATATTACATATGCAGATCAGCGTTCTAGGGATGAACTTGGTGAATGTGATTGCGCTAAGTCCTAATGCTTTAAAATTAGTTTCTTCTGCTGTATTTTGGTATATTATCGGTTGGATTTTAGGATTTTTTGTTGATGTTACCAAACGAATGATTGCTTAATTGATTGAATGTAGCGTCTGTTTTTAATTGGTTAAAATGAAAACCTCAAGAAAAATAGTCGCAATAGGTGGTGGAGAAATAGGACGGCCGGGCTTTCCTGTCGAAACTACTTTGATTGATAAAGAAATAATTAGACTTTCTGGTAAAAGTAAACCAAACCTACTTTTTATCCCAACTGCCAGCTCTGATTCCGAAGGATATTTTAAAGTAGTAGAAAAACATTTTGGAAAAAGACTTGGTTGCAATGTATCTTGTTTATGGCTGATAAAAGAAAAACCATCTAAAGATAAAATTTCTGAAGCAATAAATTCTGCCGATATAATCTATGTTGGTGGTGGTAATACATTAAAAATGATCCGCATTTGGCGGAAATATGGCGTTGATAAAATGCTTATCAAGGCATGGAAAAATGGCACAGTCCTATCTGGTCTGAGCGCCGGTTCTATATGCTGGTTTTCTAATGGATTATCTGATTCTAGAAGATTTAAGAATCCTAATGCTGGGCTCATAAAAGTAAGTGGACTTGGTTTGATACCTGCTCTACATTCACCACATTTTGATTCTGAGCCAGAGAGAAGAGTCGAGCTATCAAGGATAATGAAGAACACAAAAGGAGTTGCTATCGCTCTTGAAAATTGCTGTGCGATAGAATTCGTGGATGATAAATATCGCGTAATTGTATCTAAACCAAAAGCCAAAGCTTATAAAACATATTATAAAAAAGGAAAATATTACGAAGAGGAAATTTTAAGAGAAAATAATTTTCAAGATATGAATTTACTACTTGAAAAGTAGTGGGGGATAAGATTTTGTACAGATATGTACAAAATTGTATTTGTTGTGTATAATAATTGTGGAATTGAGGCTTGAAACTTTGTGTCACAAACTGACGGAGGCTCACATGAGTGCTTTCACTGACGGCGTTGTTCGCGCAGCTGACGGGGTGTTCGGGATCCAACTCAACCGTGAATGGTTCGTCAAGAACGGCTGGAAGATCGCCACGGCTGCCCTCCTGATCGTCACGGTTGTCTTTGTGAAGTTGTACCTCACAACCAAGGACAAGCTTGAGGGCTATCAGGCTCATGAAGCGGAGCTGTACGTTCCGCCCATCACTGGTGGGCAGACGAGCATCTCCAAGCTCGTGTACACCGGCAAGGTGTACCCGAGCGAGGTCTATCAGGTCGTTGCTAACGGCAGGGTGATAGTGAGTGAGCCGGATGGCCTGCCGCTCGTCAACGTGAACATCCGTCTGCTCGACGGGTCGGTTACGGACCGGACGGTCGTCTTTTCGGGAAGCGACCAAGAGATGAGCAGTGTCCAGTTTGGAACTCTGCTGGACTACGCGGTTAGGCTCGTCAACTCGACACCTGTCTCGCCCGGCACAGGCATGATCGAAATCGTTTTCCCGATCAGGGACACGGCATTGCCTGTTACTCTCATCGGGCAGTAGTCACACCCACCCAAGGGGCAGGAAATCTGCTCCGCAAGGGTGGGTTTTCTGTATATAGTTTTGATAAAAAACGATATTTTGGTATAAATATCTGATGGATATACAACCAATTGTGCTTGCTGGAGGAAAGGGGACGAGGATGGAAAGTGAATTACCAAAAGTCTTGGTACCTCTCAAAGGTAAACCATTAGTTTCTTATTTATTCGATACTATCGAAAGTATAAAAGATTTACCCAAACCAATCGCTGTGATTGGTTATGGCAGGGAAGAGGTAAAAAAAGTTTTAGGAGACAGATGTCTTTACGCGGTGCAAGAAGAACAGCTCGGCACGGGGCACGCTGTTTCTTGTGCTCTTGATCAAGTGAGCATGCCATCTGTAATTGTAATGTATGGAGATATGCCTTTTATCTCAAAAGATGATTTGCTGAAAATGATCGATACTCACAATAGAGAAAAAAATGTTCTCACTATGGTGACTGTAACCGTTCCAGATTTTAATGAAGAAAGAAAAAATGTTGAAAGATATGGTAGAGTAATTAGAAAAGATGGAAAAGTAGTAGAGACTATTGAATATAAAGACGCAAGCGAAGAGATTAGGTTGATAAAAGAACTTACACCGTCATATTTTGTTTTTGATACAAAATGGCTCAAAGATAGTATAGGAATGATAAAAGCTGAAAATGTTCAGCACGAATATTATCTTCCAGATTTGGTCAAAATAGCTATTATGCAGGGAAAAACCATATCTACTGTAACTCTTGATTACAAGAGCGTTTTAGGGGCAAATACAAGGCAAGAATTGGCTGTTTTAGAGGATATTTTGGATAAAAAGAGATAATTTAAACAAAAACGCCGTTAGGCGTTTTTGTTTATCTTCGTCTTAGCCATTGATATAAATCTTCGAGGGCTCTTACTGCGTCACCTGCTGCTATGTTGTTTTGGTGATAGAGTCCATCTGTACAATCTCCCGCTGCCCATATTCCGTCCGTGGAGGTTCTCTGAGTCTTTGGATCTACGATAATTTGTTTAATCTCGTTCATTGATACAATGCCTTCGGCATAATTTGTTGCGGGTATTAAACCAATCTCAACAAATATACCTTTTACGGGAAGCTCGAATAATTCACTATTAGTTTTGTTTTTAAGTGTTATACTCTCTACAAATTTATCGCCTTTAATTTCCACAACATCAGTATTCACTAGAGCCTTTACATTTTTGTGTGCAAGAACTTTTGATACGGTTATTTCATCAGCACGGAATTTTTCGCTTCGGTTTATGACTGTAACTGTTTTGCAGTATGCAAGAAGCTGTGCAGTTGATTCGAAACCTGCGTTTCCTGCACCAATTACAGCAACATCTTGGCCAGAGAAAAGAGGTCCATCGCAAGATGCACAATATGTAAGTCCCTTGTTTTCAAATTTATCTGCTCCTGGAACTGTTAATTTTCTGCGACTACTGCCTGTCGCAATTAAAACGCTTTTTGTATTGAATTGGTTTTTCTCGGTGGATACAACAAAAGTGCCGTCATCATTTTTTTTGATAGATTGAACTCTTTCTCCGGTGTGAATCTTTAGGATGTCGCCTTCGTATTTTCGAACGTGATTTTCAAAACTTTTTGCCAAATCTCTACCAGATATTGAAGGTGTACCAATCCAATTTTGAATATCGTCTGACACAGAAGACTGCCCGCCGAATTCTTCGGTTATGAGAAGTGTTTTTAAAAGCTTTCTTGAGGCATAAACTGCACCTGCTGTTCCACCCGGACCTCCACCAATTATTACAAGATCGTACATAGCTGTTTGTTAAATGTTATTAAACCATTTTAACAGATAGGTGGAGAAAGGACAAAAGAAGTGCCCCCGCCGTAGGCGGGGGCGCTTCAATTCTTATTTTATTTTAGATCTTCGCAAGAAAGCTGGAACTGCACCCCAATCGTCATCGTCATCTTCTGTATTTTCTGTCTTCTTTTTTTGTTCAGGTTCTTTTTCTGGGTTTGGTATCGAATTAAAGATTCTGCCTTTTTTTTGCTCTGGTTCCTTGTCTTTCTTTTCAATGTGTTCAACAGAAATTGATGGTCGTCTGGTTATCTGTTGTCCTTCTGGAAAACCAGATGCAATGACTGTTATTTTTACTTCACCTTTCTTTAATTTGTCATCGTAAATAGTACCAAAGATTATTTTTGCATCTGGATCTGCTGATTCTGTGATAATTTTTGCGGCGTCTTGTATTTCGAACATTGTGAGATCCTCACCGCCAGAAATTGAGAACAAAACACCCTTTGCTCCATTGATTGATATATCAAGAAGGGGAGAGTTGATTGCCATTTTTGCTGCCTCTTCTGCTCGTTTTTCACCAGTCGCAGTTCCAATTCCCATTAGTGCCGGTCCAGCATTTTCCATAATCGCCCTAATATCAGCAAAGTCTATGTTAATCTTTCCGGGTGTTGTAATGAGATTAGAAATTCCTTCAACTGCCTGTCTCAAGATTTCATCACACATAGCGAATGCGCTGATTGCTGTTGTGTTTTTGTCTATATTTACCAAAAGCCTGTCATTTGGAATGACTATTATTGCATCAACATTTTGTTTAAGTTCTGTGAGACCAGCATCTGCGAGTCTCATTCTCTGTTGTCCTTCAAAGAAAAAAGGTTTTGTTACAACAGCAACTGTGAGGGCACCGAGCTCTTTCGCTGTTCTTGCAATAATAGGGGAAACACCTGTTCCGGTTCCGCCACCAAGCCCACCTGCAATAAAAACCATATCAGCACCCTTGATTGATTCCTGAATTTCTTCGAGTGTTTCTTCGGCTGCTCTTTTGCCAATATCAGGATTCATTCCGGTTCCTAATCCTCGTGTCAGATTTTTGCCGATGTGAATTTTTTTCTTTGCTGAGGAATTATGCAAATCTTGTGAATCGGTATTAATCGCAATGAAATCAACTCCTTTAACTTTGGAATTGATCATATGGTTGGTTGCATTTTTTCCCGATCCTCCAACGCCAATGACTTTTATTCTGGCGAATGCTTCTACTTCTGGTTTTACTTGTGGCATATTGTGGTTTGTCCGTTTAATATTGGATATATAATATCAGATGAGGTGGTAAATAGAAACATCTTGAAAAAGCAATTTATTTGTGTTTTTATTGGCAACCAGTTTTGTATTATGGGAGAAATTGTTTGAACCAAGAACCAATTTTTTTGATTGCAGTATCCATATTAAATACAGGATGAGAGATTTCATTTTCTGAAAGTCCCAAAACACATAATCCATAGGCGACAGACCAAAAAGCATCGTCAATATTTTCCTTTGTGTCATAGGAACTAAGTCCTGCAATTCGAGAGGGAAGTTTCAAAACTGATTTTGCAAGATCGCTTGCTGTAGTTACGCCAGCGCTTCCTCCTGTTAGGATTATTCCAGCAGGCAGTAACCCGCTTCTGCCTATTTTTTTGAGATGACTGTCTATCAGTTCAAACATATCATTTAATCTGGCTTCTACTATTTCTTCGAGTTTTTTTCGCGGGTAGAGAGATGTGCCTATTCCGTGTTTTTTTATTTCTTCGGCTTCTTCGAGAGATATTTTTAATCCTAAAGCTATGTCGTTTGTAATGTCAGCCCCACCGATAGGAAATACTTCGAGTGAAATCGGAATGTTATTTTCAAAGACGACGATAGAGAGTGTTTCTGCACCGATATTGGCAAGAACGCACCCAGCCATCTTTTGGGCTTTTGAAAGGGTAATGAAGCTAGCAGCAATTGGTGAAGCTAAAACATCAATAACGTGAACGCCGGCACTTTCGGTTGCCTCGATCAAGTCTTCCAAATGTCTTTCGATTGCTGTTATGAAAAGAATAGTTGCTTCTAATTTTACCCCCCGCATCCCAGCTGGGTGTCCTAGTACGGGTTTGTCATCGATTCTATATTCAAGCGGAATTGTGTGTACGATTTTGCGATTGATAGATTCTGATTTTGGTATTGCTTCTTGTGCTATTTCTGTAACTTTTTCTAGGTCTAATTCTGTAATTTCTAAATCCGCTTTTGATATGATAACGGAACCTTTTGATGTAACGCTAGAAAGACCAACTCCACCGATAGATAAATAGGCGTTTTCTATTGCAACACCAGCAGTTCTTTCGGCTTCCGTGACGGCCTGTCTGACGCTTCTGCCGACATCTGCGCTGTTTATAAGATAACCATGACGAAGGCCTTTTGATTCTGCAAGTCCAGTTCCGATTATATGAGGAAAACGCTGGCCAACGCCTTTTGTGTATTCTGTCACAACTACTTTTACTTGTGACGAACCTATATCAATGCCAGCAGTAATAATCTTTTTCATAGAAAAATAGCCTTACTTGATATTGTACTAAATATATACACACACGAAAAGGCACAGTAAAAATATTTACCTGTGAATAAGATTAATTTAAAAATAATTTAGATTGAAAACTTGTTTCTAAAATCAGCTTCTATTTTTTCCATTTTTTCTCCGTGGTCATATCCAAGCAAATGTACAAGTCCGTGTAAAAAAACAAATTCCAAATAATTTTCTGATGTCCTGCCAAATAATTTTGATTTTTTATCTGCTATCTCTATACAAATATATATTTCTCCCATTTCATCTGAAATAGGGAAAGATAAAATGTCCGTCGCTCTATCTATGCCCCTGTGTTTTTTGTTTAAAGATTGAATTTTCTTTTTTCCAACAAAAGTCAGATCAAGTTCGTATTGATTTTTTAAAACAGAATTTTTTATCTGCTCAAAACGCAAGCTGGGAAGCTTGCGTTTTGTTGTGTTGTAGATGTTTGTATTACCTTGGTTCATTATTGTCTCCTGAAAGTAGGCATTGGCATTTTTCCAAGCTTTATTTGTTCCTCGATATTTTCCTTGAATTTTATTGCCTGAACTTTTTCTTTGTTCTTTCGGAATTTTGTAACAGGTCTTCCGCTGTATCTGATTCCTCTAACCCTAGGAAGAACACCTGAGTTTTGAACTTTTTTTGTGAAGCGTCGCAATATGCTGCCCGCTGTTTCGTTTTCTTTTCGTTTTACTTCAACGTTTATCATAGTGGCTGTAATCCTAACACAACTTTAAAAACAGTTCAAGTGCTAAAAAGGCTATTTTTGCCCTTGTTTTAAGCCATTTTTTAGGGTTATTTAGAAGAAGGCTTTTTGAGCTTTTTTAAATATTCAACAATTTTATCTAGACCGACGTTAGTTTGTGATCTTGTTTCGATGTCTCTTACAACAACACTTTTCTCTAAAGCCTCCATTTGTCCCATAATTAGCATATGGGAAGCTCCTGCTCTTTCGGCACCAGCCATTTGTGCTGTTATTTTGTCTCTCGTTAGGTTGTGACCGATTCTGATTTTGTTTTTTCGGAGGAGATCTATGATGTTTAAAGCACGAAGTCTTGCTTCAAAACCAAGCTGAATGAAATAAAAGTCAGCTTTTTTCATTCTCGAAATTGTTGTGTATGAAATTTTCTTTTTTCTTGGAAAATTAATCTCTACCGACAAAGCAGGTAAATCTTTTTTCCAGCCCAAATCTTTTGAAATGTGATTGTATCTTGTTCCGGTTGCAAAAATTGTGTCAGTTTTTTGAGTCTTTCCTGGAATTTTAATTTCAAATATTGTATGGACACAAATGCCTCTTTCTCCGACGAGAAATGGATCTATCTTGTATGGGATTTCTAGTACTTCTAGGAATTCTAGAACTTCTTTGAAATGTTTTCGGCTAATATCAGAAAGACAATTCATCGCTTTTGGAGCGTTGTTCTTGAATTCTTCTGCTTTCGGATCATCTGTTCTGTAAATATTCCAAATATCCTTTTTGAATAGTTGTCTTAGTCCAGATGAAAGTGTGCTCATATTTTTTCTGTAATATGAAGCGAGTTCTCTTTCGAGTCTTGCAAATGATTCTTTGTCTCCAACACTGTTTATACTAACGTAAGCATCTTTGTAGCCGTCGTCTTCGATTATAGACATTGCTGTTTTTATTGCGATTGCATCAGAAATACTTTGGAGAGTCCCGACTATTTCGAGTGCGATTTCAGAATGTTTTGGATTTTTTCTTTTTAGACCTTTTTTGAGCGGTAGTTCGTATGAAAGGAGAATTGGTTGAGCTTCTTTTTTGACAAGATTGCTTTCAATGTAAAACGAAAGAAAAGATAATTTTGAATTATATAAATCTGAATGTTTAGGTGACTTTTGTGTCATCTCTGGAGTTTCTATTGGTGTAAAACCAAAGAAATGAGCAGTCTCAAGCTCGTGTGATATTTTATCAATAATGTATTTTGGTGGTGTCTTTTTTGTTTCGTTTTTCATAAAGTTTAATTGTTATCTCCCGGAAATATTCCAATCGTAGTTAAAGGGAGAAGTCTCAGAAATGGTCTACCGACAATGTTGTCTCTTGGAACAGCGCCCCAGAATCTCGAATCAGAGCTCACCGCTCTATTGTCGCCCATAACAAAAAATTGATCAGAATTTAATGTGAGTTCTGCGTCGTCATATTTTTTAAATTTTAAATAAGGCTCGTCTAAAACAAACCCCTTTGGATTTTCCTTGTTTATGATTGTGACAATTCCGTTTTCAACCTTTACTGTTTCTCCAGGAAGTCCGATTACTCTTTTTATAAAAAATTGTTTTGGGTCACGAGGGTATTTAAAAATAATTACCGAGCCTCTCTTTGGTTCTGTCAGGTGATACGATAATTGGTCAACTATTAAATACTGACCGTTATGAAATGTTGGGTCCATTGAAGCTCCTTCGACAATAAATGGCTGGGCGACGAATATTCGGAAGGGAATTATTATAAAGACGACAATTAGAAAAAACTTGAAAAGTTCACCAAAAAAACCGCTTTCCTTGGCTTTTTTTGGTGACTCCGCAACCTGCTCGGTGGGGGTTTTCTGCATTTCGCTATTGTAATACACTATTTGTTTTATAGCAAAGGCTGGTCGTTTTTTGTTTTCTGGCTTATACTTATTTTGTGAAATACATTATTGGACTCGGGAATCCAGGAGCAAAATACGAATATACTAGACACAATGTCGGAGCAATGATTCTAGATCATGTCCGCAGGATATTTTCGATGGATAGATGGGAGAAAGATAATATGAGAAATGCTTTCGTCTCGAAAGGAAAAATAAACGAACACGATGCTGTGCTTATTTTTCCTCAGACTTTTATGAATAATTCTGGGCAAAGTATAAAAGATTTATCTGGTACAGAAAAAATAAAAGACATTGTGGTTATCCATGATGATATTGATTTGCCATTTGGAACACTTCGAATTTCAAGAGATAGGGGAACCGGAGGTCATAATGGAATTGAATCTATTGTCTCTCATTTAAAAACAAAAGACTTTGTGAGGATCCGCGTTGGTGTTACTCCGGTTAGAGATGGGGAATTAAAAAAACCAAAAGGCGACGAAGAAATAGAAAAATTCGTTCTCGGTAGTCTGGGTCAGACAGAAAGAGATGCTATTTCGGAATTATCAAAAAAGATTGCAGAAATTTTGAATGTAATTTTTAGTAAAGGGGATAGTGAGGCTATGAATCTTTTTAATGGTTTAAAAGATTGATTTTTTTTGTATAACTATTGTATAATATAAGAGAAGGGGGGGGAACAAATGAAAAACTTTCTCCACAGTGTGACACTCACGCAAGTCCTGTTCTATATTATGCTGGCGGTAGGAATCTTCGCGATTGCCTACCGCGTCTTCACCGGTCATCCCGAAGCCTTGCAGTTCGCTTGGCCTCTTGGGTGACAAAGTTTTACCCCCCCCGCGCACGTCGCGGGGTTTCGCTATATAAAGAAAAACACCGCCACAAAGTGGCGGTGTTTTTCTTTTTTGTATTATTTGTTTCCAGAATATGTCAGAGTCATCTTTTGGTCCTTTGGATCAAACAGAGTGATCTTGAATTTGTATGTTTTTCCAAGCTCTAGGGCTTCTCTCAATTTTTCTTCACCACCGAAATCTGAGATGTGGACCAATCCAGCAACTCCTTCTTCGATTGAAACGAGTGCTCCGTGTTTGTTGAATTTGATAACAACACCAGATACGTCCAAATCTTTCTTGTATTTCTTTGATGCTTCAACCCAAGGATTTTCTTTGAGAGCCTTGATTGAGAGAGAAATTTTTCCTTCTTTAATTTCTATTACCTTTACGTTTACTTTGTCTCCAACTCTAAACATTGCTCTTGGATCTTCGACAAGTCCCCAGTCAATTTCAGAAATGTGGACAAGCCCTTCTAAACCTTCTTCGATTTTTACGAATACTCCAAAGTCAACGACTCCGGTGACTTCACCCTTGATGACATCACCAAGATTGTATTTGTCGATTATTCTTTCTTTATTTTTCTCTTCTGGATCTTTTTCAGAAAAGATTAGCTTTCCTTCTTTTGGAACTGCTGTGATTATAGAAACAGACAATTTGCCTCCAATGAATTTTCGCAATTCTTCCAAAATCTTGTCTTTGTCTCCGTCAGAAACTCGAGGATAGTGCTCGGTTTTGAGCTGAGAAGCGGGAAGAAATCCGTGGATACCTTGCCAGTTGATGATAAGACCTCCTTTGTTTGCTTCGACAACAGGAAGCTCGAGAACTTTTTTATCTCGGATTGCTTCTTCTGCTTCTTCCCAAATCAAAGCTTGTCTTGCTTCTTTTAGAGATATTTCTATGTAACCTTCTTTGTTGTCCAAAGAAACAACCTTTCCGGCTACTTTGTCTCCGATATTTATCTTTTTGATAATATCTCTTGCGATTATGAACTCTCGTCCAAAAATCATTCCCGTTCCAAATGGGGGAAGATCAACAAAAAGAGCATTTTTCTCTATGCCTATAACTTCACCTTCTACGACATCTCCAGGAAGTGGTGGGTTCTGTACGTCAGCCATTTTTGCCGACATAATTGTCACAACTTCTGCAGGAGCTTCTACAGTAGTATCTTGTTTTTTTGCCATTTTTTGAAGATAAATAGGGGCTTGTGTGGACGGTTATGTTAATTTGTCCTCCCAAGTTTTACTCTATATATCCTTTCTGCTAATTTTGTAAAACAAAAGCAGAACGACAATATATCATATAAATATGTTTTTTACAATATAAACAAAAACCCAGCTGATGCTGGGTTTTTGATAATTAATATCTTTTCGTTCCGTATCTTTCCGCTGTTATTTTTGAGGTATAGCTCCTTGTAATACTTTGAACGAACCATCACTTGAATCCTTCAGGATAGTCTTTCCATCTTTGATTGTGACTTCAATTTTATAATTATCACCAGGCACAACATATTCAGGAATTTTGACCGATTCGTAGCCATCATTTTTCATATCAGTAGTTGTTGGTTGAAGTACGTATTCGTTCGTTGGACTATATAGCCTAATCTGGGAAAGTTTTGAAGTTGTTCTCGTAAAGCTGGTTGTCCATCGTATCGCAGTGCTACTATTTGTGTACATTACGTCATCTGCACTGTTTGGAAGAACAACGCTGATATATTCACCTTTCAAATCGTCTGGGTTCTCTGGAGCGACGATCGTAAAGTATTGACTGTATGAATCAAGACTAAATTTTTTGCTTAGCTTTGAAACAATATGTAATCTGTATATTCCAGGTTCAATCTTTTTTAGATTTATAGTTGTAGCTCCTTTTTCCACAATTCCTTTTTTCAATTTTATATCAGTATCAGAACCTTTCTTTTGAAGATACAAAGTGTTAGAAAGTGTTTGTGGCTCGCTATCTTCGTCGTCTCCAAAAATACTTCCTGTTGCAAAGCTTAGAGGATTTATGACGTTTTCTACTACCTTTAGAGCACCTTTGACGTCAAAAGCTCTTAGAGATGTAAAGTTTAATGTAACGAAAACTCCATAAGCTTGCGGACTAAGTACAGACAATACTGCTATACCTTCTTTTGAAAGACCTGTAATTTTTGATGCTTCTGTTGGGTCTAGTAGAGATAGAAAATCTGGGTCAGTTCTTGAAAGCAGTAGCAAGTCATCATCTGAAAGACCAAGAATTTTTGCTCGGTCTTCCTCAGGAATTTTTTTCAAGTCTAAACTGGCACCACCTTTGTCTACACCGTATGTAGGTACAATCTTTGCACCAGCATATTTTGCTTTTGTATCTTGGTCTTTATTTAACCCTTTCCTAAAGTTTGCAGTCCAGGTGATTTTTTGTTTTGAACCTGCAACCCATTTTTCTCCGCCAACTGGTGAAGTAATTGTCAAAAGGGGATCAGGTCTTTTTGCGATTTCAACCTTATATTGGCTAACAGAGAAAATATGAGGCTTACCTTTTGGCATATATCCAATCTTTACGTAATATTCGCCATATTCTACTTTTTCAAGTGCTTTGGGTGCGATAGCGGCTTTTTCTTTGTAGGCAGGCTTGCTCCTGGCTATCAATATATCTCCCTTGTCTTTTGAAGGGTTATTGTTTTTTGAAAGATATACACTGACTCGGTTTGCTTTTTTAAAGCCACTGGCTTTCCATCTAACATCGATACTAGTTGCTTTTTTCCACACCTCGCGTGTCTTTGGGTATGTCATTACAAGTGATTTTGTGGTACCTGTGGTTTGCGCTTGTAAAATCAAATGCGGAGTAAGAGATACAACCACTGTAAAGAGAATGAGAATTGCAACTGTTACAAAAAATTTTTTTGAAAATCTAGAATTCATATTTGTTAATAAACGAATAAACTTTGTTCAATTATAGCACTTTATCTTGAATAACAATATAAAATTGGGGATATAAAATAGAAGTGATTGAGAAAGCCAGTTTTTTTGTTATAATGTTTCCATAAAATAAAAGTTATGATCATCACTCATCAAGGCGGGGAATCTATAAAGGTACAGTTTAGCGATACAATATTGGCGTTTAATCCAATTTCAAAATCTTCAAAATTAAAAAGCCAAAGTTTCGGCTCGGATATTGTTTTGGTGACCCTGAACCATCCAGATATGAACGGTATAGAAAATGCTACCAGAGGTGATCGTGCTCCATTTGTTGTTAGGGGGCCAGGTGAATATGAAATCCAAGGTGTCTTTATTAGAGGTTTTGCCTCAAAGAGCACTTACGGAGGAAAAGAATCCATAAACACTATATATTGTGTCACGATAGAAGATATGAATATTGTCTATTTAGGTGCTGTTGATACAACAGAAGTTCCTCCTGAAATAATGGAAAGTGTCGATAATGTAGATATTGTTTTTGTCCCAATTGGTGGTGGAGGTGTCTTGTCTGCAAGTGAAGCTCACAAACTAGCTCTAAAATTTGAACCAGAATTAATTATTCCTATACATTACGAAGGAATAGAGGCAGAAAAAGATGCTCTTAAAACTTTTGTAAAAGAAGGCGGTGATGAAAAAGCTTCTCCAGTAGAAAAATTAACTATAAAGAAGAAAGATATTGCAGACAAAGATGGTGAGGTTGTTGTCTTAAAGGCAATATAGATATGGAATGGTTAAAAAAAATTAGAAATAAAGAACCGGAAACGAGAAAAGGTATTGCGCTTGCTTTGGCTTTGATCATAACAGTAGTCTTTGCTGTTCCTTGGTTTTATTACAAATATGTCGCAGAAAAACCTCCGATTTCTATGGAAACTATCGGTTCACCTTTTGCAAGTGTCGCGGGTGTCTTTAGTAAACCACTAGGAAAAATGATAAAAGAGGGGAAAGACAAAATTTTTAATTCTGTTTCTAATCTATTTCTAGGTGAGGACGAATACGAGAAAAAATAGAATGGCGTTTACCCTTCAAATATGATAAAATAGTCGAATAATATTTTTAATGTATGGCTAAAAAAGAAGACAAAAAACCAGAAAATGACGGACTTCCAGCAGAGATAAACCCTCGTATTTCTGTGGTTTCTAGAAATGTTGTCGATGAAATGAAAGAATCTTTCATTGACTATGCGATGTCTGTTATTACAGAAAGAGCCTTGCCAGACGTCAGGGACGGTCTCAAACCAGTACACCGAAGAATACTATATTCTATGTACGAAAATGGGCATACTTTTAATGCAAAATTTGTAAAAAGTGCGCGTATTGTTGGAGACGTGCTTGGAAAATATCACCCACACGGTGATGCGGCTGTTTACGAATCAATGGTTAAATTGGCACAAGATTTTGCTACCAGATATCCTTTGATACTTGGACAAGGAAACTTTGGTTCAATCGACGGCGACAATGCCGCTGCTATGAGATACACCGAGGCAAAAATGTCTAAAATGGCAAATGAGCTTCTTCGTGATATCGACAAAGAAACAGTTCCTTTTCATCCAAACTACGACGCCACAAGAAAAGAGCCGGGCGTTTTGCCTACTGCAGTTCCGAATTTGCTTCTCAATGGTACTTTGGGAATTGCTGTCGGTATGGCAACAAACATTCCTCCTCACAATTTGGGGGAATTATGCAATGCCATAATTCATATGATAGATAATCCGAATGCTACAGCCGAGGATTTGCTTTCTTTCGTAAAAGGTCCAGATTTTCCAACTGGATGTATTATATTCAACCAAAAAGACATACAGCACGCCTATGCAACAGGTAGGGGCGGAATAGTCACTCGTGGTGTTGCAGAAATAGTTGAATCAAAAGCCGGAAGTTACCAAATCATCATTACATCAATACCATATAGAGTTAACAAAGCAGATTTGATTGTAAAAATTGCTGATTTGGTTAGAGAAAAGAAAATTGACGGTATAAAAGACGTCAGAGACGAATCAACAAAAGACATCAGAGTGGTGATTGAACTCAAGGGCAACAGCCATCCTCAAAAAGTCCTTAACTTTTTATACAAGCATACACAACTAGAAGAAACCTTCCACTTGAATATGGTGGCGCTTGTTGATGGTGTACCTCAGACTCTTTCACTGAAGGGAATCCTTGAGCATTTTATTGATCACAGACTTGTTGTTATTAAAAAACGAACTGAATACGATCTCGCAAGGGCTCTCGAAAGAGAACATATTCTCCTCGGTTTGAAAAAAGCTCTCGATCATATTGATGAAATTATCAAAACCATCAAGGCCTCAAAAGACACACAATCTGCTCACGAGAACTTGATGAAAAAATTCAAATTCTCTGACAGGCAGGCAACTGCAATTTTGGAAATGAAACTCCAAAGATTGGCAGGTCTAGAAAGAAAGAAAATCGAAGACGAATTGCTTGCTGTACAGGAATTAATCGAAAAATTAAAGAAAATTCTTTCTTCAAAGAAAGAGATGACAAACATCATCAAAACAGAATCGACAGAAATCATCGAAAAATTTGCTGATGAAAGAAAAACAAGAATCATAAAACAAGGTGCAAAAGTCCTCTCAGTCGAAGACCTGGTTCCAGACGAAGAACAGACACTTGTGTTGACTTCTGGCGGGTATGTAAAAAGAACCAGCCCAGATGAATTCAAAAGACAAAAACGAGGCGGGGTAGGTGTCGTTGATTTGGATACCAAAGAGGAAGACTTTGTCACGACGTTCCTAACTGCAAGCACTCACAGCGATGTCTTGTTCTTTACCGACAAAGGTAAAGCATACCAAGTAAAAATGTATGATTTGCCAGAAGGAAAAAGAGCCACAAAAGGAAAATCTATTATCAACTTTATCGGAATGGCAGAAGATGAAAAAGTCACTTCAGTTTTGGCGATGCCAAAGGAAATAAAAGAGATGGATTTTTCTGTTTTGATGGTAACAAAACACGGGGTTACTAAAAAAGTCGATGCAAAGAGCTTCCATGATGTAAGACGAAACGGCATAATCTCAATTAAACTCGCAGATGGAGATGAACTCATTTCTGTATCATTTGTGGGTGGAAAAGACACCATAGTGGTTGTAACCAAAAACGGTCAATCAATTAGGTTTTCATCTGATGATGTTAGAGAAATGGGTAGGGGTGCAGCAGGTGTAAGAGCAATTAAACTCGGCAAGGGTGACGAAGTAGTTGCTTCAGGTAGAATTCTTGAAAATGCAAAAGTCGACTTGCTCGTACTTATGGAAAACGGATACGGAAAAAAGACACCAATTGATGAATACAAAGTCCAGAATAGAGGTGGTTCAGGTATAAAGACAGCAAAGGTAACAACAAAAACAGGAAAATTGATATCCGCACACGTTGTAACTGCAGAAGAAGCCGAAATTGTCACAATTTCAAAGAAGAGCCAGGTGATTAGAACGGGAATAGACGAAATACCCACTCTCGGTAGACAGACTCAAGGGGTTAGAATAATGAAACTCCGCGATGGTGATGGTATAGCTTCTCTCATTTGTTTGTAGAAATAAAAAGCCCCGCGCTTCGCGCGGGGCTTTTTAGATCTCCACAGTTATTTTTCTATTTTCTTTTGTAAGTGTTATAATTTAACAATGTTTACAGATCCAGTATCTAATCTAGATTCTTTTGGTATTGAGCCGGGTATGAAGATTGCCGATATGGGAGCCGGCTCGGGTTTTTATTCAATAGAAGCAAGCAAACGTGTTGGTGATACGGGCAGGGTATATGCAATCGAAGTCCAAAAAGAAATTCTTGCAAAAATAAAAAATGATGCCGAGAAACTTGGGATTACAAATATAGAATATATCTGGGGAGATATAGAAGCACCCAACGGAACAAAAATAGGAAACAATGTTGTCGACGCTATTTTTCTTTCAAATACTCTATTTCAGGTTGAAGACAAAAAAGGTGTTGTGCATGAAGCACGTAGAATACTTAAACCTCGTGGTAAAATTTTGATCTTAGATTGGGCAGATTCTTTTGGTGGAATGGGACCATCTCAAAATATGCTCGTCCCCAAAGAAGATGTTCGCAAAATGTTCGAGGAATCCGGTTTTGTTTTTGTAAAAGAATTTGATCCAGGGGATCATCATTATGCATTAGTAATGAAAAAACAATGACAAAATTTCAACTTATTCTAACAATGGTTTTCGGTGCCTTTATTATTATTGGCGTCATCTTCTTTTCACTCGGAAGATCCGGATCAAACCAAGCTATATCAAAAGTCTTGGTATGGGGCTACCTTCCAGAAAATCAATTTCAAGAAATTCTAAAACAGACGGGTGTAAGCGATGATAAAAACTTTTCTGTTACATACGAACAGATAGACAGAGATAATTTTGATGATAATTTTGTTAACGCCCTAGCCGATGGCTATGGTCCTGATGTTTTGTATATTGGTCAAGATCAAATATTAAAACAAAAAAACAGGCTTGCGCTGATACCTTACGAATATTATCCGTTAAGAAACTTCCAGAATACTTTTACAGAGGGAACAGAAATTATGCTTGCTGATGGTGGAATCAGGGCGATACCTATCACAGTAGACCCCTTGGTTTTGTATTGGAATAGAGATACTTTTGCTGAAGCTGGTTTGGTTAACCCACCAAAAAATTGGCCAGAGTTAACATATGAAATGATTTTTCCGTTCACAAAAAAAGACGGTCCCGTGACATTGCTCCAAAGCGCTATTCCTTTGGGTACGTGGAGTAATCTAAATCACGCAAAAGGAATTCTATCTGCTTTGATTATGCAATCCGGTGGCAATGTTACTTCTAAAATGGCATCGGGTGTTGTATCTGCTCTTGGAAATAGAATTGCAAATGGTGCTAGACCAGCTGAATCCGCCCTCAATTTCTTTGTTGATTTTTCAAATCCACAAACTAATTTCTATACTTGGAACGGGGCATTGTCTAATTCAATAGATTATTTTGCTTCTGGTAGATCAGCAATGTATATTGGGCTCGCTTCTGATCTTGAAAAAATTAAACAAAGAAATCCTAATCTTAATTTTGATGTGACCGAATTACCTCAGTCTCCAGAGAGAAAAAGAGCCGTGACCTATGGTGAGATTATGTCGCTTGCAATTCCATCAAGTACATCAAATTTTGCCAGCGCACTTAATTTTATAAATGCTGTTTCGACAAAAGAAGGCACTTTAATTCATTCGAGAGTTCTCGGTTCTGCACCATCTAGAAAAGATGCGTTACTTGAACCAGACCCAGCAAATGCTTTTGAATCAGTTTTCTTTAATTCTGCAAAATATGCTCTTTCCTGGCTTGACCCAGACAAAACAGAAACCGATAATATTTTTTCTGATATGATAAAGAGCGTCACAAGCGGACAGAAAAGAATTAGCGACTCTGTATCGACCGCAAATCAAGAGCTTGTAAACATTCTCAAATAAAATGAAAAAACTTTTTGCACATATAATAATCCTGTTTATAGTAATCATTCCAGTTGCTTTTCCAATATTTGCACTAGCACAGGGCAATGCACCAAGCCTAATAGTTTGTGATGGTGTTACAGAACCCTGCACATTTAAACATGTCATAGAATTAGCGCAGGCGGTTATGAATTTTCTATTATATATTTCTACATTTATAGCTGCGGGAATGTTTATCTATTCAGGTTTTCTATATGTGACAGCAGGTGATGATTCTGGAAAAGTCACCACAGCAAAGGGAATCTTTAAAAGTGTTGCACTCGGTTATATCATTATGTTATCTGCGTGGGTAATTGTTTATACGCTCGTAAATGCGCTATCAGAAAACCCAGAATACCTAAAATATTTTAAATAATAATATGAAAAAAAATCTAAGATTTATTGCGATAGTCGGGTTAATGTCATTTCTATTTATATCAAATGTTATTACGATACCTGCTCTGGCACAGACTGAGCCTGCAAAGGGTTCAGTGATGAATGATGGTACCGGTTCACCCGAAAAAGGATCTGTTATGAATTCTCCTTCTACAGGTCAAACAACGGGGGATACTTCTGGTGGATTAAAGATAAAAAATCCGCTTGGTGACAAGGTAAATACTTTACCTGATCTTTTGATTTTGATTATAGACAAAATTGTTCTACCAATTGGCGGGATTATTGTTGCCTTTATGATTATTTATACTGGCTTTAAATTCGTAATGGCACAGGGTGATCCTGGGGAACTGACTAAAGCAAAGCAAAGCCTTATGAATACATTAATTGGTGCCGCTATTATATTGGGAGCATTGTCTATTTCAATAATAATAAAATCAATAGTAGATGATATAATCAAGGTTATATGAAAAAGTATATTTTATCATTTTTACTCCTTGCACCGTTCATTGCGAGTGCAAAAATATCAAATTTCAAAGAACTTCTCGATTTATTTTTTGAGTATGCAACCCAAATAGTTTTTCTAATATCAGTTTTGATACTGCTTGCGTTTATGTGGGGTGTTGCCGATTTTATCAGAAAAACTGGTAGCGGTGATGACTTGGCAGAAGCAAAAAAAAGACTTTTGTGGGGTGTGATTGCAGTTTTTGTTGCGTTTTCTTTATGGGGAATATTATCATTTCTTTCAAATGATATATTTGGACCAACACAAGTCGATGTTGCTCCGCAAATATCAGAAGATAAAATATTTCAATTTTTTCCTCGCAATAGCACACAAAATGGCCAATAATTTATGAAAAAAATATTTCTCATACTTTCAATAATATTTGTTCCAATGCTAGCATCTGCCGATGGTGGTTTGGGTTCTCTGCTCAAAGCAATTACAGATATAGCAGAAATGCTCATTCCTATAGTCGCATCGCTTGCTCTACTATATTTTTTTTGGGGTGTTGCAGAATATGTTCGTGGTGTTGGCGCTTCGGGAAAAGAAGAGGGAAGATCAAAAATGTTTTGGGGCGCTATTGGATTGTTTGTAATGATGTCTATTTGGGGACTTGTTAATTTCATAAGCTCAGATTTTTTGGGTATCAAACCAACTTCTTCGGGTGGTTCATATAGCAGTAGTTACAATAATCCAAGATTAAATCAAAATACGCCAGTTCCTCCTTGTTATGACACAAGAACAGGAAAGACCGTTGTTAGAAACCCAAATGGTAGTGTGACATATACAATAGGGAACAAAGACCTTGATCCTTGCAAAACAGACGCAACCAATCAGATAATCAATCTAACAGCCTTTACAATAAATAAGACATGGAGTGCTACAAAATGGACGGCTTCTAAAATAAAAAATGGCGCAGTCGGTACATTCGAATGGGTTTTTGGTAGCAATAATAAAACTCAAGATACACAAACACAAAACCCTCCAGCAGAAAACACGAATCCAGCGGATGACGGTACAGATAACGGTATGCTAGAAAGTTACAGAATCGACGGTACAGATGATGTGGATGATTCAAATGTTGATGTTGCCACTGATGAACCACTAGAAGACGAAGGGGATACAACATATCCAACAGATGGACCAGACGAGAATTGGATGGGCCCCAACGATTAATCCACATTGTATCGTTGCTTGCTTGTTTAAATCGTATTATTATTAGCTAAAGCGTTATATTCGCTAATTTATTAATAAAAGTTTATATGAAAAAATATTTTCTTGCAGTCTCACTAATTGTTCTTCCTGTAATCGTATTGGCGGCTGATTCTAATGGTTATTTATCAGATTTGAAATCAATTGTAAGTTCTATTGGAAGGATTATTGGACTTCTCATCCCAATCGTATTTGCTCTTGCTCTCCTATATTTCTTCTGGGGATTGGCAAAATACATCCTTGCTTCAGGTGAAGGAAAAGAAGAAGGAAGAAATACTATGATTTGGGGTGTTGTTGCATTGTTCGTAATGGCATCAATTTGGGGGATAGTTAGTTTTATACAAAAGGCTTTTGGTGTTACCAATAATGCGGATGCTACTGTTCCTACTGTAGTTATACCAAAAAAATAACAATAAAATTAATTATTTAATTACAAATTATTCGCAAATTTATTAATAAAATTTATATGAAAAAAAATATTTTTTTAGCATTGCTAATGGTTCTGCCGTACTTTGTTTCAGCACAGGAACAACTGAAAAATGTAGAGGGGATAGTAGGATCAATAGGAGATATTGTTAATTTACTCATCCCAATAGTGTTTGCCCTAGCTCTCCTATATTTCTTCTGGGGATTGGCAAAATACATCCTTGCTTCAGGTGAAGGAAAAGAAGAAGGAAGAAATACTATGATTTGGGGTGTTGTTGCATTGTTCGTAATGGCATCAATTTGGGGGATAGTTAGATTTATTCAAAGCGCTTTCAATATTGATAATGAAAATCCAGCAACTCAAAATGCGCCGGGAATAAAAAAACAATAGTGTTACGATATTGTTGTGGTTAATTATTTTCCTTTAAACAAAAATGTTACCCGTAATTAATGTAATTCTAGACAAGATAGTCAATCCGATAATTTGGGTAATGTTTACGGTAGCTTTGATTGTCTTTCTGTGGGGTATATTCAAATTCCTCTCGAGCGACGAAGGTGGGGAAGGACGAACAAAAGGAAAAGATTCAATGGTTTGGGGAATTGTAGGGTTTCTAATTATGGTTGGAGTCTGGGGAATAATCGCATTCGTAAAAGAAACACTAAAGCTTTAAAATAAAAAAAAGACAGGGGCGGTCCGCGCGTTGCGGTCCGCCCCTTCGTCGTACCAGCCTTCCTTATTGGCTGTTGTTTATAGGTTCAACGATTTCGATCTTGATCTCTGCCCCGCTGGGCGAGAGACCCTTCACCCAGAGTAGCGTGAAGGTGCCTTTCGGTTTGTGTTTACCTTCCGTCTTTTCCTCGTCAACACCGAAGTTCTCGTACCATACGACTTCCTCGGAGACATGCTCCGAGATGAAATCGTTGACACGAATCAGGGCCCTACCCTTGTTAGAGTAAACCTTGAAGGGGCGTCCGTCGATGTCGAACGGCTCAGAGATCTCTCCTTGGGCTACCGTGACAGTTCTCGATGCGATAACTCTCACGTTCTCGGTGTCAACCTTATTGGCAACCTTCGCCTGTACAGCGGTGTTGGTGGTACGAGGGCGCATGTCGTTCATCGCGCCGTTCGTGAACACTCCACTGCATGTTGAGATAAGGCAGACGAGCGACAGCAACGCCAGGTACCACAGAATGCTGTGCGATGCCTTCGTGGTCCCCTTCGCAGAGGTAGCCGTTCCCGGAGTGGCTGATCCGCCAGTACCCGAGCCCTTTTTCTTCTTGAAGAAGATCACAATCGCCGCTACCACAAACACTGCCAGAACCCCGATCATAACCTGTCTGACTTCCATAGAACTCCTCCTGTTTCCATATTATTATATCATACATACAGTTTATATGTCAAGTACGAAAAAGCGCCGGGGTTTAGCCGGCGCCGTGAATGGCAAGTGTCTGTCGGGGGTCCTAATCCCCGTCAGGAACTATCTTTCCACCCGGTGCGTACGTAATGTGAGTCGCATCGGAGAGCCCGATCATCGCTGCTGCAACGGTCTCCGGGTTCTTGAGCACTGCGTGGATGCGCTCCACCTGGCTCGCCTCAGCCTGTGCGATGCCTTGTGTCTCCTCAACCTTGGCCTCAGCCAAACCCTTGGCCTCCTTGACCCTGATCGCAGCAAGCTTATCCTCCTTTTCGATCTCTGGTCCTTGACGAACTCTCGCTGCATCTGCTTGTTGATGTGAAGCAGCAAGGTCGGTGAAGCTCTGACGCAGAGCCTTCTCTGATGCCGAGTCGTCCCTCTTGGTAATTGTGGCATCAGTTACCTTTAGGGCGAAGCTAGAGTTGTTGAGAGACTGTTGAAGGCCAACCTTTCCAGCTTCACTTACTGTTTCGACCTGGGCATCAGTCATTGACTTGACCAATATTTCCAGGTGGCTGGTAACACTTTCCTTCACCAAGAAGATGATCTTTGCTTCAGCTTCAGGTTGGGGAAGAATATTGCCATCTGTTGTGAGCAAGTGCTGTTGGATGAAATCAATACAGGTTGGGTTTTCTGTATCGATTGACACCATGACACGAAAGTCCAGGTCCTTCTGTCTGCGTGTATGGCTAGCTGTCAAACTGCCATCAGGGTTTAGGATGTTTATTTCAACATCCTTCTTCTGACCCACTAAGGTGAAGACCAGTGGCAATGTTCCCTTGACCTTGAAACAAGGATTCAACCCGTACATGATACGAATTGGATTTGCCCAGTGCATCTTCGCCACGTGACGGTGGTACATTCCCGGTAACACTATGCCCATAAAGGCTGTGTTTACGAGGGGGTTGTATACACCACGAGGTACATTGTTTACGAAGACAACACTGAGTGTCCCGCCGTTTACTTCATGATACGACGAGACAATCAGAAGGACGACAAACGCGATGGCAATGAGGATTCCGAGCGTGGTAGTGGTGAACATGGTAGCTCTCCTTGCGTTACGGTTGGCTTGTGTGTAGAACAGTTCAGGCTATATTATATTACATAATTGTGTAAAAGTCAAGCAAAAAGAGAGCTATAAATAACGATATTTTTGCCATATTTATTTCCATTGTTTTTGTCGATTATTAATATTCCTCTTAAATTCTTTGTTTTTTTGCGTAAATATGATAAAGTTTTCTTTGTTGATTTTAAAAATGCGCTCATAGCTCAGCTGGTAGAGCAGTCGCCTCTTAAGCGAACGGTCGTAGGTTCGATTCCTACTGGGCGCACATCGCAATAATAGAAAAACACCTCTGATTTTAAAGGTGTTTTTCTTTTGCGATGTGCGAGCCGGACCGTAGCGGAGCGGAGGGAGGCGGGGTCGCGACTTTCTGCCGAGAACACGAGGCAGAAAAGTAGTGACCACAATGTTTGTGCGCCCAAGCAAGTCCGGGGGACTTGCGTGTAGGAATCGAAAGGCTTTTGAGCTGATTTTAGAGTTCGAGGAACGAGAACGAATAAAATCACCAAAAGGCATACTGTCCATGTAATGGAAGATTCCTACTGAATGAAAGTGACTTGTCCTTCGTTCACAAAAGACGAAAGTTGTGACCACAAGCAAAAAATAAATTTTGTATTTGCATTTTGATATTATTGGGAATAGAATTAATATGTATCGAGACAAACCGACTCGACAGTTTGTACACCTAGAAGTGGAGGAGGTCATGACTACTAGTGCTAGGGTTGACATGAGTAGGTTTGAGAGTGTACTCAAGCCACAATTGGGCCCGCTGTGGGGCAGGGCCTTGACTATCTTCGAAGGTTACGGTCCGGCCCTGAGTTGGTGTGTGACCAAGTCTCTTGATCTTGCCGTTGATCGGGGAAAAGTGGAGGAGGTGCTAGGTATTCTGGAAAGACACTACCGGGACCATCTCTCGTTTCAACACCCTGACATTCGTGGCGCGATCGAAGGGGCCTCTGGTGACCTCACCAACACTATGTTCAGGCAGATCTTTGAGGTGGTGCTTAAGAAGGCACCTTGTGCGGGGTGAGGCATCGCCTCGCCTCGCTATGTTGACCAGTCTTCGGTGACTTCACCATCGGCTGGTCTTCTTTTTTTGCTAGGGTAAATCCTATGCAACGAAGGTCGCGACCTCGCCTCGGTCTGTTGCAAAATTAAAATAAACAATATAACTGGACAAAATTAAGAAAATGTTATAGTGTAATTTGCGAACAGTTCTCAAAATAGAAGGGAGAACGCCATGGCTGGCCATAAACTGGTAGAACATCTGACAACCATCGAGGACGGACTGAGGAATGAACACGGTGCAACAATTATCGGTATGCCGATAACCGTCATCATCGAAAACGGCAATGTCGAGCCCGACGACGAATGGGCCTTGTTCCGTCTGACGGACGCCGGTATGTGGGCTTACTTCGTAGTTGGGTGTGAGATGGCAGAAGCTATCCTGTCGATTTTAATCGACGACAAGCCTGCAGTCGAAGAAGTTGGTCGCTACAGGACCGAGGAAGAAGCCGTCGAGGCGAAGTGCAAGCTGTCGCCCGAGGAACAGCACCGGACGCTTCTGAGGTCGGTCAGGCCAATGTGTCGGTAGGGTCGAGTCGTCCAAGAGAGTCATCCTCACGGACGACTTTCTTGTAATATATATACGAAAAACCCCAAAGAATATCTTTGGGATTTAATGTTTTTGTGGGCAGGAGAGGACTTGGTCGCAACTCTTCTGCTACGATAAATCTACGCGACGAAGGTTGCGACCCCGCCTCCGCGACAAGTATTATTTTTCGTAAACTCAAAATAATCTTGTGTACCGCGTCCGGCTTTCAAGTCCTTACTTCCTCACAAAACAAAAAGCCCCAGAGCTATTGCTCTGAAGCTTAATGTTTTTGTGGGCAGGAGAGGACTTGAACCTCCATGGGTTACCCCGCTTGCTCCTAAGGCAAGTGCGTCTACCATTTCGCCACCTGCCCACTTCGTATTTCTACGGGGGTTATAGTATCATAAAATCTGCTAATAGCAAAAGCCAATTTTGTGTTTTTTATGATAAAATCGATTAAATGGAATACAGCATAAAGGAATTACTAAATGACGAAAGGGAATATCCGCTTGAAATATTTGGCGGTTCGTCTTTTACGCAATCAAATATTTATGCAAATTGGCAGACAAAAAAGGGGAGATGGGTCGGCAGATATTTGGTAGAGAAGAATAACAAAACTATAGCTTTCTTTCAGGTAATCGAATATCCGCTTTTTTTTGGTAAAAAATGTTTATACATACCTTATGGCCCAGTTTCGATAGATACTTCGAGAGATTTTTTTGTATTTTTAAAAAATTCTTTGCTCAAGATTTCAAAAGAAAGAGATGCTATTTTTGCTCGAATAGATTTTGATCCAAAAATTGAATCTGATTTGTTAAATAACATTTTTACAAAATCACCGGCTTGCACATACAGCTCTTCTTTCTTCCAGCCAAGATCAGAATGGGTTCTAGATATATCAAAAAGTGAAGAAGAGATACTTTTACAGATGGAAAAAGACACCAGATATTCTGTAAAGACATCACAAAAAAGAGGAGCCGTGGGTAGTATAATCACTGAAGATTTCGGTAAATATTTTGATGATTTTTATAACCTTCTAGAAACGACAGCAAAGAGGAATGGTTTTGGTATTCACGACAAAAAATATTACAAGAATATTTTTGAAAGTTTAAGAAAAGAAAATGCGTTTTTATCGATTGTCTCGGGTGAAAATATTTTAGTTATAGATGTGTTTATAATTTTCGGCAAAACAGTCCATTATGTTTTTGGATCGAGTAGTAATGAAGAAAGAAACAAATTGCCTTCATATATGGCGATTTGGAATGCTATTTTATATGTAAAAGAAAAAGGAATAGAAAATATTAATTTTGGCGGATATTCTGCCGAAGCAAAAAAAGAAAAATGGAGTGGTTTTTCTATTTTTAAAAAAGGTTGGGGTGGGGAAGAATTAAAACATTCTGATTTTTTTGATATTGTATCAAATCGTTTTTGGTATTATCTGTATTCTTTTATTAAAAAGATAAAGACCTATATATAGTTTTAACCGCCCGGCCATATGCACATCGTGCACTGGGTTCGGGCGGTTGCGTCGGCTATCCTTAGTAGCCGAGGGATTGTTTTTGTCTGTTGATGATCATCCTCACGGTTTGAGGTGAGGGGGTGAGCATGCGGTCCCCGCACACCTGAAGGTGCGCCTCCTTAATCAGGTGATTGAGTGTGAATGCCAGATCTGCAATGTCGGTCGCAGGGGGGATCACCACCTGTGGTGGAACGTGACCGGGTTTTTCTGGCGGGCTCTTAACCTTTGACCAGAGCCCGCACGTGACGGTACTCAGGACGTTGTGTCGTACCAACCGGCGTTGGTATCTCTGCATCAGACGCCTGTGATAACACAAGTCGTTTTCAGCCTTGAGACGCATTTCTTCGTCTCGAATGGCCTGACTGATGACCCCGTCCCAGCTGACCGGGATCCACTCTCCGTGCAGGTAAGATGGAAGGAGCACTCTCGAGAGAGCCTCTGTCATCATTGGGCACGTGAAGGGAGATCCTGCGATCGTGTACGGCACGATCGCAATTTCTCGTGGTTTCGGCAAATCTCTCACAAAAACCTCCGTTTGGCTTCAAGGTTCGGCTTCCGGTTCCGCAAAAAATATAACCTAATATAGTAAAATAGTCAAATTTTTAATTCACACATACAATGAATTTTCTTGTTCTTGAAGAATTAATATTTTTTAAACAAAAAACCTCAAAGCATTACTTTGAAGCTTAATGTTTGTAGTGCCGAGGATGGGGGTTGAACCCATATCCCGTTAGGGACACGATTTTAAGTCGTGCGCGTATACCAATTCCGCCACCCCGGCATAGGTGAGGTGCAGGCCGGGGTTGAACCGGCGCATAACAGTTTTGCAGACTGTCGCGTTAACCAACTTCGCCACTGCACCATATTTATTTTTTCAATGTTCAAGCTCTAAATAATCATATCTGTAGTTAGCCTCCGCTAGCCGGTGGACTACCCCTACCAATGCTTGTTATTTCAAGCATATACATTTATATCATAAAAAAAGACCAGGTTCTACCTATTTTTGTCTGATTGAATTATGTGTTCAATCTTCTGTCTGTTCTTTTCTCCCATATCAATTTCAAATGAAAAATGGGGGAGAACTCTCATACGAATCTTTCCCTTGAGAAAATTTCTCATTTCTATTCTTTTTCTGTTGAGAAAATCCATCACAGCTTCCTCTTTTTCTTCGGGTAATACAGAAACATACACTATTACATCTTTGCCTTTGTTTTGTAATTCTATATTTGTAACAGTTATGAGCGAAGTTCTGTTTGATTGCAAACCGATGAACTGTGCTGTCATATTTTTTATTGCCTCGATTGTTCTTTCTTCTTTTATGCTCATATTATTTTTGAACTGTTGAAAAACCTCTTATTATATCTCCTTCAGAAATTTCAAATTTTGATTCTATCATCATTCCAAATTCTCCTGTGGTTATCTCTCGCGTCTTTTCTTTTTGTTGCTGAATTTCTTGGATATTGCCTTTGCCGATTTCTGCTTCTTTCCTGATTACTTTTACCATATCTCCGATTTTAAGTGATCCAGAGAGCATCTTGCCCCCGATAACGTGTTGATCTTTTCTATTGCTAAATACTTTTAATATTTTGGCTTCTCCGGTGACTTCATCTACGAGAGAAAGGGGAGTCCTTTCTTTTAATGCGTTCTTTAGCCAATCTGTTAATTCGTATATTATTCCGAATGATTTTACAGTGATGTTTGTTCGTTCAATAAGGCTCTGTGCTTTTGAGTCGATTTTTGTATTAAATGCAAGGATTATTGTGTCTGGGTTAGAAGATGCTGTTTTTATGTCATTTTCAGAAACAGCTCCGATGTCTGTGTAGATTACTTGTGTTCTTATCCTTTCGTCTAATTCCATTTTGGATATTTCATAGACCACTGCATCGGCACTCCCTGATGTGTCTGCCCTGACTATTATTGGAATTGTTTTTTTGTTCGGGTCTTCTTCGCATTGAGAAAAATTAGAACAATCTATCTCTGCTTTATTTTCTTTTGCATAACTCTCGGCTTCTTTTTTTGTATCGAATGTGACAAAGGTGCTTCCAACGCAAGGTTGTCCTGTCCAGCCGATTATTTTTACTGGTGAAGAAAAACTTGCACTAGATATCATTTCACCGAGAAAGTTTTCCATTATTCTAACCGGGGAATACGCACCGGCTGTTGCAACATACGAACCTTTTTCTAGTATCCCGTCTTTGATTACCAAAGTAGCCACGGAACCTTTTTTTGGATCCATATTGCTCTCGATGACTATTCCGCTAGCATTATTTTTTTTGTTTGCTTTTAGATCTTCAAGCTCTGCCACAAGAATTATCATATCCAAAAGATCGTCGACTCCTTTTCCTGTCTTTGCGGATATTGGCACAGCGGGGATTGTTCCACCCCATCCCTCAACGTATATTTCGTTTTCAGCAAGGCTTTGTTTTGTCCTCTCTATGTTTGCTGTTTCTTTGTCGATTTTGTTTATTGCGACTATGTACGGGATTTTACCTTGGAGAATACATTTCAAAGCGTCGATTGTTTGTGGTTTTACACCTTCTTCGGCAGATACGACGAGTATTGCAATGTCGGCGACTTTCACACCGCGTGTTCTGATTGCAGAAAAAGCCTCGTGACCTGGGGTATCCAAAAACGTTATTTTAGATTGAGCCCCTTCTTTTGTTTTGTGATCTACTTCGTAAGCAGATAGGTGTTGAGTAATGCCACCTTGTTCGTTTGCGACGATATTTGTTTTGCGGATATAGTCAAGTAGCGTCGATTTACCGTGATCGATGTGTCCCATTACCGCTACAACTGGCGGTCTTTGTATTGTGTTTTCTTTCTTGGTTTCCATCGCGGTATTTTTTAGCTACTAATTGCTCCATTTTATTTAATTGAATTTTGTGCTTTGTTTATAACATCACGTTCTTCTTCGGAAAGTTCAAAATCAGAGCTGTTCGAAGTGAGACCTTTTGCAAAAACGCTAACGCGATCTCTTGAGTAGAGGCTCGAAATTACTACTCCATTGCCGTCTTCGTCGATAAAAGCAGATGCAAAGCTCTGGTTTCCACCAGCACCTGTTCCCTTGAATGGATTGAATCTGATTACTTTGACTGCTTGTATGCTTCTTCTGATTCTCTTGTCATCATAAACAAGTTGTTTTTCGGTTTTTTTTCTGAATTCCTCGATTTTTTCAATCTCCTTGCTGATTGTTTTGATTGAATCTTCGATGGATACACTTCCTTTTCCAAGAAGCATCTTGCCCATCCTCATTTCTATTCTTATTAACCAAATGGCGATTATCACAATAACCGCAAGTAAAACAATGATAAGTTGGTTTATGTCGAGTATCATAGATGTATTTTAAAAAAACTATTATTTCCCCGAACCGCTTTAAAGTCTACAAGAAACCATTATACATATTGACAGGGCTTTTGTAAAACTACATTGTAATGTAACATACAATACATATGAATATATTTAATATTCTAAAAAAGAAAAAAAAGAGCAAAGATTCAATATATATGGACTATGCGTCTGCGACTTTTGTTTTACCAGAAGTCCATACGGCTATGGAACCATTTTTTGATAAAAATTTTTCTAACCCAGCGAGCCTATATCAAAGTGGTTTAGATGCAAGAGAAGCAATTTCAAATGCACGAAAAGATATTGCGAATGTAATTGGTTGTAGGCCAAATGAAATATATTTTACCGCAAGCGGAACCGAATCAAACAATATGGCATTTTTGGGATTGCGAGACAAAAATGGCAGGTTTGATGGTATGCATTTTGTGACAATGAAAACAGAACATTCTTCTGTTAAAGAAATAACAAAAGAAATTGAAAGACTTGGTGGAAGTGTGAGCTGCGCAAAATCTAACGACGACGGAATTATTGATCTTGAAGATCTAGAACTATTGATCAAGAAAGAAACTGTGATGGTTTCCGTAATGATGGTTAATAATGAAATCGGGACAATACAACCCATAAAGGAAATTGCATCTGTAATAAGACGAGCAAACAAAAAATTTGGAAAAGAAATTATTTTTCATACTGATGCTTGCCAGGCACCGCAATATCTAAAAATAGAGATAGAAAAATTAGGTGTTTCTATGCTTACGCTTGATTCTTCAAAAATTTATGGACCAAAGGGGATCGGTATGCTTTATGTTAAAAAGGGAATTAATTTAAAGCCGATAATTTTTGGTGGTGGTCAGGAGGGGGGCTTGCGTTCGGGGACAGAAAACGTCGCAGGTATTGTTGGATTTGCTAAAGCGATGGTTATTGTAGATTCCGATAGGAAAAAAGAAACAGAGAGAATAAAAAATATCAGAGATTATGCTTTTAAAAAAATTACAGAAAATTTTCCGTCAGCGATTATAAATGGATCTGTAGAATCTAGAATTGCAAATAATATCAATGTTTGTTTTCCTGGTATCGATTCTGAATTTGTTGTAATAAAATTAGGATACGAAGGAATAGAATGTTCTTACGCAAGCACTTGCAAGACCTTGGGTAACGATAATTCTTCTTATGTTCTAGAAGCAATTGGAAAAAAAGATTGTGCAACTTCATCGCTAAGGTTTACTTTCGGTAGAAAAACAGAAAAAGAAGACATTGATATTTTGATCAGTACACTAAAAAAGATTATTGCTTAGTGTTCTTTTATTTTATTTTTGCTATCATATATCTATATGGAAGACCTCACAAAACAACAAGTAATTTTGCTGGCTCTGCTCCTGTCTTTTGTTACATCAATCGGAACTGGAATTATAACCGTGTCACTTTTAGACGAGGCGCCAGAGACTGTTACCCAGACAATAAACCGAGTCGTTGAGAGAACAATAGAAAACGTCTTGCCAACCGAGACGACCATAAAAGAAACAGAGACTCAGACCAGAGTAGTAGTAGAAAAAGATGACACGATATCAAACGCAATATCTAAATCCTCAAAAGCATTGGTGAGAGTTTATACTGCATCAGGCGAAGATCGTGCGTTCTTTTCAATGGGTGTTGTAGTAAGGGACGATGGACTTGTTGCTGTATCTTCTTTAGGTTTTGTTCCGACTTACAAATACATTGCTGTCTTTGATGACAAAAAGGAATACGAATTGAAAGCTTCCGAAGAAGAATCTGTTTCTGAAATTGCTTTTCTCAAAGCTGTTTTGAAAGAAGAAGAAAATAAAAAATTTGATATCGCAGAAATTATCTCTCCCAAGGATTTAAAACTCGGTCAGACAATAATAAATATCGGAGGCGATAAAAATATGTCTGTTCAGGTGGGCAGGATTTCATCTCTACCAAAACTTAAAGACAAAGATGAAAAAGAATATATATCTGCAATAGAAACAGACATAAGTTCGGCCACATTAGGAAGCGTTATTGTTGATTTGTCGGGAATGATT
The DNA here is from genome assembly GCA_965230995.1 of uncultured Candidatus Saccharibacteria bacterium. Classification (GTDB taxonomy): domain Bacteria; phylum Patescibacteriota; class Minisyncoccia; order Phycocordibacterales. The sequence goes on from OZ246398.1 coordinate 471,227, forward strand.
GTGGGCTTTAATTCGATAGTCGGAGATCTAAAATTAAACAAATCTTTTACCCCGGCCCAAAATCTAATTCCAATTAAAAAAGAAGTCGTAGAAACCCCTCCAACAAACAACAATCCATAATTTGACTCTATTTCGTTAGTGTTGTATTTATAGAAGTATAATAATTTATAAGAATAGTTAATAAATGAACATATGCCACCGTTCAATGATTTTACGACAAAGGCGAAAGAAGCAATCAGAAAGGCGCACGAGCTTGCAATAGAAAGGGGACAAAATCACGTGAGCCCTCTGCATCTTTTGACTGCTTTGGTTTTGCAAGAAGAATCGATGGTAGCTTCTATCATAGACAAACTAGAAGTAGATTCGATATTACTTACAGATTCAATTATCGATTCGATAGAGGTCGCAGAAGGTGCGAGAACCGTATCGCCTGCATATCAAATATATTTAACTCCAGAAATGGCGCGTGTCCTCGAGGACAGCGTTAGAATAGCAAAAGCTCTGGGTGATGAATTTGTATCCACAGAGCATCTATTCATTGCAATTTCAGATATCACTGGTCCGGCAAAAGATTTGCTACGAAGATTCAAGATTACAAAAGAAAGCATAGAAAAAGTTCTCGAAGAATTAAAAAACAGTAAAGATGCAGATATACAAAAACCAAAGAGATTCAGGACTCTGCATAAATACACAAGAAATCTCACAAAGCTCGCTTCAGAAAACAAACTCGATCCAGTCATCGGAAGAGATAAAGAAATTTCTCGAATAATACAGATTCTCTCGAGAAGAACAAAAAATAACCCGATATTGATAGGAGAAGCTGGTGTTGGAAAAACCGCAATCGTCGAAGGCTTAGCCACCAGAATTGCAACAGGTGATGTACCAGAATCATTAAAAGACAAAGAGATGGTTTCTCTTGATCTTGGCCTTCTTATTGCTGGTACAAAATACAGAGGAGAATTCGAGGAAAGACTAAAGGCTCTCCTCAAAGATATAGAAAAATCAGACGGAAAGATAATTCTTTTTGTTGATGAAATTCATACAATAGTCGGAGCCGGTTCTTCAGAAGGTTCTATGGATGCTTCTAATATGCTAAAGCCCGCACTTGCAAGAGGCGAGCTTCGAACTGTTGGCGCGACAACTTTGCGTGAGTATCAAAAACATATCGAAAAGGATCCTGCTCTCACAAGAAGATTTCAGCCTGTAATGGTTTCTGAACCTTCAATTGATGATGCGATGACTATTTTGCGAGGCTTAAAAGAAAAATACGAGCTCTATCACGGTGTCAGAATCACAGATGAAGCAATCAGGGCTGCTGTTAATTTATCTGCTAGATATATTTCAGATAGATTTTTGCCAGACAAAGCTGTTGACTTGATCGACGAAGCGTCTTCGCAATTAAAGATTTCTCTAGAAAATATGCCTCCGATTTTGCAAGAGACAAGATCAAAAGTGATGAAGCTTGAAATTGAGAGGGAAGCTTTAAACAAAGAACTTTTGGATCACAAAGATTCAAAGATAGAAGACAGGCTAAAAGAAATTGAAAAAGCTGTTGCTGATTTGAAAGAAAAGACTGCCGAAATAGAGCTTAAATGGAAAAACGAAAAAGAAACAGTTTCTGACATAAAAAGAATTAAAAAAGATTTGGAAACCTTGAGACTCGAAGCCGAGGGTGCAGAAGCAAGGGCAGATTTGTCAAAAGCTGCTGAAATAAGATATGGAAAAATACCAGAACTAGAGAGAGAGCTTGATCAGAAAAGCAAGAGACTAAAAAGACTCCAGAGCTCTCGAAGAATATTAAAAGAAGAAATTACAGAACCGGACATTGCCGAAGTGGTTTCAAGATGGACTGGTGTACCTGTCACAAGGATGCTTGAGAGTGAAGCTGAAAAATTACAGAGAATGGAAGAAAAGCTTCACGAAAGAGTTGTCGGTCAAGAAGAAGCTGTCAAAAAAGTATCTGATACGATCAAGAGATCAAGAGCGGGGATTGCAGACCCAAACAAACCAATCGGATCGTTCTTGTTCCTTGGTCCAACTGGTGTTGGTAAAACAGAATTAACCAAAGCCTTGGCAGAATTTCTATTTGATGATGAAAAGGCTCTCATCCGAGTCGATATGTCTGAATATATGGAGAAACATGCAGTGTCTAAAATAATCGGTGCTCCACCAGGATATGTTGGATATGAAGAGGGTGGTACACTAACAGAACAAGTCAGACATAGACCATATTCTGTAATTCTCTTTGATGAAATTGAAAAAGCTCATCCCGATGCGTTTAATATCTTGCTCCAAGTCCTAGACAACGGAAGACTTACGGATGCAAAAGGTAGAACTGTTAATTTCAAAAACACAGTCATTATCCTTACTTCAAACATTGGAGCTCAGTACATAGACAAGATGGAGAAATTAGGATTCTCGAAAAGTGACAACAAGGAAAAAGAAAATTATGAAGATGTAAAATCTAAAGTCCTTGAGAGCTTGAAAGACCATTTCAAACCGGAATTCATAAACAGATTGGATGAAATAATCGTATTTGATGTGTTGTCAAGAGAAGCAATTTCAAAGATAGTCGAGATACAGATATCTATGGTCAAAGAAAGATTGTCTCAGAAAGATGTGGCTCTCGAGGTTACAAATGATGCTCTGGAATATCTTGCAAAAGAAGGTTACAACCCTGAATACGGAGCAAGGCCTTTAAAGAGAATTATACAATCAAAGATTCTTAACCCAGTTGCGTCCCTTATGATTGGAAAGGGAATAACCAGAGGAGGTTCAATAACTATTGGATTCAAAAAAGATGAATTAACATTCGATGTTAAAAAGGGGAGGCGTGGCTCGCTATTTCAAGAAGAAGTTATAAAGGAAACAGTGACATCATAATATTTCAAAAACCGCACACAGTGCGGTTTTTGAAACGTTAAAGCCCCAACCGGGTGGGGCTCGTGTTCGCGCAGTCCTTCACTGCTCTTCTCTCTTCATGCATTCAGCAATTGCAATGAACAAGCCAGCAATTGCTACTGTGAAGCAGATGACGGTAATGATGAAGAACCCTTTCTTGCTGAAGCCTACACCAAAGTAAGCCCCGAAGAAGAGCATCAAAATTCCAATCACTGCTGGACGAAAAAGATCTTTGATTAGCTTCATTTTGGAAGCCCTCCTTCAATATAGAATCTACATTATTTTTCTATGTGTATCAATGTTATAGATCTGCTCTTATGCACATAGAAAAATTTTGTGCATTTTCGCAAGATTTTCCAATATCTGTAATTCGGTATTTTTCTTTCAAGACTTCAAATTCTCCTACATCATCAATTAGACCATGATCATAAGCCAATTTATCAGAATATGCAGGTAGGACATATTTGTAGCTAAAACCAATCTGAGAATCTTTGTCAGCGATTCTGTTTACGTGTTTAACGAGGGTGTTTGTGCAGTTGTTCGTAATGGTGTTATAGAATTGTGGTTTGTTGTAGAGACTATTAGTTTTGTTCATCATATCCATAAACAAGTCTCTAGCCTTTGTCTTGCTTATTTTTATCGGGTACATGTAGACATTTCCATCCTCTCTATAATTTGTTCGAAGTTTTGTAACGTCTCTTTCGTCTGCAACAACATATATCATTTCAAACTGTCTAAACATGCCTTTGAATACATTATAAGATTCGCCTTTTTCTCTTCGTGCTTCGATTGAAATTGCAACACGTTTTCCATCTTCAAAACCAAAAACAACATAAGTGTGTGCAGTTGGTGGGTTAAATGGTGCGACAACAAAATCCACCGCATAAAGTTTTGATAGATCGTATGTTTCGTCGTAATAACCGGGAGTAAAATCTAGAGTAGATTTATATGTAAAATTTCTTACATTGTATATCTTCATCATATCCCCGTTCATTTCAAAGTGAGCAAGCTTTTCATTGTCGACAACCCAATCACGGTTGTTGCTTGGTCTGACAATGAGAGCAAAGATGCACCATCCGATAAATAAAATAATTATTATCCAAACTAAAACTTTTAGAAATTTTTTCATAAATACATTTTACATTAATAGGGAGGGCGTGGCGAGGAGAGGGGTTGAGGGTCCGAACCTTACGGGGTTAGTACCGTGATTGGATTTAGGAGGGATTGATTGAGGAATTCGGTCACAACTCTTCTGCTACGATAAATCTACGCAACGAAGGTCGCGACCCCGCCTCGGCTACAGTTTCTCGTTCCTCGAAACTGGCTTCGCAGCCTCCGTCTTTCGAATCCCTCCCTATACGCTACATAAGTACAACAAAAAAACGCTATCGCGTTTGTTTTGTGTATTTTGTGAGGACTCGAACCTTACAGGTTCAGTGCATAAGTTAGGATTTTGATTGGGAGGGATTGATCCCGCAGTTACTAAGTAAAATAATTCGTTCGTAAACTCACTCTTATTTTACTAAGTACTGCTGGACGCGGCTCGACGTCGTACTCGCTCCGCTCCGTGCGACATGTCTCCGCCGGTTCGAATCCCACGCAAAAGCAAAACTGCTTTTGCTTCCCTACGCAAAAATGCACCAAAGGTGCATTTTTTTGTGCGTAGGGAGGGATTCGAACCCCCGTAGACTATGTCGCCTGATTTACAGTCAGGTGCGATTGACCACTCCGCCACCTACGCATTTATAGGAACGAGTATAACATACTTTAATATTTTTGGTAGGGCAAAAAAGTATGACAAAATGGCAATTTTTGATATCATAAATACCATATAAATTTAATCCATTTTTTATGCAGAAACATGTTGCTGTAATTGGTTTTGGTTACGTGGGAAAGGCTGTTGCGAATTTTCTTTCAAATAGATACATGGTTCATGTCTTTGACCCCTTTATTTCTGATGATTTGCCAGAACTAAAAAACCCAAACATTAGGAGAGAGCAAACGAAAGAAGCCATAAACACAGTATGTGAATTTGCTGTCATTTCTGTGCCAACACCACAGGGTGGAGATGGTTCTGTTGATTTGTCTCATGTCGAAGAAGTGCTCGCTTGGTTATCTGTGCCTTTGATGATGATAAAAAGCACCGTACCACCTGGAACTGTTAAGAAACTTAAAGAAAAGACTGGCAAGAGAATTGTTTTTTCACCTGAATATATTGGTGAAGGAAATTATTTTATTCCATTTTGGAAAGGTTATCCTGACCCAAACGATATGCGAAAGCATGAATTTATGATTGTTGGCGGAGAGAAAAAAGATACTTCAGATGCTCTTGAATATTTCAAATTAATTTATGGGGCAGATGTTAGATTTGTTCAAACAGACAGTACAACTGCTGAACTGTGCAAATATATGGAAAACTCTTTTCTTGCAACAAAAGTTACTTTCTGTAATGAATTTTTTGAAATTGCCAGCTCGCTTGGAGTTGATTATGACGAGCTCAGAGAAATGTGGCTACTCGATGGACGTATTGGCAGGTCACACACAGCGGTCTTTAAACACAAAAGAGGGTTCAGTGGAAAATGTTTACCGAAAGATGTTAATGGAATAGTAAAGCGAGCAGAAGAATCTGGATACAACCCAAAACTTCTTAAATCAGTTCTAGATGTAAATAACGATTTTCTTAAAAAGAATCCACAGCAGTAAAAATGATTGAAAAAAAGGATAGGCTAGGTTTGCGGGTATGGATAGAGATAAACAAAAAAGCTCTCCTTCATAATGTTTCTGTGCTTAAAAAAATAATTGGGAAAAATACCAATTTTTGTGCTGTGGTCAAATCAAATGCTTACGGGCATGGGTTGTCTACCATATCTCAAATATTAGAAAATGAAAAAGACGTTAATATGCTTGCGGTTGATTCGATAACAGAAGCAACCAGATTACGTGATGCTGGTATTAAGAAACCTATTTTGGTTTTAGGCTATACTCTAAAAGAAAATATTTCGATTGCTATCGAAAGAGATATTACAATAACTGTGTCGCATTTTGACTCTCTGTCTGATGTTGTCTCAGTTACAAATGAAATAAAAAAACAGATAAAAATAAATTTAAAAATAGATACAGGAATGCATAGGCAGGGATTTTCTTTAGAAGATATTTCTCTTGTAATTTCTAAACTAAAAGAAAACAAAAATAATATTATTTTATCTGGTGTCTATACCCATTTTGCTTCTGCAAAAAATCCACAGAATACATCTCTTACAGAAACACAACTCAAAAACTTTTCTGTGGCTAGAAATATTTTTATGAAAGAGGGGATAGAAACTTTTTATCATACAAGCGCTAGTGCTGGTTCGATAATTCACAAGGATTCTCATTTTGATATGGTGAGGATTGGTGCCGGTCTGTATGGAATGTATCCATCCGAAGAGATAGAAAAGACATTCTCAGATGAAATTGTTCTCGAGCCTGTGCTTTCTCTGAGGTCAATCATAAGTGAAATCAAGACAATAAAAACTGGTGAAGGTGTGGGGTATGATCACAGTTTTGTTGCAAAGAGAGATACCAGAATTGCCATTGTTCCTGTTGGATATTGGCACGGTGTATCTAGGTCTCTTTCAAATATTGGTAACGTAATAGTATGCGGGAAAAAAGCTCCTATTGTTGGCAGAATTTCAATGGATATGATGACGATCGATATTACAGATATTGAAGCCAATTTACTTGATGTTGTTACAATTATTGGGGAAGAAAAAGACTCTACAATAGATTTGAAATATTGTGCAAAAAAGGCTGGGACATCTGAATACGAATTTGTGACGAGGCTCAATCCTTTGATAAAGAAAATAGTTGTATAAATACAGTTCTCATTTTAAAAAAATGTGCTAGTATTACTCCGGTTGTTCTTTAATATGTATTGGCAATATTTGCCGATACGCTCCGCATAAGTCGGAGCCTGGGCCTATAGTTTCAATGGTAAAACGTCGGTCTCCAAAACCGTTGTTCTCCGTTCGAGTCGGAGTGGGCCCGCAAACAAAAAACCGCGTCCGCCAGCTGGCGGAGCGGTTTTTTGTTTGCTGGGCGGAGGTATGTGCGTTTGCACATTACGTCTCCGACTCGAAAGGGGGAGTTTTTTGAGCTTTGTATTTGTATAGAATTTTATCTTTCATTGTGCTATCCTTTTGTAAATGAAAAAAGTTTTAATCATCGGTCCAGAACCAAAGGGGGAAGTAGACATAAACAAATACAATTCACTTGTAAAAATATGTGTTGATTTCGATTGCGAGGTTATCTCTTCTCCAATAAATAGCATTCAAGGAGAAGCTTTTTCTGATTATTCTGATATTTTTAACGACATAGCAGATGCAGATATGATAATTGCAGATGTATCAGAAGAATCAATTTTACTCGGTATGCAACTTAGAGAAGTTGATCATTTAAATAAACCATTAATTGTTATTGTAAAAGCAGGAAAAACTGCTTCGCATATTCTGGATGGCATTCCAACTATTGCTGAAATACTTGAATATGAAGAAATAGAAGATATTACAGATGGAATTCAGCGAAACTTTACAGTAATAGAATAGTTACTTCAAAAAACTTTTTACTAATCCTTTGATTTCTTTTGCATTATTTGGATTAAACCATTTGATGCTTTTGTTTCTTTTCCACCAAACTCTTTGTCTCTTTACATATTTCCAAGTGTCAGAAAAAAGATCGCTCTTTGCCTGATCCTCTGTTATCTCATTATTTGCAAGCATTGCCATATATTTTGCATCAAGGCCAAGTATAAGCAACGCTTCCACTGGAATACCTCTCGCAATTATTTGTTTTGCTTCGTTTATCATCCCATCTTTAATTCTGCCTTCTATTCTTTTTTGAATTCTAGATTTTAATTCTTCATCAGGTAGATCAAGCCCGATAAAAAGAGTGTCATATTTCATATCCTTGTAAGTCGGGGGCGGGGGATTTTTTCCTAATGAATTCGCAATTTCGATTGCTCTAATCAATCTAACTCTGTTATTTCTATCAATATTTTCTGCTCTTTTGTCATCGAGGCTGTTTAATTTTTGCCAAAGACTTTCAGTGCTCATTTTTTCAAGTTCACGTCTTTCGTTCATATTAGGAGGAACTTCCGGAAAATTATTTTTATATACAAGAGAGTCGATATAGAAACCAGTACCGCCACAGATGATCGGTACTTTTTTTCTTGAAATTATTTCAGATACAATTTTTCTTGATTCAATTTTATACAATTCAACAGAATACGGCTCGCCAACAGATATAACATCTAGCATATGGTGGGGGATGCCCCCCATTTCTTCTTTTGTAACTTTTCCAGAAAGTAGATTTAATTCTTTATAAACCTGCCTTGAATCTGCGGATATAATCTCTCCGTCAAATTCCTTTGCAAGAGAAATAGCCAAAGAAGTTTTGCCGGTCGATGTTGGCCCAAGCAGAACAATTACTTTCGGCTTTTTTCTTAAAAAAATATTTAAAAATTTTTCAAACATATTGAGAACCTAATATTGTTCTAAATATAGATTTTTGTCTACACAAAAACCGCTTAACGCGGTTTGTTGTTAGTGCTGTTATCATTATGCATTTTTTTAATGCCATCCTTAATATTTATTGATATCTATTTCTTTAGGCTAATAAAGAATACTCCCGAAGTAATAATGTCCAATATCTGCCAGGTACTTTTATCAAGATAGAAAGGCCAAATAGGATTAAACAGAACCGCTGTTACAACAAAGATCCAACCCCACTTTTGACTATTTGTGGTAAAAGAATTATAAGCAGAATAACATGCAATTATCATTATTGCCCACCTTAAAAATTCATAGTAACCGTAAGGTAAACTAAATACGCCAACCAGCAGAAGAATTGCGGCAATAATTTTAATGTCTTTCATAATTTATTAATTATCAAATAAAGTGCCTAGGTCTAATATTCTTCCAATACTTTCTGCAGTACCTGTCTCAACATAAGTTGGTATACCTAAAACACATCCAGAATCCTTTATCGCTACTCCACCCGAACTCCCGTGTTCAATTTTTGCAGACGTTTTTATATAACGAAACCCACCATAGTATTCGAAACCAGAAACAATTCCATCAGTGACTGTGAGCGAAGAACCTCCAACACCAGGGTATCCTAATATTGAAATATGTTCGCCTATATTTGAAGAAGCGCAATAAGTATTGGAGGTTTTATTTTTTGCATATTTAGCTAAGTCAGCTAATGTACCAGAATTTTCTCCAGATGTAATCTTAGGAATTAAATAAATAAAATCAGCTCCATATTTATATGTCTTATAATCAGAAACTTCATATAATAAGTAATTTTGTGGATTTTTGTAATCAGGATATAGAGCAAAAATACATAAAGGTGAAGAGTTGTCATCTGGTTGTGTAACATGTAGATTTGTTTCAACAAAATAAGTTGGAAGATTAGAAGTAGATGTTTTATATAAAACACCGGAGCCTGACTGTATCTCATCACCGCTATAGTCAGCTGAGCAAAATATTTTAACGATAGACGGAGATATTGAAGACAAAATATTATTTGTAGAATTATTATTAATAGTAACTATACTTGAATTTTTTATATTAGTTTCTAGTTTACTTATCTCTAGCTCTTTCTTTGCTAGTTCTATTTTTTGAAGACGCAATTCTTCTGTTGTAGAAGCAGTAATATTATTTAGTTTATTTTGGCTTTCCTGTAATTCTTTTATAGTATTTTGAGTTTTATTATATGACAAATATAAAAATAAAAATAAAAATAAAAATAAAAAGATAATCAGTACTGATGATCCTATAATGTTACGATTATTTTTGACCTTAGACTTACAAAGTTTTAGAAAGTTCGATAATATTAAAATAATATTTATTGTTGATTCACGATTATCAAACTTTTTACCACATTCATCGCAAAAAATGCTGTTATTTTCTAATTCATTTCCACAATTGTCACAAAAAACTCTCATTTTATATGCCTAAAAAGTTATCCACCAGAGAATAATAATCAAGCATTTTATTTGCTTCATTTTTTGATGAGCTATAGTCACGGTCAGACCAGCTGTCAATTGATTCGCATAAATAATAACCAGCCCACTCCATGTCTATGGATGCGTTTTTATAAGAAGAAGGTAATCCTGTAAAGTTGTCTCTCAGATTTTTTGAATTAGTTTGAACTGCATAACAACCATTAATAACAGCACCCGCATAAACTGATGCCAGACTATAGTCACCTTTGTTATAAGCATTTAAGTAAGAAGTGTAGTCATCTACTGATTTACTAAAGCTATTACGTATAGAAAGTAATTGATTTGAAAAAGATTTTAGAACCTCTTCTCCTCGTGCTTGGTCAGCTAATGTATTTGCACTACTTATTGCCGCTTGAGCATTTGCTTCCGCTTTATCTTTTGCGGCTTGTGCTGAGGCAGCAGCTTGGCGACTTTTTTCTGCTAAGGCCTTACTTGCTGCAGAATCATTTTCTAAGGCTGTCATTAACCAGCCTCCAATCTCTGTTAATTTTGTTTGGACGTTATTATAATCTGGATAGGTTGAAGATATAGATTGTAAATCTGTTTGTGCTGATTTTAAATCTTTAACAGTAGATGTGGAACTAATTTTTGCTACCGTATTATCAAAAAGAGTTTTGTAATCAGAAAATTTTTGATTATCTTCTTTTAATTTTGCGATCTCTTTTTTCTGGTTTTCAGTGCCATAATTTGAATCTAGAGTATTTAATATGCTCAATGAGCCAGTATAATCTTTATTTCTTTGAAGTTTCTCTGCGGTGTTAATTTTTGATGAGATTTTAATATAGGCGTTCGCATTATATCCACCATATAAAAGTCCAATAACTACTACAACACCAATAATATAAGTCACTATTGGATTTTTCCAATTAAGTTTAAATTCTGTTATTGTATTTTTCTTTTCACTAGAACTAACAGATTCTGCTCCTAGAGAAACACCGCAAGAACGACAAAATTTGCTACCTTCACGATTTTCCTTTCCACATTCATCACAATGCATGTTATTTTAAAAATTATCTAATAAAATATCCGACATCTTTATTATAAATCTTGGCAAAAGTTTGAAGTTCGACTACGTCAACTCTTTGCTGTCCTGATTCAACATTTGAAATATGAGATTGCGGCCGTTTTAATTTTTTTGCGACTTCAACCTGTGTCAAACCTGATTCAATTCTAGCTTTTCTTAAACGCTCCACGAAATAGGCATATTCCTTTGTTCTAATTGACTTTGTCATAATACTAACATTGTCTATCCAAATAATCAATATCCAAATTTTAGATATTGTAATAAACTGTATTTAGTTCCTTCACACCCGCCCCCAACCCAAAACTGACGGAAACCAAAACAGCATTTCTCCCTAGGTCTCTCCGGCGGGCGAGAAAAGAAAGTTGTTCATGTTTTGCAAAAAACGAGCACCGAATCGGAATCGTCAGGACATTTTCAAATATTCGCCGAGGGTGATCCAGAGTCGGGTGGTAGGCTTCATTCTCCGCTTTCATTTTTGAAGGTGATTATCGCAAATGATATGATTAGAACACTAAAAACAAAAATCCCAGACACTTTCGTGTCTGAGATTAATGTTTTTGGTGCCGAAGGAGGGACTTGAACCTTACAGGTTCAGTACCCCGATTGGATTTTTCTGTTCGTTCCACTCCAGAAAAATGCACAATCGGGCTTCAGTCCCTCACGAAAGGTTCCCCGAACCTTTCTCTTCGTCACACAAAAACCGCATAACGCGGTTTGTTGTTTGTGCCGAAGGAGGGACTTGAACCCTCATCCCTTGCGAGACACGATTTTGAGTCGTGCGCGTATACCAATTCCGCCACTTCGGCATAGGTTACAGTGTACTAAAAATCTACTAAAAATCCAGTGCCGTTTTTGAACCCAACATTTTGTAGCTGTCTCACATTGTGATAATATATGCTAATAAAAGGAAATAATGCCTAATCAAATTTTGTATGTCACAGTTTTATAATGATTCAATATTTTGGATAGAAGTAGACAAAATCAAACCAAATCCATATCAGCCGAGAAAAGAATTCGATGAAGCACAGCTGAAAAGCCTCTCAGATTCTATTAGACAATATGGCGTTTTGCAGGCTCTTGTTGTAACCAGAAACGAAGTCGTAAAGCCCGATGGTGGTCTTGCTGTTGAATATGAATTGATTGCGGGAGAAAGAAGACTCAGAGCATCGAGGCTCGCAGGTCTAACGCAAGTTCCTTGTCTAATAAAAACAGGCGAAGAAAACAACCAGATGAAGCTTGAACTTGCGATTATCGAAAACTTGCAACGAGAGGATCTCAACCCTGTTGATAGAGCCAAAGCATTCAGACAGCTTGCAGATGAATTCGGAATGACTCATTTAAAGATTGCTGAAAAAGTCGGCAAAAGTAGGGAATATGTTTCTAACACATTGAGACTTCTTAATTTACCCGAAGAATGTCTGAAGGCGCTTGCAGAAGGAAAAATATCCGAAGGTCACACTAGACCTCTTTTGATGCTTGCAGACAAACCAGCAGAACAGATGACTTTGTTTAAAGAAATTCTTTACAAGAAAATTACAGTTAGAGATGCGGAGCTTGTCGCTCGTAGGGTTGCTCATGAACGTTCTCGTAAAAAGGAATCTCTTCCAGATCCTTCAATAATGGAATACGAAGAAAAACTTTCCGAATCTTTTGGTACTCGAGTCCATATCGAGAAAAAACCAAATGGAGGACAAATATTAATTGATTTCTTTTCAGAAGAAGATTTGCAGATGATTATGAATTTGGTAAAAACTGAAACAAAGAAATCTAAAGATGATATGATAAATAGGTTTATTGAAAATGGCGGAAAACCAATATCTGTTTTAAATGCCACACCAGCAGTACCTGTTGAACAAGCAATAAGTGAAATAGTTGGTTCTAAAGACTTTCCTGTAGAAACAGCAAAAGAACCTCAGGCGGATCAACCTATACTAGAAAAAAAGGAAGAACCAAAGCCAGTTAAGCGAGAGGAAGAAGAAACATTTTCTCTAGATAATTTCTCTATTTAGTATCTTTTGGTTTTCTATCCGATGCTTTTTTGTGTTTTCGGGGAGGCAGGTTGTAATAGCCTCTAATGTGTCTTTGAGCAATTGCTGTCTTTGTAAAATCAAGCCATTTTAGATTTGGTTTTTCGTTTGATCTTGTTGTTATTTCTACAATGTCGCCATTGTGTAATTTTGTAGATAGGGTGGTATATTTTCCATTTACTTTTGCACCCACGGCCTTGTCGCCAATGTCAGAATGGATATTGTACGCAAAATCAATCGGAGTCGAATCAATAGGGAGATCAACCACGTCGCCTTTTGGAGTAAACACAAAAATTCTCTCTTTCAAAAAATCACCTTTCAGATCTTCTTCATAGAGGTCGTTGTTTTTGTTGTGTTCTTGATATTCAACCAATTCTTTTATCCACTGTGGTGTGTGGGCAGATTTGTCGTCTGTATTTGTATCATCGCTTCTTTTTTGTAGCAAATATTTTACCCAAGCAAAACTAGTTTTTGCCTTTGTGTTTATTCTCTTTCCTTCTTTGTATGTAATATGCGATGCAATACCGTATTCACTCTCGCGATACATTTCTTCAGTTTTGATTTGGATTTCGACTATTGTTCCATCACCAGTAAAAATTGTAGTGTGAATACTTCTGTATCCGTTTGGTTTTGGAAAAGCAATGTAATCTTTTATACGTCCAGGAAGGGGTCTCCATGTACCATGAATAATACCGAGAATTTGATAGCAATCAGACACTGTCGGCACTAAAACACGCAAGGCGTTGATGTCGTATATTTTTTCGATATCACCGTCTTTTCTCTTTAATTTTAACCAAAGACTATATAGGCCTTTGGTACGAAAGTCCATTTTGATATGAGAGTAATTATTCTCAGCTAAAGTTTTGTGTAGAGATTTTTGAAACTTATCGAGACTGTGTTCTGTGGCTTTGCTTTTTTCTTTTAATAGTTGTTTTGTCTTCGTGTATTCTTCTGGATAGACGTATGGGAAAGATAGATCCTCAAGAGAACGAGAGAGTTTTCTAATTCCAAGCCTATATGCAATTGGGGCATATATCTGTAGTGTCTCTGTTGCGATTCTTAATTGTTTTTCTGGTCGCACGTGTTCCAGAGTCATCATGTTGTGCAATCTATCTGCAAGTTTAATAATCAATACACGAATATCCTGCGAAGTCGCGATAAAAAGCTTTCTCAGACTTTCATTATGTCTCTCTGATCCCTTGTATCTAATTTTTCCAAGTTTTGTTACACCTTCAATCAAAAAAAGTATTTCTTTGCCAAATTCTTTTTCTATAGTTTCTTTTTGTACATTTACATCTTCTATGCAGTCATGCAAAAAACCAGCAGAAATTGTGTTTGCACCCATACCGAGAAGAGCTAAATTATATGCCGTTGCAAGCAGGTGAACAAAATATTGTTCACCAGAAAAACGTTTTTGATCTTTGTGAACCTCACGTGCAAAATCATGTGCTTTGGTAATCAAAGCAATATCGCTGTCTGTTGGTTCTTTTAATGCGAGGATAATATCCTTTAGGACAATTTCCTTCTTTAGATTCTGCATAGTCTCATATTAGATAAAAAACGGGGGAGAGTAAAGAAGAAAAAACTTCGTACTCGTAACCCTCGTACGACATATCTCCGCGAGGCAAAAACAATTTGGCAAGCAAAGCAGTTTGCTTGCCTTTCATACTACTTCTTTATTTTATGAGGATTATGATTGGGACAATTTTTATTTGAGCATCTTTCCGGTATTGTTTTTGTCCCATCCATCATGAGACTATTGCATAGAGGACATATTGCACCTGTCGGTCTTGCTTTTATTGCATTCTTACAATCTGGATAATTTGAACAGCTATAAAATATTCCAAATCGGCCTTTTCTTTCTGTCATTTCGCCTTTGCCACAAACGGGGCATTTAACACCAGTTGATCTTCGTTTAACCTCGTTCGGGTCTTCTTTTATAAATTTACATTTCGGATAATTACTACAAGAAATGAATCGTCCGTATTTTCCATCTCTTTCAACCAAAACACCTTTTTCACATTCGGGGCATTTTTCCCCTGTTTCTTTTGGTCCCTCCAATTCTTTTCCTTCTATTGTCCTTGCACCGCTACATTCTGGAAAATCAGAACAGCTCATAAATTTTCCGCTTCTTCCGAGCTTGATTATCATTCCTTTGCCACATTTAGGGCACGGGAATTCAGCAGGGGCTTCTCCCATATTCGTAGCTTTCTCCATTTTTTCTTTGCTTTTGACTTCTTTTAAAAATGGTTTGTAGAAATCAGAAAGTGTTTTAACATATGTTCGCTTTCCAGTTGCGATTTCGTCTAATTCATCTTCCATTTCGGCAGTGAAAGAGTCGCTAATGTATGAAGGGAAATTGCTTTCAAGGAAAGAGCTCACAACATCTCCTGTGTCTGTTGGCACTAAAGCTCTTTGAACTTTGTCTACATAATTTCTGTCGACAAGAGTTTTTATAATAGAAGCATATGTAGAAGGGCGTCCGATTCCTCTTTTTTCCAATTCTTTTATGAGCCCAGCTTCGGAATATCTTGGGGGTGGGGTGGTTTGTTTTTCTTCTGTACTAATTGCAACAAAAGTTAGTTTTTCACCGACAGAAACTTTTGGCAAATTCACGTCTTCGCTTTTGGCTGCGGGATCTGCAAGAAGCCATCCGGGAGAAAGAACTCTTGAACCATTTGCGACAAAATCTGGAATCTTTCCTTCGGCGACTTGTACTTCTATTTTTGTTCTCATTACGAGAGCATTTTTCATCTGAGAAGCAACGGCTCTCATCCAAATCAATTTGTACAATTTTTTCTGCTCTTCGGTACTTCCAGCGGACATTTTGAACATATCAGTTGGTCTGATTGCTTCGTGGGCTTCCTGAGCATTTTTACTTTTCTTGCTAAAAACGTGAGATTCAAAAAGATCTGCTCCGTAATTTTTTTCAACAACTGCTTTTATCTGTCCGATTGCTTGCGAGCTTAGATTTGTGCTGTCGGTTCGCATATATGTTATGTGTCCGGCTTCGTATAATTTTTGTGCGAGCATCATTGTTCTAGACGGAGCGTATCCTAATCTAGAGCTGGCAGTTTGCTGTAATGTAGATGTAATGAAAGGGGGTCTGGGTGCTCTTTTTGCTTCGCTTTCTTTTACTTTAGAAACAACCCAAGGACCTTTTTCTCCTAAGGTTACTATGGTATCTACTTCGGATTTTTCTCTCGGTTCGATCGAACAGATTAAAGGCAAGTCAACCTTTTCGTTTGTTTTAGTAAGAGCAGAGATAGTCCAAAAAGTCTCAGGTTTGAATTCTCTGATTTCTCTTTCTCGTTCCATAATTATTCTAAGGGCGGGCGATTGAACCCTTCCAGCAGAAAGTCCATATCGAACTTTTTTCCAAATCAAACCAGAGAGATCGTAACCAACCAATCTATCGAGAACTCTTCTTGCTTCTTGCGCTTCTTTTAGGTTGTTATCAATCTGTCTTGGATTTTTTAGTGCTTCGTTTACGGCATCTTTTGTAATTTCATGAAAAACGATTCTTTTCGGGTCTTTAAGTCCAAGGGCTTCTTTGATGTGCCATGCAATAGCTTCACCTTCTCGGTCGGGGTCGGTTGCGAGTACAACCTCTTCAGATTCTTTTGCGAGATCTTTTAATTCTTTTATTACTTTCTCTTTTCCTTTTGATATTTCGTAGTGGGGGATAAAGCCACCTTCTATATCAAGAGCTTTCTTATTGCTTTTAGGAAGATCTCGAACATGACCGACAGATGCACGGACTGTAAATTTGTGATCCAAATACTTTTCTATGGTCTTTGCTTTGGATGGTGACTCGACGATTAATAATTTCATAAATTCAATGTTTATAACTAAAAATGAAAATGGTCAAGTGTCTATGTATTTAATCTAGCTTTGCATTAAAAAAATTTTTTGGCAAGTTTATATAAAAACACAGGGTGCGCGGGAACTTCGTTCCCGCGCACCCGCACCACCTAGCCCACCAGCGCAGATCGCCTCGAAAGCACTCGCTTCACGAACTCGAGATCTCCCTTGATTGTTGGGTACATCGTTGATACCGAGGCTGGGGCAATCAATGTTCCTTGCCCGTTTTCT
The DNA here is from genome assembly GCA_965230995.1 of uncultured Candidatus Saccharibacteria bacterium. GTDB lineage: Bacteria > Patescibacteriota > Minisyncoccia > Phycocordibacterales. The sequence goes on from OZ246398.1 coordinate 488,319, forward strand.
TCGACGGGAACGAGATCCCCCACGGTCTTTGCTGTGATGGGTACGAGCCCGCACATTCGGGAGACTTGACTCAGTTCACGATGTTCAACCCTCATTGCGTATCTGAGGTGCAGAGCTCCGTGTGGTATTTTTCCTCTTTTGAAGCCATGCTTGGAGAGCCTCTCGGCGACAGATTGTCCAAAGAGCCCTGCCGCTTCTCTGACAAGCCTGTCTCTGATCGGGTCCTTGTCGTCGTCAGCACAAAGTTTCGCATAGTTGATATCGCAGACGAGCGAAAGTTCGAGGACACCCGGAAGGTCTTTGGCTATGTAGCCACTTTTCCTCTTTCGGGAATCGAACTCGGGTCTCCTTCTCAAAAACACAATTCTTCCTTGATTCTTGTGTATGGTGAACAACAAGAGCCTGATCGTGCCTGTCATTTTTGCCTCACTTGGTTGGTGTAGGGTGGTTGAAAGAACTTCTCCGTAATTAAACACCACTTTCATTTTCAAAGTCAAATTTTTTGTATCAAACCTATTCTTTCTTCTATTGCTCCGTTTATTTCAAGTGACATCAAAATTGCTTGTGTTTCGCTTGCTCCGAATGGTGATAATCTCAAAATTTCATTTCTTGAAATAGGTGTAGAAATCATAGAAAGTATTTTTTCTTCTTCAGCAGTTAGATTAAATTTAATTTTTATTTGTTCTTTATTTTCTGAAACAAGACCGAGCGCCTCTAAAATATCTTCCGATTTTGTTATTGGTGTAGCTCCGAGCCGAATCAACATATGTGGTCCAGAAGAATTCGGTGAAAAAATTGAACCAGGCACGGTATAAACATCTCTGTTGTAATCTGTTGCTAATCTAGACGTGATTAATGTTCCAGATTTTTCTTCGGCCTCGATCACTAAAACTGCATTAGAGAAACCTGCCATAATTCTGTTTCTTTGTGGAAATGTCCATGGCAGGGCTTTTTGCATTGGTTCAAATTCAGAAAAAAGCCCTCCTCCATTTTTTATTATTTCATCTACAAGACCTCTGTTATTTCTCGGGTAAATAACTTTTGGATCGAGCCCTGACCCTGGAATTGCAATAGTTTGCAAACCAGATTGTATTGCACTTTTATGTGCGATTGTGTCTATACCGATAGCCAAGCCAGAAACTATTGTAATAGGGAATCCACGCAAACCAGAAATTAGTTTTTCGCAAACTTCTTTTCCATACGGGCTGTATTTTCTCGAACCGACAACACATAACCGCTTGTTTTCCAATATTGGTTTTGTTCCGACATAATAGAGGTTCTTAGGAGGTTCGGTTATTTCGAATAACTCTTCTGGTAATTCTTCTTTTGTAATGTTTTCAATTCGATATGACATAATATGAGATGATCGATTTTTGCTATATAATATCACAATAAGAAAACAATATGCTTGATATTGCATTTATACGTGAACATAAAGACATCGTTGAAAACGCCGTAAAACAAAAAGGTATCAAATTATCTGTCCCGCTTTCCGAATTGATAGAGCTTTCTCAAAAGAGAAAAGATATTTCACAAAAAATTAGCGACGCCAAGGAATCTCTCGCACTAATCTCTGCAAACGACCCATCGCAGAAAAAGTCTATGATAGAAAAACTTATTTCTGATTTAACTGCCGAGCTCTCAGAAATAGACAAAAGATATATCAAGGGAATGATGGATGTTCCAAATATAATTTCTCCCGATACACCTATGGGGGACAAAAATGTTTCTCCTAGATTAATCAGGACAAACGGCGAAAAGAAAGCAAAAATAGAAAAAAGCGGAAAAGAAATCGCTTCCTTGGTAGGACTCTCGGATGAATCGATTCTAAAAAATGTTTCTTCTAATGGATTGGTCAGAAAATATGATTATATACTTTTGAGGAATTCTTTATTTGCTTTCATTAGCGAAAAGCTTTCATCTGGAGAATTTATTGATTCTGTTATCAAAAAAAGTGGTTATGATATTAACCCTAGAAATTTTGAAACAATAGAAATTTTTCCATTTGCGAAAAAAGTCGTGTTAAAGAGAACTGCCTACGAATCAGATAATAAAAAGATATCTACAGAAGAAGAAAATCTTGTGGATACAGATGCGATCTCCCCAGCAATTTTAATGGACAACACCCTCGAAGAAGATGAATTGCCACAGAGATATGTTTTGTCACTTCAATCTGGAATATTAGAAAAAGACAAACAAAATTTTTCATTGCAGGAACAAAATATTGAACTTAGGTCTTTTAGTCTACCGGAATATTCTATCCAAGAGCATGAATTTTTAGCACATAACGTAGAAAATATTTTATCTTTACTCGGACTTTCTTGTGAAGTAAAACTTATGCCAGCACACAGTTTGTCTTTGGCGCAAAACAGAGCCATATCAATCGCTGTTTGGTCGCCTAATTCAGAGAAATATATCGATGTATGTGATGTCGGATTAACTACCAGTTTTGAATCGAGAAGACTTGCCACAAGAGTCCGCCGTGTGGACGGGGGCAATGATCTCGTACATCAATGCAACGCACAAATTAAAATAGAAAAAATATTATTTTTGCTTTGCGAATATTTTGCAGATGAAAAGTTTTCTCTGATAAAAATTCCGGACGTATTAAAAAAATATATGTATGGAAGAGAAATGATAAACAAAGCAGTCTAATATTATGCAACCGACAATACAGTCAAAAAAAAGCAAGAACGCTGAAAACAGGAGACGAAGAAAAAAGATATTTTTTTGGTTTTTGGTTCTCTGTGTTTTGGCTTTTGTTGCGATCATAATTTTTGCTCTGAAAACACCAAAACTTTCAATTTCTGATATTTCTGTATCCGGAATAGAAACAATGCAAGCTGATTCTATTATTTCACAGGCTAGGAAAACTATATCTGGAAAATATCTTTTCTTTTTTCCCAAAGACAATGTAATTGTCTATCCAGATAAAAAAATAATAGAAAATATTCTTTCTTTAGACAGCAGAATAATGGAGGCTTCGGTTTCTGTTGATAGAAAGAGAGTTTTACATATAAGCATAAAAGAATACACGCCATTTTTTGCGTGGTGTCATAGCCAAAAATGTTTCTATACAGATGAGAGCGGGTACATTTTTAGAGCAATTGATTACGACCCAAAAAACTTTTTTATAGTTTTCCGCAACGGGGCAAACAAAGACAATCCAATCGGTTCTTATTGGGCTGATGGTGATATGGAAAATATCAAAGATATGATCGAATTTTTCAAGGTTATAGAAATGCCAGTAAAAGAAATATCTTTTATGGGTAATTCTGATTATTATTTCTATATTGAAAATGGCACAGAATTTCGTGTTGATTTTGACGGATCAATAGAAACTACTCAAAGCTATTTAGATATATTTATTACACAGAATCTGGATTTCATTAAAAATTCTGATTTCGAATATGTCGATGCTCGTTTTGGAAAAAAGATTTATTACAAAGAAAAACAGGGTGGGGAAAAGTCTAATACAGAAAGTTCTATTTAGGATATAATATATAGGCAATGAATTTCCTTAGCGTTCTTTTTCTATATATATGGTGGCACTACACAACTGCCATAAAAGATGGTTTTGAAATATGGAAAAAATTCGTTTGGTTTGTGTTCAATTTTTTCTCGGTACCGCTTTTAACGCGAACTTTTTTTTATAGGTTTGAGAGACTAGGCGAGAATTACAAAAAAGGATTTTCTATCACTGACAATCTTTCTGCATTTGTAGTAAATACAATGATGCGTTTGGTGGGAATGACCCTCCGTTCGATTATCATAATCGTCGGTCTTGTTGCTACATTTTTGGCTTGTGTCTTTGGTGTCATTGTCTTGATTCTCTGGATAATTTATCCATTACTTTTTGTCACAGCAATTATAATTGGAATAGCAAAAATTATATGAATTTTGAACAATTAAAAAACCTCGCAAAATTCTATTCTCCATTAGTCACAATGGAAAAAGTTCTGTCACATAAAAATAGAAAATTCTTTGAACGTGCGTTTTTCTATTTAACAGTCATGATTTCCTTTCTATCACTCGGAATTTTCTTTGAAGTAAACGATAGGCTTTTGGGCACATTGCTTTTGTCTGGCTCGATGTGGTCTTTGTTTTTTGTTCTGGAATCTTTTTTCTATTCCCATTATTTCAAATCTGAAAAAAGCGTCTTGGGAGGATCGGAAGATATTAAAATGCCATATGAATTGGCAGAAGTAATTTTGCGAGCAGATGAAAATCACATAACCCAGAGTTTTCTCGAATCAAAAATTGGTCAATCAATATTAATCAGGCTCGGTATATCAAAAGACGAAATTGAAGAATTTTTTTCAAAGCGAAAAGACCCTCTTTCTTCTGACGAATTTGTATTAAAACAAAATAATTTATCACTCGGCTCTTTTGTTGGTGCAATAATGGAAAATGACAAAGAATTTTCTCAATTCCTGTTATCAAAAAATATTAAAAAAGAAGATGTAATAGGATGCAGTGATTGGGTAGAGAGAATGTACCATGCCAGAAAAAAATACGAGAGATGGTGGAATATAGACAATATGGCGAGAGCAAAGGGAATTGGAAAAAAATGGGCGTATGGTATGACATATAGCCTCGAACAATATGGACGAGATATTTTGCCTAGAGTTTCCTCTGCTTCTTTTGATTTATACAAAGATGAAATAAACGAAATAGAGGCGGTACTTGCAAAAAGCGACGAAGCAAACGCTCTTTTGGTTTCTGAATATGGCAGGCCAAATCTAGATATTATAAATGGACTTGCAAAAGAAATAGAAGAAGGAACCGTTCTCACGCCTCTCGAACACAAGAGAATTGTCTCTCTCGATTACGAGCTCTTGATTGCAAACAACGGCAGTAAAAATGCTTTAGAGAATGAAATCATTAAAGTTATGAACGAAGCCGTAAAAGCCGGTAATGTAATCATTCTAATAGATGACCTCGTTGCTTTTGTCGCTAGTGCATATGCTGTCGGTGTAAATGTTATGGATATTATCGACGACTATATTGCAGGTTCATATTTGCAGGTCATTTCTCTTTCGGATAAAAACGGCTTTGAAAAATATCTTCGTGTAAACGAAACAGTAGTAAAAAGATTTGAAGTAATAAAAGTTGCCGGCATAGACGAAAAAGCTCTCCTCAGAATTCTTTTGGATAGAGCATTGTATATAGAAAGTAAACAAAAAATATTTTTTACATTTCAGTCGCTCCGGGCGATAGTCACTTCTGCCGAAAGATATTATATGGATGGCTCTCCCGAAGACAAAGTGGCTGATTTTCTCTCTGAACTTGCTCCGCGAATGGAAATGAGAAAACAGATTCTTGTTTTGGATAGTGATGTATATGAGATGGTTACAGAAAAAACTGGTATACCAGTAGGCGAAGCCACAGTTTCTGAAAAAGAAAAACTTTCAAATCTCGAAGATATTATTTCAAAAAGAGTCATCGGACAAAAAGAAGCCGTAAAAGCAATTAGCGATGCTCTCCGCAGAAATAGATCTGGTATTTCGAGCCAGAACAGGCCTATTGGTTCTTTCCTATTTCTCGGACCAACAGGAGTCGGAAAAACAGAAACATCAAAAGCTCTTGCAGAAGCCTTGTTTGGAAGCAGTAAAAAACTTTTGAGGTTAGATATGTCAGAATATAACACACCAGATGCAATCAATAGATTGATCGGCTCTCTTTCTGGTGACAAAGGTGTTCTTACGACATTAATTAGAGAAAATCCACACGGAGTGCTTCTGCTTGATGAATTCGAAAAAACTGATCCCGAAGTACTAAATCTATTTTTGCAAATATTGGACGAAGGTGTTTTTGCGGATGCCTTAGGAACAAAGGTTAATGCTCGAAATATGTTGTTTATCGCAACGACAAATGCCGGTAGTGATTTGCTATGGGAATATACAAAAAATGGACAAAACATTTCTCAAAAGAAAACAGAAATAATTGATGAAATAATCAAGAGAAAATCTTTCAAACCAGAATTACTCAACCGTTTTGATGGCGTAATACTATTTCATCCACTTTCGGATGCTCAGCTAAGAGATATTGCAAAAATAATGTTAGAGAAGCTCGGCGAGAGACTCCGTGATCAGGGTATAAATTTTGTAGTTACAGAGGAGGCGATAGATATTTTAGTGAAAGAAGGAAGTGATCCTCAGTTCGGTGCAAGACCATTAAACAGAGCAATCCAAGACAAAATAGAATCTGCCGTTGCAAGAGATATTATGAATGGTGATTTGCAGGCAGGTATGACTTATGAATTTAAGGGCTAGGTAATTGACAATGGAATAAAAATAAATAATATCTTATTTCAGTTCCTTGACGGTGTGACGTCGCAAACAAGCCTGTACTGGCAAATGCTGGGTTGAGACAAAGGTCAGAGGGTGGCATTGGGGAATCTCGTTCGCCCCATTTCCAAACAAGGCCAGAGTATCAGCTCAAGTCAAAACCCGACTCCACACCACCCGTGCCCCGGCGGTTCACCAAGCCTCTCCCCTCGACCACGCGGTCCACTTGGGAGAGGGGAGGTGAACCGCCTTTTTTGTTACTTGACAAATAAAATGGTTGTGTTATCATTAACAACAAAGAGAGTTGCGTTGTTGATTTTGGTCGCTTGACCAAGCAATGCAACTGCTCTCCAAGTTCCTACCACGGAGCACTGGCAATGAGTGATCCCAGCAAGATGAAGATGATCGAAACCAGTTCGGATTATACGACCACCTTCGTCGGCGCCATCCTGACCCCCGCCTGATCGGCTCCGGCATCCCGCCGGGCCCGGTCAACCAAACAGGTTCTAACCAAGGAGAGTATCATGAACTGGTACCGCCATGGTTTCCGAAGTAGATTGCCCCCAATTCGCGTGCCAAGAGGCAGGCTGCGATAGGGGGCATTACTATTTGTGCCAAATCACATAAACCCAAGCGGGTTTTATTTTTTTATGTTATAAATCAATCATGTTTGAATCACTTTTGAACATACTCAAATCAAAAAACAAAAAGCTAAATATTCCAGAAAAAATAAATCTGGGTTTTTGGGTGAATATAAAAAAACCAGCAATAGTTTTGGCACCGATGGCAGATGTCACTGATAGTGCTTTTCGATCAGTAATTTCAAAATATGGAAAACCAGATGCAATCTGGACGGAATTCGTTTCGGCAGACGGACTTTTTCGTGGAGGATATGAAAAATTGAAATACGATTTGGTCTACGGAGAAAAAGAAAAACCAATCGTTCTTCAGCTATTTACCTCGAATCCAGAATATATGGAAAAAGCTTCACGCCTCGCAAATGAATTGGGTTTTGATGGGATTGATATAAATATGGGTTGTCCTGATAGGTCAATAGAAAAGCAGGGTTGCGGTTCGGCAATGATAAAGACTCCAGAAAAAGCGAGAGAAATAATTCGCTCTGCGATAAGGGGTGCAGGTGGACTGCCTGTTTCTGTAAAAACTCGTCTAGGATATAACAAAGACATATTAGAAGAATGGCTACCGGTTTTGCTATCCGAGGGTCCAGCTGTTGTGACTGTTCACGCCCGCACCAGAAAGGAGATGAGCAAGGTTCCAGCAAGATGGGAGAGGGTAAAGAGAGCTGTGGAAATTAGAAACGAGCTTGGATCAAAGACCCTCATTTTTGGTAATGGTGATGTAGAAAATCCAGAACATGCTTTGAAGCTTGCAAAAGAAACAGGTGCAGATGGTGTAATGATAGGCAGGGGAATATTTGGAAAACCCTGGCTTTTCGAAGATTTAGAAAAAAGAAAAGAGTATTTTAGTAACGGCAAAGTTTTTAATTTGAAAGAAAAAACTCTCGAAGAAAAATTGAGAATTGCAATTGAACACACAGAAAAATTTGAAAAAGATTTTGCTGGAATAAAAAATTTTGCAATTATGAAAAAACACTTTAAAGCTTATGCAAGTGATTTTGATGGAGCAAAAGAATTGCGTGCAAAATTGATGGAAACAAATAACGCAAAAGAAATTAAAGAAATAATAGAAGATTTTTTGGCAAACAGAAAGTTTGGTCTTGAAAAATGAGAATGACTGTGTTTTAATAAATATAGCACCGCACATTCACTCTAACGAGGACATCGTAAATGAACAGCCGGGTAATCGTTTTGCCTACGGGCAAGCCGCCTTCAGATGTTGATGACGAAGGAGAGGAGATTCCTTTCTTTCCCAAACCTTCACTTGCGTGTGGAGAAATTGAAGCAAAACACGCAGAAGGTCTTGGTTACGATGTGGGTGAACCAGACATCGACGAATGATTTTCTCCCACCCTCACTCTGATCGAGTTTCTTGAGCCGGCCCTCCCACAGGCCGGCTTCAACCTTTCAAAAAAAGCCTTTTTCAAATATACTTACCTGTATGACACATATTGCGCTCTATCGAAAATACAGACCACAAACATTTAATGATGTAATAGGACAGGACCATATTGTTGATTCTCTAAAGCAATCTATAAAATCAAAATCAATTGCTCACGCCTATCTATTTGCTGGATCCAAGGGAATAGGAAAAACAAGTATTGCAAGAATTTTTGCAAGAGAAATTGATGTAAAAGACGTAGATTTATATGAGCTTGATGCTGCTTCAAATAGAGGGATAGATGACGTTAGAGCAATGCGCGAAGCTGTACAGACCGTTCCGGTTTCTTCGCCATACAAAGTCTATATAATCGATGAAGCTCATATGTTAACAAAAGAAGCTTTTAATGCTCTTTTGAAAACTCTCGAAGAACCTCCTGCTCATATCATTTTCATTCTCGCTACTACTGAAATGGAAAAATTGCCAGATACGATAATTTCTCGCTGTCAGGTATATAAATTTAGAAAACCAGGCAAAAAAATCCTGCAAAAAGCCGTTATTGATGTTGCAAAAAAAGAAGGGGTAGATATATCTCCGGAAATAGCTCATTTAATTGCGTCTGCGGGCGGGGGAGCCTTTCGAGATACTCTTGGTGTACTTGAAAAAGTTTTGGTTAGTGTTGGCAAGAAAAAAATCACTTCTGAAAATGTAAAAGAGATACTTGGCGAGACAGCCACATCTTTTGTATATGAATATTTGGAAAGTTTTTTCTCCCACGATGTTGCCAAGGGTATAAAAGCAATTTCTCTTGCAAAAGAATCTGGTTTTCAAATGAACATTTTTGGTGGAATGGTGCTTTCCAGGTTGCGAGCTGTTCTATTTCTGAGATTTTCACCGGCAAGTAAATCTGAAATCGAAGAAGAATACGGAGAAGAATTTGAAAACCTTTCTAAAATTGCAGAAGACAAGAAAAATATCTTAAATTCTGAAAAAATGATCAAAGCAATCGAAGCGATTTCAATGATAAAGAATTCTCCGATTCCAGAATTGCCTCTCGAATTGCTTCTTTTGGATGAAAGCGACAAAAAATAGCCTCTGTTTAAATTTTTTGAAAACAGCGAATTTTGCTTCGCAAAATTCGCTGATTTATGGTATAACATTTCTAGCCGGCTTTTCCGGTCATACCAAAAAATATATTGGGTTGCTCAAAAGAGTGTATATAGAAGGTTTGTATTTTGTAATCGTAATTATTGGGGGATCGTCCCCGCCTGCCACGCTAGCTTTGGCGTTGCGGGCAGGTAATGGTATAAATAGTTATGTATTTCACCTATGTATTAAAAAGTGAAAAGGATGACGACTTATACATCGGCTATACAGAAAATCTTCGTAGAAGATTTGAACAACACAACTCTGGGTTAGTAGAGTCAACAAAAGACCGAAAACCTTTTGTGCTTGTGTATTACGAAGCTTGTACCAATAAAGATAAAGCACTACTTCGCGAGAAGTATTTAAAGTCAGGTTTCGGTAGAAGATTTTTGAAGGACAGGATATAGTATTTTGTAATCGTAATTATTGGGGGATCGTCTAATGGTAGGACAGAGGCCTTTGAAGCCTTTAATTTTGGTTCGACTCCAAGTCCCCCAGCAACTATATTTTCTTAGCGACTCTGTCGCTTTAGAAAATAATTTATCCCGAACGGACGTGAGGGAGGCGTCCCGAGATACTGCGAGGGGCAACTCGCGAAGCGACAAACATCCGAGCCACAGGATGTTGTCTTGTTATTTAATGCTAAGATATAACCATGTATCACGTCTACATACTCAAATGCAAAGACGGCACGCTATACACAGGAATCACTAATGATTTAGACAGAAGATTTTCTCAACACAAAAACGGAAAGGGTGGACACTACACCAGCTCAAAAAGAGTATCAGAAATTGTATATACAGAAGAGTACCCCGACAGATCTTCGGCATCAAAAAGGGAAGCTGAAATCAAAAAATGGCGACGAGAAAAGAAACTAGACCTCATAAAATCAAACAAGCAAAAAAATTAACAACAATAATCACGCTGTTAGTTTTTCAATTATGCTATCATTATATTATGTACAAATCATTTACCGCAGAGCAATTCAAATCGCATTTAGGACTACCTTTAAATTACAGCGTTGAAGGCTTGCTTTCGTATGGCGCTTGGGATGAACATAAACATCTTGATGAAATTCAAAAAATCTTGAACGAATTGGGTGTCACATACAAAAGCAAAATGCTCGCGGGTTTTCTTTGTCATATTTGCGAACTTGAAATAAATGGAAAGATATATTGGTTTACTATGCTTTATGGTGGAGCAATGCTTTCAGAATACACTCATCTAGCTTGCCTTTTTGGATCAAAGAAAAATATTCACATAGGAAGCTGTGGCGGGTTATATCCAGAAATGAATTCGCTTGATTTTTTGATACCAAAATGGAGCTTCGGAGACGAAAGTACGACCAGAATTTATGGCAGGGAAGTAAAAGACAACAAACACTACTCAAACAGTGATTTGTCAGAAAAATTAAAGAGTAAAATAACAATTAAAAATAAAATCTGGGATGGCCCTATTATTACCTGCCAAGCAATGATAGGAGAAACTTGGGATGATATAAAATCATGGACAGAACAGGGGTATTACGGAGTCGAAATGGAAACATCAACCGTCTTTTCTGTTTCCAATCATTTTAATGTGCCGAGCGCGAGTCTTTTGTATGTATCAGATAATCTAGTAAAAGGGCAAGTCGTCGGCGATGAAAGCCATATTGCAGAAAAAGAACAAAGAGAAAAAGCAAAAGACGAAGTCTACAAGGCAAGCATTAAGACTTTGATAGAGTAACTATTCTAAAAATAAAAAAGGGGGGGGAATTAAACGGCTGTAATAATAGCCCTATGCATTTTTGGTGTTTGTAATATAGCCAAAAGTGGAATAGAATGGAAATTATGGCTTTTATATAATATTTTAGCTTCCTAGCCTTTTAATTTTTGAAATATCTTATATCTTCATTATGAAAAAAATCGATGATCTAACGAAAAGAATTATATCATTCCGAGACGCTAGGGATTGGAAACAATTTCATAATCCTAAAGACGTTGCTCTTTCGTTGGTGTTAGAAGCAACCGAGGTCATGGAACATTTTCAGTGGAAGAATAAGGAGGTGATGGATAAATATATAGTAACAAACAAAACTGATATTGGTGAAGAATTGGCAGATGTTTTGTACTGGATATTGCTCATGAGTCATGATCTCAATATAGACGTGTTAGACGCACTAGAGAAAAAGATTAAAGTCAACGAAGGTAAATATCCGGTTGAAAAGGCAAAAGGTAAATATACTAAATACAACAAATTGTAATATGTCTAATATAGTTACCTTTAAATATAATAAGAATAATTTTGACAAAATTAAGGATTATCATTTTGGAAAAAATTGGCCCGTGGTTTATGTCCTCGAAAACAAGAAAGAGGTTTATATCGGCCAGACAATAAATGCCTATTATAGAAGTAAACAACATTATGAAAATCCAGAGAGAAGAAAGCTAAGTGAGATTCATATTATAACAGATGAGGAGTTTAATGTTTCTGCGACATTGGATATTGAGTCATGGCTCATTCAGTATATTTCCGCAGACGGTAAATATTTATTACAGAATGGTAATGGAGGTCTAAGAAATCATAATTATTATGATAGGGTAAAATATGAGACTAAGTTCGAAATCACTTGGAATAAATTGCAGGAAAAGGGTATTGTGCATAACTCACTACATGACTTGAAGAATAGTGATTTATTTAAATACTCGCCATATAAATCTCTTACAGAAGATCAGTATATAATTTCAAGAGAAATTTTCTCGGATATTGTAAGTAGCCAGAACAACACAATTATTGTTAATGGAGGTGCTGGTATAGGTAAGACAATACTGGCTACTTATCTGCTTAAGTTTCTAAAGGAGCAAAAGGAAACAAGCCATCTTTCTATGGCCATTATTGTTCCAATGACACAGTTGCGCCAGTCAATTAAGAAGGTGTTTAAGAACATAAAAGGCTTATCACCTGGTATGGTAATAAGCCCAAGTCAGGTAATTGGTGGTAAATATGATTTGGTCATTATAGATGAAGCGCATCGACTCCATCGTCCTTTAAATATTTCAAATTTAGGCTCACATTACAAAAACAATGATAAATTAAGATTGTCGAAAAAAGAAGGAACTGAGTTGGATTGGATATTGAAGGAAACAAAAAAGCAAATATTTTTTTATGATGAAAAACAAACAGTGGGTCCATCTGGGGTTAGGAGTGAAGAATTCAAAAAAATAAATGCTAAAAATTTATTTCTTACAGGTCAAATGCGTATTGAAGCTGGTGATGCCTACATTAAATTAATTGATGACTTTTTTAATCTTAGAAAAACAAGAAACAATAGTCTCGGAGAATATGAATTTGAGATTTATGATGACATACGAAAATTATTTGATGACATAAAAGAAAGAAATACGAAACACGGTCTCTCTCGTGTTGTTGCTGGCTATGCTTGGCCATGGCATACAAAGCCCAATAGAAAAAAATCTAAAGATTACGACATAGAGATTGATGGATATAAGGCAGTTTGGAACTCAACAACTAAGGATTGGATGAATTCAAAAAATGCTATAAATGAAGTTGGGTGTATACATACTGTGCAGGGATATGGACTAAATTATGCTGGGGTTATAATTGGCCCGGAGTTTGGATATGATCCAAAAAGTAAAACTTTCTTCGTAGATAAGAAAAAATATTTTGACAGAAACGGTAGGGCTGGTGTTCATGATATATTAGAGCTAGAACAATATATTAAAAATATTTATAGAATTTTATTAACACGTGGTATAAAGGGAACATATGTTTACGCTGTCGATAAAAATTTGAGAGATTACTTAAAAGATCAATTTAAGTTTAAAAATACTAAAGAAATTATCAAAAGCAACAATATTAATAAAGAAAAAATACTTTCTCCATACGCAAATAACTATATTAATGTACCGTTAGTAGGATCTGCGCCTTGCGGAAATCCATTATTGGGTGAAGAAAATATAGAAGATTATATTAAGGTAAAAAAAGAAAAAATAAAAATTGGATACAAATATTTTATTGTTAGGGCAGTTGGTGATTCCATGAATATAGCTGGAATCAATGATCAAGATTTGGTTCTTTGTCGGTATTCGGAAAAGGGAGAAACTGGTGATAAGGTAATTGCGTTGTTGGGTGGTGAGAATGTTACTATAAAGTTTTACGATAAAAGTGGAGATCGAAGAATACTACTACCAAAAAGCAGTAACCCAATACATAAACCAATTGTCCCAGAAGAGGGAGATATTGTCCAGGGTGTAGTGCAGGAAGTTTTACCTCCTACTAATTTAAATTAAAAAAAGTTAGCCCCTGCGGGTGCAGGGGCATGGACAACGAACGGGGCAAAACGAACGAACGGGCGCCAGTTTGGTGGTTCCTAGCTCACCAAGCGAAGGAGTAAACGACAGGCCTGTTTACACCTAGACCGGAGTGGAAGTGAACCACTTCCAGTGGAGAATGTGCATCGGGCTCACATTCTGATCTGGCAGGTCGGTGCGCGGCGTAGTGAGAACCATTTTGCGGTAATCATCCCAATACGCACGCTCCATCTCCAGATAGGTGTTTCGGCATGCACCGGGGTTCTTGTCTATCTCGGCCCTAAGTGAGGACACGAGATCATCCAAGGTTTCGTGTACAGCGGGGTCTGCGGAGAATTCGTCCTGAGGTATGGTTGGCGTCTGTTGGTTTTGCCAACCCTTACTTACCACATCACGACGAGCGGTTTGCAACAATGCAAAGCAACTCTCCGTTGTGATTGGTGATGCGTTGTCGTCAGTCCAACACGAGGTAGCCCCGATGCTGTTCGGCATGTTACGCCTTCCGTTGAACCTGACGTCGAGAAGGCAAGCCCTGAGCTGAATGAGCTGGTGAATGTAGCAAGGACGTGCCGGAACAAGACCGTCTGCGGTCTTCTTCGAGAGAATCTTTACGCAAAGTCTCTCCAGTGGTCCTTGCATTACTTCCCGGACCCCATCCATGGGTCGTGAGTCACGGTGGTCGATGAGATTGCTCATATAGTCCTCCTTCGCAAGTTGTGGTTTCTCGGTTGTGTGTTCTATGACAAAACAGTTCTATTTCAACACTATCACCATTCATATTTCAAGACAATATATATAAAAAGCGCCCCTCTACGTGAGAGGGGCGGGTGACACGGGGACGAGAACGGTGGTGCGGTGAAAACTACTTCAGCTCAATCAGGTCGTGATCCACCATGTGCAACGCTGAGACCATGCGGACCCTCAGGTCAGCCCTGACCGGCAGGAGCTTTTCCTTGATCTTGTTCCAGTAGTTGAGTTCAGCCATGAGTGCTTGGAATTGATCGGGAGTAAGTTCCAGATCGTCCGTTGTGGCAATGAGAACGCCCACAATGGCATCAATAACCAAGTGGACAATCTGGTTTGCCCAGAACTTCTCCTTCTTGATCACGATGTGAGGAATCGGCGCCGACGCGTCATGGGGGTGGCTGGCCAAGTGCTTTTGATGAGCGTGATCAGTGTGGATCAGGATACCCCGGCCACTCGAAGGGAAAAGAGCAAAAGAAGAACTTGGCGGTTCAAGCTCAGCATTCTTATATAGCTCGTGACCCCTGGCCTGCATCATGTTGTAGAGGACACAGAGGTGAACAGGGAAACGAGGACCTCTGCTTACCCTGGTCATATTGTCCAACAAAAGATTGCAGACCCAGTCAAATTGATCCTCCAAGACATCAATCACGAGGGGTAGTGGTTCCAGTTCAAGTCGACGCAACACCTCGAGGTCTGTTGTAGGTCCAGACATGGCTTTCTCCCGTTATGGTTTAGCACTGTGACAGAACGGTTCTATATCAACATTAGCACTGTTACAAAATCATCTAAATATTGACGAAATGCTGTGGTGATTTATAATAAAGGGATGATAACACGAAAATAGCTTAACATTATAAATTAAGTACCGCGCAGCGGTTTTCGTGTATGCAAAAGCAAAAAAACGCACAATCTATTATTTTATCGTGTACTCATCTATCAAAAAAATTCGAAGATCTTGAAGTCCTAAAGGATGTTTCTTTTACTGTCCACAAAGGAGAAAAAATTGGTTTGGTTGGTCCAAATGGTTCTGGCAAAAGTACATTGCTAAAAATAATTGCTGGTGAAATTAAAAATGATTCCGGTTCTGTCACTTTTGGTCAAAATATTAAAATAGAATATTTTCCTCAAGTCAGATTATCGCAGGATGAACAAAGCGGTGGTGAAATAGCAAAGAAAATACTTGCACCTATAATGGCGTCTTCTGCTGATCTGTTTCTGTTAGATGAACCAACAAATGATTTGGACGAGGATGGTCTGTCTATGGTTGAAAAATTTGTCACGGGAAGTGATAAAAGTTTTTTGATTATTTCTCACGATAGAATGTTTCTCGACAAAACAGTTTCGAAGATTATTGAAATCGACGAGACGACGAGAACTAATTTTATCTACGACGGAGGATATTCAGATTATGCTATAGAAAAATTAAACAAAATTGAAAGACAATGGAAAAATTATTCAGATAAAGCAGAAAAGCAAGAAAAGCTTCAGAGTACGACAAAACAAAAAGACGATTGGGTAAGGGAAATTGAAAAAAAGAGAAAAAATATCAAAAAACTGGCAATTCACGAAAAGGAAAAGCCAAATGCTGCCGATTTGCGAGACGCCGAAGCGAGAGCCTCGAGACGTGCTGTAGTAATGAAGAGAAAGCTGGAAAGGTTTGTCGAAAAAACAAAAGACATAGAAAAGCCAAAAAGATTGTTGCCATTACATATTGATTTTGAAACAACACGAGGAAGTACGATTGTGTTTGAATTGAAAGACGTCGTAAAGAAAATTGGTGATAAAGAAATTGGTCCGTTTAATTTTGTAATCCAATACGGGCAACGGCTGCATATTACTGGTCCAAACGGTTCGGGAAAAAGTACATTGATTAAAATGCTACTTTCAGAAATAAAAAACGATTCTGGAAATATTAAAATAGGAAATGATGTAACTGTTGGCTACATACCTCAGGAAAGATCAAAAAATTTAATTGGCAAAAACCCAGTCGAGCATTTTTTGAATTCGGTTTCTGGAATACCAGAGACAGATGCGAGAAAAATTCTCAATCGTTTTAGGATTAACGGCGAAGATGTAAAAAAAGACATATCACAGCTAAGCCCTGGTGAATATTCACGTTTGCTCATTGCGGAACTTGTTGCAAAAAAACCGAATTGCATAATTTTGGACGAGCCGAGCAACCATTTGGATCTCGAAGTCCTAGAAGAGCTCGAGAGTGGTCTTGTGGAATATAAAGGAACGCTAATTGTGGTTAGTCACGACAGATATATGACAGAAAAATTAAACCTTGAAAAAAGTATCTATATAGAAAAGTGTTGAAAATAAATTGTGTTTGGCTATTTCTTTTAATCGATTAATTCTGATAATCTATATGCATAAATAATAAAACAATATGTATAATATTCATCCGATTTTTGTCCATTTTCCGATAGCTCTCTTGTGTTTATATTCGATTATAAAAATACTTCCATTAAAAAAATGGTTGCCAAAGATTGCGTGGGCGGACGTGGGTTTTGTTGTGTTGCTGGTAGGTGTTTTGGGTGCTTTTAGTGCACTTTTAACAGGAGAAGTAGCAGAGGATATTGTTAGGACAAGTCATAAATTAGTCGAACTGCATTCGTCTTTTGCTGTCGGTGCCACTTGGCTTTATGGGGCGTTGCTTGTAGGGGAATTATCTAGAATTATATTGTCACTGCAGATTATTGAAAAACCAGCATTAGTAAATGTTAAAAAAGGTCTTACTATTCTTAAAAAAATATTCTATGCTGACCTTTTTGCAAAGGTACTTTCTGTTTTGGCACTGCTTGCAATTACGATGACCGGTCTTTTGGGTGGGGCAATTGTTTACGGTACAACTGCGGATCCGTTTACGGGTATTGTGTTAAAAATGTTTGGTATTTTTATTTAAAATTGTCTAAAAAAGTATATTTAGGATAACTCCTTTTATCGTAATATAAGCAAAATATATGAAGAACAAGGATATTGCTGTCATTATGATATTTGTAATCGTGTTAGGACGAAGCTCTCTTGGAAGTTTTGTATTGTTTAGATAAATAAGTAGTGGTGTATAAATTGCCATTGTGAGACCCCCGAGAACTCCTGATACAGTGAGCCATGTTAGTGGTTGATTGTGTGGAATTAGAATTGCACCAATCAAAACAACAAAAATGACTATTGCATAATACATATGCGAAAGACTGTATTTTTTTATATGTCTAAAAATTGAATCCGGATGAGCGAGGTGTGTGTTTGTATATATAATATCGCTAACAATTCTCGCAAGTGCGTCTATAACAGTCCACATAACTGAAAATAGCATAAGGAATGCCATCACAAGAAAAAGTTTAAAACCAAATACTCCCCACAGATCACCAAAAATGTTTGCTTGTACCACAGCAATTTGCATACCTTCTGGGACTAGACCTTTTGGTGTAAGTACAGCATAGGCATTTAAGGAAAGCAAAATTAATGTGAGAAAACCAAGAAGCCAAAAAACGAGACCTTGATCAATTCGAACATAACGCATCCAGCCTTTCCATTTTTTCAAATTTTCTTCATTTATTGGAAACGTATGTCCGATAGGGGAAACAGCTTCGGTTTTTCCTGTAATTGGGTTTGCTATTCTACCTGAATAATGACCCATACCATTTCCTTTGTCTCGATACCAGAGAGAAATACAAAGATTGAGCATTCCGCCAGCACCAGCAAATACAACAGCAGTAAGAAGTGTATTCATCGGAACATCTGCGGGAATACTTCCGATATTAAACAAGCCTTTGATTGCAAGTTTTAATGTCTCTGCATCAATATTAAAGAAACTAAAACCGAGCAATATCAAAAAGAAAAGTGGAACGATAATCTTGAGGGTTTTTTCAAGCATTCCATAAGCCATTTTTCCACTAAAGGTAAGGATCAGTACCAGAGCAAGGGCGACATATGCCCAAGAATTATTTGTTCCAAAACCAAAAAGTCCGTTTAAGGTTGTTCCGATAGAACCAGCCCATCCCGGCCAAATATACAAAAGTATTGCAGAGGGTAACCAAAAAATTGGTATCCATTTAATTAATCTTGCAGAAGATGTAAAAAAGCTTTCTCCTGTTGCTAATGTATGTCTTGCGACTTCTTGGTTTATAAAAAACTG
The DNA here is from genome assembly GCA_965230995.1 of uncultured Candidatus Saccharibacteria bacterium. Taxonomy (GTDB): domain Bacteria; phylum Patescibacteriota; class Minisyncoccia; order Phycocordibacterales. The sequence goes on from OZ246398.1 coordinate 506,972, forward strand.
ACAAGAAATACCGATTAATGCAAGCCATAATAAATCAAGCCCATATTTTGTAACCAAGTGTGGCCAGAGAATTAATTCTCCTGTGCCCATCGCAAGACCCATCACTACAATTCCAACACCGACGGCTTTTGTCCAATGTGGTGGATTTGGCAAATCTTTTGTTCCAAGTTTTGGATATATCATAGAAAAATTATAGCACGAATTTTGCGAAGCAAAATTCGTGCTAAAATATAAACATGATGTACAAAATAGGTGACGTTGTTTCTGTTAATAACAAAATGCAAAAGGGATATTCTTTTGTAATTTCAGAAAAAGAAGGTCAAAATTTTCATCCAGATTTTCGCCCGGATCTTTCTCCAAAGGAAATGCTCGAAATAGGTGTCTTTGGCGGAAAATATATGAGCGATATGCCAAGCGAATATCCAAAAGATTGGTTTAAAAATGCAAAACTTACAACTGACGGAAAAAGACACGAGGAATTGAATTTTTTCAAAATAAATGCAAGTCAACCTCTATCTGTTTGGAGGAAAAAAGGATGGATAAATGAAATGGACCCACGCGGTTGGTTTGAATGGTATTGCAGATATTATCTCGGAAGAAGAGAAAAAGACGAAGACGAAAGGCAAATAAAACGCTGGAAGGCCATAAAAAGACATATTGGCCAAATTGTAAAAAACTGCAAGGCTGGAGATCAGTTTTGCCGTCCAAAACAGAAACAGGCTATTCTCCACTGGGCATATGACAGTAGAAAAATGTGATATAATTTGATCTATGACAACAACAGATCCAGCAAAAATCGCACAATTAAAAGCAAATGTAGAAAGAATCAAGTCGGAAATTACATCACTCGATCAACAAATGAGTGTTGCTAAAAATAAACTAACACAAGTCGAACAAGAAAAATCAGAAAAGGAAAAATTAACACAGACAGTAGAGCAGTCCATAAGAACACAAGAACAAGTTAAACAACAAATTGACGGCGAGATATACACAAAAAAACAGCAGATTGAAAGGGAACAGGAACAGTTTAGGAGAGATATCGAGAATCAAATTAATGTAAAAAAACGACAGTTTGAAGTAATGCTAGATCAATTCAAAAAAGATGCCGAAAATAGAAAGAATAGTATTGTACGAGAAATTGACAAATTGAGGACTGATTTAAGCAATGCAAAAAGTGGGACAGGTAGTCTAGATACAAAAAGGAGGCTGGCAGATGGAGAAATAGAGAAAATTGAAAGTCAAAAAGATAATAAAAAAAGAGAATTAGCAGCAGCTGAAATGGAATTGAGAAAAGCCGCCTAGTTTTGTTTTGAAATAGAATTCCATAATGAATCAAAAAACCGCCCTAGACATACTCAAAGCCGGTAGAAATGTCTATCTGACTGGACCAGCTGGAAGCGGAAAAACATATGTCATACGCCAGTATGTTGAATATTTAAAACAAAGGGGAGTCGGGGTAGCAATTACTGCTTCGACTGGTATTGCCGCAACTCATATTGGTGGTGTGACTATACATTCTTGGTCGGGGATTGGTCTCCGTGATTTTTTGTCTTCATATCATATTGATGAATTAACAGAAAAAGAATATCTATTTAAAAGATATGAAAAAACAAAGGTGCTCGTAATTGATGAAATATCAATGCTACACCCTAATATGCTCGACGGCATTGATAGAATTGCCAGAGCAATGAAAGGTAGTGATCAGCCTTTCGGAGGAATTCAGATTGTCTTGTCTGGAGATTTTTTTCAATTACCGCCAATAGTGAGAGGAGAAGAAGAATTAGCTTTTGTCACAAAATCAAAAGCGTGGAAGGAATCAGATATCCGAATTTGCTATCTCGAGGAACAATGGCGACAAAATGATTCGTCACTTGAAAGAATTTTAAATGAAATGAGAAGCGGGGAAGTTTCTGTCGAAACGAAGGAATTGCTTTCTCAGTATTCCGAAGACAAAAATATTGGTGATTTTGTACCAACAAGGCTTTTTACACACAACAGAAATGTTGATGAATTAAATGCTGTAGAATTATCAAAACTACCTGGAGACACTTATCAATATGAAATGCATAGTAAGGGCAAGAAACATATTGTAGAAAATATTATAAAAGGTATTTTAGCTCCAGAGGTATTGTCTCTAAAGAAAAATGCAGTCGTAATGTTTGTAAAAAATAATTTTGAAGAAGGGTACGTTAATGGAACCTTGGGTGTAGTCGAGGAATTCGATGAAAACGATATGCCAGAAGTTAGAACTTTTAAAGGTGATTTGATAAAAGTATCGGGAGCAAAATGGATTATCGAAGAAAATGGAAAAGTTCTTGGGGAAGTGACACAGTTGCCTCTACGTCTCGCGTGGGCGATTACAATACACAAAAGCCAAGGAATGACATTGGATTGTGCTGAAATTGATCTCTCCGAAGCGTTCGTCCCTGGGCAGGGTTATGTGGCTCTTTCTAGATTGCGTTCCCTAGAGGGGCTTGTTTTGAGGGGTGCAAATGATATTGCTTTTATGGTTCATCCAAATGTGCTCAAGATGGATATTTCTCTGAAGAAAGAATCAAACAAATGGGAAAAGGTAATAGCTAGATTTTCTGATGCAGAAATTACCGAAATGCATAATGATTTTATAATAAAATGTGGGGGAACTGTTGATGAAAAAGAAATTGAAAAAAACAAGAATAAAGAAAACGAAGCTATGCCAGAGAAGGTCTCTACTTATGAAAAAACCAAGCTCCTAATTTTAGAAAAAAAGTCATTGCAAGAAATGGCAGATCAAAGGGGAATGACTATTGGTACTATTATATCCCACATAGAAAAACTATCTGAAAAAGGAGAAGATTTGGATATTTCATATCTAAGACCAAAAGAAGCTGATTTAAAAAAGATAAAAAGTGCTTTTGCAAAGAGTAAAGATGATAAACTAACACCGGTATGGAAAAAGTTAAAAGGAAAATATTCGTTCGAAGAACTGCGTATAGCAAAATTATTTATTAAAAAATGATATAATATTTTTATATGGAAACACAAAATTGGTATGCGATGTTAGTAAAACCAGATTGGGCACCGCCATCATGGCTTTTTGGTCCGGTTTGGTCTTTTTTGTACGCTGTGATCATTATTTCTTTTGGTGCAGTATTTTATGAGGTTATAAAGAAAAAGATTCCTGCTTTTATTGCTGTGCCGTTTATATTGAATCTAATATTTAATCTTATTTTCAGTCCAATTCAATTCGGCTTGCAGAACAATGTGCTCGCAATGATTGATATCTTCCTCGTCTTGGGTACATTGATTTGGGCTATGGTTAAAATATGGCCACGTATGAAATGGGTTGCTCTTGTAAATATTCCATATCTGATTTGGGTTTCTTTTGCTACGGTACTGCAAGTTACCATAACGGTAATGAACCTGTAATTGTGGATAAAATCCTTTCTTTCTATCCTAACTGGGTGATATAATTTTAATAAGCACGAGTGGTCGAAGTGCCATTTATATTAATTTACTTACCATGGTAAATAAACTAACAGTTCTTGATGTAGTCACATTGATTCTCGTAATCGTTGGTGGACTAAACTGGGGACTTGTAGCAATCAATCCAGCATACGACCTTGTAGCAATGCTCCCAGGAGCAGTAGCAACAGTTGTCTATGTTTTGGTTGCTCTTTCAGCTGTATATCTTGCACTTGTTGCATCAAAGCTTGCTCGAAAGTAACAATTAAAACAAAAACACCGACCCTTTGGGTCGGTGTTTTTGTTTTTTTAATTTATCTTGAGAGGGCAAGCTAGTGTAGTACTTTTAATTGGAGCAATTATTTCACGAACCCTCGTGTCATCTTTTGAATCTATACAAAATATACCTTCTTCTGGAATTTCTACTGATACTGCCCAGTCTGTTGCGTTTCCTGTTGCTGGTTTACCACAAACAATCTTTGCTTCAGGGAAATCAATCGTTATTTTGCTTAATACTTTTTTTATGTCTGCGCTCTGTGTTTTTTTGTTTGCTCCGCATACTCCGTTATAGTTTTTATTATCAATACTTTCGTAATATGCATAATTTCCAATATCAAGTAAATACGACTCTATTATCCTTTTTGGATTTGAAGAACTAAAGACACCCATTAATTCTTCAAAAGTCATCCATTCATCAGGTGGGTATATTTCTACGGGAACGTTATAGTTAGTAATATTTAATGTGACATCTAAATCAGCAGACATAATTGCAGGTGTGCTAGTAATATCTGTTGCTTTTAAGTTCAATCTGTAGAGAAGATTGTCTTTTGTACCTATAAAGGCATACAGTAATATTTTGTCTAGATCAGATGAAGCGTTATTTAATTCTGCTATTTCAGAATCAGACAAGTCGTTTCCGGTAACTTCCTTTTGAGCTTCTGTAATAAATTTTAGTAATTTTCCTTGGTCAATTGAAATTTTATATTTTCTTGTTTTTACACCTGAGATTTCTTCTACACCATCTTTTTCCGCCTTTATAGGGTTATTTTTTTGGAATATTGGATATATCTTTTGATATGTCTCGTTATCAAATGAATCAACTGGAACTGGGATTGGTGCACTTGTTGTTAGTGTTTCTAGACCTTGGCTAATTGGAATTGAAAACCAGTTTCCGATAATTGGCGAAAAATCAATAAACATTGATAATATTGCAGGTACGCTTGTTACCTGTACATACAAATTTTCATCACCTGGCATTTTTACTGATGCCTGTACTGAATTATTTTCTGTATCTTCACCCATTGTTGCTTTGACTGTAAGATCTGCCTTGTCTACTATTTTATCAGTAATAGAAACTTTTCCTGATATGCTCATATCTAAATTGTCGCTAGGACTGTCTTTAACTGTGATTTTTGTTTCTAGAGAATAGCTAAAAGATGAAGTTTTTTCCATTGCTTCCACGACGTCCTCAAAAATTGATAGAGCATTGCTTCCGCCCCATTTTGCATAAGCAAGAGTTCCTCCTACTGCAATTATTATAATAACAGCTACAATTGCTGTGATTTTTAGAACAGCGCTATGTCCGTTGTTTGGTGCCGTAGATACAGACGAATTAGACATCAATGGTTCTGGCTGTGTTGTTCCCATGTTTTGTTCCGGCTTTATTTCAGGTGTGGTTGTTTCTGTCACTTCAGGTACTGTCTCTGTGACTTCTTTCTTTGTGTTTGCAAAAGACATACTTTGACCAGCCTCGATTTCTCGAAAGGCTTGGTCGATATCAGATTTTGTCCAATTATTTGGGAGGAGTTCTTCTATTATTATTTCTTTTGTTGCCCCTTGAGACAAACGTTTTGAAATGTACTGATTTAATTCAGGGTATGACATAGTTTTTTATTAATTATTCAATAGAATTATACAACACAAACGTTGTATATAGTAAAAAGTTATGCACAGTTAGAAAAAAGATTCAGTAAAAATATTTATTTCGGGAACATTTTGTGCCTTGAGACCTTTCCAAATATCTCTTACAAATTCTATCGAGCCGCAAATAAAAAATTCTGTGTTATTTTTATCATCTAATATCTCTGTAATTTCCTTTGGATTAATTCTTGTCAGTTTAGTACCACTTATTTTTTCTCTTGTTATATGAGGGTGAAAATTTTTTCCTAGTATCTTTTTAAATTCATCAAAATAAACCATATCTTCTTTTGTTTTTGAGCTGTACCAAAGTCTTAAACCGCCTATTTCTTTTGAAGATTTTATCATTGAATGAAACGGAGTAATTCCAATGCCTCCGGCTATAAAAACCTTGTTTGTGTTATCTTCTTCTGAATAAAAAAAGCCGTAGGGTAGGGATATGTGTATTTTGTCGCCAATATTACGCTCGTTTAGATATGAAGAAAAAACGCCAATCTTTTTAACTGTAATTGAAATATATGGATCAAAAATAGAGCTAGATATACTGTATGATTTCGCTTCCGTGCCTATTTCTGGTGCAAAAATATTTATATATTGACCGGGGACAAAATTAGAAAAAATATTTCTATCAAAAAAAAGAGAAAATATATCTTTACTATGATATTTTTTATCTATTATTTTTGCATTAATTTTCTTTTCCTCCATTTTTTTCAAAATCGTTTATTGCCTCACGAAGTGCGTGATGTCCTAAAACAGAACAATGGTATTTTCTATCAGGAAGGCCACCCAGTCTTTCAATGATTGTCTCGGCTGTTATCCGTTTTGCTTTGGATAAATCCATTCCGCCATTTTCTGTTACCATAACCGATACCATCGATGTTGAAGCGATAGCAGATGCGCATCCAAAAGTTCTCCATTTACACTCTGTAACCTTGCCTTCTTTTACTTTTATCCACATTGCCATCATATCTCCGCAGGCAGGACTACCAACAATACCAACTCCATCAGCAACGTAATTTTTTTCGTCGAGCAATAAATTTCTCGGATTAAAGAAATGATCTTTTACTGTGTCGCTATATACCCAAGATCCATTTTCTCCGGTGCATATTCCGTCTGTAATTTTTGTCTCTGTATTTTTCATCTAATGTTACATTCTTTTACATATTCAAGCATTGTTTTTCTTATTTCCTCGAATTCTTCGTCACTATATGTTGTTTTCTTGATGAATTGTGGGTTGAGAATTCTTGTTGCTACAAATTTTTGTAGAAAATATTTTTTTGCACCTTTTATTGCTTTGCCGATTAACGGAAAGTCTTCTTTTGGCAAAAGCGCTTTAACTACTGTGGTTCTGAATTCGTAATCAAGCCCAGAATTTTTGATTATTTCTATACTTTCTTTTATCTTCTTTAAATCTACAGCACGACCGACAGTCGCACCATATTTTTCTAGTGGTGATTTTATATCCATAGCAATATAGTCAACCAATTTTTCCTTTATTGCTTTCTTTAATACCTGAGGGTTTGTGCCATTGCTGTCTAATTTTACAAGAAAACCCATGCCTTTTATTTTTTTGATAAAAGGCAATAGGTCGTCCTGCATTGTAGGTTCGCCACCTGTAATTGTGACAGCATCAAGAGAACCTTTTCTTTTTTCTAGAAATTCAAAGAATTTTTCTTCGTCGAGTTCATTTTCTATTGTCTCGTCGACTAAATCTGGGTTGTGACAGAAAGGACATCTAAAGTTACATCCAATCGTAAAGATGATAGCCGATATTTTTCCGGGATAATCAATAAGCGAAAACTTTTGTAGTCCGCCGATTCTCATAATGATTTTTGTTAAGGGCTATTTCTTCTTCTCTTTTTTAGTTTCGACTGCAATGTTGGCACACATTTTTCCATCGATTGCTTTCGCGTCTATATGTGATCTGATAGCGTATTCTGCTTGTTTTCCGTTGTTCCAGTTTTCAACTGGTCGTAGGTAACCAACTATTCGTGTATAGACTTCACAGTGGTTACTGCAAGTAGGGCAAGTTTTTGCTTCTCCGTGAATGTATCCATGGTTTGAACAGACGCTGAATGTTGGTGAAAGGGTAAAGTATGGAAGGCGATAATTTTCACAAACTTTTTTGACTAATTGTTTTACTGATTCTGGATTGTCTATTCTTTCGCCAAGGAAGAAGTGAATAACAGTACCGCCTGTGTATTTTGTTTGGAGGTTATCCTGAAGGTCTAGAATCTCAAACATATCATTTGTGTGATTAACAGGAAGATGTGTCGAGTTTGTATAGAAAGGATCTTTTGCTTCTTTACCAATTCCGTTTGCAAAGATCATATCTTTGTATTTTTTCTGATCCAAAAGAGCCAATCTGTATGATGTGCTTTCTGCCGGTGTTGCTTCTAGGTTGTAATTGTTTCCAGTTTCTTCTTGGTAATCTGCGATTCGCTCTCGCATAAGATCCATAACCTTTTCTGCCAATTTCATTCCTTTCTTTGATCCTATATTGTCTCCGGTTATGAGTCTGACTGCTTCGTTCATTCCAACCAATCCTATTGTTGAAAAATGGTTTTTCCAGTATGAGCCGTTGATTTTTCGTATTTCTGAAAGGTAATATTTTGTATATGGGTAAAGATTATTTTCAGTTAATTTCTCAAGAATCTTTCGTTTAATCTCGAGACTTTCTTTTGCGGTATCCATTAAGGCAAAAAGTTTTTCGATGAATTTCTTTTCGTCTTTTGTGTCGTATGCAAGTCTAGGCATATTAATAGTTACAACACCAACAGAACCAGTGAGTGGATTTGCGCCAAATAGACCTCCTCCTCGTTTGTTCAATTCTCGGTTGTCGATTCGCAATCTGCAACACATTGATCTTGCGTCTTCTGGGGACATATCAGAATTGATGAAATTAGAGAAATATGGAATTCCGTATTTTGAAGCGACATCCCACAATCTCGCAACTCTTGGGTTGTTCCAATCAAAATCTTTTGTGATGTTGTATGTTGGGATAGGGAAAGTAAAGACTCGTCCAGAAGCGTCACCTTCTTGCATGACTTCTAGAAATGCTGTATTTAGCATATCCATTTCTCTTTGGAATTCACTGTAAGTTTCTTTTTGGACTTGGCCGCCACGTAGAACACCCATCTCTTTGTAATATGAAGGAACAGTTAGGTCGAGAGTGATGTTTGTAAATGGTGTCTGGAATCCGACACGAGTTGGTACGTTTACATTGAAAACAAATTCTTGCAATGCTTGTTTTACTTCTGCAAAAGACAGGTGATCGTACCAGATAAATGGTGCGAGCAATGTATCAAAGTTTGAAAGTGCTTGCGCTCCCGCAGCTTCGCCTTGGAGGGTATAGAAGAAGTTCACTATTTGTCCCAAGGCAGTCCTAAAATGTTTTGGGGGTCTGCTAGATAATTTTCCTGGTACTCCGCCAAATCCTCTTTTCAAAATGTCTTGCAAATCCCATCCCACGCAATATACAGAGATGAGGTTTAGATCATGAATATGAAAGTCACCACTTAAATGTGCATCTCTTACGTGTTCAGGATAAATTTTGTTTAGCCAATATGTTTTGCTAATTTCAGAAGAAAGATAGTTGTTTAGTCCCTGTAGAGAAAAACCCATATTGCTGTTTTCCCTTACTTTCCAGTCTGCCAAATCAAGATATGAGTCAACGAGACTAATAGATTCTGTATTTACTATATTTCTAATCTGGGCGTGTTGTTCTCGATACAAAATGTAGGCTTTTGCTGTTGTGTGATATTTTGATGTGAGCAAAACCTCTTCTACTATGTCCTGTACGTCTTCAACATTAGGAATTGCGTCCTTTGATTTTAGATTTGAAAAAAGTTTTTTGACTACTTGTTTGGTCAAATCTTCTGCGAGACCGTGTTTGTATTCACCAGTTGCCCTTAGCGCCTTTTCGATAGCTCGGGTTATCTTTTTTTCTTCAAATTGAACTACTTTTCCATCTCTCTTGGTAATATTTTGGGGAGAACCCACCGCTAACGCTTTATTTTTTGGCGCTTTCATATGCTATACTTTATTAACCGATATTCGACGCAAAGTGTGCGTGACGAATATCATATTTATAATCGTCTATACGTTTAATTATACATCGACGAACATCTATATGACAAAAATAGACACAAAAAAGTTGGGGATAAACGAAGAAGAGCTCTGCCCGGAGTGTTTTAAAGTTGTCGGTTCATCCAGTCGTTACAAGCTGGTTTGTTTTTTGGGGCAAAAAAATGAGGGGGCTACTGTAACAGAGATTACAGACAAACTCAAGTTGAAACAACCCACAGTCAGTCATCATTTGAATGTATTAAAATCAATAAATGCAGTATTATGTGAAGAAAGGGGCAAAGAAAGAGTTTACAAGTTAAATGAAAACGCACACTGTTTTGAGGAATGTAAAATTCCATATGGTATAAATTAATATATGAGATCATATATTGAACGAACAAAAAGTTTTTTAAATAAACACGAACGTCGAATATCCGTTTTTGCTCTCCTAGCCGGATTCGTTTTTGACTCTCTGACTCTGACTCAGATAGATAGGCTATATGACAATATGGTTATTATCGCGTATATCGTGATAGCTTCCATTGGTATATTTATAGTCAATCTATATAGTAACGGTAGAATAGTCGGTAGACTTTTTTCTCTGATTGATTCGATGTTTCCTATTTTGATTCAATTTGCATTTGGTGGACTTTTTAGCGCGTTTACTGTTTTTTACTCGAGGAGTGCTACTCTTTCTGGTAGCTGGCCATTTTTGCTTGTGCTTGTCGGTCTGCTCATCGGTAATGAATTTTTAAAGAAGCATTATAGATTGTTTACTCTTCAAATCGGGCTACTATTTTTTGTTGTCTATTCGTATTTGATTTTTGTGGTGCCAATTTTGTTACAAAAAATGGGGACGATCGTTTTCCTTACGAGCGGGGTTCTTGCTTATATAATTTTGAGATATTATTTGAAACTTTTTTCAAAATTTGTACCCGAATTATATTCAAAAGCAAAGTTCTGGATTAATTTATCAGTCGTTTCTATATTAGTTGTAGTTAATACTTTATATTTCTTGAATTATATTCCGCCAATTCCACTATCGCTAAAGCATATTGGTGTTTATCACAGTATTGTGCGGGGTAGCTCTGGTGATTTTGTTGTTAGATACGAAGAAAAACCTTGGTACAAAAAATTCTTTTTTACTGATGTTTACAAAAAAGAAGGAGACGGACGTGTTTATGTGCTTAGCAATATTTATGCACCTGTTGATTTAACCGCAGATATTATTCACGAATGGCAAAAATATGACGATGTAACTGGTGAATGGAAAAAAGTTTTTGAAATATCATTTCCAGTAAGGGGCGGTAGGTCTCAGGGTTATAGGGGATATAGCTACAAAGAAAATCCAGATATCGGATTATGGAGAGTAAATGTAAAAACAGCCAAAGGTCAGATTGTTGGTAGACAAAAATTCCGAGTCGAGCAATCAACAGGCAATATAAACATTGTTCAAAAGGTGATGTAAATATCGTCCAAAAAACAATATAGATTTTGATTTTAAATTAATTTAAATAACCTTACGTTAATCTAAATTAGTAAAAGTTCGTTTTAAAAATTATTTTACAAAAAAAGTCATTTTTGATTGGAATTTTTAGATACTCAAAAAATATCATTTCCGATATATCCTCTTAACCACAAGGATATATCGAAAAACCCTTATTTAAAGCCATTTGTGTACTTGACAAAAAAGATATATCGGTTATGGTTTTGCCAGAACCAGATGTTTGAGAACCACCATAAACCGGGAGATTCCCATGAGTGCCCAAGACTGGAAACAGGCCGTGAACGAAGAGCGCGAAAGAAAAGAGCAGGAGAGAAAGGATCTTGCGGAAGCAGAAGCAAGGATGAAAGTTCGCGTGGCTGAGGTGTGGACTGTCCTGCATGAGTTCGAAAAAAGTGACGCTGCGAAGGATGCTTCTGAGTTTCTCCGTATGCTCTACAAGGAGGGCTACGTCATCGGAGGGTATGTGAGTTATTCCATCAGTAGGGTTAGAAGCCACAAGAGTGTACCGTTGCAGCTCGGACGATACGCTAAGGTGCAATTTGATTTTGTGGATTCTGTGTGGCTTTTTTTATCTTATCCTCCTGATCCTTTTTTTAGTTTTGCCTTCACGTATCGTGATGATAACGATGACGGCAGAGCTCTCGAGAAACTCCTGAGTGAGGATCCGGAACTTGATGGCAAAAAGATTCTGAAACTCTTCACTGACTTTCTTGACGAGGAGGTCAAGAAGTGGAAACTGAGGCAGGCGGAGAAGTCAGGGAAGTAGCGGACGACTCGACGCCCGTAAAACCACCCGAGGGACATTGGTCCAGGGTGGTTTTTCTTTTGTATTATGTTCCTAAAGGCAAAAGCGAAGCTTTTGCCTTTCTAGATGTTAAAGAAATATTAACTCGATACCTTTTAATTAATTAGTCTTTGTAGTAAAATACTGGAATGGCTATTACAGAAATAGAGCAGATTTTTTCCGACATAAAGAAAGAGCAATTCTATGACATTTTAAAACAAAGCGATGGCAGAAACATCGCTGTCAATTCTTTTACTCACAATGTCGGTGGTTTTTATGAGAAGATAAGATACGTAGTCGATTACAAAGACGAACACAATATTGCTCGTGACGCTGTTGCGAGAATGCTGAAGAGAATTCTAACCTATCACGATCTTGCTAGGGCGGGGGAATTGCTTTTGACCGAATTAGTCAGTGGACGTTATTTGCCAAATGATGCAGTCAGTGAAAAAAATTCCGAGATAATTCTAGCTATAGTTAAAAAATACATCTCTCTTTCAAAAGAGCTAGAAATGAACAATGACTTTGCTATCAGGATGGCATCGTCTGAAATAGAAAGATACCTTAACCCTAGAACTTCAGAAAACCCTGTTGCTAACGCTTTTTACAATATAATCAAAAAGAAAGTCGACAGGAATCTGGGCGAATACGCTGTTGATTTTGAAATATGTCTATATATAGCGTGTAGAAAGAAAATATTTGATGAAGACGTACACGGACTTCGCTATTTCGTCTTGCTCTGGAAATTCCCAGAAATCCAGAATTACACAGAAGGGTCTCCGCTATCTCCGTCTCTAAAATCTGAAATCAAAAGAGTAATTGCAGAAATAGACAAAATAATTTCTTCACCTCTTTTAAATAGAACACTTGCAAAGCTTAGAAATGATGGAGTCTATTTTTCTCTAATTCACGAACTGGTAAAGAGATACGGCATGGGAGCCGAATTGTATTTTGCTGACCAAACTCTTCTCGAAGAAAAGATGCGAGGAATTCTTTCAGAAATGTATACGACGAGAGAAAAATTGACCAAAAGAAGTGGTAGGCAAGCAGTGTTGTTTGTTTTGTTTACAAAGGTGATTATCGCTCTTGCCTTGGAGGTGCCTTTTGAATATTTTATATTGCATCAGATAGATTACGTCCCTCTGGGAACAAATATTCTATTTCACCCAATATTACTTATGTTTATGGTCGCGAGCGCACCAAAAGGGAGCGATAAAAATACCGAAAATATCATAAATGGAGTCAATGCAATTCTATCCGGAGAAGCGGGCAAAAAAATATATATTTCAAGACGTGGCCCCGGAGGATTTATATCCTTCTTGTTCGGTGTATTTTACTTTGTTTTGTATGTTGCTGTTTTGGGTGCAATTATTGCAACCTTAAAGGCTATCCATTTCAATCCAGCAAGTATCGCATTGTTCCTCTTGTTCCTAGCTCTTGTTAGCTATTTTGGAATGAGAATCAGACATAAAGCAAAACTTTGGGTTGTTGATTACAAGAGAAGGGGGCTCATATCTCTCTTGTGGAATTATGCAACTTTGCCAATAGTTAGAATGGGTAGATGGTTAAACGAAAGATTTTCTACAATCAACGTCTTTGTATTTATCTTGGACTTTATTGTTGAAACACCATTCAAAATATTGCTCGGAACATTTGATAACTTTGTATCATATCTAAACGAAAAGAAAGACGAATTAGTATAAAAAATATGGGAGTAAAAAGAACAATAATAATATTATTTCTTATTGCGATAGCAATTATTGCTTATGTTGTTTGGGAAAAGCAATATTCTATTTCTGTTGATACAGAGACTCCTCAGAAAAAGTACCAATACATAACTATTCCAGAGACACAAACCAAAGTACCTATTGATGATGTTGATTCTGATAATCTAGTATCTTTTTTTGATGCCGAAAGTAATCGTTCTGGAATGGTTTCAATATTAAGAGATTTTCAAATTAAAAATGGAGAAAAAATTGTAGTTCCAGTAGCTGTTGATTTTGGAGGTACAGGAAAATTTCTCTATATAATTGAAAAGGATGGTTTGACCGAAAAAAATTACTTTGTTGGAGACAGGATTATTTTTGAAGGACTCTCATTCTCGGATGGAAATATTTATGCAGAATATTTGTCCAGAAAAGATGATGAACCTTTCATTGCCGAGCCGACCGTTCCCGCCTTTATTTCTATATTAGATACTATGGTGATAAATGTATTTGGTGATACAAAAGAAAATATTTTTATTGGTGATGAAAACAGTGTTATTCTAAAAGAAGATTGGTTAAAAGATGACAAAATATTTGCAGAAAATATTTTGTCTGGAGTATCTGAAAAAACACTTGAAATACAAGCAAAAAAAGTTGAAAATAAAGAAGGTTTTTTTGAGATAAAAATAGATCTTCAAAATGAAAATCCAGATTTCTACGTCGAACTTTCAAACAAAGACAAGACAAAGAAAGCTCAAATCAAAGCACTTGCAAAATAGTGAAAGAAAAGATATTTATATTCGTATAAATATTACGAAGTAATTTTTAATTATATGAGTATCAAAAATTTCATAATTCAAAATAAAAAAACAATCATAACTCAGGTAGTAATAACTTTTGTGGTTGTAGCTCTTTGTTTCTTGGCAATTTTTGCATTTTTGCAAAATAATATGGACAAGGTGATTTCTTTTGTTGCGCAAAATTACGAGGAAAATATCAAAGAAGACGAATCTGAAAATATACAGGAAACTTCTATTAAAACAGACGAACCTATTTCTTCATCACCAGTTTTTATGAGCGAGGAGTCAAAAGTAGTAAACTTGGTTAAAAAAGCTGACCCAGCTGTCGTATCAATCGTTGTTTCTAAAGACGTTCCAATATTAGAAAAATATTATTCTAATCCGTTTGGTGATTTGTGGGGTGATAATTTCTTTAGTATTCCACAATACAGACAAAATGGCACAGAAAAAAAACAAGTCGGTGCTGGTTCAGGATTTATTGTCTCTGCCGATGGTTTGGTTGTAACAAATAGACATGTAGTGTCTGATGAATCAGCAAGCTATACGCTTTATACCAACGAAGGAAAATCTTATGATGTCGAAGTTGTTGCAAGAGACACATATCTTGATTTGGCGATACTCAGAATTAAAGGAGGAAAGGACTTCCCGTATCTTTCTTTTGCTGATTCCGACAAAATTTTGCTTGGGCAAACTGTTGTTGCTATAGGAAACGCTCTGGGGGAATTTAGAAATTCTGTTTCTGTTGGAGTGGTGTCTGGATTATCTAGATCAATTACAGCAGGCGACGGACAAGGCAATAGCGAAGTTCTAGAAAGGGTAATCCAAACAGACGCTGCAATTAATCATGGAAATTCAGGCGGGCCTCTGCTTGATATAAACGGAAAGGTGATCGGTGTAAATGTAGCAGTTGCCGAGGGTTCAGAAAATATCGGTTTTGCTCTTCCTGGAAATGCAATTAAAAATGCGCTTGAATCAGTAAAAAAGACAGGTCAAATAGTCAGACCATATTTAGGTGTTAGATATTTGCAAATCACAGATGAATTAAAAGAGAAAAATAATATTCCAGTTGACTATGGTGTAATTGTAACAAAAGGTAAAACCGATTCAGAATTAGCAGTTATACCGGGTTCTCCTGCTGACAAAGCTGGTGTGCTTGAAAACGATATAATCCTAACGATAGATGGACAAAAAATCGACCAGGATCGAAGCCTTACATCAATAATACAAAGTAAAAAAGTGGGAGATAGGGTAGAACTTAGAATTATGAGGAAAGGTTCGGCCATTTCTCTCTATGCTGTTCTCGAAAAAAGTAACATAAAATAATTTCTCTATAGGCTTATATTGATGTATAATAGTGTAATGGAAATAGCACTGCCAGTAATTGTATTTTTGTTGTTTGCAATCTCGCTCATTGGAATATTTTTGCCTTTTGTACCCGGACTTGCTTTGGCATGGATTGGATTCATTATCTTTGTTCTCTCGAAAGGGGTATTTTTGGCTCATATTTGGTGGATTATTTTGCTTACACTACTTACGATAATTGCACTGCTATCAGATACGATATTTTCGCTCGTAGGGGCAAAAGCATACAATTCTAGCAAATATGGCATAATCGGCGGATTTTGCGGTTTTATTTTAGGATTCTTTGTAATGCCACCAGTTGGAATAATTATCCTGCCATTTGTCGGTATATATCTCGGAGAGATCTTTTCTGGTAAGGATTCTAAACAAGCAACAAAAGCAATTTGGGGTGCTTTAATTGGGATGCTTGTATCCGTTGGTCTGAAGGTTCTTGTGTGGTGTATGCTTTTGATAGCGCTTTTACTTCTTATTTTCTAAAAAATGAACGAGGCTATATTTTTAAAAGGGGTTTTAGGCGACGACCCTGTGCTTGAAAGAGGTTTTCCTGAAATTGCCTTTTTTGGTAGATCAAATGTTGGGAAATCTTCATTAATTAATGCTGTACTAGGAAAAAAAGATTTAGCAAGATCAAGCAATAAACCAGGAAAGACGCTTGAGCTTAATGTTTATGAAGTAAACAGAAAAAAACTTTTTCTGGATTTTCCGGGTTTTGGTTATGCAAAGACTTCGATAGAAAAAAGAGAAAAAATTAGATCGCTTGTAATCTGGTATCTTTCAACCAGAAAGGAAAAAAATACGATTTCAGTTCTCGTAATTGATTCAAAAGCAGGAATTACAGAGACTGACACAGAACTTCTAGAAATAGCCACAAAAGAGAATATAAAAATAATAATTGTTTGCAATAAAATAGACAAACTAAACCAAAAAGAGAAAGCTCTTTTAAAAAAACAAATTGATACAGTGGTGAAAGATTTACCGGTCCATTTCGTCTCTGTAAAAGACAGTATTGGAATAACAGAATTAAAAGAAATTTTAATATAAAAAAATGGAAAAAAGACTTTATAGAAGCAGAAAAAACAAGGTTATATTCGGACTCGTTGGCGGTCTTGCGCAGTATTTCAATATAGATGCCTCACTTTTGCGTGTTTTGTGGTTAATTTTTACATTTCTCGGTATAGGAGGTCTATTTATCGTCTATATAATTGCTTATTTTGTCGTCCCGCTTGAGCCGGAGATGACAAACACCGAAAACAAATAGCAATTAAAATCGCTTTTTGTCCAGTGCTTTAATGTGATAGAATAGTTGTATTAATAACCTAATGATTTTTCGGTATGGAAGAAGCATTTAACAAGACGACCGTAAGCTATTTTGCAGCGGGATTGGTGATTGGTTTTATTGTGGGTTTTTTAGTAACTGGTGATGAGGGGAAAGAAGCAAAATATTTTGAGGACGAAAAAACACCGCAGGCTATTTCCGATGATACAGTATTAATTCCTAACCAAGAAAACAGAACGCTTTCAAAAGACATAGTTTTACGAGCAGAAGATCAAAAAGCCGGAGTGGCTGTGACAGTTGCCGAAGTAAATGTTCCATCAGTGAGCTGGATTGCGATAAGGGAAGATAAAAATGGTGAACTTTCGTGGATACTTGGCGCTAGAAAACTTGCTTCGGGAGTACACAAAGATGTTTATGTTCCTCTCCAAAGATCAACAACAGCCGGAATGTTATATCATGTAGTTGTCTATGAAGACGACGGTGATAATATATTTGATTACAAAGCAGATAATCTAGTTTCTCTAGAAAACGGAAAATTTCTCACAGAAGATTTTAGAACGTTATAACAAAATATGAAAAAACAAAGGAGGCTTGCGATATTCGATATTGACGGGACTCTTGTAAGGGGGAGCCTCCTTATTTCTTTGATTGAAGGCCTGATTGAAGAAGGTGTTTTTCCATTGTCAGCGAGAAAGATTTTTTCAAAAGAAAAAGCATTATGGGAGACGAGAAAGGGTACGTATTCTGATTATATAGAATGCGTAATTGATTCTTTTTTGATGAATATCAAGGGTGTTTCTTATGAGGATGTGTTGGCTGTATCTAAAAAAGTAGCAAAAGAAAACAAAGACAAAGTCTATATTTATACAAAAAGTCTAATTTTTGATCTAAAAAAGAAAGGCTATTATGTTCTCGCAATCTCTAATTCACCCAAAATTATTTTGGATATTTTTTGCAAAGACTACGGTTTTGATAAGATATACGGACGTTTTTATGAAATCGGCCCAAATGACAGATTTACAGGTGAAATTACCGATTTACATTTAATTGGAAACAAAGCAAATATTGTTAAAAGAGTTCTCGAAAAAGAAGGATTGTCTCTGGATGGTTCAATAGGTGTCGGTGATACCGAAAGTGACATACCATTTTTGGAATTAGTTAGTGAACCAATTTGTTTTAACCCAAACAGCGGTTTGTATAAACACGCTCGCAGACAAAAATGGAAAATTTTTGTCGAAAGAAAAGATATGATATATGATATATCGAAATGAGTAAAAGATTTTTTACTTTAGATTATATATTTTTGTACATTTGTCTCATTTTAATTTTGTGGATGTATCTTAGTTATTGTGCTGTAAATGATATTCCACGAGATAATATGTCGATTGAAAGGATTTCTGGAGCCTTGGAAGTCCGCGATTACAAAAAAGGCAATATAATCGGTAAAGAAATAGTTTTCTCTAATTTTGGTTTTTGGTCTGAAGTAAAAAAAGTCAAAAAAGAGCTTTCAGAAAACGGAATAAAATTAGTTGAGTATCCATACTATTTGTATTTTGCTAAAGATGGAAAAACAAGCGTCTATTTTTATTCTGAAGAAACAACCAAATACCCAGATGGATTTGAAGTTTTAGGAAATCTTGAAGACACTGCTTATGTGGGGTTTAACTGGTATCCAACAGAAAATAATCAAAAAAAGACTTTAGAAAAAATAGACAGAATATTAGGATCCTCTTCAATTGGTTACGACAAAAATGGATATTGGGTAGAAGTGGTTGCTCCGCCATATATCATTCCATTTATGGCACATAATGGTGTTTTTGTACCTATGAAAAAATGATTGTTGTTGTGCTATAATATTTTCATAACAACGTAATTTTCTTTTTATGCAAATTGGATATGTCGGGCTCGGTAAAATGGGTCTAAATATGTGTCTTAGGTTAAAAGAGAGGGGAAATGATGTTATTGCTTTTAACCGTGGTGAAGAAGGTAGAATAGAAGCCAGAAATCAGGGGCTTTTTGTTGCGGATTCACTGGAAGAAATGGTGTCTAAACTTTCTGTTCCTAGAACAGTTTTTGTGATGGTTAGTCATGCTGGTGTTGAAGAAGTTGTACAGAAACTTCTGCCTCTTTTATCAAAGGGGGATACAATAATAGATGGTGGAAATACAAAATATACAGACACAAAACGTAGAGCGGTAGATATCGCAAATGCTGGTATAAGATTTCTTGATGCTGGAGTGTCAAACGGACCGGGTGGTGCGAGAAATGGCGCTTGCGTTATGGTTGGTGGAGAGAGGGATGTTTATATGGAATACATAAAGCTCTTTGAGGATATTTCTGTACCAGATGGATATGGATATATGGGCAAAAGTGGAGCAGGACATTTTGTAAAAATGGTTCACAACGGTATTGAATACGGAATAATGCAGGCTATAGCCGAAGGTTTTGCTGTGATGAATAATTCTGATTATAAACTAGACCTAAAAGAAGTAGTCAGAGTATATCAGCATAAGAGTGTTATTGAATCTAGACTGGTAGGCTGGTTAGGGAGTGCCTACGATAAACATGGCCAGGATCTCGAAGGTATTTCCGGTGAAGTGTCCCATAGCGGTGAGGGGCAATGGACAGTCGAGACTGCAAAAGAAATGGGTATATCAGTTCCTGTAATCGAAGGTTCTTTTAAATTCAGGGTAGACTCAAAAGGTAACCCGAGCTATACAGGAAAAATTGTTTCAGCCTTGAGAAATGAATTCGGCGGACATGATGTAACAGAAAAGAAAATATGAAGTACGAAATTTTTGGAGAGACGAAAACTAAAATAGACGAAAATTATCTCGCTTTTCTAAAGACAAGAGTCAAAGAAAAAAAGTTTGAGATTGGCGAGGATTCTTTAAACGCAGTCTTTGATTCTGAAAATATTGATACTGTATTTGATATAACAGAAAAATTTAACACACCAGAATTAAGCCATATATTTGTTGTTGGAATCGGCGGTTCTTCGCTTGGTTCAAAAGCTGTCTATGGTGCATATTTTGGAAAAAACGATAGCGACCAAAAAAGAAAAATATTCTGGCTCGAAAGTGTAGATGCAGATTTAATTAAACAAGCAGAAAAAACTATTGGCTCATTATCTTCAAAAAATAATCTAGCAATAATAATTGCGAGCAAATCTGGAGCCACAACAGAAACTCTTGCGAATGCCGGAATAGTTTTGTCGTTTTGCGAGAAAAAATGGGGAGATGTCAGCGATAGGATTGTTGTTATAACAGATGCTAATACCACATTACACAAATGGGCAGAAGAAAACAGTGTCGAATTTGTTTTAAATAAGAAAAGCATTGGCGGAAGATATTCTGTATTTTCACCTTTTGGTTTGTTGCCTCTGTCACTTGCGGGTTTTCCAGTTAGAGATTTTATCTCTGGTGGTATTGATGCGGTTGATCAAGTCGGCGTAGATAATTTTTCTTCTGTGTTTGCTAATTCAGTTTTTAATTCATATGAAGAAGGAACAAATATTGTAGATTTCTTTGTCTTTTCATTGAGATATAACAGTTTGGGACTGTGGTATAGACAGTTGCTTTCAGAGAGTCTCGGGAAAGATAGAGACATAGATAATAATAAAATCAAGAAAGGCATATTACCAACGGTATCAGTTGGTACGGATGATTTACATTCAGTCCTTCAGTTATATCTATCAGATTCTGGAAAAAGATTTACTATATTCATTAAACACTTAACAGATTTTGATTATAAAATTGAAGCACATTCGATATTCAAAAAATATCCATTTTTGTCTGGAAAAAATACCAGCGAAATAAAAAATGCAATATTTAACAGTGTTCTCGATTCGTACAAGGACGAAAAATTACCATTTATAAATATTGATTTAGACAAGGAAAATATTGCAAAAGATTTGGGATATTTTATGCAATCAATTATGATTTCAACAATGATGCTTGCTCATATGATGAAAGTAAATGCATTCAATCAACCGAAAGTGGAAAATTACAAAAACGTGACAAGAAAAATTCTGGAAAAATAATATGAAAATAGTCTGCGATATTGGTGGAACGAAAACAAGAATTGCAAAATCAATCAACAATGAACTTGGTGATATATTTGTTTTTGATACACCTCAAAAATATGAGGGTGGTTTAAATGAAATTATAAAATACATAAAAAAATATTCTGATTGTGATTCAGTTGTAATTGGAATTGCAGGAAATATTGACAAGACGAATAATACTCTTGTTTTTAGCCCTAATTTACCACAGTGGGTTGGAAAAAATATTATTTTAGATATTAAAAAAGAAATTAATGCAGACAACGTAAAGATTGAAAATGATACTGCTCTGGCCGGTTTGGGAGAAGCAGAATTTGGTGCGGGTAAAGGATTTGATATTGTGGTTTATATTACTGTCAGTACTGGTGTCGGTGGGGTGAGAATAGTTAATGGAAAAATAGACACAAATAGATTTGGCTTTGAACCAGGTCATCAAATAGTCGATGCAGACGGAACAATGGACAAAACACAGCATAGCCACCTCGGCTTGGGACATTTGGATAATCTAATATCTGGTAAGGCTCTATTTGAATCGACAGGAATACAACCAAAGTGTGTCTCAGATGAAGAATTATGGAAAAGACGAGCAAAAGATTTAGCTGTTGGTTTATACAATACTATTTTGCATTGGTCCCCAGATGTTGTCGTGCTAGGTGGAAGTATGATTACAGGTAAACCTTGTATAGAAATACCCGAAGTGGAAAAAAATCTAAAAGAATTAATGCAGGCTTTTCCAAAACTTCCCGAAATTAAAATGGCAGAACTTGGAGACGAAAGAGGTCTGATCGGGGCAAGTTTAATATAATAAAAATACGTAATGAATGTCGGAATAATTATTAAAAAAGACGAAAGAACAGTGATGAGAAGACTTAGGGAAAGCCTGGAAAGTCTTGGTCATGAAGTACGTTATTTTTCTGGTATTCATATAAAAGTAAGCAATCCAGATGTCTCAGTTTTTTCTGATATGGATATTATTTACTATTGGAGTGGTTTGGGGCTGATTTCTCAGACATGTTTGGCTACAATGATAAATGATTCTCTAAAGATTCCATTTGTAAACAAATCTGTTTGGAAAAATCCACTTATGAGGGATAAAATATTTCAAATATTTACAGCAAGAGATTCTGGGATAAAGATCCCAAAAACCCTAATCGGTAATATGCTGTCATTTGAAGAAATCCAAAAGGAACTAGGTATCCCATTTGTTGGAAAAATATCATCAAATTCATCCCAAGGCAGGGGAGTATGTTTAATTAATTGCCTGGAAGATTTGGAAAAATTTGCCCTAGATTTTTCACAAAGAGAAATGTTATTTCAAGAATTTGTTGATTACGACGCAGATTTTCGAGTTAATGTAATTGGAGGAAGGGCGGTTTGTGCTTTTGAAAAAGCCCTGAGTGATAGCGATTTTCGAGCAAATATAAAAGTTCCTGGAATAAAAATATCTGATAGTTCATTAATTAAAAAACTATTTTTGCTTGCAGAAAAAATCACAAAAGAATTTGAAGGGGCAGATAACGTTGGGGTTGATTTTATAAGAGACAAAAAAAGCGGAGAGATATATTTTCTAGAGATAAATTCTACACCTTGGCTGGAGGACAAAAAAGATGTGGGTTACGATACCGCTATGGAGTTAGCGATTTTTCTTGCAGACTTAGCAAAAAACAAAAATTAATCTATAATTTTCTTACGAAAAATCTTTTTCTTTATTATATTTGCAATTTCTTTTGGTACATCTATACCAGTAAAGCTCATAAAGCTTCTTTCTCCGTAAAAACCAGGCTTGACGTTTACCTCGAGTACGTATGGTTTGCCAGTTATTTCATCACGGAGTATGTCAATTCCAGAAAGACTGGTCTCGCAAGCCTTTGCTGCTCTTAGGGCAATATTTTTTTCCTCTTTTGTTATATCAATTTTAGATCCTGTTGCACCCTGAGAGATGTTATGTAGAAAGGTGTCTGACTCTCTTTTCATTGAGCCAATTATTTTATTTTCGAAAACCAGAACCCGGATATCAAAATTAGATTTTAATATTTTTTGTACAATGAATAACTCTCCAGAAATTTCCTTCAGTTTATTTTTAAGTTCTTGTTCAGTGTCTATTTTCCATACTTCTTTTCCATTTGCCCCTTTTTTCTTTAACACAAATGGAAGTGGAATTTCTGACATTATTGTAGATTTATTTGATTCAAAAGATTCCTTTGAACAAATAATTGTTTTTGGAAATGGTATTTTAAAGAAAGAAAAAATTGCAGCTTGAGTAATTTTGCTTGTTGCTAGATCGTTATATCGCTGTATCGGTGCGTCTAATTTATGTCCCTTTAGACTTAGATATCTATATAGGATAGAAACAAAATCATCTTTCACTCCTCTAAACAAAAAATAACAGTCGTTATAGAAAATCTCGTTGTTCTTTGAGAACAATCGCATTTTATCATTATCAAAAATCATTACAGAATTTGAAGTCAAAAGTTCAATATATTCTGCTTCGGAAAAAAATGTTGGAAAATACTCAAACCGATGGTCAGGGTTAATTACAACAACTTTTTTTTGTTTAATGCTGTTCTTTTTGGTCATATTATTTATTTTTTGAAGTCTCTATTTTTATCAAAGATTCCAATTTTCTTATATCTGCCAAGAGATCTGATCTTGTCTTGTTAAACAGTGTTACATCAATTACACTTTTTCCTCCATTTTTTGCATATTTAGCTCTATCTCCGACAACTTTGTTTACCTTTAGTTTTTTTACAGAATTTAATTCCTTTCCTTTTTTTATTCCAGAAATTGATGTGATATATCCTTCGTTCTTTGCAAAGAACTGTAATACAGAAGTGTAACCTAAAACTGTTTTAGGAATTATTACAGGCTTGGGAATTCTAACCAAAATATCGTTTGAGTTGTGGTCTATCCCGTATGATAGTTTGTACATATCATGTCTAAAACCACCAGGTCTTGGTCCTAATTCAATAACCTTCCAACCTTTTTCTGTCCTCATTAATTCAATGTGTGCTGTTGAGCTGCGTAATCCCAAGGCGTGTATTGCATCATGACAAACGGAATAGGCTTTCTCTATGTTCTCTTTACTGAGTAGTGTAGGAACAATTCTCTGGTATCCAAAAAAATCATCAAATCCGATCGTTCGTCCGGTTTTTACGTGAACTGGTGGGCAGTAAGAAACTTTTCCTCTCGAAGTAACATAGGCATCAACAGAATACATATCACCATCCATAAATTGTTCTACTAGCACCAATGCTTCTCCGCGTCCGTGCGCGTCTTTATAAACACTTTTTATTTTTCTAAAAACTTTATTCAATTCTCTTCGAAGTTCATCCTTATGAAATACGAGATTAACCAAGAGACTTTGCGCTAATCCGCTTGGTTTGATTACTAGTGGATATCCAATTTTTTCTTCGATTTTTTTTAGGGTGCTTTCTTTATTATCGTGAACAACCATATATTCAGGAGTGATTTTCCTGTTATATGCTTTAAAACGTCTACGCATCTCAATCTTGCTTGTTGCCCATTCAAGAGATTTTACTGTTGGGGTTCTTAGGTATGGGACGAATGGTATTATTGTTTGCAAATAGGGTATGTTTGTCTCTGATCTAGATGTGACAGCTACCAGTTCTTTATAATATGGTAGGAGGGCCTCTTGAATTGATTTACTTGATTCAAAATTAGCAGGGATTGCTATATCGAACATTTTTGAAACCTCAACCTGTTCCTTTGTGGCTTTGTTGCTCGGATAAATTATTGCAGTCCTATATTCACCCTTGTTGGCATTTTTAAAATCTACAAATGTTTGTGCAACCGCTTTTCCTGCAAGTCCAGCGAAAAGAACAATGTCCCTTTTTCCTTGGTCTTTCATGTTTTTGCCAAATATATAAATTAAAAATGCCCTTGTTGGGCATATGTATATATTATCTATTTCTAAAAGGGCACTGTCAAGCAAAAAGTGGAAAAGAGAGGATAAAAAATAGGTGCTTGTCAATATCCATTTTTTCGGTATGATAATTAATATGTTTAAAAAAGAGGAAATTATAAGGTTAAAAGAGGGTGCATTGGCAGTTATCCCCACAGATACTTTATATGGATTGGTCACTACTACGAGAAACAAGACGTCATACGAAAAACTTGTTCGTGTAAAAGGTATCAAACCTGAAAGAGTTGGATTTATTGTTTTAATTCCTGAAATTGAATCTCTAAAAGAGTTTGGAATTAAGCTTGGTGAATTTGAAGAAAAAATTTGCAAAAAGGCGTGGCCAGGACCATTTAGTATTGAATTTAAAATCAGAAGTGATTTTAAGGAAATGACAGGTTTTGACGTCCCTGCATTTAGGGTTCCAAACAACGAAGACTTGCTTGCGCTACTAAAAGAGACAGGGCCTCTCTTTGCTCCTTCAGCAAATATAACCAATATGCCACCATCAAAAACAATTTCCGAAGCAAAAAAATATTTTGGTGATCAAGTTGATTTTTATATAGATGCAGGGATTTTGGATAACCCACCATCTACTGTAATTGCTTTTGATGGAGAAAAAATAATTATTAAAAGGCAGGGGTCTGGCGATATGCAATCTCTCGGTATTTAATATGTTACAATAATATATATGGAACCTATAAAAGGAATGAAGCAGATTTTTTTTATTTTCGGAGCAATAGTACTTGCGGTAGCTATATTATTTTCAATTTCATTTTTGCTAAAAAAGGATGAGGTCGTAGATGATACAAAAAATGACCTACCAAAATCAGGGTTTAAATCATTTGAAGTAGAAAGACCATTTTTTGTTATTGAATCTTCTGGATTTGAATCTGTTGCGATATATGGCGTGCCAACTGGAACAGATATAAAGGACTCTTCTCATGTTGCTATAGCGACGACGACTCTTGCGACAGAAAAAAACAATGAACAAATATGGAAAGGTATGATTCCAAATGAACCAATTCTTCTTTCTGAAATATATGCAGTAGCGGTAGATTCTCTAGGAAATAAGTCAGAGAGATATTACTTTCCACTAAAGGGAGCAAGTGATATTTACAATGCATTATGGTTCGAGACTCCATCAGAGGTTTTAGAACTTTTATTAAAAGATACTAAAGAGGTAAATGGAATAAAATTTGAATTAACAAAAATAATATCTGATAGTAGGTGCGGTGTAGATATTAATTGTATTTCTGCTGGTAGTGTCAAAATTGAAGTCATGGCGAAAGCATATGGAAAAGAAGAAAAGATAACACTGGATAGTATGGATAAAGAAAGCGTCTCTGTGTTTGGTCAAAAAATCACGTTCAAAAAAGTTTTGCCAGAGCGTGGCAAATCTCAAAGTATAATCAAAGACAGTGAATACAGAATATTTTTGCTGGTAGAACAAGAATCTAAAGAGTAAAAAATATTTTTATATTTTTTTGTAACCGCTTCTAACAGGAGATTTCTTGATGGTGTCTATTATTTCGTCCAAATTATCTGTTAGTCTGTACAAATCAATATCAGCTGGGCTTACTGTTTTGTGTCTGATTAAGTTGTTTATTATAAAGTCATGAAGAGGCCCCCAAAAATCTTTACCTACAAGGAAAATCGGAACTTTTTCAATTTTGTGTGTTTGCACGAGTGTGAGTATCTCAAAAAATTCGTCCATAGTTCCAAAGCCACCTGGAAAGAATAAATAGGCTTCGGCAGCAAATGAAAGACAAACCTTTCGGCTAAAGAAATAATTGAATTCCATACCGTTTGTTACATATCTGTTCATGCCTTGCTCTGACGGTAATTTAATCGACAGGCCCAAAGAATGCCCGTCTTTTTCAAATGCTCCTCTGTTTGCAGCTTCCATAATTCCTGGACCGCCACCAGAAAGAACAGAATATCCTAATTCTGTAACTATTCTTCCAGCAAGTTTTTTTGCGGTATCGTAATATTTGTTGTCAGAATCAAATCTGGCCGAACCAAAGAAAGTAACAGATCTCGGGTGACCTTGGATAAAACGGAAACCATTTATAAATTCGCCGGTAATTTTGCTAATTCTTTTTCCTGCTTCTTTTTGAATTTCTGCTAATGTTAGAGGATCGTATTCGGGTTCATTTTTCATATATGTTAATTGTAATTTGTAAAGCCTTATTTGCAAAGGCAAAAGTCCCATAGATTTTTATAGTATTTTATGTTATCGTTTTTTTATATCAGATAATTTTTTTTGTATGGATTTTCTTGCACAGCACAAGCCGGTATTTATAGGGATAGTTCTCCTTGTTCTTGCCACAAGTGTTTTTTCTCTTTTGAGCAATACTGATGAGAGAAACAAAAAGGCAGCTGTCGTCGAAGGTATACAAGATTTAGCTACAAATATGAATAGTGAATTAAAAATAGAAGACATTATCGTTGGAACAGGAAAAGAAGCTGTAAGCGGAAAAAATATTGTCGCAAATTACACTGGAAAATTTATTGACGGAACGATTTTTGATACAAGTCTGGAATCTTCAGCAAAATCAGGTGGTGTTTATAATCCAGCAAGACCATATGAACCTTTTGAATTTACTCTCGGAGCAGGACAGGTAATCCAAGGTTGGGACAAGGGCTTTGCAGGTATGAAAGTTGGAGGAAAAAGAATTTTGACCATTCCTTCTGATTTGGCTTATGGACCAAATGATTATGGTCCAATTCCTGGGGGATCAACACTCGTTTTTGAAGTTGAACTCTTGGACGTAAAGTAAACAAATGCAAAAGCCGATTAGCTTTAAAATTACAAAAGAGCTTTCAGGTGAATTAGGTAGAAGCGCTATTCTTGAAACTCCACATGGGCAGGTGAAAACACCTGCTTTTGTGGTTGTGGGAACGAAAGCAACCGTTAAAGCAATCACTCCGGAAATGTTAAAAGAAACCGGAGCGCAGGTTGCTTTAGCAAATACATATCATCTATATTTGGAGCCCGGGGACGAAATTATTGCCAAGGCCGGTGGTTTGCATAAATTTATGAACTGGAATGGTCCTACCATGACTGACTCTGGTGGCTTTCAGGTTTTCTCTTTGGGCTCGGCATACGGGAAGGGAATATCAAAAATTCTCAAATCAACAGAAAAGGAATTAGCTCTCACTCATATTGAAAACGAAAATGAGATTCCAAAAATTGCTCATATAGATAATGACGGGGTAATGTTTAGAGACCACTTGTCAGGAACGGCCCATTATTTCACTCCAGAAAAATCTATCGAGATTCAGCACAATATTGGTGCTGATATTATTTTTGCTTTTGACGAATGCACATCTCCAACAGAAAGCAGACACTATCAAATGGAGGCTCTAGACAGAACTCATCGCTGGGCAAAGAAGTCGCTTGAATATCACAAATCAAAAAACAATTCAGAAAGGCAAGCTTTGTTTGGAATTGTTCAGGGTGGTAGGGATGAAGAATTGCGAAAAGAAAGCGCCCGTGTAATAGGGGAAATGGATTTTGATGGTTTTGGTATTGGTGGATCATTTGCAAAAGAAGATATGTCCACAGCAGTAAAATGGGTTAATGAAATTTTGCCAAAAGAAAAACCAAGACACCTTCTTGGGATAGGCGAGCCTCTCGATTTGTTTATGGGTGTTAGAAATGGTGTTGATCTCTTTGATTGTGTTGCTCCGACAAGGATGGCAAGAAATGGTGGGCTCTATACAAAATTTGGAAAGATAAATATTACAAATAGTAAATACACTGATGATTTTTCTGTAATTGACGAAAGTTGCGAATGCTATACCTGCAAAAATTATACCAAAGCATATTTAGCACATCTTTTCAGAGCAAAAGAAATGCTCGCGGGTACGCTGGCAACAATTCACAATATACATTTTATAGTGAACCTCGTAGAAAAAATGAGGGCATCAATTGAAGATGGAACTTTTAATGAATTGGAAAAAGAGTTTTTCTCCACATACAAAGAAAAATAGAACTTTTGTCATTATTTTGTCCAAAACATTTAAATGATGTATGCTAAAAATCTAAAATGTCGATTTTTAAACTTCATTCTGAATACAAGCCTGCCGGCGATCAGCCAAAGGCAATAAAAAATCTGCTAGATGGTCTTCAAAAAAAAGAACGCTATCAGACTCTTTTAGGCGTGACTGGATCCGGCAAGACCTACACAATGGCAAATGTGATAGAAAAAATTGGCAAACCCACTTTGGTGATTGCTCACAACAAAACTCTTGCTGCTCAGCTTGCCCAAGAATACAGAGAATTTTTTCCAGAAAACGCAGTACACTATTTTGTCTCATATTATGATTACTATCAGCCGGAAGCATATATACCAGTCACAGATACATACATAGAAAAAGAAGCTCAAATAAACGAAGAGATCGAAAGACTTCGACATGCCTCAACACAAGCCTTGCTTACTAGAAAGGATGTGATAATAGTCGCGTCTGTTTCTTGTATTTACGGATTGGGAAGCCCAGCAGAATACGAAAAAGTACATTTAAAAATTAAAAAAGGTGAAAAATCAGACAGAGCCATTTTAATCAGAAAACTCGTAGATATTCATTTCGAGAGAACAAATGCCGATTTACTACCTGGTCTTTTTCGAGCAATCGGAAATATGGTCGAAATTATGCCTGTTAACGAAAGAATTATATACAGAATTTCATTTTCAAATGGAGAGATTTCAGACATAGAAAAAATTGATGCCATAACCAGAGAAATATTATCTAACGAAAATTTATTTTATCTATTTCCCGCTAAGCATTTCATTACAGATAAAAATGAAATTGAAAGAGCTATAAAAGATATTCAAGATGAATTAAAGGCCAGATTAAAAGAATTAGAAGACTCCGGAAAAATACTCGAGGCAGAGAGATTAAAGAGAAGAACTTCTTATGACCTCGCAATGATTCGTGAAATTGGCTACTGCAACGGTATCGAAAATTACTCGCGACATTTTTCTGGCAAAAAACAGGGCGAAGCTCCAGATACACTGCTTTCATATTTTCCTCACAAAGAAAATGGGGAGCCAGATTTTCTGACTATTATAGATGAATCTCACGTGACTGTTCCGCAAATTGGTGCAATGTATGCTGGGGATGCTTCGAGAAAGCAATCTTTGGTTGATCACGGTTTTAGATTGCCATCTGCAAAAGACAATAGACCGCTGACATTTCCAGAATTTGAAAAAAGAGTCGGACAAGTAATATTTACTTCTGCTACGCCAGGAGATTTTGAAAGAGAAAAATGTCCAAAAATGGTTGAACAGATTATCAGACCAACAGGTTTGATTGACCCAGTAATAGACGTAAAGCCAGTTACGGGAAATGAAAATTACAATGGTCAAATAAAAGATTTGATTGAGGAGTCGCAAAAAGCCATTTCAAAAGGTGGCCGTGTTATCGCCACAACCCTTACAAAAAAGATGGCAGAAGATCTCTGTGATTTTCTAAAGGAAAAGGGTATAAGCACTGCATATTTGCATAGTGATATAAAAACAATAGAGAGAATAGAAATAATATCTGATTTTAGAAAAGGTAAATACGATATTTTGGTTGGGGTGAATTTGCTCAGGGAGGGACTCGATATGCCAGAAGTTACTTTGATTGGAATACTTGATGGAGACAAAGAAGGATTTTTGCGATCAGAAACTTCTCTTATCCAAATAATAGGTAGGGCAGCGAGAAATTCCCTCGGACGCGTGATTATTTATGCTGATAAAATAACAAAAGCAATAAATTATGCGATAAACGAAACAACTCGCAGAAGAGAAATACAAAACAAATACAATACAGAAAATAATATCACTCCAAAGACTATAATCAAAAAGATAAACGATATTACAGAGAGTATTAAATCGGAACATCAAAAAACTGTTTCTTCTTTGGTTGCTATCGATAAAACATTAAAAGGGGGTGATATTAAAAAAGTTATTGCAATGAAGGAAAAGCAGATGAACGGTGCAGTAAAGATATTAGATTTTGAAAGCGCCGCTATTTTGAGAGATGAGATTGCAGAGCTCTCAAAACTTCTTCCACAGGAAAAGCAGAAAAAAACTATCAAACGAAAAGCTTCGTGATATAATTTCTATATGGATAATAAAGACGAAAGGAAGGACGAATCCGACCTCCTTGTAGTTGCTCATCAAATACAGGCGCCCTTAGCTGCTGTAAAATGGACTCTTTCAATGCTTGAAAATGGTGATGTGGGGAAGTTAACCAAAGACCAATTAGAGCTTGTAGATAAAGCTCAAAAGAGCAATGCACGCGCGATTCGTTTTATCGAAGATTTGCTTTCGGTTACAAAACTTGAATATGGCGGAGAAAATCTTGATTACTCTCTAGTCCCAATTATAGATGTTATTCATGACACGATACACGAACTATCACCTGTCGCAAAAGAAAAGGGCGTTAAAATAATTGTAAACGATTTCAAAAGCGAAAGCCCTCTTATCGAAATAGACAAAGAAAAAATCAGAAGCGCTTTCGAAAATATTTTGGATAATGCAATAAAATATTCTGGACAAGATGGTTCAGTTGTAATCAATCTAGTAAAAGAAAGCACTGATGTTTTAATTTCTGTTGATGATTCTGGTATTGGAATAAGCGAAGAAGACGAATCCGATTTGTTTAAAAAATTCTTTAGGAGCAGGCAAGCAAGAGAAACGGGTGCCGCGGGTACTGGTCTCGGTCTATTTATTGCAAAGCGAATAATAGAAAAACATGGCGGTAAAATATGGTTTGAAGACAAAAAAAGAGACTTACACCTAAAACAATCCGGTGCAAGATTTTCATTCACCATTCCTTTTAAAGTAATTGATGATATGGTAATATAAACTAGCTTAATTTACATATTTATATGGACCAAAAACTAAAAGGAAAGAAGATAATGTGGATCGAAGACGATCAGTTTCTAAGCGGTATAATAGCCCAAAAATTATCTTCACACGGCGGAACTCTCGTACACTCTTCAAATGGCGAAGACGGTCTTGCTATGGCAAGAAAAGAACTCCCAGATGTCCTTATATTGGATATCCTTTTGCCAGGGCTGTCAGGTTATGATGTCTTAGCTGGTATTAAAGATGATCCAAAAACAAAAGATATTCCGGTTATAATGTTTTCAAACCTCGGAGATCCAGAAGACATGAAAAAAGCAAGCGAGCTTGGAGCAACGAAATTCTTGATGAAAGCTACTATCGTTCCAGAGGAATTGGTAGAAGAAATTCTTAAAGTAATAAAATAGGCTTGATTTATCCTGTTTTGATTGTATAGTGTTTCCACAAGTATTTTTTGGTATGTCACAGAAAAAAGAAAAACAGAATAGAAACAGTCATTTTGGACCACAAGACATTGTAGTCAGAGGGGCGAGAACTCACAATCTAAAAAATATAGATGTGACAATCCCTAGAAATACTATGACTGTTATTACAGGACTTTCAGGATCAGGAAAGTCATCTTTGGCATTTGATACTATTTTTGCAGAAGGTCAGAGGAAATATGTAGAATCTCTTTCTTCTTATGCCAGACAATTCCTAAAGCAAATGCAGAAACCAGATGTGGATGAAATTATCGGAATCTCTCCGTCGATTTCTATTGATCAAAAATCTAGATCAAACAATCCTCGTTCAACCGTTGCGACCATAACAGAAATATATGACTATCTTCGTGTTTTGTATGCCAGAATTGGTAAACCACATTGTCTAATATGTGGAGATGAAATAAAGAGACTAACAAATGATGAAATAAAAAATGTCATCATAAGAAAAGTAGATGAAGAGCTCGAAAAATTAAAAGAAAAAAGAAAAGGCGATACAAAAAAGCAAAAAATAGAATTGCCTTCGTATGTTGAGATTTTTGCTCCGCTAGTTAGAGGCAGGAAGGGTGAATACTACCAATTGTTATACGATTTGCTCGGTAAAGGATATAGCGAAGTCCTAGTAGATGGAAAAAGAAAAAAATTGAGAGAACAAATAATTCTTTCAAAAAACAAAAGACATGACATTGATGTTCTTGTCGATCAGATTAGTCTTTCTGAATTTGAAAGTACCAGAAAATCTGCCGAGGAAAGACTGTCAGAAGATATCGAAAAA
The DNA here is from genome assembly GCA_965230995.1 of uncultured Candidatus Saccharibacteria bacterium. Classification (GTDB taxonomy): domain Bacteria; phylum Patescibacteriota; class Minisyncoccia; order Phycocordibacterales. The sequence continues at coordinate 539,935 of OZ246398.1, forward strand.
GCAATCGACGAATCAGAAGGCTTGATTGCAATCAGCTTCTACGATATGGCAATGAAAAAAGAGGAAAATTACAAACCAGAATCTTTTGTGATGTCTGTTAAATTCTCTTGCCCAAAAGACGGATATTCATATCCAGAAATTGAACCCAGACTATTTTCTTTCAACTCGCCTTATGGTGCGTGCCCAGAATGTAATGGTCTCGGAACTAGACATTTCTTTGGATCAGAGCCGTGTCCTGTTTGTGGTGGTGCGAGACTAAGGCCAGAAGCTTTGCGTGTTTTGGTCAACGGTAAAAATATTATCGAAAGCATATCTCAATCAATAGATGATGCTTATGATTTTTTTGATAATCTAAAATTAACAAAAACAGAAAAGGAAATTGCTTCGGTTATGCTCCGCGAGATTACTTTGAGATTGCTCTTTATGAAAAATGTCGGTATCGAATATTTGTCTTTGGATAGAAGGGCTCATACGCTATCCGGTGGTGAAGCTCAGAGAATTCGTCTCGCTTCACAGCTTGGTTCAGGTTTAGTCGGTGCTACATATGTGCTCGATGAACCAACTATCGGTTTGCATTCGAGAGATAATGCGAGATTGGTTGAGACTTTGGTTGAACTACGAAATCTTGGTAATACAATAATAATTGTTGAACACGACGAAGATACTATTTATGCTTCGGATTATATTGTTGATATTGGACCTGGTGCTGGTGTTCATGGTGGAAATGTCGTAGTGCAAGGCTATCTCGAAGAGCTTCTCTCTGCAAAGACCAATAAAAGCGGTTCAGTTACTCTCGACTATTTACGAAAAGAAAAACAAATTCCTGTACCAGAAAAAAGAAGGACACAAGATAAAGGTTCGCTTTCAATACGCGGAGGAAAAGTCTTTAATATAAAAAACCTTAATGTTGATATACCGCTAGGGCGTTTTGTGACAATAACTGGTGTATCGGGATCTGGAAAATCTTCTTTTATGTATGAAATCGTACATAAAAATCTACTCGCAAGACTCGAAAGGAGATACCGATCAAATGAAATTCATAATTGTTCGAGCTTTACCGGCACGGAATATGTGAGCCGAGTTGTATTAGTTGATCAATCACCAATAGGTAGAACACCAAGATCAAACCCAGCAACGTATACAGGTGCTTGGACATTTATCAGGGATATGTTTGCTGAAACTAGCGAAGCTAGAGCGAGAGGTTGGAAAGCAAAAAGATTTTCTTTCAATGTAAAGGGAGGAAGATGTGAAGCGTGCCAAGGAAATGGTGAAATAGCTGTTGAAATGCATTTTCTTCCGACTGTATATGTTCCGTGTGAAGTCTGCGAGGGTAAAAGATTTATGAAGGAAACACTCGAAGTAAAATACAAGAAAAAAAGCATATATGATGTTCTAAAAATGACTGTCGAAGAAGCCTGTGTCTTCTTTGAAGATATTCCCGCAATACATGACAGACTAAAAACCATGCTTGATGTCGGTTTGGGTTATCTTGAATTGGGGCAATCAGCAACAACACTTTCTGGTGGAGAAGCACAAAGAGTAAAAATATCATCAGAGCTTTACAGACCTCATGTACAAAAGACAATTTATCTTTTGGATGAACCAACAGTTGGTTTGCATTACGAAGACGTAAAAAAACTAATAGACATTTTGCAATTGCTTGTATCAAAAGGAAACACTGTTTTGGTGATCGAACACAATCTCGACCTAATCAAATCATCTGATTATGTTATCGATATTGGACCAGAGGGGGGAATAAATGGTGGAGAATTGGTTGCAAAGGGAACACCAGAACAGGTGGCAGAGTCTAAAAAATCCCATACAGGATCGTATCTGAAAAAAGTCCTTTAAAAAGGAAACGCCCCGAGGCGTTCCTAATTAATATGTCATTGTCAAACCTAAAAGAAGAAATAAATAATCTACCCGACGAAAGCGGTGCGTATTTTTTTCGTGACAAAGAAAATAATATTTTGTATATCGGCAAAGCGACTTCTTTAAAATCTAGAGTAAAAAGCTATCTCTCGTCTGATTTGATAGAAAGTCGCGGTGAGAGAATAGTAAAGATGACACAGGAAACTGAAAAAATTTCGTTTGAAAAAACGGATTCAGTTTTGGAAGCCCTGGTCCTAGAGGCATACCTAATAAAAAAACATAGACCGAAATATAACGTCCTAGAGAAAGACGACAAAAGCTATAATTTTGTCGTTATCTCAAAAGAAAAGAAAGACGGTTTCCCAAAACTGGTTGTAATGAGGGGAAAAGATATTTTGTCTGGAAATTTAGATTTTAAAATCGCATATTCTTTTGGGCCATTTACCCAAGGTAAATCCTTAAAAGTTGCATTGAAAATAATTCGAAAAATATTTCCATTTCGAGACAAATGTGAACCAAATCTAAATGGTAAACCTTGTTTTAATTATGAATTAGGTCTTTGTCCGGGAATGTGTGCAGGGAAAATTTCCGCAGAAGATTACAGAAAAAATATAAAAAATATTGTTTTATTTTTTGAAGGAAAAAAGAAGAAAATTCTTTCATCTTTTAAAAAAGAAATGGCTTTGCTCGCAAAACAAGAAAAATTTGAGGAAGCAGAACAGATAAAAAGAAAAATCTTTGCATTAGAACATATACAGGACGTCGCATTAATTTCTGATGATTTATTGCAAAAGGGTAGTAGTGATGAATATAGAATTGAAAGCTATGATATTGCACATTTGTCCGGGGACAATGTAGTCGGTGTTATGACAGTTGTGTCGAATGGCGAAGCTAGAAAAAATGAATATCGAAAATTCAAAATTAGGGGCGGATACGGCAATAATGATGTTGCTTCTTTAACAGAAGTAATAGAAAGGCGACTTGAACACAATGAATGGGAGTATCCCAAACTTATAGTTGTTGATGGTGGTATTGCACAAAAAAATGCGATTGAAAGTGTTCTAGAAAAAACTGGGATCTCAATTCCTGTTGTTTCGGTTTTAAAAGACGAAAGACACAAACCAAAACAAATTCTAGGGGATAAAAAAATAGCTTTGGAAAAAGAAGCTGATATTTTACTTGCAAATTCAGAATCTCATCGCTTTGCAATCACATATCATAGGAATATGAGAAACAAGAATTTTCGTTTGTTATAACTGTTGATACTCTTACAGCATTTAGGTGGTATAATTAACTAATGCTAAAAGGTAGAGTGGCAATTTTGAGGGGTGGACCATCGTCTGAATACGATGTTTCTTTGCGTTCGGGACATACAATTCTTAAAAATATGCCAGATAACTGGGATGCCAAAGATATTTTCATCGACAAACTCGGAAGGTGGCATATTGGTGGTGTAGAAAAAAGCCCTGAAAAAATTCTCAGAAATTTTGACGTTGTGTTTAATGCTATGCACGGAGAATATGGCGAAGACGGAAAGGTCCAAGCCTTGCTCGAATCGCTGAAAATACCATTTAACGGATCAAAATCTCTTCCGTCGGCGATAGCGATGAACAAAATCAAAACAAAAGAAATTCTAGAACTTCATGGTATTAAAACACCTCGTTTTACATATATTAAAAAACAGGATTATACATACGGAGATTTGGCCGAGCTCTACGCTAGCCTGCCTAGACCGATTGTAGTCAAACCCGCATTTGCCGGCTCATCAATAGGAATATCAATTGTTAATTCTTTTGAGGAACTCGTAAATGCAGTAAATATTGCTTTCAAAGTGAGCGATTATATTTTGCTCGAAGAATTTGTTTCTGGTAGGGAATTGACTTGTGGAGTCCTAGATCACTCGAATGGCAAAGATATTTATGCTCTATATCCGGTAGAAATACATTTTGATAAACAAAAAAAGATTTGGGACTATCAATCAAAATATGACAAGAATAGTCATTCATACAGTTGTCCCGCAAGAATGCCCGCGAGAATTAAACGCGAAGTCCAAGACATCTCTCACAAAGTTCACAGTGTGCTCAATCTTTCTCATTATTCAAGAAGCGACTTTATTGTAAATGATAAGGGTGATGTTTATTTCCTCGAAGTAAACACTCTCCCAGGGCTCACCGAAACATCTCTTTATCCTCTCAGTCTCGACACTGTTGGTATTAAAATGCCAAAGTTTATTAATCATATTTTGACCCTTGCAATAAAAAGAAAATAGGGTAAAATGTCATTTGTCGTTTAACGGGCCCGTAGCTCATCTGGTAGAGCACTTCACTTGCACTGAAGGGGTGGCAGGTTCGAGTCCTGTCGGGTCCACCACAAATATAAAACCGGCTTCAATGCCGGTTTTATATTTGTGGAAGGGGTCGGGGGACTCGAAACCTTTGTGAGATTTTATGGAGTCCGATAGGACGAACAGAAAATCCACAAATGGGTACTGACCCTGTAAGGTTCGAGTCCTGTCGGGTAGCTCAGATATTTTAGGAGTGAAACGAACTAAAATATCCACGAGAGTGACCGAGTCCTTCATAATCATTATGTTATGTTATAAAGTAACATGTGTGTTATAATTTATGAATGAATGATGAATCAGTGAGACTTGGTATAAATCTGAGAAAGGTAAGAATGGTTAAGGAAAAGTCTCAGACTGATATCGCACATAATTTGGGAGTTAGTCGCGGCTTCATAAGTATGATAGAAAATGGAAAAACAAATCCAACACTTACAACAATATCAAAGCTGGCAAAGTCGGTTGGCGTTTCCATTGATGAACTTTTGAAATAAATTTATGTCCAAAACAAAATTAAAAAATTTAAAATTTATGGACTACTGTGCCGGAATTGGTGCAGGTCGTATTGGCCTTGAAAGAAACGGGCTAACCTGTGTCGGTTTTTCTGAAATTGATAGACAAGCAGAAAAAACTTATAGAAAATTTTTTGGTGAGGGCGAAACAAATTATGGGGATTTGATGAAAATTGATACAAGTAAATTACCAGATTTTGACATGATGATCGCAGGTTTTCCATGTCAAACTTTTTCCGTTATTGGACAAAGAAAAGGAATGCAAGATGAACGAGGACAGATTATTTATGGACTTATCAAGATAATGCTTGATAAAAATTTAAAATATTTCATTTTAGAAAATGTAAAGGGATTAACAAATCATGACAATGGAAATTCTCTTAAGGTTATTTTAAGTGAATTAGATAAGGCAGGTTATAAGGTTTTTTATCAGGTTTTAAATAGTGTCGATTATGGTGTCCCCCAGATGAGGGAGAGAATTTATTTTGTTGGCATAAGAAAAGATTTAGTTCCAAATAATTTTCAATTTTATTTTCCAGAACGCCAACCAAGAGCTGATGTTAAAGATTATCTAATTGATACTAAAGAGCTTGAATTTGATGAGAAAAAAGTTGCGTACGAGACTTTTTTGAAATATTTAAATAACAAATACAATAAAGGACAACATGATATTAAAGAAATTCTTAAACAAGATTATTTAGTTATAGATACAAGACAATCTGATTTAAGAATTTATATAAATAAAGTACCAACACTTCGAACTGGCAGACACGGGATTTTATATGTAAAAGACGGAAAATTTAGAAAATTATCAGGATATGAATCATTGTTACTTCAGGGTTTTCCAAAAGAACTCGCAAAAAAAGTCGATGGAGTTATCGAGGAAATACATTTATTAAAACAAACAGGAAATGCTATGACAGTCAATACCATTGAAGCCATTGCGAGAGAGCTGTTTAATACACTAGAAAAACATGAAAAATAATAAAAAGAAAAATTTAAAACAAATGATAGCTCTCGGCTCAAAAACCGCAAAAGGCGGATTTACCAATGAACAAGATGTTATTGATCGTTTTAATAACTGGAAAACAGATAAAGTTGCTCAAGAATGGCTTGCAGAAATGAATTACAAAATTGACGATATTGAGTTTGTAAAAGCGTCAAAAGTCAGAGGTCAATACAAAGCTGATATTCAAGTGCGAATAACTATTTTGATTAAATTAAAATCTCAGGAAGATTTACAAAATTTACAAGTAAAACTAGTAAGCAATCCGCAAGGATTTAATCAGATAGATAAAAGATGGGTTGATAAATATGTTGAGCTTTGGAATATTCCAAGTAATATTGTAAAGATTTTGAAACTTTTTACGGGTGAAATTGCACCAATAAATAATGACTTGCGAGACCCTCGCAGAATGTTTTTAGATGAAATGAGTGAATCTGATCAAAATAAGTTAATCAATTTCATTAAAGAAAATAAGATTCTTATTGTTTCTGATTTGCTAAAAGGACGAGGCGAATTTTCTGCTGATTGGACCTTGGTTATTCTGAAAGTGAACGGAAAGAATGCTTGGGTTTTAAAATCAATAAATCATGTCATGAATGTTTTTGGGGCTGGTGATATTCGTATAACACGAGAAGGAAGTTTGAAAATCGGAAAAATCGGAATGCAAAGAAAGGGGGGTGATGGTGGTCGTGATACTGCTAAAATGTTGCAGTTTAAAATAAACCCCGTTGAATTGTTTGAGAAGTAGTTTTTGATTATTTATGTCTAGTAAAATATTAAAAATAAATAAGGGTTCTGAATGGAGAAAGTGGGATTTACACCTACACTCTTTTTACACATCCATAAATAATAAATTTTCGTCTTCTAGTGTTGATGATTATTTAAATAAAATTTCTAATGAAAATATTGAAGTTGTTGGATTAACTAACTATTTTAATTTTAGTGATGACGACTGGAAGTTAAAAGAAAAATTGGAATCTAAAAACGTTGTTGTATTTTTGAATCTAGAACTACGATTAACTTACACTAATAAAGAAGATGATTGTTGTGATATACACATAATATTTTCAAATGATCTGACAAAGGAAAATATTAATACTTTTTTAACAAAATTAAACTGCTCAATATCTGGGTCACAAAAAACCCTTAGCACAATCACTACACAGGCAGATAAGACAAGTGCTGTAGTTGAGTTTTCTAAGATTATAGAAGTATTGAACGATCCAGCTGTATCTGAGCTAAAAAATAAAATTCTTATAGGCATGCTTTCTCGAGGTAAAGGTAATTCGAGAAGCTCAAAAATGTACGCGTCTCTTACTAAAGATTGCAATTTTATAATTCATTCTTCTGAAAAAGTTAAGAATATTGATGATGATCTAAAATATTGGTCTGGGAATGATATCAAAAAACCCATAAAGAATAAAGCGTTATTTCAAAGTAGCGACGCACATAGTATAGACGATATTGGTAAAAAATATTCTTGGGTTAAGGGTAACGCATGTTTTGAGACATTAAGGCAGTCAGTTGTAGACTATGAAAATAGAATTTTGATACAGGAAAGAAACCCTGCTGATAGTAAAAATGCCTCCCTTGAACTATTTATCGATAAAATAGAATATAAAGAAGGTAAAAAAACACACATTTTATATTTTAATAAAGACATAAATTCAATTATTGGTAAGAGAGGTGCTGGAAAATCTGTTTTGATTAAACACATAGCTTTTAATATCCTTGGGGGATCTTCTGTTAAAAAAATATCAAAACTTAATGATTTTAAAATATATTGGTGTGATGGTAAGTCTGAAAATAAATTTGTTGAATATATTCCACAAAATTATCTATCGTCAATAACTTATGAAGATGGTGACAAATACGATAAACGCGACCAAGAACTTAGAACTCGATTATTTAATAACGAGCTATTTAAAAATGCCGACAAGACAAAAGTTGAGGCTATTAACTCCATAGAATTGAAAATTTATGAAAAAATAAAAGAATCTATAAGTCTACATAAACAAATAATTGAAACCAGTATCCAACTAAAACCATTGGGAATTATTACAGATAAAGAAAAAGCTATAAAAACAAAGCAAGAGGAAATCAATAAAATTGGTAAAGTAAATATTAGTGATACAGATATTGAAAATCAAAAAAAATATGTATCGGAAATAGAAATTTTGGAAAGAGAGATTAAACTTTTAACACAAGATGTTCAGATATTAGAAACTATAAAAAAAGATGGTGATTTAAGTTTTATCACTGTTGACGACGATGTGTTTTTGGGATTATCACAATCGACATTAGGTTTAATTAAAAAACAAATAAAAAAACTTTCTAGTAAAGAAATTAAATCTTATTTAGAAAGTTTATTTGAGGAATTTAAAAATACAATTAATGAAAAGGAGAAAATAAGATTAACTACTGAAAATAATCTAAAGCCGATTAATAAAAAACTACAGAAAAACAAAACGATAGAAAAAATACTAAAAGAAGTTAATAAACTTGAGAGTGATAGAAAAGAAATTGAAAATCTCAATAGATTTGTTAAGGATAGTAATAATAAAAAAGAAGTTTTGATCAATGAAATTGTTGATCTGTATTTATCCTTTAAAGACAAAATTGATGGCATTGTAAAATCTCTGAAAGATAAATTTAATAGTTTTACTTTTATAACTTTTGATTTTACTGTTAGTTATAATACAGATTTATACAAAAAGGCGTTTTTTGATGTATATATCGACGCTCGATCAGGCGAAAGATTTAGAAAGTTTATTGATGAGAAAAGAGATTTTAAAAAAGATGAAATATTAGAAATAGTTAATGATATTGTTTCTTGTTCGGATAAAGCAAAACTTAAAACTACAGGCGGAGATATGGAAAGTGCTTTAGTCACTCTTTTAAGTTGTAAGTATGATATAGATTTTACTAAATCAGTTAAATATAAGGACAATAAAACTCTTGTCGATTTTGAAAATATGACTGGAGGACAAAAAGCAATGGCATTACTTGATTTAATTTTTAATCTTTCAAAGGGTGGTTATCCTATAATTATTGATCAACCAGAAAATGATATAGATGTTTCTGGAATTTCAAATGAGTTAAGGAAATTGATAATAGATCAAAAAGAAAAAAGACAGGTGATAATGGCAACACATAGTCCAAACTTACTTTTACTAACTGATTCTGAAAACGTGGTAGTAGCAGAAAACGAGAGTAATAATATTGAGTATCACAATGGAGGAATTGAGGATTCTAAAATTCAAAATGAAATTGTAACTATTCTTGAGGGTGGTAAAAATGCACTAATGAAAAGAATGGAGAAATTGAACATCTAGGGAGCCTGCTCGCACCCATCTTGCCCTTGCGGGCTTGGTTTATGTACATACAAACGGGGATGGTGGGCCAGTGTGCAATACGAATTTGATTCGTTTCACCTATTGTGAGAGTGTTTGTGGCTTTCATTAAACCCACTTAACCCCTTTCTTCCCAACGCTCACCAAATAATCATTAGTTTTGCTGAAATGCTTACAGCCGAAAAAGCCACTATATGCAGAAAATGGTGATGGATGTGGAGCCTCTAATATTAAATGTTTTTTGGAATCAATTAGTCCCTTTTTATTTCTCGCATAGTTTCCCCACAAAATGAAAACAACATTTTCTTTTTTATCTGAAATAGTTTTGATTATGCTATCAGTAAAAATCTCCCAGCCTTTGTTTTGATGTGACCCGGCAATTCCAGCTCGCACTGTTAGTGTTGCATTTAAAAGCAAAACACCTTGTTTTGACCAGTGTTCTAGATTTCCATTATTAGGAATTTCTCCTCCTATATCATTTACTATTTCCTTGTAAATATTTTTTAATGATGGGGGAATTGGAATATTTTCAGGTACAGAAAAACACAAACCGTGAGCTTGGTTTGGTCCGTGATATGGGTCTTGTCCTAATATAACTACAGAGACGTTATCGAATGGGCAGAATCTGAAAGCATTAAAAACAAATTTTGGTGGCGGATATATTTTTGTCGAAAGATATTCATTTCTGACAAAAACCGAAAGTTCCTTCCAATATGGCTTTTGGAATTCGTTTTCTAGCGCGTTTTTCCAGCTTTCTTCGATATCGATTTTCATAAGATTATTTTATTGTATAGCAAAAGGAAAATAAAATCTGCTAGAATATATAAGTGAACGAAATAACTACAATTGAACAGTGGGATAAATTACTAAAGGATTCCTACAAAAAATCAATAATTTTATATAAACACAGCGACAATTGTCATGTTTGTGTAGAAAGTCAGAAAGAACTAGAAAATGGAATCTCGAATGGAAAGATAAAAGAAAAAGTAAACAAAATTTTAGTACCAAAATATAGAGAAATTGCTGATCAAATATCACAAGATTTATCTTTGGAACACGAATCTCCACAGCTCGTTATTGTAAAAGAAGGGCAGGTTTTATATTTTGCCAATCATCTTGATATTAATTCTGATGATATTGCTCTTTATATGAATCAATGAAATTGATATAATAGTTTTATGGAAAAAACTAGAGTGCAAGAAATAATTAATAATATTCCTGAAATTTTGAATCCAACATTTCTTTGGATTATATTTGGTTTAGCGGTGGTTATTACAGCAATATTTTCTATTGCTCTTTTGTATCATTGGAGAGAATATGCTTCTGTTCATCACAAGAAACTTGTTCTTGCAGAAAAAGTCTACTTGATAGTCACTATTGTTTTGCTAATTACATCACTCAGTACTCTTATTATTTATGTAAACTCACTATGATGTTACCAATTGAACAGGACGAAAAAGTGGTTTATGAACTGAGACGACATTGGTTTGATATTGTTTTGGTTGCGATATTCCTGCTTGCCATTTCTATCCTTCCAGCAATTTTTATTATATCTCTCGTAACATCTGGCAGCATCACTCTGCCGGTCAATCTTGATATTTTGCTGATTTTTCTTTTGTCTATTTGGGTTTTGTTTTTGTGGGTTACTTTTGCAATCAGGTGGACTGATTACTATCTCGATACTTGGATCGTTACAAACAAGAGAATAATAGATATAGACCAGCAAGGGCTATTTAGACGCGATATTGCTACAGTTAGAATTGAAAATATCCAAGACGTAAAGGTAAAAGTATTTGGTATTATTCCGACTCTGATAAAGCTCGGTGATATACACTTGCAGACATCTGGAGAATCAAGAGAATTTGAACTATCTAGAGCTCACAATCCAGAACAAGCCAAACAAGAAATTCAAAAGTTGATGGACGAAAAAGCAAACGAAGTAAAGACAGTAAAGATGCAATCCTAATTGCTCGTGGTACAATATTTCTATTAGAAGTAATAAAAAATAAATGATAAAGATAAACGAAACCGTGCCTGATTTTTCGACTAGGGCATATCACAATGGAAAATTTACGGATATAAAGCTTTCAGATTACAAAGGCAAATGGGTAGCTGTTGTTTTTTATCCTGCTGATTTTACTTTTGTTTGTCCAACAGAACTTGAAGATTTGCAAAATTATTATGAAGAATTTAAAAAGGCTGGAGCCGAAATACTTTCAGTTTCAAAAGATACTGAATTTGTTCATAAGGCATGGCACGATAATTCGCCTGCGATAGGAAAAATTACATATCCTATGCTTGCAGATCCAACTGGAAAATTATGTAAACTCTTTGGTACGTATATCGAGGATGATGGTCTCTCGCTACGCGGTACATTTTTGATTGATCCAAACGGAATTTTGAAAACAATAGAAATTCACGATAACAGTATCGGAAGGAACGCAAAAGAATTACTTCGAAAAGTCCAAGCGGCAAAATTTGTATCAGAAAATGATGGGCAAGTCTGTCCAGCTAGCTGGGAACCTGGAAAAGACACCCTCACACCAGGTGAAGATTTGGTAGGGAAGATTTAAAAAATAATAAAACAGCACGGATGCCTTCGGCATCCGTGCTGTTTTATGTGTGGATAAAAATTTGACAATACCGATAAAAATTGTAGCATTAATCAGATGACCGCCACTGTGTGACGGTCTGACACCTTCGGGTGTCGCATTATTTCCAACGGTGTGTTAGTGAAGGAGTTAGTCTTATGGCTGACCAGCACCAGGGCCTGAGGAAGCGTATCAAGGAGATCCTCAAGGGCCAAAAGGTGGACATCAACACCGTGAACAGGGTGATGAAGCCGTTTGAGAACGGCGACATCAACGGCGGCATTTCGATGGCGAAGCGGTTGCTTCCTCCCGTTGTCTCGCAGGCGATCGAGAGGGCGGTCTCTGACCGGTTCAATCGCCGGGAAGTCACTACCAAGTTCCGGCTCGCGGACGCCTCGTAGTCGGCAAGTTTCCAGCGGGTTCCCACCTTCTAGCCAAGGGTGGGGCCCGCAGCTAGTCCGTAGTTCTTTTTTGTTCATTTGTAATGTTGAGGGCGGTACTATGGTTTCCATAGGCCGCTTTGTTTGTTTATAAAATCAACATGTTAAGATATAATCACAATATGAACAACATTTTACCGACGACTTTTATAATAATGGGTGTTACTGGAGATTTGGCAAAAAACAAACTACTCCCTGCTCTCGCTGACTTGTCGGTAAAGAATCTATTACCAAAAGATTTTAGAATCGTTGGCTTTTCCAGAAGAGAAATGTCCCCTGATGAATATAGTAATTTTGTAAAAGAGTCTCTTGATAAAAAACAGAAATATTCAGACAAACAGATTTCTGATTTTATCGAACGCACAGAATATGTTCGTGGGGATTTCAGTAGTCTAGAAAGTTTTAAAAATCTAAAGGCAAGAGTGACAGAAATAGATAATGAAAGAGGTGTTTGCGGTAATAAAATGATATATCTTTCTGTACCGCCTTCACTTTACGAAACCTTGTTTGAAAATATTTCAAAATCAGGATTATCAAAACCTTGTGGTGGCGAAAATGACTGGGCGAGAATTCTTGTTGAAAAGCCATTTGGAAACAATACAGAAACTGCAAAAAAATTAGAAGAAAAGCTTTCTGCAAATTTTAAAGAAGAACAGATTTTTAGAATTGACCATTATCTTGCAAAAGAAGTTTTGCAAAATATTTTGACATTTAGGTTCAGTAACACAATGTTTGAACCTTTGTGGAATAAAAAACACATAAAATCAGTCCATATACATTTCTTTGAATCTGGTGATGTATCAAAAAGGGGAACATTTTATGATTCGATCGGGGCTCTTCGTGATGTGGGGCAAAATCATATGCTTCAAATGCTTGCGCTCATAGCAATGGAAAAACCAAAAAATTTCATCTGCGCTGATATACGAAAAGAAAGGGCTAAAGCTCTTTCAAAATTAAAGATAAATGGTAGTGAATTTCTTCGGGGGAGATATGTTGGTTATACAAGCGAAGATGGAGTGTCACCAGAATCACAAACAGAAACATTTTTCAGTCTTAAAACCTATGTAGATAATTCTAGATGGAAAAATGTGCCGTTTTTCCTTGTGAGCGGAAAAGCGTTAAAAGAATCTAGAGTTGAGATAAAAATACGTTTTATCGATCCAGATCCTTCTTCTGTTCTTCCGATTGAATATCCAGACCAGGAACAAAATACTCTAACTTTTAGAATACAGCCTCACGAAGGAATCGGTCTTTTGTTTTGGTTTAGGGTGCCTGGCTTTGGTTCAAAAATCGAACCTCAAACATTAAAATTCAATTATGCAGATAGTGAGAGCTCGCGAGTGATCCCAGATGCTTATGAAAAGGTTCTCTATGACTGTATATCCGGAGACCAGACTCTTTTTGCAAGCAGTAAAGAGGTGGAGTTTTCATGGAAATATATTACAAAAATTATGGATCTATGGAAAAACTCTCCAATGATAGAATATGAAAAGGGAAGCGACCCGTTTTCTATCGGCAAGCAAAAAAAATAGGATATGCTATAATACTGCCGTTATACATAAAAGAAAAAAACAATGTCACTCAAAACTTTTTTGATGAAGAAGATGATAAAGAGCAAGATGAAAGGAGTTCCAGATGAACAGATAGACAAAATCCTAGAGGTTATCGACAAAAATCCTGATTTTTTCAAAAAAATTGCAAGCGAAATTGAACACGAAACTAAAAACGGTAAAAATCAGCAAGCCGCAACAATGGAAGTAATGCGAAAATACCAGGGAGAAATCCAAAAAATGATGCAAGGATAAAGAAAACAAAAACGCCCAAGGGCGTTTTTGTTATGATATAATCCGCATATGAAAAGATCGGTATATCTGGATAATTCGGCAACAACACCCGTTTCAAAGGATGTATTTAATGCTATGAAGCCGTATTTTGTAGAATCATTTGGTAACCCTTCGGCAATGTATGAAATAGGAAGAAAAAACAAAGATGCGATCGAGAATTCTAGAAATAAAATAGCTAATCTCATTAATGCGAACAAATCAGAGATTATATTTACAAGTGGCGGAACAGAATCAGATAACCTTGCTATTTTAGGAATTGCTAGAGCAAACAGAGATATTGGCAACCATATAATCGTCTCGAGTATAGAGCACAAAGCCATAATCGACCCTTGCAAAAAATTATCCAAAGAAGGTTTTGAGATTACATATCTAAAAGTCGACTCAAATGGAAATATCTCACTTGAAGACCTAGAAAAAAATATTAGGCATGACACGATTTTGGTTTCTATTATGTCTGCCAATAATGAAATAGGTACAATTGCACAGATAGAAAGAATTTCTCAAATTATTAAAAACAAAAATAAAAAAACTATATTTCATACTGATGCGTGCCAATATGCACCCTGGTATAAAATAGATGTTCTGAAAATGGGTGTAGATAGTCTAACCGCAAGTTCATCTAAAATATACGGACCAAAAGGTGTTGGCTTTTTGTATTTAAAAACAGGCATTAAAATTGAACCAATAATTTTTGGTGGTGGTCAGGAGAGGAACATAAGATCAGGAACAGAAAACGTCGCAGGTATTGTCGGTATGACAAAGGCTCTAGAGCTAATTTCAAAAAAACATAAAGATATTAAAAAAGTTTCTAAACTGCGAGATTATTTATTTAGTGAAATTACAAAAAATATTCAAGGTGTACATTTAAACGGCAGTCTGGAAAATAGGCTTCCAAATAACCTAAATGTTTCGTTTGAAGGTGTCGAGGGGGAATCTTTGGTGTTAATGCTAGATAATAGCGGAATATTTGTTTCTACAGGGTCTGCTTGTTCTTCTTCTGATCTAAATCCATCCCATGTCTTGCTTGCAATTGGTACGCCAATTGAATTAGCACATTGTAGTATAAGATTTTCGCTTGGATATGATACAAAAAAATCTGATATTGATTATGCTGTTTCTTGTCTAACAAAATCAGTTGAAAAGATTAGAAAAATGTCTTCTCTAAAATAGCTATTTACACTTTTACAATTTACCTTTAATCTTACAAAATATGTCACTTTCAATAGGAATAGTCGGTTTGCCGAATGTTGGTAAAAGCACATTGTTTAATGCACTTACCAAAAAGTCAGTACCGGCAGAAAATTATCCATTTTGTACGATAGATCCATCTGTTGGTGTTGTTGCTGTGCCAGATGAAAGACTGGAAAAGTTAAATGATTTTTCAAAATCAAAAAAGAAGATTCCTGCCGCTGTTGAATTCGTTGATATTGCAGGTTTGGTCAAGGGTGCTTCCGAAGGCGAGGGTCTGGGAAACCAATTCCTTTCAAATATTAGAGAAACAGACGCCATTGCACAGGTTGTGAGAATATTCGAGGATAACAATGTAATACACGTAAATGGAAAAATTGACCCTCTTTCTGATATCGAGGTAATAAATCTTGAGTTAATAATTGCCGATCAGCAAACAGTCTCAAAGAGAAAATCTAACCTCACTCGCGACGTAAAAAGAGGTGATAAAATTGCAGTGGCCGAAGACGCTCTACTTTCTAGAATGGAAAAACATCTTGAGAGCGGAAAATTGGGAAATAGTCTCGATGTAAACGATGACGAAAAGAAAATGCTAAAACAGTTAAATCTTTTAACAATCAAACCTTTTCTGTATGTATTGAACAAAAAAGCCGGCGGACAAAATCTTGATGAAATTTCTGATGAAAGATTTTTGAAACTGATAGAATTCTTTAAAAAGGAAAATGCAATATATACAATAGTAGACGCTGGTATTGAAATGGAACTTTCAAATTTTGTAGGTGAAGAAAGAGAAATGTTTCGAAATGAGCTCGGAGGAAAAGATGATGGAATAAATGCTTTAATTAAAAAAGGATATGAATTGCTCGATCTGATTACTTTTTTTACTACAGGTGAAGACGAAACTAGGGCTTGGACAACAAAAAGAGGATCGACGGCACCGCAAGCAGGAAAGGCTATCCATAACGACTTCGAACAAAAATTCATTAGAGCAGAAATAATCCACTGGGACGAATTACTCGATGCTGGTTCATATGCAAATGCAAGAGAGAAAGGCCTGCTTCGAACAGAAGGCAAAGAATATATTGTAAAAGATGGAGATGTGATTGAGTTTAAAATCTAGTTTTTTCAAAAAGAAAATATAAATTGCAATATGTCAATCAAAAATTGCCATTTGCAATATCTTGCATTATAATTTCAAAACAGTAACTTTAAGAAATTAATAATTTCTATGATAAAAAAGAACACGTACGACCATAAAAAGATAGAGAAGAAATGGCAGAAAAAATGGAACGACAGTTCTCTGTACGTGCAAAAGACTCCGCTTGGAAAAACAAAGACTCCTAAAAGCTATGTTCTCGATATGTTTCCATATCCTTCTGGTGACGGACTACATGTTGGACATCCAAAGGGCTACATTGCAACAGATATATATACTAGATACAAAAAAATGAACGGGCATAGTATTTTGCATACTATGGGTTGGGATGCTTTTGGTTTGCCTGCTGAAAACTACGCAATCAAGAACAAAATACATCCTCGAAAAGCAGTAGAAAAAAATATAAAAAGATTCAAGTCACAGCTAGAAAAAATAGGTTTTTCTTATGATTGGAATAGGGAAATAGATACTACAGATCCCGCATATTACAAATGGACACAATGGATATTTATAAAAATGTGGGAGAAAGGTTTGGCTTATGAATCCTTTGAGCCAATCAACTGGTGTCCTTCTTGTCAGACCGGTCTTGCAAATGAAGATTTGGAAAAAGATGGTACCTGTGAAAGATGTGGTTCTGTTGTCGAGAAAAAACCTATGCGACAGTGGGTTCTTCGGATTACAAAATATGCAGAAAGACTTCTAAAAGATATTGATACACTAAAAGAATGGCCAAATTCGATCAGAGAATCACAAAAAAACTGGATTGGAAAAAGCGAAGGTGCAGAAATTTCATTTGATCTAAAATCAAAAGAGGGTGATTTTTCAGAAAAAGTAAATATATTTACAACAAGACCGGATACGCTATTTGGTGTGACATATATTGTGCTTGCTCCGGAACACAAATTGATTGAAAAGGCTCTTCAATTTGTTAAAAATGAAAAAGAGGTCAGAGATTTTATTTCTAAAGTCAAATCAAAAACAGAAATAGAAAGAACTGCCGAAGGAAAAGAAAAAAACGGAATAATCCTAGAAGGAATCGAAGCAACGAATCCAATTAATGGTGAAAATGTCCCTGTATTTATTGCAGATTATGTTTTGGCTACATATGGAACAGGTGCAGTAATGGCAGTACCTGCCCATGATGAAAGAGATTTTGCATTTGCAAAAAAATATAATTTGGGAATTAAACAGGTTATCTCAAAAATATTTATTGATAATAAAAATCCACATAGAGAAGGAAAAACAGATACAGAAAGATCAATTGTACATTGTGTTGTAAAGCATCCAACAGAAGATAAAATAATTATATTAAAAAGCAAAAAATTTCCTTGGAAGACATTGATAATCGGTGGAATTGAGGGAGGCGAAAAACCAGAAGAAGCAACAAGAAGGGAAGTCATAGAAGAAACCGGCTATACAGATATTAAATCAATAGAAAAAATTGGCTGGAATCTCCATACAAAATTCTATGCTGCTCATAAAGATGTAAAAAGAAATTGTGATGTAAATGTAATGCTCGTTCAACTTGCGAGCTTAAAAAACGATTCCATTAGTGAATCTGAATCACAGCTACACGATGTCTTGTGGGTAGAAACAGAAAAAGCATTTTCTGAACTTGATCCTGTTTGCGAAAAAGAAGAAATAAAAAGATTTCTAGGAGGTGAAATGTCTTCTTTTACAGGAGACGGAATAATGATTAATTCTGGAGAATTTTCTGGTAAAAACAACAGAGATATTTTTGATGAGATAATCAAAAAAGCAAGCGGAAAGAAAAAGACAAATTACCGATTGCAGGACTGGGTTTTTTCAAGACAAAGATATTGGGGCGAACCAATACCTCTAATTCACTGTGATAAATGCGGAGTTGTTCCCGTAAAAGAAAAAGATTTGCCGGTTACTTTACCGAATGTAAAAAGCTACGAGCCGACAGGTACGGGGGAATCACCGCTCGCAAATATTTCTTCTTGGGTAAATGTTAAATGTCCAAAATGTAAAGGAAAAGCAAAAAGGGAAACAAACACAATGCCTCAGTGGGCAGGATCATGCTGGTACTATTTGAGATTTATGGATCCAAAAAATAAAACAAAACTTGTAGATCCAAAAATTGAAAAATATTGGAAGAGTGTAGATATGTATGTTGGTGGAGCAGAACACGCAACAAGACATCTCATCTATGCGAGATTCTGGCACAAATTTCTCTATGATATTGGAGTGGTATCTACAAAAGAACCTTTCAAAGCTCTTCGAAATCAAGGATTGATTCTCGCAAGTGATGGCAGAAAGATGAGCAAGCGATACGGAAATGTTATTAATCCAGACGACATCGTAGAAGTCTACGGAGCAGACACAATGAGAATCTATGAAATGTTCATGGGTCCGTTTGAAGGGGCGATAAGCTGGAGCACAGAAAGTATAATCGGATCTAGACGTTTTATAGAAAGAGTCTGGAGTTTGCAAAATAAGGTTTCTGATTCAGAAAAACCTTCAAAAGAGCTTTTGCATATTTTGCATAAGACAATAAAAAAAGTAGGGGAGGATATCGAAACGTTTTCAATGAACACCGCAATATCAGCTCTGATGATTCTTCAGAATGAAATGGAAAAAAATGAAAAAATACCAAAGCAAGTGTTCCTTGATTATGTATCATTGCTTTCACCGTTTGCCCCACATATGTCTGATGAAATAGGGTCTAGCTTTGGAAATAAAAAATCTTTCTTTCTGATGGATTGGCCGAAATATAATAAAAAATATCTTGTTACAGATTCTGTTAAAATCGCAGTTCAGGTAAACGGAAAGCTCCGAGATGTGGTAGAAATGGCGGTCGACTCGGGCGAAGAAGAAGTAAAGACAAAATCACTTGAATCTGAAAATGTGGCTAAATGGATAGCTGGAAAGGAAATTAGAAAGGTCATTTTTATAAAAAATAAGCTTATCAACATCGTACTATAAAAATCCTTGACTTTATGGTATAATAATGATAGAAATACAGGACATAAAACATTATATGGCAAGAAAAAAAGCAGTCACATTTAACCCAAAGAACGTAACGAAACACCTTGTTTCGGTTCTTGGTGAAAGAGCAAAGGATGTCGTTACAAGACGATATGGAATTCTTGAAAGCACAGACAGAATGACACTCGAGGCTATCGGAAAGAAATACGACATTACAAGAGAACGAGTCAGACAAATAGAAAATCACTCTCTTGCCATAATTAGAAAATCAAAAGAATACGAGAAAGAATCTCCAGCCTTCGATGAATTGCACAAATTAATCCACTCTCTTGGATGTTTGGTTGCAGAAGACGAACTGCTTGCGCACGTCACAAATGATAAAGCTTTGCAGAACCATGTGCATTTTATGCTTGTTGTCGGAAATTCATTTATAAAAGAAAAAGAAGACGATAATTTCAAACATAGATGGTGTGTTGATGCAGATTTGTCAAAGAAAATCCAAAATTCAATCGAAAAAGTTTACAATTCACTTTCTGATCACGATCTTGTTTCTGAACCAGATATGATCAGAGCTTTTCTTGCTCACCTCGCAGATGTTGCAGACGAACTAAAAACAGAAGAAATCGCCAAGAGATGGCTTTCAGTTTCAAAAAAGATTGGAAGAAATCCATTGGGAGAGTGGGGAAAAGCACATTCAACAAATGTAAATGCAAAAGGAATGCGAGATTATGCGTATCTCGTTATCAGAAAGCATGGTTCTCCTATTCATTTCAGAGAAGTTGCAAAAGCAATTGAAAAAATGTTCGGAAGAAAAGCTCACATTGCAACTACACACAACGAATTAATCAAAGATAAAAGATTTGTTTTGGTAGGTAGAGGTCTCTACGCGCTATCAGAATGGGGATATATGAGTGGAGTTGTAAAAGATGTTATCAAAAATATTCTAGAAAAAGACGGCCCTCTTCCAAAAGAAAAAATAATTGAAAAGGTTCTAAAAGAAAGATACGTCAAAGAAAACACTATTTTGGTTAATCTTCAGAACCAAAAATATTTCAAGAAAACAAAAGAAGGTCTATACTCAATAGCAGGTTAAAACAAAAAAACGGCTCTGCCGTTTTTTTGTTCGTTGCTTACAATAAGAAATATCAATATAATATATCTTATGGATTCTTTAGGGTTACAATTTCTTACCGAGCAGGCACTTGTCGCAATTAAATATCTGTACCTAACATCTCATTTGTGGCTCCCAATAGTTTTGGGTGGTCTTTTCTTTAAATTATGGGTTGATTATTTGCATATGAAAGCAAATTTCAATTCAAATCCAGTTTTGCTCGAAATTAAACTTCCAAAAGAAATTCGAAAATCTCCGCTTGCTATGGAATTGGTCTTGATTTCTATGTGGCAAAAGGGAACAATGCATTTTCTCGAAACTTACTGGAAGGGAAAGGTTGTGCCTAATTATTCTCTCGAAATGGTTTCGATTGATGGACAGGTTCATTTCTATATATGGACTCACGGTAAAATGAAAAATGTTATCGAGGCTCAAATATATGCTCAATATCCAACAGTAGAAATATATCAGGTAGACGAGGATTATAGCTATAAAGCCAAATACGACCCATCAAAAATGATGATGTGGGCAACTTATTTTAAATTAGCAAAACCGGATCCATATCCAATAAAAACATATATTGATTACGAACTAGACAAAAATGCAAAAGAAGAAGACCAAGAAACGGTTATCGACCCGCTCTCTTCTGTTGTTGAATATTTAGGTTCGATAAAAAAAGGTGAACAAGTCTGGATTCAGATTTTGATTCGTGCACACAGGTCATATGGAATTGATGCTGGAAAAATTATTAAAAAACCAGACTGGACAAAAGGTATAGACGAAGAAATTCAAAAAGTTCTAGATAAATATAAAATAGACCCAAAGAAAAACCCAGGAGCAGTTCCTCCTCCGTTTACCGAAGAAGACAAAGGGTTACTCAAGGCTTTAAACAGAAGCAAATCAAAATATGCTTTTGATGTTGGTATTAGGGGCGTTTATATAAACAAGAAAGAGGCTTTCAATCCAGCAACAATTACAGGCTTGATTGGTGCATTCAGACAATATGATGATCAGACTTTAAACAACTTTAAACTAGGTATGTTTACAGATTTTGATTATCCATGGCAAGATTTTCGAAGGATGCGAAGAACAGCAAGAGAGCAAGGAATGCTCGATGCATATAAGCGTAGATCCTTCTATTATGGAAAATATCAATTCTGGGCACAGGAACCTTTCGTTATGACAACCGAAGAATTAGCCACAATATTCCATTTGCCAGGCGGTGTTGTTTCTACTCCAACACTAGACAGAATTTCATCCAGAAAATCTGAAGCTCCTGCTAATTTGCCTTCATAAAATGCCTGTTTCTAAACGTTCATTTATATTACAAATTGGAATAGCAATTTTTACGTTGCTAATTTGTGCACTATTTCTTTCTATTCTTCCTCGTGAAATAAAAAGGCAAGATTTTTTTGTTATAGAAAAAGGTAGCTCGCTATCAAAAATATCATCTGATTTATACAATTCTGGTTTTTTTGCAAATAAAAATTCATTCAAATATTTCTTTCTTTTTTTCTTTAATGGGGAAAGTGTAAAGGTTGGAACCTATTATCTAAAAGATGTTACAAATATATTTGATTTAGGATACAGGCTCGCTTATGGTGATTTCGAAAAAGTACCAATAAAAATTACGATAAAAGAAGGTACAAACAAATTCGACATAGCAGATATATTTGAGAGCAAACTTCCGCAATTTAATAGAGAGAACTTTTTACTACAAGCAAAAGAAGGTTTTCTTTTTCCAGACACATATTTTTTTACAATAGAAAATAACGAAACAGATGTTCTGAAAGTTTTTGAAAAAACATTTAATCAAAAGGTTGCCTCGTTATTTACAGAAAAAAAAATTACAGATGAAGAAAAAATTTACGAAGTAATCAATCTAGCTTCGATTGTAGAAGAAGAGGCTTCAAGGCTTGCTGATAGAAAAATGGTTTCTGGAATTTTGCAAAATAGACTTAGAATAAACATGGCTCTTCAGGTTGATGTTACATTCCAGTATATTAATGGTAAAAACACATATGAACTTACACTAAAGGATCTAAAAGACCCATCTTTATATAACACATACGTCCATACAGGCCTTCCACCAACACCTATATCTAGTCCAGGCTTAGATTCAATTCTTGCAGTTCTAGAACCAACCAAAAATGACTACCTATATTTCCTTTCGAGCAAATCCGGTGTAATGTATTATGCCAAGACGTTCGAAGAGCACAAAAGAAATAGACAGAAGTATTTGTAATGAAAAAGGATAGTAACAGAAAAATAAAGGTTTTTGTTGGTATGTCTGGAGGAGTAGATAGCTCTGTTTCGGCATATCTTTTAAAAGAAGCTGGCTATGACGTCACTGGCGTTTTTATACGTGTCTGGCAACCAGATTTTATGGAATGTACCTCGAAAGAAGACAGGAGGGATGCAATGAGAGTTGCTTCACAAATTGGTATTCCATTTTTTACAATTGATGCAATATCAGAATACAAAAAGGATGTCGTTGATTATATGATAGAAGAATATAAAAACGGCAGAACACCCAATCCAGACGTAATGTGTAACAACAGTGTAAAATTCGGAGTTTTCTACAAAAAGGCTATGGAGGCAGGTGCAGATTATATTGCTACCGGTCATTATGCAAAAAGATTAGAGGGCGAAGACGGGGCATATCTCGGTATTCCAAAAGATAAAGAAAAAGATCAGACATATTTTTTGTGGAATATATCAAAAGAATCATTAAACAAAACACTCTTTCCGCTTGGTGATTTAACAAAGACAGAGGTGAGAAAGATAGCAAAAAAACAAGGCTTGTATACTGCTACAAAAAAAGATAGCCAAGGCCTTTGTTTTATTGGAAAAGTTTCAATGAAGGATTTTCTTTCGCATTATTTAAATCTTGAAAATGGTGATGTCTTGGATATTGATGGCAAAAAAATTGGTTCTCACGACGGAGCTCTTCTATATACGAATGGTCAGAGACACGGCTTCGAAGTGATAAAAAAGAAAACAGACGACGGACCATTTTATGTAATTGATAGAGACACTAAAAAGAATACTATTACAGTGACTTCAGAAAACAAAACTGAAAGTATTTCTCCGAAAACAATCAGTCTTGAAAATGTAAATTTGCTCGCAGGTTTTTTTGGGGGTGGAGTAAACGCAAGGGTTAGATATAGACAGCCTTTAAAAGCATGCGAGATTACAATTGATAACCAAAACAGAAAAGCTGAAGTGTTATTTGAAGAGAATGTGAGTATGGTATCTATCGGTCAATCTTGTGTTTTTTATGATAATATAAAATGTATTGGAGGAGGAATAATATCAGAAATCAAATAAAAATATGCTGATTACAAAAATAAATGGTGAGAAAGAAGAATTCGACAGGACAAAATTAATTGGATCTCTAAGAAGAGCCGGAGTGGGCGAAGACCTCATATCTGATATTGTGATGCATATCGAAGCAGAGCTCTCAAGTGCGATGACAACACGTGATATCTATAGCCACGCATACACCCTGCTTGCAAAAAAAGAAAAAAAAGCAGCTGCAAAATATTCTATGAGAAGAGCTGTTTTGGACCTCGGACCATCGGGATTTCCTTTTGAACAACTTGTTGCAAATATTTACAAGGCCAAGGGATACAGCGTTAGTACTGATGGTTATGTAAAAGGGCACTGTGCTGAACACGAAATTGACATCATTGCTCACAACGAAGACGAATTGATTATGCTCGAGGCAAAATTTCATAATCAAGACGGTGTAAAGTCTGATTTGAAAGTTGCATTATATGTAAAAGCGAGATTTGATGATCTCTCAAATGCTGATTTTTCATTTGGTGGAATAAACAGAAAATTAACTAAGGGTATTTTGATTACGAATACAAAATTCACCCATACTGCAGTAGAATATGCAAAATGTGCTGGTCTAAATATTATCGGTTGGAACTATCCTCACGAATACAATTTGCAGGATATGATACAAGAATCAGGTCTACATCCAATTACCTGTTTAAATAATCTTTCAAAAAAAGACAAATCTTTGCTTCTAGAAAAGAACATTGTCTTGCTCAAGGAATTACTCGAAAATAGAAAAGAACTTGCAACTATTGGTGTAGATAGAGAAAAACAAAAACACGTAATAGATGAAATAGAACAAATTATTAATTAATATTTTTTTATGGAAATTACGATTTTGACGGCTTTTACAAGAATGATAGTTGCTCTGGTGCTCGGTGCTATTTTGGGAATAGAAAGGTCTGTCTCAAAGAAAAATGCTGGCCTCAGAACATACGCCCTAGTTTCTCTTGGATCATGTCTATTTGTTTTGACATCGCTTTATGCAATAAACGATATTGGAGTCCTCACATCTGACCCTCTTAGACTTGTTGCTGGTGTGGTTACTGGTATTGGATTTCTTGGTGCAGGTTTAATATTTAGAGTCGAAGAAAGACTATCTGGTCTAACAACGGCGGCTGGTCTGTGGATGTCATGCGGTATTGGAATTGCAACTGGCTTTGGATATTATTTACTCGCAGGACTTGCATCAGTTTTGACTTTAATAACATTTACTGCCCTTTGGTTTGTAGAAAAAAGGGTAGTTTCTGCCTCTGAATCAAAAAAAGATCAGGTTATAGATTCTAAAAAAGACTAAAATGTATCAGCCAGAAAAAGAAATACTCGAAAAATACGCTCGGGTGATGGTACGTTATGCTCTCGGCAAAGGAAAAGGAATTAAAAAAGGCGATACTGTCAGGGTAATTGCAGGCGAAAGCGCAAAACCACTTTTTGTCGAGGTTATAAAAGAAATATACAGAGCAGGTGGAAATGTTATTTCTTCTTATTTGCCCGATGATGACGAAAAATACAATCTATCAAAGGATTTTTACGATATTGCAAACAAAAAACAAATAAATTTCTTTCCAGAAAAATATTTTAAAGGTCTAGTCGATTCAATTGACCATAGTATCTTTATCCTATCTGAAACAAACAAAAAATCTCTCGAAGGTGTTCCTCCTAAAAAAATAATGCAAAGAGGAATTGCACAGAAGGCCTTCAGGGAAATGCTTGAAGAAAAAGAGAATCGAAAAAAATTTTCTTGGACACTTTGTATGTATGGAACCGAAGAAATGGCAAGGGAATCAAAGCAATCCTTAAAGAGCTATTGGAATGAAATAATAAAAGCATGTTATCTCGATGTAGATGATCCTGTTAAAAAATGGCAGGAAATACAAAAAAATACAGCCCAAACAATAAAAAAATTAAACAAGCTAAAAATCGAAAGTGTTCACATAAAAGGTGACGATACAGATTTGCATTTAAAAATAGGAGAAAAAAGAAAATGGCTTGGTGGGTCTGGTGCCAATATACCAAGTTTTGAAATATTTATTTCTCCAGATTGGAGAGGTACAAATGGAAAGATAAGATTTACAGAACCGCTATATCGCTATGGCAATCTAATAGATGGAATTGAACTAGAATTCAAGGACGGCAAAGTAATAAATTCAAAAGCAAAAATCGGAGAAAAAGTTTTGAAGGAAATGATTGCCACAAAAGATGCAGACAAAGTCGGTGAATTTTCTCTGACTGATGGAAGGGTTTCTAGGATTACAAAGTTTATGGCAGAAACTCTTTTTGATGAAAACGTCGGAGGAAAATATGGGAATACGCACATTGCCTTAGGTAATGCATACAAAGACAGTTTAGACGGGGATCCATCTAAACTGAAAAAGACCGATTGGGACAAACTCGGTTTCAATTCATCTGTTGTTCATACAGATATTGTATCTACTGCAAATAGGGTAGTTACAGCAAAACTAAAAAACGGCAAAGAAATAATCCTATACAAAGACGGAAGTTTTGTAATATAGACACATCTTGAGTAAAAGCCATAAAAACGCTATATTTACAGCAATGAAATCACAAGAAATTCGCAATCGTTTTTTGAAGTTTTTTGAGGAAAATAAGCACGCCATAATTCCGTCGGCTTCTCTTATTCCAGAAAACGACCCATCTGTTTTGTTTAATACCGCAGGTATGCAACCGCTCGTGCCATATTTGCTTGGTCAAAAGCACCCGCTTGGAACGAGACTTGCTAATGTTCAAAAATGTGTTCGTACAGGAGATATTGATGAAATCGGAGACAATACCCACGGTACTTTTTTTGAAATGATGGGAAACTGGTCTCTTGGAGATTATTTCAAAAAAGAAGCAATCAATTGGAGCTACGAACTTTTGACCGACAAGGAAAAGGGTTTTGGTCTTGATCCACAGAGACTCTATGTGACTTGTTTTGAAGGGGACGAAAACGCTCCAAAGGACATTGATTCTGAAAAAATCTGGAAGGAAATTTTTGATAAAAATGGTGTTACGGGCGAACGTATTTATTTTATGCCCGCAAAAAATAACTGGTGGAGTCCAGGAGACAATGGCCCTTGCGGTCCAGATACAGAAATGTTTTATGATGTAACTGGAAAATTAACTGCCGGATTGACCAAAGAAGAATATTTGCATGCCGATGACAAACAAGAAGTTGTTGAGATATGGAACGATGTCTTTATGGAGTACGAGAAAAAAGACGGCAAGGTCATAGGCAAGCTCGCAAAACAAAATGTTGATACAGGTTCAGGATTTGAACGTGTAGCTATGGTTTTGCAGGGTAAAAATAATATTTTTGATACAGATATTTTTGAGGGTGTAATGAATGTGACTAGAACCCTTGCCTCAAATGAAAAATCAGCAAGAATAATTGCCGACCATATGCGAACATCTGTGTTTATGATTGCAGATGGTGCAAAACCATCAAATACTGATCAAGGGTATATTTTGAGACGCCTTCTTAGACGAGCCGTATTCAATACTGATGCAAAAAAACTTTCAGAGGATGAGGTTAGAAAAATAGTAAATGCAGTTCTTTCATATTACGGAAATGTTTATGCGCAAATGGTTGCGGAAACAGAAAACATAATCAAGGTTATATCTGATGAAGCCGACAAATTTGCAAAAACCATAGAAAGAGGTCTAAAAGAATTTGAAAAACTTTCAGTTGGCAATATATCCGGCCACGATGCTTTTGTTTTGTTTACAAGCTACGGTTTTCCAATTGATATGACAATGGAGCTTGCAAAAGCAAAGAATATTTCTGTGCACAGAACTGGTTTTGATGAAGAATTCAAAAAACACCAAGATCTATCACGAGTAGGTGCCGAGAAAAAATTCAAAGGGGGTCTCGCTGGAACCGGTGAAATGGAGACAAAATACCATACAGCAACTCATCTATTAAATGCTTCACTTCGAGCAGTGCTTGGAAATCACATAATGCAAAAGGGAAGTAATATTACAGCAGAAAGATTGCGTTTTGACTTTGCACATCCAGAAAAAATGACAGATGAACAAAAGAAAAAAGTAGAAGATATGGTAAATGATGCAATAAAATCAAATTATCCAGTATCTTGGACAGAAATGCCAATAGAAAAAGCTCGCGAGCTAGGAGCTATTGGTGTCTTTGGTGATAAATACGGAGAAGTTGTAAAAGTCTATTCTGTGGGCGACGAAAAGACAGGTGTGTTTTCAAGAGAACTTTGTGGTGGTCCACATGTAACAGAAACCGGCACTCTTGGCACGTTCAAAATTCAAAAAGAAGAAGCAGTTTCTGCAGGGGTTAGGCGCATCAAGGCGGTATTAGAATAATATTCCTTTAATATTTTTTGTGTAGATGGTATAATTTGTCTACAATGTTTCTTTTCAAGTCAAAATTGAAAGAAAAAGCAGAGCTTGTTTTTGACGTGGGCAGTGGAAGCGTGGCTCTTGCTTTGGTGACTAAAAAAAATACAAATTCAAAACCAAAGGTTTTGTGGTATGAAATATTGGCAGTAAAGGAATCTCCGGCAGGCGATGAAAAAAGGGAATTAAAAAAGGTTTTCTTGATACTATCAAAAAAGTTTTTTCCTGAAATTAAAAAGTTTTCAGACTATAAAATAACAGATGCCCATATTATATTTTCTGCTCCTTGGTATGTATCCGAAGCACGGAAAATCAATATAGCTTATGGTTCTCCTAAAATTATTCTTGCCGAGGACATTGCAAAAGAACTCCAAAGAGTCGCAGACGATTTAGACGAAAGGACAAAGAAAAAAACTTCCCTTGCACGACACATCTTTTCAAATGATGCCAGGGTTGTTGAAAAAGTAATTCTAAATACAGAAATAAACGGCTATCGAATAGATGACCCAATTGGAAAAAGTGTCAAAGAATTATCAATGGACTTATTTCTGAGCGTCTCCCCAAAGGATTTGTGCGAATCATTATCCAGCATAATTTTGAATGAAATTGTGAGATGTAATATCTCAATTCATTCCTTTCCAATGGCACACGCAACTGTTTTGTCTTTGGGCGATGAACACAATGACACGATTCTTATAGATATGTCTGGAACGACAACAGATATCACAAAAGTTTCTAACGGTTCAATTACAGATTCCGTCCATTTGCCGATGGGAAAGCGAGATTTAATCAGAACTCTCTCCAAAGAAATGTCTGTTGATACATTTTTGGCAGAAAGCCTCCTTAGGCTTTACTCTTCTAGCACTTTATCGAATAGAGAAATGGCTGATATTGATTTTATTCTCAAAGACACAGAGTTACTGTGGAAAAAATTAGTCCTAGAAACTATCCAAAAGATGCAAACAAATGGATATAGATGTTCATCTTATATTCTTTCTGCAGACGATGATGTTGTAGTCCATTTAAATCATTCACTCGAAAGTATTCTCAAAAATGACAACAATGAATTACATTGTGCCACATCTGTAAAGACTATTTCAAATTATACTGAACAGGTAGATTTTTCTCTCGTTCTAAAGAAAGACCCGTTTATTGCCCTAGAAGCGTTATACGTAACAAGTTATTAATTTGCGAAAAGATTTTTTTGATATTAAAATTGATTAGTAAAGCTTATGACAAAAAAAGTTATTCAAGACGTAGTGCCACCAGGAGAAAAAAAGGGCATCAGAAACATTCCTGTTCCTGATAGGACGCTCCGTTCCAGATTCGTGTCTCGAGTCAAAGCAGATCATTCAAACGAGGATGAAGCCGAAGAAGAAACCTCTGACGATAATTTTGAACATGGCAGGAAAGCTCCAAACGAAAGAGTATCAAAATCAAAGGCACCTCTAGTTCTGTCCCTCGTAATTATATTGCTTGTAATTGCATTTTTTGTTGCAAATATGTTTGGTAGTACGACTGTAAAGATAGTAAGACACAGCGTCATCGGGAACTATAGTAATGAATTAATTGTCATAGATTATGGTGGAGAAAATTCTGTTGCAAAACCCTTGTCTATAGATATAACCGCATCAGAAAAAGTTCAGGCAACCGAAGAAGAAACAATAAAGACCAAAGCCTCAGGAAAAATAATCATTTACAATGATTTCAGTAGCGACTCTCAAAAACTCATAAAAAACACAAGATTCGAGGCTTCAAACAAAAAAATATACAGAATCAATGACTCAGTTGTTGTACCAGGCCAGAAAAAAGTAAATGGCAAAAATGTTCCAGGTAGCCTCGAGGTTACAGTCTATGCAGATGCCGAAGGAGAAGAATTCAACATAGAAATGTCTGATTTGACCATTCCGGGTTTCAAGGGTACATCAAGATATAATGCGATCTATGCTAGAACCAAGACAGCAATCTCTGGTGGTTTTAACGGCACCATAAAAAAAGTTTCTTCTGAAATAGGTGCTTCCGCAAAGCTAAAAATGCAAAAGCAAATTGAAGAAAAAATGACTAACGAAATCAATTCTTCAATTCCAGAAAATTACATATTCTTTTTGCCTCTCGCAAAAATTACATATAGCGAATTACCACAAACTGAAGTTACAGCAGATTCTGTGACTTTGAACCTCAGAGCAAAAATAGATGTTCCAGTTTTCTCGAAAGAAGCCCTTGCAAGAACTCTCGCAAAAAAATATGTTGACCTGGAATTATCAAAAGACAACCCATTTGTTTTTGATGTAAATACTCTTGAATATTCAACTCCATCAGTAGAGGAATCTTCTGGTAAAAAAACACTTTCTTTCAAGACAAATGGCAGTGTCAGAATAATGTGGCCTGTCGACGAAGTTTTGCTCAAGGCAAAAATAGCTGGTTCAAAGAGAAATGATATAGCCGATATATTTTCTGAACATAAAACGATAAGCAAGGCAAAGGCCTATGTTAAGCCATTTTGGAAGTCTTCATTTAACAGTGACGTAAAAGAGATTAAAATTGAATTCGTAGATGAACTGTAGTGCAAAAATACAGTTGACTAAAAGCCTTAATATCTGCTATTATATCACGCGCTTGCTATTTTAAATAATAAATGAACGAAACAAAGGAAAAAGCAGTCGTCGCCACAGTTATCGAAGCTCTCCCAAACGCTATGTTTCGATGTGTAATCGAAAAGAGCGGAGAAGAGTTGCTCACATTCCTTTCAGGTAAAATGAGGTTGCATCGCATCCGAGTTTTGCTTGGAGACAAGGTAGAAGTTGAGCTAGATCCATATGGTGGCAAAGGACGAATTATTAGAAGGCTATAAACAAC
The DNA here is from genome assembly GCA_965230995.1 of uncultured Candidatus Saccharibacteria bacterium. Classification (GTDB taxonomy): domain Bacteria; phylum Patescibacteriota; class Minisyncoccia; order Phycocordibacterales. Next base: position 570,867 of record OZ246398.1, read on the forward strand.
ATGAAAGTTAAAGCATCAGTTAAAACAATCTGCCCAAAATGCAAGGTCGTGCGAAGAAAAGGGTATGTGTACGTCGTCTGCAAGGGGGACGCAAGACATAAGCAAAGACAAGGATAGGTCTTGATTTTTTTGTTATTTTTAGTATGCTATCTCGAATATATTAATTATGAGAATTTTGGGAATCACATTGCCGGAAGAAAAGAGAATGGATATCGCGCTAACAGCGATTTATGGTATTGGTCGTCCTCGAGCTAAAAAAATATTAGACGAGGCAAAAGTAGAGCCTTCAAAGAGACCAAAAGATGTAACAGCTTCAGAGGAAAACGCCATCAGAGCACTTGTTGAATCAATCAAGCTCGAAGGTGACCTCAAGAGAGAGATATCTCAGAACATAAAAAGATTAAAAGATATCAAAGCTTACCGAGGCATAAGACACATCAAAGGTTTGCCAGTAAGGGGCCAGAGAACAAAAACAAATTCCCGAACAAGAAGAGGAAATACCCGAAAGACTATGGGAACAGGACGAAAAATAGCTGATAAGAAATAGCAATAATATATGGGAAAAAAACGAATTGTAACAAATAAAGGAAACGGCTCTGGCGATGATCAGCCAAAGAAGCAATCTCTCTCTTCAAAAAAGAGAGTAGACGTTGGTGTTCTTGCTATTGAATCTACATACAACAACACAAAGGCTGTTCTTACTGATACAAAAGGAAATACACTTTCTTGGTCTTCATCTGGTGCTCTAGGATTTAAGGGTGCAAAAAAAGGAACACCATTTGCTGCTGCAAAAATCGGCGAAGTCCTTGCAGAAAAAGCAGAAGGTATGGGACTAAAAGATGTTCATGTAATTATTAGAGGTGTGGGATCAGGTAGAGAGTCAGTGGTTCGAGGATTCATTTCCAAGGGCTTCAATATTATTTCTATGAAAGACACGACTCCAGTTCCACATAACGGCCCAAAGCCACCAAAGCCAAGACGAGTCTAATCAGTATAATTCTTAAAAAACTTTATGATCATCAAGGGAAAATACAGAATAGCGCGTCGATTGGGCGCTCCAATATTTGAAAAAACACAAACACAAAAGTTTGCTCTTTCTTCACAGCGAAAACTAAAAGCAAAAAAACAGGGTAAACCAAAGCAAAAGACAGACTACGGAATGCAGTTTAATGAAAAGCAAAAAGCTAGATTTACATACATTGTAAACGAAAGACAATTTAACAATTACGTTACAGAAGCCCTTGCAGAAAAAGGAAAATCTACTCAGATTCTTTTTGAAAAACTTGAACTACGACTCGATAACGTCATCGCTAGACTTGGTATTGCAAAGACAAGACTACATGCAAGACAAATCGTGAGCCATGGTCATATAAAAGTAAACGGCAGAAAAGTAGACGTCCCATCATATCACCTTAGAGTTGGAGACAAAATATCAATCAGACAGGGAAGCCTTTCAAAAGCACTTTTCGCGAATCTTACAGAAAGACTTGCTGAAACAAAATCCCCTTCATGGATTAAATTCAACGTCGAGAAAAACGAAGGAGAAGTTCTCGGAATGCCAAAGCTCGAAGGAGAAGAGCTTATGTTCAATCTCGGTGCAGTTATAGAGTTTTATAGCCGATAATAAATAATTAATAACAAATTAAAAGCTATGCTAGATCATAAAATAGTTTTACCTTCGAAGCCAAAGGTTATCTCCGAGAAAGACTTCAAAGGAACATACGAGATTGACGGACTTTATCCGGGATATGGACACACACTCGGAAACTCACTTCGAAGGATTATTCTTTCGTCGCTTGAGGGTTCTGCAATTACATCAGTAAAAATCGATGGTGTATCGCATGAATTTTCTGTACTCGACGGTGTCAAAGAAGACGTTGTTACTTTGATACTTAATCTAAAGAAGGTTCGAATGAAGATTCTTACTGACGAACCTCAGACAATCGAAATAAAAGCAAAAGGTCCAACAGTTGTTACTGCTGGAGATATTATCGTTCCAGGTCAGGTAGAAATACTTAACCCAGAATTGGTAATTGCAAACGTAACTGGAAAAGTTACATTGTCAATCGAAATGAGGGCAGAAAAAGGACTTGGATATATTTCAAAGGAAATTCTAGAAAAGAACAGAGTAGATATCGGTGAAATTACTCTTGATGCAAGCTTTACTCCAATAAGAAGAGTGAACTACGAAGTCGAGAATATGCGAGTAGGAGATCGAACAGATTTCAACCGACTAAGATTTTTCCTCGAGACTGACGGAACTCTTTCTCCAAAAGAAGCTCTAGAAAAATCAATTCAGATAATGATAGGACAGCTAAAGGCTATCGTTGGTTTTGAAGAAGAAGCCCCTGTCGTATCAGAAGACAAAAAAGAAGAATCAGTAGACGAAGAATCAGAAGAAGTAGACACAGAAGTTTTGAAAACAAGAATAGAAAGCCTCGATCTTTCATCTAGAACTATGAATGCTTTAACAGGAGCAAACATAAGAACAGTTGGAGGACTTGCTAGAAAGAAAGAATCAGACATCCTTTCTATTGACGGCTTGGGAAATAAAGGACTCGAAGAAATAAAAGAAGTTTTGAAAAACCTTGGCGTTACACTCAAAGACTAATTTAACAACACAAACATGAATCATCACAATTCAGTACGAAAATTCGGAAGGCCAATGGCACAGAGGAAAGCTCTCCTCAATTCTTTGGCGCGCTCTCTTGTTATCTACGGAAAAATCGAAACAAGCGAAGCCAAGGCAAAATCTCTTAGATCATTTGTTGAAAAAATGATTACAAGAGCAAAGTCATCTTCTTTGTCCGTAACGAGAGATATTGCGGTGATGGTCGGAGACGATGCAGAAAAAATTGTCAGAGAAAAAATAGCACCAAAATACAAAGAACGAAACGGTGGCTATACAAGAATTATTAAAATGCCTCAGACCAGAACAGATGCAAGCAAGCAGGCAATAATAGAATTTGTTTAGTTGCAAATTAAGACTCATTAAGGTAATCTACAGACGACAATGAAAACCACCAAACATACAATTGATGCAAAGGGAAAGAAGCTCGGCAGAATTGCAACCGAGGCGGCTACTTACCTTATGGGAAAAAATGATGCTGACTTTGTTAGAAATAAAGTTATGGGTGCAGAAGTACACATCACAAATGCATCTCTTGCGGATATCTCAGAAAAGAAGCTTTCAGAAAAAATCTACAAACGATACTCTGGTTTTGCTAGTGGTCTAAAGAAGACTCCAATGAACAGAAAAATAGAAGAAAAAGGATATTCAGAAATATTCCGAATTGCTGTTAAGGGTATGCTTCCAAAAAATAGACTACAAGCAGAAATGTTAAAGAGATTAACAATATCAGAATAGTTATGCCAACCAAGACAACAACAAAAAAATATATCGAAGCAGTCGGAAGACGAAAGACTTCTATTGCGCGTGTCAGAATCACAGAAGCTTCAAAGAATACATTTTCAATAAATAACAGAGATGTAAAAGATTTCTTTCCAACAGAAGAACTTCAGCTCATTGCAACCGAAGCTATAACAAAAACAGAAGTTCCTTCAAAATTTGCAGTTTCAGTAATGGTAAAAGGTGGAGGTGTACACGGTCAGGCAGAGGCCATAAGACACGGAATTGGTAGAGCTCTAGCATCATATGATATAGAACTTCGAAAACCTCTAAAGAAAGCGGGTTTCCTAAAACGAGATCCTCGTTCAAAGGAAAGAAAGAAATTCGGACTCAAAGCTGCTCGAAAATCTCCACAGTGGAGCAAACGATAAAAAAGCAGAGACCCGCGAAGGCGGGTTTTTGTTTTGTTTTTTTATGATATAATCTCAAAAAATTATCAGTTAATTATTTAATCAGTTATGCCAGAAGAAGAAACAAAAAAAGAGGAAAAAGAAGAGTCAGATGATGTCGTTTATGATAACGACAATGATTCTGATCAATCTGACCAAATACAAAAAATAAAGAAACTGAAAAAAGAAATAGAGAGTGTAAAAAAGGAAAAGACAGATCTGCTTTTTGAATTACAAAAAGCAAAAGCTGACTTTATTAATATGCGAAAACGCGATGAAGACCATCTTCGTGATATGGTCAAATTCGCAGGAAGTAATATTATTTCTGATCTAATACCGGTATTAGATAGTTTTGATATGGCCTTTTCAAATAAAGAAGCCTGGGAAAAAGCACCAAAGGATTGGAGAGTTGGCGTTGAATATATATTCAATCAATTACACTCAGTACTTCAAAATAATGGAGTTACCGTAATAGACAAGATTGGTGTTGATTTTGACACCTCTCTACACGAAGCTGTTGAAAATGTAGAGGTAGAAAAGAAGGATGACCATAAAATAATAGCTGTTATACAAAAAGGGTATAAGCTAGGCGATAGGTTGATACGTCCAGCAAAAGTCAAGGTAGGTATTTCAAAATAGCCTTGAACTTTTTTCTCAATATCATAGAATATTGTCATAATAATTTAACAGTTAAGAAAATTTCATATGTCAAAAATAATTGGTATAGATTTGGGTACTACAAACTCTGCTGTAGCGGTGATGGAGGCAGGTGACCCTCGTATTATAGAAACAGCCGAGGGAACGAGAACCTTGCCGTCTATTGTTGCTCTCTCAAAAACAGGAGAGAGACTAGCAGGCGTGCTTGCAAAGAGGCAAGCTGTTACAAACCCTCTAAACACAATATTCCAGATTAAAAGATTTATGGGGCATTCATTTGATGAACCTGCAGTTCAAAAGGACATCAAAGCAATTCCTTATGAAGTACGAAAAGCAAAGGATGGTGGAATAGAGGTAAAGATGGGTGACAAATATTACAGACCAGAAGAGATTTCTGCGATGATTCTCGCTAAATTAAAAAGTGATGCAGAAGCAAAGCTTGGAGAAAAAATTACAGAAGCCGTAATTACAGTCCCAGCATATTTTAACGATGCCCAGAGAAACGCAACCAAAGATGCCGGTAAAATTGCGGGACTAGATGTAAAGAGAATTATTCCAGAGCCAACAGCAGCCGCTTTGGCATATGGCTTCAATAAAAAGAAAAACGAGAAAATCGCAGTTTTCGACTTTGGTGGAGGAACATTTGATATTTCTATTCTCGAAGTCGGTGATGACGTTGTAGAGGTAAAATCAGTTGACGGAGATGCTCATCTCGGAGGAAAGGATATTGATCAAAAAATAATCAATTATCTCGGAGAAGAATTCAAGAAGGAAAATGGAATTGATGTTCGAAATGACAAATTAGCTCTCCAGAGATTAGACGAAGCAGCTGAAAAAGCAAAAATAGAACTTTCATCTTCGGTAGAAACAGAAATAAATATTCCTTTCATTACATCCGATGCAAATGGACCAAAACACTTGGTGATGAAACTCACAAGAGCAAAACTCGAAGAACTATCTCAGGAATTTCTAGATAGAGCTCTTATGATTACAAAAAGAGCAGTCGAAGCTTCACCATTTAAATTAAACGAATTAAACGAAATCTTGCTTGTAGGTGGACAGACTAGAATGCCAAAAATGATTGATATGGTTCGGGCATATTTTGGAAAGGAGCCAAACAGAAGCATAAACCCAGATGAAGTCGTCGCTCTTGGTGCATCAATCCAAGGCGGTGTCATAAAGGGAGATGTAAAAGACATTTTGCTTTTGGATGTTATTCCACTATCTCTTGGTATTGAAACAATGGGGGGTGTAGCAACAAAATTGATTGAGAGAAACACAACAATCCCAGCAAGCAAATCACAAGTATTTTCTACTGCTTCAGACAATCAGACTGCTGTCGATATACACGTTGTTCAAGGTGAGAGGCCAATGGCTAGTGACAATAAGTCTCTAGGAAAATTTATCCTAGATGGTATTCCACCATCTCCTAGGGGTGTACCACAGGTAGAGGTTACATTCGATGTCGATGCAAACGGAATATTAAATGTAAAGGCAAAAGACAAATCTACAGGCAAAGAGCAGTCTATTAGAATCGAAGCTCGAAATAGTTTGACTGAAGAAGAGATAAACAGAATGCAAAAGGAAGCCGAAGCTCACGCAGAAGATGACAAAAAGAAAAAGGATCTTGTCGAAGCAAAAAATATTGCAGAGCAGATGTCATATACTGCAGAAAAAGCTCTAAAGGATGCCGAAGGAAAAATTAGTACAGAAATAAAAGATTCTGTACAGAGCAAGATTGATGCCGTCAATGCAGTAAAAACAAAAGACGATATTGAAGCAATCAAAAAAGCATCAGAAGAACTTTCGACAGAAATGCAAAAGATTGGTGAACATATGAACAAGGCTTCTTCCTCAAAAACAGACGAAGCAAAAAATGAAGGCGAGGGAAAGGTTCACGATGCTGATTTTAAAGAGGGTGGAGAAGATAAAAAATAATTTTAATCAATTTATCTAAACATTCAGGCAATTTTGCTTCGCAAAATTGCCTGAACTTAGATAATAATTTTTTGATTGAATTATCCCTAAATAGTGCTAACATAGGCTTATGTCAAAAGACTATTACAAGATTCTAGGAGTCGAGAAGAACGCAACCGGAGAAGATATAAAAAAAGCCTTCAGAAAACTTGCTCACAAATATCATCCTGACAAAAAAGATGGAGACGAAGCAAAATTCAAAGAGGTGAACGAAGCCTATTCTGTTTTGTCGAACGAAAAGAAACGAACAGAATATGATACTTACGGAAAGGTATTTTCAGACAGCAGTAATTCTGGTGGATTCCAGGGAGATTTTTCTGGTTTTGATTTTTCTCAATTTACAAAAGGCGGAGCCGGTAATGGTTTTGAATTCGATATCGGAGATATCTTCGGTGATTTTTTTGGTGGCGGATCAAAGAAACAAAAACGAGGTAGAGATATTTCAATTGATATAGAGCTTACATTTGAAGAATCTGTTTTTGGAGTCGAGAGAAAAATACTTTTAAACAAGCTTTCAACGTGTGAAGCCTGTTCTGGTTTGGGTGCTGAAAAAGGATCAAAAATGCGTTCGTGTTCAACTTGTAATGGAAAAGGAAAAATAAGAGAAGTCAGACAATCTTTTATGGGTTCATTTGCGACAGAACGTGTTTGTGATGGTTGTTCTGGACGCGGAGAGATACCAGAAAGGAAATGCGAAAAATGTGATGGCTTTGGTGTTAGAAAACGAGAATCAGAAATAAAAGTCAAAATTCCAGCAGGTATAGAAAACGGAGAAATGGTCAGATTATCACAAGCAGGTGAAGCCTCGGCTGGCGGTATTGCTGGTGACTTGTATATAAAGGTTCATGTCAAACAACACTCTACATTTACAAAAGAGGGTACAAACCTATATATGGTAAAGCAAATCAAGCTCACAGATGCCCTTCTAGGCTCTAAATTTGAGCTACATACGCTAGACGGAACAATTAGCGTAAAGATACCGCAAGGAATTAGCCACGATGAAATTTTAAGAATAAAGGGTAAGGGAGTACCGTTTTCAAATGGTTCCGGACGAGGTGATATACTTATAAAAATAAAGATAGATATTCCATCAAAGTTTTCTAAAAAAGCAAAAGAGGCAATAGAAAAACTAAAAGAAGAAGGGATATAAAATAAAATGCAAGACGAAAAAATAAAAAAAGTTATAGACAAAATTTTTCCAGAGGATCTTCCAGAGACAGAAGAAATTTTGTCTAAATATAAACCAAGAAATATTTCGTCTTCTGCTATGGTAACAAGAGTTGCGCCGAGCCCAACTGGCTTTATGCATATTGGTACTTTGTACACTGCTCTAATCTGTGAGAGGCTTGCTCATCAAAGCGGTGGTATTTTTTACCTTCGAATTGAAGACACAGACAAAAAAAGAGAGATGGATGGAGCTGTAAAAATTATTGTTGATGCTCTACATAGATACAAAATTATTCCAGACGAAGGTGAAGTTTCTGTTGGAAAGGAAGTCGGTGATTATGGACCATACAAACAGAGCGACAGAGAAAAAATATACAAATCATTTGTTAAAAAACTTTTGTTATCTGGTGACGCATATCCAGCATTTGAAACCGCAGAGGAGCTTTCTGAATTAAACAAAAAACAAACAGCAGAAAAAGTTGTACCTGGCTATTATGGAAAATGGGCAACTTGGAGAGAAAAATCTCTTGATGACGCGATTGTAGAACTTGAAAAAGGAAATGTTCCTGTCATTCGTCTAAGGTCCAAAGGTGATCTAAAAAAAGAAATACTTGTGGACGATATGTTCAAGGGTAAAATGTCTCTACCACAGAATGATCAGGATATCGTTATCCTAAAATCAGATGGGCTACCCACATACCATTTTGCACACGTAATAGACGATCATCTTATGGGAACAACCCACGTGCTTCGCGGTGATGAATGGCTTTCTTCACTCACATTGCATTTGCAACTTTTTGATTTGTTTGGATGGAACAAACCAATTTACGGTCATATTGCACCAATCCAAAAAACAGAAGGTTCTTCTAGAAGGAAGCTTAGCAAGAGAAAAGATCCAGAAGCCAATGTTGAATTTTATTTAAAAGAAGGCTATCCAGAGGAGGCCATAATAATGTATCTCTTAAACCTCGCAAACTCGAGCTTTGAAGAGTGGCTTTTGAATAATCCAAGAGTAAATCTTTCTGAATATATACTTGAGACGAAAGAATTAAGAAAAGGCGCTGGAGCACTTCTTGATCTCAAAAAAATTGCTTCATTTAGCAAAGATTTTATCGGCACTCTATCTATCGACGAGACATACGATAGGGCTCTCTCGTGGGCAAAAGGAAATGATGCGGAGCTTGCCTCTGTAATGGAAAAAAATATTGATTACACAAAATCTATATTTTCAATTGACAGGGACGGAAATACAGCAAGAAAAGATATTGTTAAATGGTCTGACCTAAGAAATGAAATCGGTTTCTTTTATGATGAAATATTTGATTCTTTATTAATTGATATGTCGCAAATATCTGAAGTAGATTCTACAGACATCAAAAAAATATCAGATTTTTCAATCAAGGTCTTTAGCGAATGTAAAGACAAAGATGATTGGCTATCAAAAATGAGAGAGGCTGGAAATTCTATTGGTTATGCTCCAGATATGAAAACCTTCAAAGCTTCTCCAGAAAAATACAAAGGTAATTTTGGAACAGTTGCGAAAGTCGTGAGAGTATTGCTTGTGGGTAGAAACCAATCACCAGATCTATACGAGGTAATGAAAGTAATGGGAAGGGAAAGAGTAGAAAGAAGATTATCTAAATAACAAAAACCGCCCTAGGGCGGTTTTTGTTATTTGATTTTGATTCTAAAGAATTTCTTTTTTCCGACTTTTACAACCAAGTCATTGCTATTAGGTTTACTCTCGAGATCTTCATTGCTAATCTTTTTGTCGTTTATTGTTATTCCGCCAGCATTGACCAATCTTCTAATTTCAGATTTTGAAACTGCGATTTTTGCATCAGCTAGAGCCTCGAGAATATTTTGTGACGAATTAATCTCTATTGCTGTTATGTCTTCGGTTTTTCCTTGTTCAAAGACTTTTTCTGATTCTGTTTTTGCTTTTTCGGCTTCGTTTTCACCGTGAACGAATTTTGTTACTTCGTAGGCGAGAATCTTTTTTACAGACCTGATTTCTGCGCCAGTTATCTTTGATAGTTCATTTATTTTTTCGTCATCGAGGAAAGTAAAGATTTTGAGGAATCTAGCTGTATCTTTGTCGTCTGTGTTTATCCAAAATTGATAGAATTCAAACGGAGAGGTTTTTTTAGGATCAAGCCAAACCGCACCAGATTCTGTCTTTCCCATTTTCTTTCCACTTGCAGTTGTGAGAAGGGGAATTGTCACCACGAATGCCTGGGCTGATTCTTTTCTTCTAATCAAATCACTTCCGGCAAGCATATTGCTCCACTGATCATCACCTCCAATTTGGAGAGTACAATTATATTTTTTATACAAATGCAAAAAATCGTATCCTTGAAGCAATTGATAATTAAATTCCAAAAATGTGAGTCCATCTTCTCGTTCAAGTCTTGCTCTGTATGTTTCGGCTTTTATCATTTCGTTGACCTTGAATATCGGACCAAAATCCCGTAGAAAATCTAAATAATTTATTTTTGAAAGCCAATCTGCATTATCAACAAAAGTAACATTCTTTTTGCCAAGTATTTTCTTTGCTTGTGATTGTATGGCGTTAAAATTATTTCGAACATCTTTTTTTGTGAGCATTTTTCGCATTTCTGTTTTGCCAGAAGGGTCACCGATTAATGCTGTACCACCACCAACTAAAGCGACAGCTTTGTTGCCCGAATCAATTAGCCATTTAGACATTATTACCGGAAGCAGGTGCCCTACATGCATACTGTCAGCGGTAGGATCAATACCAAAATAAAAAGAAAGTTTTTTGTCGCTACCTGCCATTTTTTCAAACTCTTCTTTGTTTGAAATCTGTGCTATGAGACCCCTTTCTTTTAGTTTTTCGAAGATGTTTTTCATATTTTTCTCTTATCGCTGAATTATATGAGAAATTATCACTATCCGCAATTAGTTATCCTTTGTGCTAATAATTTACGTTGATATAATTAAAGACTACATATGGAGAAAAATGATAAACGTGATCTTTTTGGTATTATCGCAGTAATTGCGGTTTTTATTTTTTCTTCTGTTTTTGGAACCTTTCTTTTGTACGGAGAAGATTCTTTTATTGCATCCATCCAAAGAGCCTTTCCAGAAAAAATTACTCCTGAATCACTAAAGGCTTCATATAACGAAAAACCAATCAGAATTCTTTTGGTGCCTGGCCACGACAATAAAGATTATGGCTCTGGAAACGGAGGAATTAGAGAAGCAGACATTTCTCTTGAGACTGCAAAATATATATCAGAGTATTTTAAATACAATCCAAAATTTACAGTTTTTACCACCAGAGATTTTTCAACTGGAGAATACACTGATGTATTTTCAAAATATTTTGAAACAGAAAAAGATTCCATAAAATCATATATGGACGAAAAGACAAAAATTATGGATGAATATGTAGATGCAGGTGCAATCGAAAAACGAAGCACAACAAGTCATGCAAAAGCTCCATCAAAAGCCAGAGAAAATCTATATGCCATTAACAAATGGACAAATGAAAACAACATTGATATAGCCTTGCATATACATTTCAACGACTATCCAGGCAGAAAATGGAACAGCACTGGAAAATATAATGGCTTTTCAATTTATATACCAGAATCTCAATTACCGAACGCCAGAGTGAGCAGGGTGATTGGTGAAAAAATTCTTTCTGAATTAGATTATATGTTTCCGAAAAGTGATTTGCCTATGGAAGAAGAAACCCTAATAGAAACACAGGAATTAATTGCCGTTGGCTCAAAAGGCTCAAGAGATGGTGCGTCAGTTCTGGTAGAATTTGGATATATTTATGAACCTCAATTTAATGACGACAATATCAGACCTATTGTATTAAAAGAAATGGCATACAGAACACACAAAGCAGTTGTGTCATACTTTGATGAAAATGCTGGAAATGCATTACCGCAGAGCACATTGATAGCGCCTTTTCCGGTTGATATCTTTTCTCTCAGACAGGAAAGGGGAGAAAATATCCTAAAGTTACAAGCTTCGCTATTGTCACTTGGTTTCTATCCTCCAGTCCCAAAGACAAAAAATGATTGCCCAGTCAATGGAATATTTGGTAATTGCACGAGAACTGCTATAGACAATCTAAATCTATTTCAGTCTTCAAAAATACAGCAATTCTCTGCATCCATAGTTCAAGGCTTGTAAAAAAAGCCCAAAAACAATACTATATAAACATAGGAGTCTAAAAACACCATATGTTAGATATAAAATATATTAGAGAGAATGTAGAAGCAGTTAAACAGAATTGTAAAAACAGAAAAGTTTCTGTGAGTATTGACGAGCTTATTTCTGTTGACGACAATCGAAAATCCATCGAAACAAAGCTTGGTGAGCTTAGATCCCTACGAAATAAAACATCAAAAACAAAGCCAACTCCAGAAGAAATTACAGAGATGAAGCGTGTTGGAGAAGAAATTAAAAAATTAGAGCAGGAGCTAGTAACCATCGAGGAAAAGCACAGAGAATTAATTCTCGCTGTTCCAAATATGACTCATCCAGAGGTCAGAATTAGCGACAATGAAGATGATAATCCTGTTGTAGAGACGTTTCTCGGACCAAAGGAATTTGATTTTGAACCACTTGACCACGTGGCTTTGGCTGAAAAACACGATTTGATCGACTTTGACAGAGCAACAAAAATTGCCGGTGCAAAATTCTATTATCTTAAAAATGAACTTGCAATAATAGAGCTCGCTCTCATTCGATACGCGATAGATGTTGCTATGAAGCACGGTTTTGTTCCGTTCTCGACACCTGATATTGCAAAGAGACAAGTCCTAGAGGGTCTGGGCTTTAACCCACGCGGGGAATCAACACAGGTATATAACATCGAAAATACTGATCTATCTCTTGTTGGTACAGCAGAGATTACTATGGGTGGATATCATATGGACGAAGTAATCGACCATCTAGAATTACCAAAGAAATATATTGCAGTATCACATTGTTTTAGAACAGAAGCCGGTAGCTATTCAAAATTCTCAAAGGGAATTTTTAGAGTTCATCAATTTACAAAAGCCGAAATGTTCCAGTATGTTCTTCCAGAAAAATCTGAAGAAGCACATAAAGAAATGCTTGAAATAGAAAAAGAAGTATTCAAAGGTCTAGAAATTCCATTTCGAGTAGTAGATCACTGTACTGCAGATTTGGGCGGGCCATCATATCGAACTTATGACCTCGAAGCATGGCTTCCAGGCAAACCAAACAAAGAAGGAAAAATGGGAGAGTGGGGAGAAATTACTTCAACATCTAATTGTACAGACTATCAATCAAGAGGTCTTAACGTTAAATATAAAAACGCCGAAGGAAAGAAAGATTACTTGCATATGCTAAATGGTACAGCAATATCAATTGCAAGAGCTATAATAGCACTTATCGAAACACATCAACAAAAAGACGGAACAATAAATATACCAAAAGCCCTAAGGCCATACACAGGCTTTGATGCTATAAAATAATCAAACTATAAAATATTTTTTGTTTTCGTTGTTGATTCAGACGAATTATTTTTGAGCTGAAAAAATATGAACTACAAATCAATATTCAAACATTACTGGCAATTTATGAAGAAAAGATTGCCAGAGGGAATTACTTTGCTCGTTATGTATTCCATAGCAACGAGTGTTTCCGCATTATCGATACCATATATCTATAAAAGTATTATCGACAATGTTGCAACAGGCGGAACGAGTACAATAGACAGCATAATAAAGCTTCTGGTTTTTCTCGCACTCTCGATGGTTGCTCTTATGATATTTTATCGAATCGGAGATTTCTTTATGATTAGGTATATTAACGATATCCAAAAGGAATTAAGCAATTATGTGCTGGAAAAACTAGAAAAACATTCATATGCGTTTTTTGCGAATTCATTTTCAGGAGGACTTGTGGCAAAGTCATCAAGATTTGTTGATGCGTTTGATATGCTGTTTTCGCAATTTGTTTGGAACATCTGGCTTGATGTTTTGAGACTTTGCGGTGCAATAGCAATACTTTGGTATCAATCTTGGGTGCTGGGTCTAATATTTTTTATCTGGTTTGTCACGTTCTTATTTATCGCAAAAAAACTCATATCGCTCCAGGTTCCAAAAAATCTCAAGCAGTCAGAATATGATTCGATAAATACATCCAGATTCTCTGATATCATAAGCAATATATTTACAGTAAAAACCTTTGCAACCGAAGAAAGGGAACTTTCAGAATACAAAGACATTACAGAAAATGAGGCAAAAGTGAGGAGAGTCGCTTGGATGCAGGAAGGTTTTTGGAATCCTATGATTCAGGGTGCTTATGTAAACATTTTTGAAGTCATAATTATGTCTATCGCAATATTTCTCTGGTACAGAGGAATGATTACACCAGGAACAATTGTGTTGCTTCAAATTTATGTCATTACAACTTTTGAAATTGTTTGGGGAATAAGCAAACACGCAATCAGAATTTCAAGCGCCCTAGCAAATGCAGACGAAATGGTACAAATTCTCGACAAAGATCTAGATGTAAAAGATTCAAAAAACCCGATGCCTCTAGATGTAATCTCTGGCAAAATTGCGTTTAATAATGTGTCGTTCAAATATGAAAAAGGCAACAATGTATTCGCTGGTCTAAACGTATCGATCAAACCAAAAGAAAAAGTAGCATTGGTAGGAAAATCAGGTTCAGGAAAAAGTACATTTCTCAAATTGCTTATGAGGTTTTCTGATGTAGACAACGGAACGATTACAATAGACGGGCAGGATATATCAAAGGTTAAACAAAGCGATTTGAGGGCTTCGATTTCTTATGTACCACAAGACCCAATCCTATTTCACAGAACACTCAAGGAAAATATTGCTTATGCAAAGCCTAATGCAACTATGGACGAGATTATCGACATTGCAAAAAAAGCTCATGCAAATGATTTCATTCAAAATTTGCCAGACAAATATGATTCGCTAGTGGGCGAGAGAGGGGTCAAATTATCTGGTGGTGAAAGACAAAGAGTGGCGATTGCAAGAGCAATGATGAAGGAAACAAAAATTATTGTACTAGACGAAGCGACGAGCGCTCTCGATTCAGAATCAGAATTAAAAATCCAAGAAGCATTCAAAGAATTGATGGAAGGTAAAACAACTGTTGTCATTGCTCACAGACTTTCAACTATTAGAAATATGGACAGAATCATTGTCTTTGATAATGGAAAAATAGTAGAAACTGGTTCACATAGTGAGCTAATCAAAAACAAAAAAGGAATCTACAAAAAACTCTGGGACAGCCAAGTCGGCGGATTCATTGTTGAATAAAAAAAATCGAAAAACTGTCAGGTTTTAACGCTGGGACACAAAAGATATATTTCTTCAGATTTTTGAAAAAAATAAGAATTTCTTGTACATATAAGACTTTATAATTCTCTTTGTTGAATTTTTGTCTTCGGCCAAGTCGCAGAAGTATGTAGATGCATCAGATAATGTACTGAATTTAATCCAAGAGTATAATCTTTGATTCTTTATTATTTTTTCTTTTGAGCTAGAATTATATCCATCAAGAAAGGCATTAAATAAATCCTCATTAAATTCGCCACCATCCGGAAATGACCATTCTACAGAAGCAAGTGCAAAATCCTTAATTGCTGGTCCTATGGTGCTCCAATCAAAATCTATAACTCCAACTACTTCATCATTATTGCCAAAAAATACATTACCAGGTCTGTAATCATTATGGATAAGAGTTTGATATTTGGTTTGTTTTTTAGCAAACTCGATCATGTTTTTTACGTGATCTATGAAATCCACACCCCCTTCAAAGTCATTTATAAATTTATCTGCCAAGGTAATTGATCTCTCAAGTTCAGAAAAAATGTTTCTATTTCTTGGTGATGCTGTTATAAACCCATTTGAAATGTTGTTAAATATTCCGAGACTCTTTCCTGCATTAAAAGATTGTTTAATAGTCGGAAGATTTTCTTTGTCGATCTGAATTTGATGGCCATCAATAAAATCAAAAAGAACAGCGACATTATCATTAATTAATACATAAAAGTTACCGTCAACAGTGTGATTAATATTTGGGACAGGGAAGTTGTTTTTTGAAAGATAGTCAATTACTCCAAATTCAAATTGAATGTCTTTAATCGGCAATCTCTTGCTTACTCTCAAGACTTTTCTATTTTTTTCACCTATTAGAAAGACAGAGTTGTCACTAGATTCTCTAAGTAATATTACTGGAAAATATTCTTTCAAATCATAACTTTTAAGTGCTTTTGATATGTTTTCACTATTTATCATATTTTTTATCAAAACCACCAGCTCTTCTGTTGCCAGCAAATGTATGTTTTTTCATAAAATCTGCGGGAAAACGTTTTTCAAACTCCTCCATTCTATCACCTAGAGCTTTTTCTACATCAACATTCAATACGTGGGCTAATTTAAAAACTAAAAAAGCAATATCGCCGATAGAATCTTCCATCTCGTCTCTGCTCTCTGTTATTATCTTTCTCAACAAAACCTCGTCTTTTTCTAGATGCTTAACAATATTCCAAGTTTCTCCAACCTCCTCGATGATATTTAATAAAATACCATATACTTGATATGTTTCCGCCCATTTTCGTTCATCAACGAAATCAGCAACTTCTTTTTGCTTGTCTTTTATAGTTTTTGACATGTTATATGTACCAGTATATTCCATTTATAATTAGATACAACTTCATATTTATAATCTTACCCTCAATTAATATATAACAGGCTACTTTTTTATGCTAAAATAACAAAATGAAATATGAACAAACGGGGCAAGGGGAATCATATTATCATTCAATCTTGAATGAAGCAGTTAGAATGCTGGATCAAAACAGAGAAAAAGAAGCAGTAGAAAAAGTAAAACAGGTACTCTAAAACCCAGCAAGCTATTCTGAATTAACAGATAGAAATTTGGATGAAGTATTTTCAAAATTTCCAGCTGAAAACGTGAGCAAATTCAGAGAGACTATTGCAAATTTAATAAGAGCAAAATTAACACCCGATAGAAGAGCAGTAATAGAAATTGAAACTACACAGCCAGGTAGTTACGAAAAAAGCAAAAAACAAGTCACGCTAACATTCCACCCAGATATATTTGTAACATCGAATGGAAGCACCTCAATTCAAGCAATGGAGGATAATGAGGATCAATGTAGAATCCACAGCATCTGCAGAATAGTCCCTGAGTTGTTAAAAAACTAGAAAATAGATTTTATCATTACAGAATATTTTATCTAATGTATTTTAAGTATTATATTATAAATGAAGTCAAATATATCAATAAGTGTTGTCATTCCAACATATAACAGAAAAGAAAAAACATTAAGAGCTGTTAATAGTGTTTTGGAGCAAAATATTGATAACCTAGAGATAATCGTTGTTGATGATGGATCAAATGACGGTACTTATGAGTACCTGATTGAAAAAGATTTGCCAATAAAAGTAATTACAAAGGAAAACGGAGGAGTCTCAAGTGCGAGAAATATTGGAATTAAGCACTCTGCTGGCAATTACATTGCTTTCCTAGATTCAGACGATATTTGGTTGCCCCATAAATTGGAAAAGCAGATAAGGGTTTTTGAAGAAAATCCAGACATTAGCCTTGTTTATACCGATCAATATCTAAATATAGACGGGAAAAACTTGGAACAAACAAGGTTTGAGAGGAATGCACCAAACAAGAGGATGTCCTTACCGGGCTTTGTTGATTATACTCCAATACACACATCTACTGTGTTGGTGAAAAAGGAAGTTCTGGACAAAGTTGGAAATTTTAGTGAAGAGTTAAAAGTACATGAAGATAGTGAATTGTGGAATAGAATAAGCGATTATGGTGAGTTTGGATATGTTGAAGAACCACTATCGGTCTATTATTGGGAATCAAGTGCTGAACATATCACTGCTGAAAAAAATAAGAAAAAATTTATTGAAAACGGAAGAAAGTATTTAGAACTATATATTAAGAACAAAAATAGAGATTTAAATGATATTGAAAAAGAAGCCGTCAAAGAAAGCTTGAGAATAATTGCAGAAATGGAGGGAAAAGAGTAAAAACACTATACATGGCAATATCATACAACTCAAAGCTAATAGTAGGTATTATGGGTGGCATTTAAATATTAAAAAGGTCCTTAATTTTGGATATAATACAAAAAGGTTTCCTGTTCATTTTGAACAGCATGTGTAATAGAGTGTTCTCTTAAACCTATCTTGTACTATTAACAAAAGAGTATGGCTAAGATACCCACACATTTTCTGATAGGTATCACCAATATAATTATTAAATAATAGTTATTTGTAATCTTTTTACCCTTTACTTATGCTAAAAAGATGTTATTATACTCGGATGAATGAAGGTAACTTAAAATATTGGTTTTCAGTAATTATTCCAGTCAAGGACGATTTAAGGATAATTAATCTTATTAATTCAATAAATAAACAGGCTGGAAAAGATAAAATTGAATTCATTATTTCCTTCAATGGATCAAGCGAAGATTTCATCGATCTTGTAAAGGAAAAGATTTCAAATAATGATAATTATCATATATTGATTTCAGACATAATTGGTACAGCTAACGCAATAAATTTTGGAATCCTTAAGTCCTTGTCCTCTAGATTTGTCATCATTGATAGTGATTGTACTATTGGAGATAATTATTTTCAAATAATGAATGAAAATCTTAACCAAAACATGATTGTCAACGGACGGATAATTTTTTTAGGAAATAATTTATTTTCAAAATACACAGCAAAACTACGAACTATAGTTTATAATAATCAGAATAGTGTATTTTATACCCCTAACCTCGGTATGCACAGAGAGGTAATTAAAGACCTTGGTTTATTTAACACAAAATTAAAATACGGATTTGATTCTGAATTTAGCTCAAGAGTTATTAATACTGGATACAGAGTACATTTTCAACCAAATGCTGTGATCTTCCATTCATGCCATGAAAATTTATGGAGAGAGATTTTGATTTGGATTCATTATGGGAAAGGCCGAGCTTATCGGTACAATTCTGGTTGCTTTGGCAACAAAAGCCTTAAAAATCTTATAAAAACACTTTCAGCACCTAAAATTATCTCTACTAAAAATAGTATAATTTTAAATCTTTTCATTTGCTTATATTTTCTTGTAAGAGATCTAGCTATGTTATTGGCACTATTGTTTAAAAAGTATGATTAATACACACGAACATTCTTTTAAATTTAAAAGTATAAATCGTTCAAGGAAAGATATATACGGATACAAAACAAGATACAAACTTACTATATTTTTTTCTCTACTATCAAATGATGAGAAACTTAAAAATATAATTGTGGATAAAATTGAAAAACAAGTCATTGATTATCTTAGTGAAATAGATCTTTCTAGTCTAATTGAAAACACAGATAACGTTTCTCTGCTGGACTGGATTATCAGAAAACTTAGAAAAATTTTTCCTATAAGGAATGCAATTATCATTAAAGCGACCTTATCTGAGGAAGGCAAAAAGGACATAAACCAAAATTTTATCTCAATAAAAAATAAAATAGAAAATATAATAATTTACAACGATAAAATAAAAATAAATAATTCTGAAAAAAGTACCAAAAATATCAATTTTTCTAAAAAATTTATATTCTTTAGAAAAATCATCAATGAATTACAATTACAAAATAATGTTGGGCAGGTTAATAAGTTTACAAACAAACCTGATTGGAAAAGCATAGAAGACCTGCTTAAGAACACAAATGAGGACATCTATCTCTGTAACTATATTTGCCCGCCTTACGTTAATGATGAAAAACTCGGGTATATTGGCTTGTTTGACTCTGTTGTTAAAAATCCCAGAGAGTTCAATTTTGACTATGACTATATAAAAATTATAAGCAACCTTGAAAAGGTAATCCTGCTTGGTAAAAAATTGCAGTTACCTATCAGAGGATTAATAGTCTTTTGTGATTGGGGATTAATAAATATTGATGGAATAAAGTCAACACTTAAAACAGATTTAGAAATCCAATTACAATTAAGGAAATTTAAGGATTCCCTAGATGATTTATCACTTAAATACTCAGAAATAAATGTCATTGGTTTATCTCAAATGGGAATTGCAGATTATCTACCTCTGGGCTTACCTTTCTCGTCCAAGGAAAGAAAGAAATTCTTAAATGAAATCAGTAAAAATGAACATAAAATTTTTTCTATAATCGATAGAGATTTTTTTACTAAGACATTGTCGTGGATAAATGATCAAAATTTAATCAGATTTCTTGATTGGAAAAATTTTAATGAACTAAGTACTTGGGGTATTCTAAAAGAAGATATAATAAATATAATAAAGACATATGAGAATATTTTATGGATGAAAATCAATAAAAAATACTTCAAATCTACAAAAGATTTGATGCGATTAAAGGCAAATAAAGAATTGAGAGAAGAAGCATTTTATGATGCCCTGTTAAGATACGTAGAATACAAAACCTATGGGCAGATAACGTCATTAAGGTTTAGTAAGACAATCTGTCTTTATCAAGATACTGGTTTTCCAGTAGCAGGACATCACTTTAGAAATCACCAGATGCCAATAATCTTTCTTGACCCAAATATAACACAAGAGAAACTAAAATTTGAGGAAAATTAACTAATTTATAGATATTGTATTAACCATTTTTTTCTGATATCCTTGGATTAATCTGTTTTAGTAGTATATATAAAAATATGGAAAATCTCAATGACCTTAATAATAGCCCTATTGAACCAGAAAAAAGTACCGAAGTGAAAGAAAGGTATGAACCTTTTGCAAAAGAGAAGTATTGGCAAGATTTCTGGGAAAAAGAAGGTGTGTATAGATTTAACCCAGAGCAACCAGGTCGTGTTTTTACTATTGATACTCCGCCACCAACAATATCAGGCTCACTTCACTTGGGTCATATTTTTTCCTATACTCAAGCAGAAATAATCACTCGTTTTAAAAGAATGCAGGGTTTAAATGTCCGTTATTCATTTGGTCTTGATAATAATGGTTTACCAACAGAGCGGCTTGTAGAAAAAGAAACCGGCATAAGAGGCAACAATGTAGGTTTAGAAGACTTTACAAGAATTTGTCTTGAAGTAACGGAAAAATATAAACATCTGTATGAGGACTTATGGAAATCTATTGGTCTCAGTGTAGATTGGCGATTAGAATATTCAAGCATCTCACCAGAAGTCCAAAGGATAGCACAATCAACCTTCAAAGAATTGTATGAAATGGGAGCTATCTATAAGAAAAACGCGCCGGCTCTTTATTGTACTGAATGCCATACATCTTTTGCTCAGGCAGAAAAAGAGGACAAAGAGAAAGAAGCTGTATTTTACGATTTAGCATTCAAGACAGAGGGTGGTCAAGAATTAATTATTGCTACAACACGGCCTGAACTACTTCCTGCGTGTAGTGCTGTTTTTGTTCATCCAGATGACACTAGATTTACGGATCTGGTAGGTAAAAAGGTTATTACTCCTTTTGGTCATGAAGTTGAAATAATGACAGACGAAAAAGTTGAAAAAGAAAAGGGTACTGGGGCAGTAATGTGCTGTACTTATGGAGATGAAACTGACATATACTGGGCAAAAAAACATAACTTACCAGAAAAAATTATACTCAATAAGGATGGTAAACTTCAAGGAGTTAAAGAAATACCCCAACTTGAGGGAAAGAATGTAAAGGAAGCCAGAGAAATTATAGTTGCAAAATTAAAGACTGATGGTGTTATAAGAAAAGAAAGCCAAATTAAACATAACGTGGATGTACACGAAAGATGTGGTACGCCTGTAGAATTTCTACCAACAACACAATGGTTTGTTAAGATCCTTGATATGAAGGAAAGAATGTTAGAGGCAGGTAATAAAATAAATTGGCATCCAGAACATATGAAAAAGAGATATGAAGACTGGATAAACGGTCTTAAATGGGATTGGTGTATATCAAGGGAACGTTTTTATGGAATACCAATACCAGTATTTAACTGTGATAAATGTGACCATATTATGGTTCCTAGCATAGATGAGATGCCAATTGACCCCAAAAAAGAAAAAGATTTACAAGTGTGTCCGACTTGTAAAATTGGTAATATGATACCGGAAAAAAGTGTCTTAGATACATGGTTTACTTCCGCACTATCCACAGAAATTAATAATAGCCACCCTCTTAATGGAAAATTAAATGGTGAGATGTTTCCTATGTCTATGAGACCACAAGCACATGACATTATTAGGACATGGGCTGTTTACTCTATTTTGATGTCTTTATATAAACATAATAATATTCCATGGGAGAATCTTATGATCTCAGGACATATATTAGTCCAAAAAGGAGAAAAAATTAGTAAAAAGACAGGTGGTGGAAAATACAAACCAGAAGATTTGATTAATCAAAAATCGGCTGATGCAATAAGGTATGCTATGTCAGGATCTTCTCTCGGGAAAGACACATATTTTGATGAAAAAGAAGTAGAAAAAGGCAAGAAATTAGTAACAAAACTTTACAATGCAGGTAAATTGATCCTAATCAAATTAAAAGGTTTCGACTCTAAAATAGAATTAAGAAATACCAATCTAGAAGCAATTGACCAGTGGATATTAAACAGATCGGTTGAGACTGCCCAAAAAATGGCAGTTGCCCTTGAGAAATATGAATATTCTCAAGCCCGTCAAATATTTGAGGATTTTTTCTGGAGAGAGTTTTGTGATAATTATTTAGAGATAGTAAAGAAGAGATTATCTATTGAATCAGTAGATGATAAATTAAAGATTTCAGCTCAATACGCATGCTACCATAGTTTCCTCAATATTCTAAAAATGGCATCTCCTTTTATTCCTCACATAACAGAGGAGATGTTCCATGCAGATATTGTAACCAAAAAAGAAGGTGATAATACCGTAGAATCGGTCAATTCAAATAGTAGTTCTGGTTATTTTAGCACATACGAAGGTATAAAAAGTATTCATAATACTTTATGGCCTTCTGTTAAAATAGAATATACTAATGATAAAAATGGAGAGAACGCAGATTTTGTCTTATCTGTTATCTCCGAAATAAGAAAATATAAGACTGATAATAAAATAAAATTAGGTACACCTGTCTCTGTTCTAAAAATAAGATGTTCAGAATTACAGAAAACGATGCTAAACGATTTTTTGAATGACATTGCTTCGTTATCTAGAGCAGAAAAAATTGAAATTGAAGTTGATAATTCAGATAGTAATCAAATAGGTATTGAAATTACTTTATAGCCTTAAATCATCAAAAATCATTGACAAAATGATATTTTTCGTGCTATAATATAAAAGGAAACTAAACAGAGCAAGCAAACCTACGGAGGTGGTCAAATGGACCTGACAATTTTGCTTGGTGTAATTGTGGGTGTTGTACACCTTGCTGGGTACTGGTTCTACCACAAAGCTCAAAGGAAATCAGGAATCAAACCTGACCAATCGAGCTGGCTGATGTGGGCGGGAGGGAGTATTCTCAATCTGATCTCGTACTCAAAGATGAGTGGGGATTGGGTGAAGGACATTCTTCCTGCTGTCTGTGCCTTTGCGTGTATCATTTTGTTTGCTGAGCAGTGCTATCTGTTTGGCTTCAAAAAGATACCGCTCAAGGACATTCCGAGCTTCCTATGTGACCTAGGTGCAACTATGGTCTGGTACATTGCAGGTTCACCGCTCGTCGGTAACATTGCTTATCAGATTGCTACGGTTGCAACATTTGTACCTATCATTAGGGAGACAAGACGTGAGCCGATGTGCGAGGATCGATTGCCATGGATGACATGGTCAATCGCCTACGGTCTTGATGTGGTTCTGGTCATAACACGATGGAATCAGTGGGGTGATGTCGTTTATCCGCTGGTCTGTCTCGTGTTGCATATTCTAATGGCTGTCTCTGCAAAAAAAAAGCAGTAACAGAGTTGATGCCGGCACGCCCTTGAGAAAGGTGTGCCGTTGTTGTTTTTTTCATCATATCGTTTATAATTTATATACATAACTATCATGCCTGAAAATTCAGAAAAAGAAACACATATTTATTCAGCTAAAAGTAATATAGCTGGAAAGGGATTATTTACTTCAAAATTTATTAAAAAAAATGAACTTGCTTTTGTTATGCAAGGACCAATTATTAATTACCACCCAATAAACAAAGAGGAGGCTTGCCAATTACCAAACATTGTTGGTATTGAGAAGGATAAATATATTGACCCAATTGAACCGTATGTTTACATTAATCACTCTTGTGAACCAAACCTTGCATATATCGTTGTAGATAAAAAACCACATTTTTATGCTCTTAGAGATATAGATTTAGGAGAAGAACTTACCTTTGATTACTCTATTTCAGAATATTCAGATTGGGAAATGACATGTAGTTGTGGATCAAAAAAGTGTAGGAAGGTTATTAAATCTGTAGAAAAGCTTCCTGTCGATTTTTTTGAACAATATTTTCCTTTTATTCCAGAATTTTTTCAAAAGGTCTTTTTTAATAACTATATAAACGCAAAAGATGAAAAATAACAAGTGGTTAAAATATACAATCGTCCTCGCGATATTTTTATTGGTATTTTGTCTTTCTTATTATTATCTTTCTCTCAAGAAAGATTTTTTTGTAATAATGAACGTCCCATGTGAGCAAGGTGATCCAGACGGTAATTGTTTTGTAAATGAAGATGATAACGGAGAAATTTTTCATTATAAGTTATTAAAAATAAAAGCAAGTGACATGCCAACATGCTCAGGATCTGAATGTGAATTTCCAAAGTGTGATAATGAGACTGCTGACTGTAGTTATGAATATTGTGAAGCTGGTAATGAGGATGGCTATATTTGCCTAGAAAAATAATATGAAAAAGATTTTTTCTTCAAAAAGTAGCATAGATAAAAGCGGAATTTTTGCTGGAGAAAATTTTAAAAAAGGGGAATTTGTAGTAAAATTAACTGGAAAATATATTAAATGGAAGTATAATGAAAAGACAGACAGACAAAAATGCGCTAACTGGTTCGGAATAAAAAAAGACCATTGGATTGATCCAGACTTTCCATTGTCACAGATTAATCATTCATGTGATCCGAACATCGGAATTAAAGGTAGAATTATGTTCTATGCTTTGCGCGATATAGGAAAAGGAGAAGAACTAACTTTTGACTATTCTACAGCTGAGGAGGAATCGGATTGGCAGATGAAGTGTAAATGTAAGTCAAAAAAATGTAGGAAGTTTGTTACCTCAATAATGTTTCTGCCTGATAAGGTTTTTAGATCATATTTACCATTTATACCAACATATTTTAAAAAATTGTATTTTAAAAAGTAAATAACAAAAATGTTTGATTACCTTTCGTGCAATTGGGACAAAGCAAAGTACATGTTTTTTTCTGATAATGTATATGATCCATTAATCTATTACTCTCACATTCTTCCGCTTGTTGTTTCGCTCCTTCTTGCTTTTTTTGTTTTTATAAATAACAGAAAAAGTAAAATTAATTTGTCTTTTTTTGTACTAAATATATGTTTTTCAATTTGGGTTGGTTTTGATCTAATATTGTGGTCATCAGAAAAACCCGATTTAATAATGTTCTTTTGGTCAATAATTGTTCCAATAGAGTTACTAGTCTTTACATTTTCAGTTATATTTAGTCAGGAATTTTTTAATCTAAAATTATTCAAGAAGGTTAATAAATATCTGATTCCGATATTATTTATCCCTATATTATTATTTACTCATACTAAATTTAACCTTGTTGCATTTGATTACACGAATTGTGACAGAGGCGCAATAGAAGGTGTGTTAATTACCTATCTTTATGCTGTAGAAATTTTAATGTTTGTTATGTTGATTATTGATTTTGTATACACATCGTTTCGTAAAAATAATTTTATCGAAAAACGTGTTCATTTTATAGCATCATTAGGAATTCTTATATTTTTAGGAATATTTATCGTCGGTAATCTGTCTCTTTTGAGTGACATGGACTGGAGATATGAACAATATAAATTGTTTGGAATGCCTATATTTCTTGCTGTGATATCTTTTCTTATTGTAAGGTTCAAAGCCTTTAACGTTAAATTGCTTGGTGCACAAGCGCTCGTTGTTGCTCTTGTAATATTGATTGGTTCACAATTTTTGTTCATTAGAACAAACATAAATCGTGTACTTACTTCAGTTGCTCTTGTATTTACTGGCGCAATCGGCATAAGCCTCATTCGTTCTGTTAAAAAAGAAGTAAAGGCACGTGAAGAAATTGAAAAAAGAGAAAAACAGCTGGAGATTGTTAACAAACAGCTCGAAATTGCAAACGAAGGACAATCGAATCTTCTTCACTTCATTACTCATCAGGTCAAGGGATATTTTACAAAGAGCCGAAACGTTTTTGCTGAATTAAAAACTGGCGAATACGGAAAGCTACCAGATCAGGCAGAGACGATGATTTTTGAAGGCTTTCGTTCTGCGACCGAAGGTGTTGACCTTGTTCAAAATGTTCTAAACGCTGCAAATATTGATAGGGGAACAATGAAATACAACAAAGAAGATGTGGATTTGAAATCTATTTTAAGGGATGTCATTAGACAAAAAGAAACTTCTGCAACAGAAAAAGGTCTTTCAATTAAAACAAATATAGGCGATGGGAATTTCAACATTCACGGTGACTCTCTTCAGCTAAAAGAAGTTATGAAGAATTTAATTGAAAACGCAATCAGATATACTCTAAAGGGTGGTTTGGAAGTTAACTTGAGCATAAACGATCATATGATTTTGTTTTATGTAAAAGACACTGGTGTTGGTGTGTCTGCAGAAGATATGCCAAAGCTATTTAAAAAAGGTGGACACGGAACTGATTCAACGAAAATCAATCCAGAAAGTACCGGATACGGTCTATATATCGTAAAAGAAATTGTCGAAAAAGCCCACGGCGGTCGCGTCTGGGTAGAATCCGAAGGAAAAGGCAAGGGTTCAACATTCTTTGTGCAATTGCCAACAGGGAAATAAAATAGTGAGGAATTTAATCTTACGTATATGCAATCATTTTTGCTACAAAATATTATTAAATATATAATATAGTAGGCAAGGCTCGTTCGGTGAAAGGAGGTGATCTAGATGGGAAACAAAACTGGCAATCGCGGAACGCCAGTTCCAGGCACTGGGTCGAAATCGACTAAGAACGTCAACAAGTCGAGCGGCTCCAAACAGTCTGGTACTTCCAGCAAGTCGGTAAGGAAGTAACATCCCTTGTCAGAGCCGACATACTCCAAGTCTAACCCTTGCTCTGGTGGCACCTTGCCACCAGTCTCTTTAATATCAAACATGAATAACGAAGATAGACAATCTTTTAGTCAGACAAAACTAGAGAACGGTATCTCTATCTATTCTCATAGAATGGACATGCCGTTTTTTGAGTTGAGAATTATAATCCAAGTTGGTAATGTTCATTCACATTCTAAAAATAAATATGGAGAAAATGGTATTGTACATCTGCTCGAACATTTGGTATTTAATAAATCTAAAAAATATCCAGAAAAACACTCGTTTGAAAAAAAATTAGCTCAATATGCGGGCACCTTTAATGCAACTACATATGCTTGGCAAACAGAATTTATAATATACGGACCAACAATTTATTTTAACGAACTTGTAGGTGGAGTAATAGACCATATTTTTTTTCCTGTGTTTGACAACGATGATATTCGTCACGAGTCAAAAATAATTTCAAATGAAAGGAATGAGAGAAAATATTATCCAGGACAAAATAGCATGTCTAAGTATATGTTTACGGAATGGATTAATGACGAATCATACAGCAAAAATCAATTATTTGGTTCTGACGAGAATCTCTCTGAAATTGATTCAAGGCAATTATCATCATTTCACAATGAACACTATCTCCAAGATAATACAGAGATAATAATTGGTGGAAATTTTAATATAGATTTTTTAATTAATCAGCTTCAAAATATTGGAACAAAAAAATCTAATCTTGTAGCAAATTGCAGTCCGACAAAATGGAAGAAAAAAGAATTTCATACTCATACAGATAAGGATACTGACATGCCACTTTGGGTTATTGGTGGAATTATTGAAAAAAGTAGTCCAAGTGAAAGAGTTTGTTTTGATGTACTACATAACTATTTAACAAACGAAAAGCACGGCCCAATTTATGATTGGCTTAGAAAAGAAAAAGGTTGGATCTATGGTATGGATTTTGGTTCAAATTTTGATGCCAAAAGATTTCTTTGGCACGCAACGATACCTTTTGCTAATCAAAATGACATAGTCATAGCAAGAAAAGATTTTGATAATAAAATTATTGATGCAATTTGTGATCAAAACAGAATTGAGATTGAAATCAACAGGCAACTAGCAGAAAGGGTTTTCTTTTATCAGACATTGGGTAGTCGCATGGACACAGCATCATATTCTTTGTTTGCAAATAAAAAAATTATTACTGAGTCTGAGTATGTATCTTATATCGAAAGTTGTAGATCAAAAAAAATTTTACTTGATATTTATAAAAAGTACTTATCACCAGAAGTTAGGAGTGATTTTATCACTATTTCAGAAAAATAATCCATGTGGATAACCGAGGGGAAATGGGTGTGGTAGAATTCCTCGGGTATGGAAACAAATATTTTTGGATATTTAGCAGTACTGGCTTTCGTAATGGTAGCAAGTGGCGCATTTTTTAAAAGAAAGATCGTTAGGCTCGAAAAAGAAGTTCACAATAAAGAAAAAGAATTGGAGTTGGCTTTGGTCAGAGTGAGGGAAGTTGATCAATTAAAAGACGACATTGTTTCTCTTGCGGCACATCAAATCAGATCACCGCTTGTCGCCATTAGAGGCTACGCTTCAATGATAGCCGAGGGTGATTTTGGAAATGTTGAAATGAATGTTCAAGACGCAATTCAGAGAATTTCTGATTCGAGCAAGAATTTGATGAACATAGCAAATGAATTTCTCGATATTTCTCATATAGAAGAGGGGAGAATAAAATACAATCTAAAAGAATTTGATTTAAAGCATACTCTAACTAGAATCTGCGAAAAATATGAAAAGAGGATAAAAGAAAAAGGTCTTGATTTTAGTTTTGATTATGAAAAAAATCTTGATTACATGGTTTTTGCAGATAGAGAAAAAATAAAAAGAATAATACAAACAGTTGTTGAAAACGCCATTAGATATACTCGTGAAGGGAAAATAAAAGTCTCGCTATCCTCTGGTAATGGAAAAGCAATTGTTTCTGTCACTGACACTGGAATTGGTATTAGCAAAAAGGATAGCAATAGGATTTTCCATAGATTTGCAAGGACAAGTAATGCCAGCAGAATAGATACAACAGGAACTGGAATCGAGCTCTATATCGCAAAAGAGATGCTTCACGCTCAGGGCGGGCATATTTACGCCATATCAGAAGGTTCAAACAAGGGATCAACATTTGTGATTGAAATAAAGCTTGCAAGTAATATCGGTAGCCAAAAATAGAGTCTTTCTGATATAATTATCCAAATGAAAAAGGACTATTCGTTTGGAATCATCCCCTTCTGTAAAAAAGAAGAGGAGGCTTTATTTTTAATTGTTAAACATTTTGCGGGTCACTGGGGTTTTCCCAAGGGCCACAGAGAAGGGAACGAGACTGATATCGAAACAGCAAAAAGGGAATTTTGTGAGGAAACTGGAATATGCGAATTTCAAATAATTTCTGAAAAACCTTTTGTTACCGAGACATATAAAACACATCATCCGGTATTAAAGGATATGGAGAAAACTGTCTGCTATTACCTAGCAGAAGTTTTTAATGAAAAAGTTTGTTTACCAGAAGAAGAAATAGTTGATGCAAAATGGTGTGGTGTGTCTATTGCAGAAGAGACTTTGACGCACGAAAGGACTAGAGAAATACTACGCGATGCACACAAACACCTTGTTGATAGCGGTGTTATTGATTTATAATTTATTTGTGGTATATTAAAAAAGGAGTCGACAACAACCAACCCGGAAAGGAGGTAAGAAAATGTCGAACGTAAAAAGTTCTAATGGCAGGGGTAAACCTGTCGCCGGCACGGGAAGATGTAAACCATCAACCCACGGCAAGAAAAGATACTGGCGAGACCACTGTGGCCCTTACAAGCCCAGAGCTCCCAAGCATAATCATAATGCTTGATATTTGTGCTTATAATGATTGAGTAAGATTTACATCATCATTTCAACATCAACCCGGCGCCGTTTCCACGGCGCCACAACCATATATGGAGAACCAATTCGACAAATGGGAAAACGAATACAGAAATCCTGTATTCCTCACAAAAGATGAAAAGCCACAGTCAGACACTGTAAAATTTTTTCGTTTTCTAAAGAAAAATAAAATTGATTTAAATAATAAAACATTGATGGATATTGGATCCGGTACTGGTAGAAATGGTAATTTTTTCGCAGAAAAGGGTGTGATTGTAACCGGAATTGAATTATCGAAAACCGCTGTATCTATTGCAAACGAAAGATCAAGAAATTTTAATTTAAACGCAAAATATATTCTCGGAAGTATTGGAGAAACTTTTCCCTTTGAAAATGACAAATTTGATATTGCGCTGGATGTAATGTCTTCTAATTCGCTTTCAGAACAAGAAAGAGAAATTTTTGTAAAGGAACTCCTCCGTGTTTTAAAAAAAGATGCTTTTGTATATATAAAAGCACACTCTAAGGATGGAGATAAAAATGCCAAAGAATTATTAAAGAAATTTCCAGGCAAAGAAAAAGACACCTACACAATGCCTCAGACTGGAATCACAGAAAGAGTTTTTACTGAAAAAGATTTTATAGATACATACACAAAAGGATTCAAAATTTTAAAATTGGATAAAAAATCAAACTATTTTGGAATAGGAGATAGAAAATATAAAAGAAACTATTTTGTTTGCTATATGCAAAAGATTGGCTAATTTCTATGGAAAGACAAAAATAAACCTGCTATTATATAAATATGAACGAAAAACCAATGCAGGATTTAGACGAAAGAGATGTACGTGAAAAAGAGGCCGTTGCCCTAAAGAAAGCGGGCAAAATTATCTACAAAGACCGTTTTGATAGAACACACACCTCGCTTCAGGTGGCAAATGATTTTACCGCAGACAAAACACGCGCTTTTGATGATATTGCAAATGAACCAAAAAAACTTGTTTCTGTATCAGGAAGGGTAATGTCAGTCCGAAGTCATGGAAAAATTTCATTTCTAAACATTCAGGATGCCGAAGGACAAGTCCAGATTGCTCTCAAGCAGGATATTCTAGGTGATGAACAATACAAAGAATACACAGAAGGCATTCGTGTTGCTGATTTTATTGGTGTGTCTGGTGAACCATTTTTTACAAAACAAAACAAGCTCGCAATTCTTGCGATGGATGTTGTTTTGCTTTCAAAAGCACTCCGCCCAATTCCAAAAGAACATTTTGGCATTGAAGATATAGAAACAAAATATCGCCAAAGATATCTGGATTTGATTTTGAACGAAGACACAAGAAAGAGATTTATAGTTCGTTCAAAAGTCGTTCAATCCTTGCGTCAGTGGCTACTTCAAAATAATTTTATGGAAGTCTCTACACGCTCGCTACATTCTGTGGCTGGCGGTGCTATGGCGGAAACATTTAATACTCATCATAATGCTTTAGACGAGGATTTTTCTTTGCGTATTTCACCAGAGCTAGATCTCAAAATGTGTGTAGTGGGTGGATTTGAAAGAGTTTTTGAATTTGCGATTTGCTATAGAAATGAAGGAATGGATCCATCACACGTTCAAGAATTCCAAATGCTTGAATGGTATTGTGCCTACGAGAATTATGAGGCTGGTATGAAATGGACCGAAGAAATGGTACGCAAGGCAGTACAGGACGCTCTAGGAGGCCTTGTGTTCAATGTTTTTGACAAGGATGGTGTGGAACACAGCATTGATTTTTCAAAGCCAATTCCAAAGGTAAAATTTGCCGACTTGCTAAAAGAGCATGCAGGAATCGATATGCTCGAAACATCCGATAAGGAATTGGTAAAAAAGGCAGTTTCTCTGGGGATAGACAAAAAAGAAGCCGAGGGACGTTCACGTGGAAACTTGCTTGATGATATTTATAAAAAGACTGCAAGACCAAAACTAATTCAGCCAGTTTTTGTGACGCATTATCCGGTAGAAATTGTGCCTCTTGCAAGACCGAGCGACGAGGATAGTAGAATTGCCGAAAGCTATCAGCTACTTATTGGAGGTTGGGAAGTTGTCAAAGCATATTCAGAATTGGTTGATCCTATAATTCAGAGAGAAAAATTTATGGAACAAGCCAAAGCCAAAGCTGGGGGTGATAAAGAAGCAATGGAATTAAACGAAGAATTTCTCACTGCAATGGAACATGGCATGCCACCTATTACTGGTTGGGGTATGGGAATTGAAAGATTTGTGACTCTGATCACGGGTCAAAAAAACCTTCGCGACGTTGTGCTATTTCCAACAATGAAGCCGGAGAAATAAATATTTTAGGTAATGTTTAACCCCGCTCCAGCAACCTGGCGGGCGGGGTCTAGGTTCGTGTTGAACCGGGAATCAGTGGCGGAATGGGGGTTCGTTCTCCCACGTTTGCTGGCTGCGTTTGAGGTGTTCCGATTGGGCACGGAAGTAGGTCACATTGTCAGTTCCGGCATCGGACTCCTTGGTTGTGGGTTCACCCGTTTTGAGCTCTGTGGCAGCCTTGACTGCCGCCGCAACAAGCATCTGGTTGAAATCAGGGTCACCTGTGACGAGAACTGTGGTACTCATCGTGTCATCCGTGACGAGGACTGTGGTGCTCATAGTGCCACCCCCTTCTTTTCTTAATACAAATTAGCATAAAAATTGCACATTTGCTAGAATTAGCAATATGAAAAAATTGATATCGGGCGTCAAGCCAACAGGGAGGCCTCATATTGGAAATTATTTCGGAGCAATGCGTCAATTTGTGGAAATGCAGGACAAATTTGACTCTACTATTTTTATTGCAGACCTTCACGCTCTCACTACTGTACAAAATAGGGAAGAAATGAGTAGTAATATTCTTGATTTGGCGACTGATTATCTTGCAATAGGTTTGGATCCAAAAAAAGTGACTTTGTTCAAACAATCAGACACTCCAGAAGTCGCCACTCTCGGTTGGATTTTTAACTGCATCACAACGATGCCGTATTTGATGAGGGCACACGCTTTCAAAGATGCTGAAGCAAAAAACAAAGAAATAAATGTTGGTATTTTCGATTACCCGTTACTTATGGCAGCGGATATCTTGGTACACGACAGTGAAATTGTGCCAGTAGGAGAAGACCAAAAACAGCATGTGGAATATGCTCGTGACACAGCAGAAAAATTTAATCGTATTTTTGGCGAGACATTTATTTTGCCAAAGGCTCACATACTAGAAGCAGTAAAGGTTGTACCCGGCACAGACGGTCGCAAAATGAGCAAGAGCTACAGCAACACGATTCCTCTTTTTGCTGATTTGGAAACAATAAAAAAAGCAGTGATGAGCATTCCTACAGATTCTCTCGGTGTATCTCTCCCAAAGCCAGAATACAAAAAGGATAATGTTTTCAAATTGCACGAATTATTTACAACAGGTGATGAGTTTTCAAAGATTGAAGAAGGATACAAAAATGGTGGTTTAGGATATGGTGATTCAAAAAAGATTCTCATAAAGAATATTGATGCATTCATTGCTCCAATGAGAGAGAAAAGAGAGGGAATTGCAAAAGATAAAGATTATGTAATTTCTGTACTCGCAGATGGTGCAAAAAAAGCGCGAAAACAAGTGCAATCTAAAATGGAGGAGGTTTATAAAAAGGTGGGCTTTTAGGTGGATTGCGTAGTATTAAAAATATCAGTAAAAATTAATCATGCTATCAATTTTATTCAAGCTTCTCTTTACTATTGGGGTCTCTATATTTGTTACAATATTTCTTAATGTAAAAGGTTATTTTAGTGACATGACCACAGTAGTTCTTTCTGCTATAACTGCCATATTATTATATCTGATCCTTAATAATTCAAATGTTAACGTATTTCTCAGTAAAATTTTTCAGGTTATAAAGAACGGTGCATCGTTAATTCATAAAATTATTATCTCTGAAATATTATTGGTAGGAATCATTTATTCATTCGTATGGTTCGATTACACAACCAAATGTGATCAATGTGTTTCAGTATCTGAGTATTTGATGCTTGTTTTGTTTTTTGTTATTACTATATCTACACTAATTTTGTTATCGTTAGATGTATATAGGGTTGCTAAGAATAATTACGATAATAACACCTTATTATTACTTAATAGGTCAATTATTTTGTCAGCGTTTGGTTGGACAATTACACTGCTTGCTAGTCTTCTAATTTTTTCTTCAACTAGCGAAAGTACTCTGCCTCTATTTTGTTTTAGTATATCAGGAATTGTCTCGTTGCTAATGAATAGCATAATGCTATTTATAAAATCCAGATTTTTTCATTGTTTTTTAAGCGTCTTAATTTTAATTATTTTTACAGGAATAACATTTTCGATTTCCTTTCTTGCAAACATTAGTTCATTTGTATTATAAATATATAGTCCGAATCTTGAGATTTATAATAATAAAAGAGTTTGCTTTCGGACTGTGTTAGTGGTATTTTATATACAAAGCAATGAAGCTGAAAACACAGCTGAGCTGAGGGAAGAACCGATACTACTGTCCGCCCAAGGCGGATTACGAAGTATCGTAATAGACCCCTACGGTAGCGCCCGTCACGCGCATTGGTTCGCCGTAACAGTGATCTGTGTAGGTGACCATTGGTTCGCCGAAGCATTGCGAAGGCGACCCTGATAAGCTTTGACCGCCTGCGTTATTAAACTTTGGCGAGTCGAGGGAAGCAAGGTGGCACCGCGTCGTAAAGAACGCCCTTGCACGGAAGCGATTATTCGTTTTTGTGCAAGGGTGTTTTTATTTTATCCTCACAAAAATTCGCTCCATTATCAGTAATTATAAGAACATGCAAAGAACATATATTGGTTCCCTCGGGGAACAAAAAGGACAGGAAGTCACCATCAAGGGATGGGTAGATGTCCGTCGCGATCAAGGAAAATTAATTTTCTTTGATTTTCGTGATATGACCGGATATGTGCAGGGTGTTGTTTTACCAAAATCTCCGGCAATGGAGAAAGCGGGAGAGCTCCGTCCTGAGTGGGTAGTAGAGATTAAAGGCAAGGTCAATCCAAGGCCTGAAAAAAATGTTCAAGCCGAAAAACAGAACGGTGATATTGAACTTGAAATATTAGATATAAATGTTTTGAACAAATCAGAAGCATTGCCAATAGATATTTACGGCGACGGAAAAGAAATCAATGAAGAAGTCAGATTAAAATACAGGTACTTGGATATGCGACGCCCAAGACTTCAGAGAATCTTTAGAAATAGACACAAAATTCAACAAGAGACACGTAATTTCTTTACAAAGGAAGGCTTTGTCGAGGTTGAAACTCCAATGATGACAAGATCTACTCCGGAAGGATCACGTGACTATGTTGTGCCTTCAAGACTAGAGCAGGGAAAGTTTTATGCTCTCCCACAGTCACCTCAGCAATACAAACAGCTTCTTATGGCTGGTGGTATGGAAAAATATTTTCAATTCGCGAGATGTTTTCGTGACGAAGATACAAGAGGCGACAGACAGCCAGAATTCACACAGATGGACTTGGAAATGAGCTTTGTTGAACAAGAAGACGTGATGGCAATAAACGAAAAGGCGCTCATTCATATAGTAAAGACTCTGTATCCACACAAAAAATTCCAGGAATTACCTTTTCCAAGAATGACCTACAAGGAAGCAATGGAAAAGTATGGAAGCGACAAGCCAGATATCAGAAAAGACAAAAATGATCCAGACTTGCTCGCATTTCTTTGGGTTGTAGATTTTCCTTTCTTTGAAAAGGATGATACTAGTCCTTCAGGTTGGACATTCACACACAACCCATTCTCAAGACCAAAGCCAGAACATATGGATATGCTCATGAAAAAAGAAAACATTGGCGATATTTTAACCACTCAATATGACATCACATTGAACGGCTATGAGATTGGTGGGGGAAGTATTAGAAACCACGAACCAGAAGCTCTGAAAAAAGTTTTTGAAGTTATGGGCTACGAAGACACTCGTATTGAAAACAACTTTGGACATATGCTCAAAGCATTCAAAATGGGCACACCTCCACACGGTGGAATAGCGTGGGGATTTGATAGATTCCTTATGCTCCTTGAATGTGAGCCAAATATCCGCGAAGTAATTCCATTTGCCAAAACAGGCGAGGGCAAGGACCCAATGATGGAATCTCCGGCAGATATCAGAGAAGAACAACTGCTCGAATTAGGTATTACAGTTAAAAAGAAGAAATAAGGTAAAGGCTCCTTCGGGAGCTTTTCCTTTTATAATTCCCTTAAATTGATATTATAGATATATGCTAGTTGGCAGACCGATTTTTAGTATTAAGACAGAGAGCTTCGAGGGTCCCCTCGATCTTTTGCTTTCGCTTGTTGAAAAGAGAAAGCTTTTCATCAATGATATTTCGCTTTCAAAAGTGACGGATGATTTTATTGAACACATAAACCAAATTACTGAAAACAATCTTGAAAATAGAGCAAATTTTATTGTCGTAGCTTCTACTCTTTTGCTTATAAAATCAAAATCTCTTTTACCAACACTTGATTTGACTACCGAAGAACAAGGCGACATATCAGACCTGGAACTGAGATTGAAGTTGCTCTCAAA
Source organism: uncultured Candidatus Saccharibacteria bacterium (assembly GCA_965230995.1). Taxonomy (GTDB): domain Bacteria; phylum Patescibacteriota; class Minisyncoccia; order Phycocordibacterales. The sequence continues at coordinate 607,284 of OZ246398.1, forward strand.
ATACAAAGAAGCATCAGAATTTGTAAAAAAAATATTTGGTAAAAATATTTCTTTTGAAGGAGTGGGCGAAAGGGAACAGATAAGCGTTTTTGCCCCGCACGAATCAATTACCAAAGACAACATCTATTCGGCAATTTTGTCTGTTATCGAATCTCTTCCTAAAAAAGAAAAAGTTCCATCAATTCTTGTAAAGAAAGTTGTATCACTTGAAGAAACTATTGATATTCTGTCCAAAAGAATTGCTTCGAGCCTCAAAATGACTTTCAAAGACTTTTCATCAAAAAACCTTGGCGGTGCTGATATTGCTGAAATAAAAGTAAATGTGATTGTTAGTTTCCTCGCAATGCTAGAATTAGTAAAACAAGGCATAATTTCTGTTGAGCAGGAAAGTCGTTTTGGAGAAATCAATATGCAATCAAAGACAGTAGAGGTACCTAGATATGATATATAAAATTAAAAATTTCAAATATGAATACTGAAAATAAAATTGAAGCAATACTTTTTTACAATGGAGGGAGTATGAAGATTGCCGAGCTTTCAAAAGTTCTCGGTTTAGGTATAGATGAAATAAAATCATCACTGGAAATTCTTGAAAAAAATATTTCAGGACGTGGAATTGTTCTGGTGAGAAAAGAAGATGAAGTTATGCTTCGAACACATCCCGAAATTTCAGATTTAATTGAAAAAATTACAAAAGAAGAATTATCAAAAGATTTGGGTAGGGCAGGGCTTGAAACATTGTCTATCATTTTATACAAAAACCCAATCAGCAAAAAAGAACTAGAATATATTAGAGGTGTAAAATCATCTTTTATTTTAAGAACACTTTTGATCAGGGGATTAGTAGAGAGAATTTCTGATCCGAAAGATGCAAGGTCACATCTATACAAACCGACACTAGAATTATTTGGTTTTCTCGGAATATCAAAGATTGAAGACTTACCAGAATACGAAAATATTAAAAAGTCAATAACTGAATTCGAAACCCAAAAAGAACAGGCTTAATATTAGTGTTTTTGTTATATTTTGTGATAATATAATTTTTGTATGAGCAAAGAACAAATAGAAAAAACAAAAATTGCTAGTTTTCTTTTTCTTTCGCTTCTTCTTGCTATCCAGGTAGTTTCATCTCTCAAAAATGTAATCGTAAGCAATTTAATACAGAATAAACAAGAAAATATTTCTATTGACGAAAACGCAGTTTTGAGAGCTCTTGCATATGAAGATATAAACATAATGGCAAAAAGCGTTGCCGTTTATGACATTAATACAAGCAGATTTATTTTTGAAAAAAATTCAAGCGAGGTAAGACCTATCGCATCTATAACAAAAGTCGTGTCAGCATTGGTATCGAGTGACGAAATAGGCGAAAATGATAAAATTGCAATTAACAAAGAATCTATTGGTCAAGCAGATGACAACGGACTACTTTTGGGTGAAATTTGGCCATTCAAAAAATTGCTCGATTTTTCTTTGCTTGTTTCTTCAAATGACGGCGCGTATGCAATTGCAAACATAGCAGGTTCTATTTCAAAAGATAATCTAGAAGAAAAGGAGCAAAATAATCCAATTGATGTTTTTGTTCAAAAAATGAACCAAAAGTCAAAAATGATAGGTCTTGAGAATACATTTTTTAATAATCCAAGCGGATTAGACATAGATGAATACGAAGCTGGAGGATATAGTTCTGCAAGAGAAATCGCATTACTGATGTCTTATGTTCTAAGGGAAAAGCCAACGCTCCTCGAAGCGACTTCGCTTGCAACTGAGGATTTTGTTTCTGATAACAACATTGTGCATAGTGCAAAAAATACTAACGCAGCACTTTCCTCGATACCAGCTCTGATGGCCTCAAAAACTGGATATACTAAACTTGCGGGTGGAAATCTTGCTGTAATTTATGACGTTGGTGTAGGAAAACCAGTGGTTGTTGTGGTCCTCGGATCTGGCTACAGCGAAAGATTTTCTGATATGTCAGAAATAGTCAAAGCTACCAACAAATATTTTTCTATTTAATCCTTTGCCGAAGTACTATTATTGCGTATAATTAATCGATATGATAATAGACATCGTAAAGGTATTCGTACCATCAGTATTTTCATTTGCTTTTGGAATATTATTCACTCCGATACTTACAAACTTTTTATACAAACACCAGATGTGGAAGAAAAAATCTGGCAAAGTAGATATGACGGGAAAAGCAACACCTCTTTTTAATGAACTACATAAAGAAAAGGAAGTTGGCACACCCCGAATGGGCGGAATTGTCATCTGGTTTTCTAGTTTATCTATCGTTACGGTATTTTGGATTTTATCAAAAGTATTTACAGGCGAAGTCTTTTCAAAACTAGACTTTTTAAGTCGTGACCAAACTTGGATACCAGTGTTCACGCTTTTTGCTGGAGCAATAATTGGATTGATAGATGATTATTTGGAAATAAAAGGAAGCAGGGATCACGTCGCGGGTGGGCTTTCTCTTAAAAAGCGACTTCTCGCTGTCGGCTTAATCGGACTGTTTATTGGATATTGGTTTTACAGCAAGCTCGATGTTGTTTCTATTGGACTACCTGGAAACGGTGAATTAATTATCGGCTGGCTCATAATTCCGCTTTTTGCTCTCGTAATGACCTTTATTTATTCCGGTGGAATTATTGATGGAATTGACGGCCTATCTGGTGGAGTATTTGCAACAATTTTTGCCGCATATGCTGGTATTGCATTTTATCAACACCAGATTAACCTAGCGGCATTTTGTACAGTTTTAGTTGGTGGAATTCTTGCGTTTCTATGGTTCAACGTGCCACCGGCAAGATTTTATATGACAGAAACCGGAAGCATGGCTCTCACAATTACACTCGCAGTTGTTGCATTTATGACTGATACTTTAGGGGGAGGATATGGTCTGCTTGTTTTGCCAATAATTGCCTTGCCCCTAGTTGTGACTACCTTATCAAATGTAATTCAAGTTGCATCAAAAAAATTACGAAATGGGAAAAAAGTATTTCTAATTGCTCCTCTACATCATCATTTCGAGGCGCTTGGCTGGCCATCATATAAAGTCACAATGAGATACTGGATATTCTCTGTTATGCTTGCTGTCTTTGGAATGTCACTTGCTCTCATTGGATAATAACAATGATATCGTTTACAAAAATCGATAAGTTATTTCTTGCGATTACAGCACTCTTAGTATTTGCTGGTTTTTTGATTTTTAATTCCGCTTCAATGGGATTGCTTGCCAAAGCAGGTTCGAATTTTGAAGGCGTTGCAATAAAACAAATAGTAATAGGTTTTATTGGTGGAGGTTTAATGGCTCTTGTATTATCTCAGGTTCAATATACTTTTTATAAAAAATACGCATTTTATATTTTTTTATTATCGATTATTGCAACATTACTTGTGTTTGTACCCGCATTACAGTTATCTCATGGCGGGGCAACTAGATGGATTACTTTATTTGGTTTTTCACTCCAACCAGCTGAAATATTAAAATTTGGTTTTGTTGTTTACGTTGCTGCGTGGTTATCAAAAAATCAAAAAACAGTAAAAACTTTCAGCGGTGGTTTTGTTCCTTTTTTTATAATCTCATCAATCGTTGCTGTCATACTGTTACTTCAACCAGACACGGATACTCTCGCTGTTATATTATTTTCAGGACTTGCAATGTATTTTGTGGCCGGAGCACCCATCAAACATATTTTGCTTTTGGTGTTAATCGGAATAATCGGACTAGGTGGCCTTGCGTTTATAAGACCGTATATAAAAGAAAGAATGCTTACTTTGCTCCATCCAACTAGGGACATTTTAGGCTCGGGCTATCAAGTAAACCAGTCATTAATTGCAATTGGTTCTGGCGGAGTTACAGGTAGGGGGTTTGGTCAAAGCATACAAAAATTTAACTATTTACCGGAGCCAACTAGTGACTCGATTTTTGCTGTTGCAGCCGAAGAATTCGGTTTTGTTGGTTCACTTATATTAATAATTTTGTATCTATCATTTGGATTACGTGGCCTAAATATATCAAGCAGATCACCAGATATGTTCAGTAGACTACTCGTGCTCGGAATTGTTATAATAATCATAACGCAATCGTTCGTTAATATTTCGGCGATGCTTGCGATAATACCACTTTCTGGAATACCGCTCGTTTTTGTAAGTCACGGAGGAACAGCAATGCTTATAGCCCTATCTCTGGTTGGTGTTATTCTTAATATTTCAACGCATTTAGTAAAAAAATGACACAATGATAAAAATAGTTCTTACAGGCGGAGGTACTGGTGGTCATTTCTACCCACTAATTGCTGTAGCCGAAAAACTAAAGAAAGTTTTTTCTGAAAAGGGAGTAAATGATTTCCAAATGTATTTTTTGTCACCTAGCGCCATGGATGAATCATTGCTTTCAAAGAACAATATAATATTCAAAAAAATAATCTCTGGAAAAATCAGACTCTATCCATCGATACAAAATATTATTGATATAATAAAAATGCCCTTTGCTATTATTCAGGCTATTTTTGTAATGTTTAAAATCTATCCTGATGTTGTTTTCTCTAAGGGGGGGTTTGGCGCTTTTCCAATTGTTTTTGCCTCTAGACTACTTTTTATTCCTGTAGTTATGCATGAATCTGATACAGTACCCGGAAAAGTTAATTTATTTACAGGGAAATTTGCAAAAAGAATTGCCGTATCATATCCAGAGACAGGAAAATATTTTCCACTTGAGCGAGTCGCAAATACAGGACAACCCATAAGAGAAAGCGTACAGGACGGGGAAGGGACACCATCGAGCGAGATTGTTTTGGACGAAAAACTGCCGTTGATTTTTGTGATTGGGGGATCACAGGGTTCGCAGATAATAAATGAAAATATATTGGGAGGGTTAGTAGAATTACTCAAAAGATACCAGATAGTACACCAAACCGGCGACCAAAATTTGAATGATGTAAAAATGATGGCAGACTATTTGCTCAAGGATAATATATTTAAAAATAACTACCACCCAATAGCATTCTTATCTGGTGAAAATCAGGCTTATTATGGCAAAAAATCTACAGTTGTGATTTCTAGAGCTGGCTCTGCAATTTTTGAAATTGCCGGTTGGGGAGTACCATCTATCATTATCCCCATAACAGATTCAAACGGTGATCACCAAAGAAGAAATGCATTTTCATATGCAAGAAAAGGTGGTGCGATTGTTATCGAGGAGCGAAACCTCACATCAAATATTCTTGTATCAACAATAGATAGAATAATTTCGAATCCAGAAATAAATATCACAATGAAAAAAAGTGCATCATCATCCAGCACACCTGGGGCGTCGCTTTTGATTGCAAATGAAATAGCTAAAATTGCTTTGTCACATTAATTATGATTTTAGAAAAAATAATCAATAAACATAAAGCAGTTTCGATATTAATATCAATATCTGTAATATTTGGTTTATTTTTTTCCGCCAGTCCAACCGTTAAATCTGAAACCATCGATGAATTACGAAGACAAATAAACGAAACCAATAACGAAAAAGCAAGAATCGAAGAAGAGATAGAAAAATACAAAAAGGAATTAAACGAGGTTGGTGCAGAAAAAGACACTTTGGCTAACAAAATTAAGCTCCTTGAAACCACACAAAAAAAATTAAATGCTGATATTTCTCTAACACAAAACAAAATAAATTCTGCTAGTTTTACTATTGCAGAATTACAAGGTGAAGTAAAAAAGACAGAAAAAAAAATTGATAACAATAATATGGCGATTGCAAAAACGATCCGCAATATTAATATGATTGAGAATGTCTCTTTTATAGAAATTATCCTTACGAAAGATTCTCGCGATGTTTGGAACGAGATTGGCTCTCTCGAACAGCTTCAAAATGGATTACGAACGAATGTCTCTGAGTTACAAAATCAAAAAGAACTTTACATAAAACAAAAAGCAGAACAAGAAGCAAAAAAGAAAGAGCTTCAGGAATTACAAAACGAACTAGGGGACAGAAAACAAATTGTTGATTTAAATAAAAAAGAGCAGAACACATTACTTACAGAAACAGCAAACAAGGAAACTGAGTACAAAAGAATATTAGCTGAAAAAGAATCACTCAGAAAGAAATTTGAGCAAGAATTAGAGGAATACGAAAATCAGATTAGTTACATATTAAACCCTTCAAAATTGCCACCGGCAGGCTCTGGTGTTCTTTCATGGCCACTCGACAAGGTCTATATAACACAAAATTTTGGCGTAACATCAGCATCAGGTAGATTGTACGCATCCGGAAGCCATAATGGTGTAGATTTTAGAGCTCCAATCGGTACCAGAGTCCTTTCTGCAGGTGATGGATTTATTGTTGGAACGGGGGATACTGACGTTCAAAAAGGTTGCTATTCTTACGGAAAATGGGTTCTTGTAGAACATCCGAACGGACTTTCTACTGTTTATGGTCACTTAAGCAGAATTCCAGACAATATAATTCCAGGAAAAAAAGTTAAGGCCGGTGACGTGATAGCATATTCTGGAAGTAGCGGATATTCTACCGGTCCACATCTCCATTTGTCAGTTTTTGCACCTGGAGGCGTACAGATAGGAAGAAATGTAAATAGTAAATATTGCAAAAACGTTTCCATACCGCTTGCAAGCACAAAAGCATATTTGGATCCTCTTTTGTATTTATAATATTAAAATTATATAATTCTATATATGAAAAAAGACCAAAGGGGATTTCTACAAATAATAATCGTTATAATTATTGCTCTCGCACTTCTCAAATTTGTATTTGATTTTAATATTATAGATTTTATCAAAAAGCCAAAGGTAGCCGAGACTATTAGCTACATCTGGAACGACATTATTTTATTCCTTTGGAATAACTACATTGAGGGACCGTTTTTCTGGGCATTTAAAAATGTAAAACTTCTTGCAAAAATCGGCTGGGAGAATTTTATATTTGTTCTAGATAAAATAAAAGAAATAATAATCGAAATAAAAAAGTAGTTTTTCAAAATTTTATTTTTAGTAGGGGACAAAAATTTTGCATTTTAACAGAATACTATCTCTAATCTAGAAAAGAACCTTCGACTAGGCATTTATCATTTATAGCCAAAAAACGAGCTCAAAACTGAGCTAGGACGAATTCAAGGAAAGACAGATGACTACTTAGTCATCTTCTTTTTATTTAAAAATTCAATTTATTGAATATTTAAAAAATTTTAGAGAAAAATGATTTTGCTAGTCGGATAGAGAGTGAAGGGAATTAAAATAATTATTTATTTAGATAAATTATTATTTTAATATTAATATTTTTTATTTATTTAATTAGAGGGAATATGTATTTGGCTCAATATTAATATAAATAATAACCCAGCCATATTCTTTATTTATTGTGTCGCAAAAGATATATTGTGCGACACATATCTAGTATTCCCCTTTAATAAACTAGTGAGTGAATTAACGCAAAAATATTTTCTATAAATGGTTACTTATTAATTGTTTATCCCCCAAGTCCTCTGGCTTGGGGGAAATTTGTGCACGATATTGTTTAGTGTTGCAAGCACTTTCTTCCACCTCGAATGTAGCAGTTGTGATTGCCGTCATGACCAGAGACGAGGATCTGTACAACCTCACTCAAGAATGTACAGAAGCCCTCTGCGGATTGCACCGACTGCCCTCTCCATTCGATAACACCACCCGAAAAGAGCTTGATGTTATCTACCACGATTGAACGTCGAGAAAAGTCACCAGCATCAGACTCTCTTTCAATCAAGACCTCCTCGACACGGCAAATGCAAAGAGTCATTGATGGCGCATCGAAGATTCCTGGTTCCTCAGTATCACCGAGAAACCAGTTAAGGTCAGAAAGTGTCTTGCAGTGACGCATCCCATTAGACTCGATCGCCTTCACGATTCGAAGGGTTGAACTGGTCGCACCGACAAGAAGCTCAAGTGAAGCATCTTTTCTAACGATGTTGATTTCCATCACGTTAATGTCTCCCTTTGGGGGTATGGAGAAGTTTCAAGGTTCAGAACAAGAAGCTAGGAGATATCCAAGACCTAATTATACACCCACCAGAATTTTATACAATCAATTAAAAGAATGGGGCTTCCTTCGCAATATATAACAAAACAATAAGGCCCGAGGGCGGCCTTATTGCCGACACTCGGGTCGTTGGTTGCCAATAGATATTGGCCCCTCTACCTATGCAATCCGACTGCCTCGCTTCCTCGCCCCGAATCTAATAACGGGCGGAAGCCCCTTTCTAAGGTCTGTGATGACCTTTCGAGACACGAGTGCCCTGAAAGCACAGTAGCCGACTGCTGTAAGTTGCAAAACAAAAAACAAGGCACAAATAATACTGATGATGATACCGTCCTCGATCTGAACAAAGACGTAGTACCAGTATCCGATAAAGACGAGTGTCTGTACATCAACGGATACCTCAGAAAGACGGCGCCGAAAGATAAAAACAAAACAGTACCAAGCCGCCACCGCAAGTGTCACGAAGGGTTGCAGAAGGATGTCGTTCAACATGGCAAGGTTCTCCTTGGTTACAAAAGTACAATACAATAAATCAAGACAAAAAACAAGACGCCCCGTAAGGGGCGTCTTGTTTTTTATTTAGTTAGAAGCAACTTGCAAAGACTTTGACCAACACTTTGATGATGCGCTCCATGGCTGGAGACCTTGCTTATCATAAAGATATTTACCATAAGCGAGGTTACCCTCAAGTGTTTCGATATCAAGACCAAGCTTTTCAGCAGTCTTTCTGTGATAAAATTCGTTGATTTGCATCACTCCAATATCACGATTATCGACTTTTCCTCTTAGAACTTCACCTGAAGCTGTGAAGTGCGTAAGTGATGACTCACATTTCGCAACCTCAACTAGTACTGGTGTTTCCTTATAATACTGGATTACGATGTCCTTAGTATTTAGAGGAATGTCTGTCTTTGTTGTTGATTCTGTCGAAGTGCCTTCTGTTACAGGTGCATTGTCATTTGGCAACGCGTTATTTCCTGTAAACATCTGTGCGATACTAATTAATCCTAGAGCTGTGATGTAAAAAATACATGAAGCTTAGATGATAATTCAGAAAATATAAGGTAATTTGCCAGAGCTCGCGACCACTTTCGTTGTTTAGAGCCTTGGCAATTAAAAACACCAGCTGTTAACTGATGTACGTATATTGTAGCATACCCTACCCTGTTCTGTCAAGCTATTTTGTGTCTCAATTATATAAAATACCTTTATTTATAGCCATATTTATTGTATAATTACCACGCTAAAAATATGCCTTTTTGTCAAAATCCACTAAAAAACACTCTACTTAAAAACTTCAGAGAAATTAACTGTTCCCTAGTAGTGATTTATATTGCCATTCCAGTAGAAGCTACTGAATCTATACCCTGCGAAGCTATTGATAGCCCCTTTGTGACAATAGTTAGGAGACTTATGATAATATCCTGCCCTTGTGTAAATACATCTGGAGCAAATGCTCTGATCGCAACTAGCGCGATAATTAGACCGATGACTCGCAAAATAGGCATACTTTTTTGTCGAGGGGTCTTGTTATCGCGTCGACTAAACGCTTAGGGATAAATTCCCATACCCCTCTTCCCTACAAAGAATTATTTCCGTACACGGAAGAGGGTCTTGTGCATTTAAATGAACGATTAATACATTATAGCCATCCATTTTTGAATGTCAATAGTTTTATAGCATATATGAGATAATCCTAGAATCTAATAGGAAATTCCTTGAATTGTGGAAGCAGGTTTTTACCGTAGAGTAGCCTACTAAAAGCTTCTGCTTCGTATAATGCACCCGTTAAAGCGCTTGTGTGTGGTCTTGGTTCAGCTGGGATACCGACATAAGCCATTATCGAATCACTATCCAGAGCCGAGCGGTTTTTCATTACTGGATATTCTTTGCCTCTATTTGCAAGGTGCGTGATACAAACAGAATGTAGGTCAATGGTCCTTTTTGCAATTGTATTGTTAATTTTGTATCTCTCACAAGTAGCATTGAGAAAACCCATATCAAAAGCAGGGTTCTGTCCTGCCAGAGTATGATCTTCGGATTTCATTATGAATTTTAGAAACATAGACACTATTTCTTCGTCTGTAGGTAGGTCTTTGTTTTCTATATCAGAAAAACCATTGTAATCTAGGGCGTCCTTGTCTACCTTTGCACCCTCAAATAGTCTGCATTTCATATCAAAAGTCCTAGTACAATCAAGGGTATCTATTGCCCCAATTGCTAGAATTCCGTGTTGGTATGGGTTTGTACCCGATGTTTCTATATCTACTACTATCATATTTATTGGTTAGTTATTGTAATCGGCGTCTTTTCTGGTGTTTTGCTTGAAATCGCTGTGATTCTGCCTATTGCAAAGGAAAAAAGACAAAAAGACAGGAAGATTATTCCAATTAGTATTTCCCTACTGGGCAGCCTGCTGGGGATATTGCTTTTTTCATCATTATTATGTATACTCATCCCCATACATTTTAACATTATTCAGGAAAGAAACTAGGGACCATGGCAACAAAAAAATCAGGTGGAACAGTCAAAAACGGCCGAGATTCAAATCCAAAATATTTGGGTATTAAGGTTAATAATGGAGCAAAAGCATCTGCTGGCTCTATTATAGTTAGACAAAGAGGAACAAAATTCATCGCCGGAAAGAACGTAGAAATGGGAAAGGATAATACTATTTTTGCAGTGAAAGAAGGTATTGTTTCTATCACAGACAAGAGAAAGAAACATTTTGACAACACTACTGTCTCGAGAAAATTGGTAGAGGTTAAATAAATAAACACAAAAGAAAAATCCCGCTTTTGCGGGATTTTTCTTTTGTGTTTATTTTGCTTCTACAATGAGTTTGAATTTTGTCTCTACCTTGCCGGCTTTAACCTCGATTTCGTATTCTCCGACTTCTTTGATTGGTTTTTCAAGAATAACGAAATCTGGATCTAGAACTAGGCCTGTCTGCTTTTCAAGTTCTGCAAGCAATTCTGATTTATGTATTCCAGCGAATAAATGACCTTTTTCGTTTACTTTGTCTGACATTCTTACGGTAGCTGTTTTTATGTCTTCAACGTTTTTCTCGAGTAAATCTGCTTGAATTTGCTTCTCTGTAACATTATTCTTCTTTTCTAGTTCTGCCCACTTTATTTTACCTTCTGTTGCCTGTACTGCCTTTTTCTGTGGAATAAGGAAATTAAGAGCATGTCCGTTTGCCACTTCGACTACATCATATTTCTTCCCGATACTTCGTACATCTGCAAGTAATACAACTTTCATATTTTTTCTTATTTATCCTTTATAGTTACTATTTCTACCATTATTTCTTTAATATTTCAACCGCTTTTTCCATCTGAACATCTTTCTTGTTTTTTATATCTTCGTCTGAAAAATCAACGATATAGTCTGGCGTCAATCCACCATCAGAGATAGAAAGACCGTTTGGTGTAAGCCACCTTGCAATGGTTACCTTTAGTGATGTGTCTCTCGTGATATCAACTAATTCCTGCACCGATCCCTTACCAAATGATTTTGATCCGACCAGTTTTGCAACTCCGTGTTCAGATAGTGCCCCAGCCAAAATTTCGCTTGCGGATGCAGAACCTTCATTTATAAGAATAACAGTTTTGTAAATGTCTTTTTTAAATAGATTATATCCCCTGCTTCTGTATATTTCTTCTTTTCCGTTACCAAAATCCTCTCTTAGGACAACTTCACCTTCTGGTAGAAACCAGCTTGCCATATCAACTGCAGCCTCGAGATAACCACCAGGATTGCCTCGTAAATCTATTATCAAATTTCGCTCTTTTGATTTTGCAAATTCCATAAGAGCCTCTTTGAATTTTGTTGCAGAGTTTTCAGAAAAACTATAGAGACTGATTACAAACACACCATCTTTTGTTTTGTGTTCTGTTTTTATTACTGGAACCTCTATGTTATCTCGGATTATTTTTATATCGATTATTTCAGATTCCTTTCTGGCAACAGAAAGAACTACAGTAGTACCTCTTTCACCACGTATTTTTGTAATTGCGGATTCTACGGAAAGTCCTTGGGCGCTTTTGCCGTCAATTGAAACGATAATATCTTCTGGTAAAAGTCCTGCCTTTTCTGCTGGGGAATTTTTTAGTGGACTCACGACGACAATACTTCCATCTTTTGCAGAAAGTTCTGCTCCAATACCACTAAAACTACCGCTGATTTCTTCAGAAAAAGCCTTGGCATCTTCTGGAGGAAAGAAAACAGTATGTGGATCTCCAAGAGAAGCCGTCATTCCTTTTATTGCACCCCAAACTCTGTCTTGATCAGAAATATTTTGAGTCGATGATGATGTTGCTATAAATTTTTCATCTAGCACGTTCCACGCTTTCCAGAAAGGAGCAAAATCAATTGCGTTTGGAGAAATATTTTTTGCTTCAGTATTTTTTAAAGTTGGAACAGAAAATTCTTTATATGTATTGTGTGTCCCGAGAGAATATCCTCCAAAAAAAGAAATTCCGATCACAATAATGACCAAAAAAGAAATTATGGAATATTTTGTTGTTAGATCATTATCGTTCATTTGTTTTGCTATTATCTCAAAGTATAAGCCGACGGTCAAACAAATATTTTCTCTTCTTTAAATTTTGGAAACTGCTATAATCTCAATATGTCAATATATTTCTGGAATACATTAACAAAAAGAAAAGACGAACTAAAACCTGTTAAAAAAGGCGTAGTTTCAATGTATCATTGCGGGCCAACTGTATACAATTATGCTCATATTGGAAATATAATCTCATATATTTTTGCGGATACAATAAGGCGTGTTGCTGAATACAATGGCTATAAAGTAAATCAGGTTATAAACATAACCGATTTTGGCCATATTGTGAGCGATGCTGATTCAGGAGAAGACAAAATGATGACTGGATTAAAGAGAGAAGGCTTACCTGTTTCTATGGAAGGGCTAAAAATCTTGTCTTCAAAATACACAGATGCATTCGTAAATGATCTAAAATCACTCAATATAAAATTGCCGACACATATGCCTCTCGCAACCGAGCATATTAATGAATATATCAAACTGATAGAAAAACTTTTTGAAAAAAGTCTAGCCTACGATACCGAAACGGCAATATATTTTGACACAGAAAAAATTGATGATTACGGAAGACTTGGTGGACTTTCACCAGTAATGCAGAGTAGGCTTGATGATAAAGAAAAAAAGAGATCACCTCGAGATTTTGCACTGTGGAAAAAGAGTAACGAATTTGGCTGGAAAAGCCCTTGGGGACAAGGCTTTCCAGGCTGGCATATAGAATGTTCAGCAATGTCGATGAAATATCTCGGCGATACATTTGATATTCACACTGGTGGAATTGATCATATTCCAGTTCATCACAATAACGAAATAGCGCAATCCGAGCACGCAACAGGAAAACCATTTGCAAATATTTGGATGCACAAAGCATTCGTAACGCTAAACAGCCAAAAAATTGCAAAATCAACCGGAAATACTTTTTTTGTGAAAGATTTAACAAAAAGCAATGTCCATCCCCTATCACTACGATATTGGACGCTACTTTCTCATTACAAAACAGAAACAGATTTTACCATCGAAGCAGTAAAATCAGTACAAACTGCATTTGAAAATCTTGTCCAAGAATTAATTGGTGTACCGAACACTGGAAATATTTCTGTTTCTGCAAAAGAAAAATTCCTCCAAGCAGTAAACGATGATTTAAATACTCCAGAAGCAATTGCTATAATGTGGAATCTTTTGAAAGACAATTCAATTTCAATCGAAGACAAGAAAGCAACCATTTTTGATTTCGATCAGGTTCTCGGACTTGGCATAAAAGAAATTGTTGAAAAAAATGAAAACGAATTATCAAAAATAAACACTCACATTTCTAATTTGCTCGAAAGAAGAAAAATTGCTCGCGAGAGACAGGACTGGGCTGAATCTGACCAAATAAGAGATTTGCTAAAAGACCATGGTTTTGTTGTTAGAGACACAAATGAGGGTCAAAAAATCCTTTTATCAAGGCCTCTTTTTGCGTAATTATCGTCCACAGGATATACACCTGTTGTTCTATTATTTTGCTTTTTGTAGCCTTGCCTCTGTGTTAGTATTTCTCTATGGAAAAGAAAAACTTGCGAATACCTCCGCACAATAAAGAGGCAGAAATGGCACTTTTGGGTTCTATAATGCTTAGGCCGGATGCCATTCATGAAATAAACGATATTATATCTGCCGATTCTTTTTATTTCGACAAACACAAAACAATTTTTAATCATATGATGGAGCTTATGAAAAAAACAGCTCCTATCGATTTGCTTTCCCTATCTGCCAGATTAAAAGAAACTGGCGACCTCGAAAAAGTTGGCGGACAAACATATCTCGTTGAACTTACAGAAATCGTTCCGTCTGCTGCAAACGTAAAGCACTATGCAGAAATAGTATTAAAGAAATATATGATGAGAAATCTCATCGAAGCTTCCGAATATATTTCAAATCTAGGATACGATGAAAACACATCTGAACTCGAAGAGATTTTAGATAAAGCAGAGAAAAAAGTTTACGATGTAACCAACTTTTCTACTACACACAAATTTATCGAACTCAAAGAAGAATTAAACGAGGCATGGGAGAGATTCGACAGACTACACAATTCGACCGAAGCAATGCGTGGTGTACCTTCTGGATTTAGGGATATAGACAATTTTCTCGCTGGTTTTCAGCCATCAGACCTCATTATTCTCGCTGCGAGACCTTCTATGGGAAAGACTGCCCTTGCTCTAGACTTTGCTCGAAATGCAGCTATTCAACATAATAAAAAAGTAGGAATATTTTCTCTTGAAATGAGCTCGCAACAGCTTGTTGATAGAATGCTCGCCGCCCAAGCAAACGTAGACGCATGGAAAATGCGAACTGGTAAAATAACAGCCGAAGATGACTTTGGTGCAATCAGAGCAGCTCTCGATTCCCTATCGTCCGCACCGATATTTATCGATGATCAACCTGGAAATAACATTCTCAAAATGAGATCTGTTGCAAGAAGACTTCAGCGAGAAAAAGGCCTTGATTTGATTCTTGTTGACTATCTCCAACTTATGACCCCAATCGGAAATTTTAAAAGCGATTCCACAGTTCAACAAGTGACAGAAATTTCTAGATCATTAAAAAATCTAGCAAGAGACCTGAAAGTTCCAGTGATTGCCCTGTCACAGCTTTCCCGAGCTGTCGAAGCGCGCGGTGGTAGACCGAGACTTTCAGACCTGCGAGACTCTGGTTCTATCGAACAAGATGCCGATGTTGTTATGTTCATACACAGAGAAAAAGACGAGACTGGCGAGAAAGCAAGAGAAAACAATGCCGAAATATTAATCGAAAAGCACAGAAACGGTGCCACAGGAACAGTAAAGCTATATTTCAACGACAAGAAAGCAACATTCCAAACAGTCGAAAAAGCCGAATTTGGAGCGGATTTTGGCCCACAAGCAGATGGTTTGGAGGATTTCTAATATATGAACGAAATACACAATTTAGCTGAATATTTAAGAGAATTGCCCGGAATAGGCCCGAGACAGGCAAAACGTCTCGCCTATTATCTCGTAAGAAGACAAGATGATTTAGCATTGAAATTATCAGAAGCAATTAGGAAAGCTAGATCAAGCACGATTATTTGTGGAAAATGCCAAAGATTACACACAAAAACTAGCGCTCAGTTTTGTGATATCTGTTCTGGCAAAAGAGACAGCACACTGCTAATTTTACCAACAGATACTGACCTAGATCATGTAGAAAAAACCGGTGCGTATAGTGGATACTATTTTGTGTTGGGTGGAACCGTCCCAATCCTTGAAAAAGAACCGGAGAAAAAAATAAGGGTTAGAAAATTATTTTCTTTACTTGAATCAGAAACATATCCTAATCTAAATGAAATTATTTTGGCGTTTAATGCAAATCCCGAGGGTGACAATACTGTCGATTATCTAAAAGAAAAACTTGCGCCTTTGTGTGAAAAAAAGAATATTACAATATCAACTTTAGCGAGAGGTCTATCTACAGGATCAGAACTAGAATATTCTGACAAAAACACACTAGACAACGCCCTAAAATACCGCATCCACGATATTATTTAACAAAGCAAAACCGCCTGAAATTTGGCGGTTTTGTTTTGATTATTTAAGAGAATCAATTTTGACTTTGAAATATTCTTGTCTGTGTCCGTTGATTTTTAGTCTGTTGCTCTTTGCTTTGTATCGAAATACTCGGACTTTTTTGTTTCGGTCTATTCTTTCGATAGTTCCAGAAACCTTTGCTCCTTTTACTTCTGGCTCACCAATTACGGTATCCTTTCCATCAAAAGCAAGGAGGACTCGGTCAAAGACAATTTTGTCTCCAGCCTTGTATTCACCTTTTATTTTCTCTATTTTTATTGATTGTCCAGGAGAAACTTTGTACTGCTTTCCTCCGGTTTTTATTACTGAAAATTCCATAGTCGCTATACTTTAAACTACTTTTCGAAAAAAAGCAAGGGTAAAAAGCCTCAAAAACAGTCAATTTTATGGCTATAAATCTACTCTTCTGACGGCTTCTCGATTGTTCCACTCTCTATACCTACTGAATCCCCTGTTATTTTATATACATCTTTGTCGATTTTTTTGAATTCTTTTGTCGAATTATTGTAATGGTTTACAACAGTTCCGAGCGACGTTCCTAGTTTTGTATGTAATTCCTCGTATCGATCCAAATGTCTTTTCAGTTCTGCCACTTGTTTACCGATTAATTTTGCTGATTCTTCAATTTTAAATGCTTTAAAGCCATACAGGACAGAGTGAAGATATGCTGAAAAAGTCGTTGGCGAAACTATGATGACTTTTTTGTCGTTATAAGCATAATCAATGAGGCTTCTTGAATTTACCGTCACGCCTACTTCGTTTACTATCAAATCATAGTAGATTCCTTCGGCAGGTATAAACATAAAAGCAAATGGTAGTGTCCCCTCTTCTGGTCTAATATATTTTGCTGTTTCGTCAATTCTCTTTTTTAGGTCGTTTGCAAATTCTTTCTGCAAGGCTTCTTTTCTTTCTGCATCATCTTCGTTTATAAACCTACTGTAGTTATCAAGAGAAAATTTTGCATCAACTGGAATTATTCCATCTTTTGTTTTGATTACTGCATCGGCTTTGTCGCTGTTTTTAAACAAATATTGTAGTTCGTATGATTCAGGAGGAAGCATATTGGACAATATTAATTCAAGACCTGCTTCACCGAGGTTTCCTCTTTGTTTTTGATTTTTCAAAACTTTTTCAAGTGAATGTAGCTGTTCTGCAATCTTGACGACTTGTTTGCTTGATTCGTTGGTTTGAGTGATTTCCTTTGTGACACTCATCAAATGTTTGGTGACTTCGTTGTTTATGTCTCTCATCAACATCTGAGATTGAGACATCTGATTTTGCATCGAATTCTGAACCATTTTTGTGGTTTCGCCAATTTTGGAATCGACCGTTCTAGATAGTTCGTTTATCTGCGACAAAAGCAAATTCACAGCTCCATCGTCTTTTTTTTGCTCGGTTGTTTTTTTGAGCAAAATAATAATGTACGCAAACAATGCAATTACAACCAAAATCCCTACAAAAATTAAAGTTTCTAACATATCTAAAGTATATCAAGTAACAGGTTTTCGTGATACTATGTGAATATACACAAATAATATATTTTTATGACAATAGCAGAAAATATAAAGAAATTGACAATAGAAGCGATGAAGGCCAAAGATCCTCTACGAACAGACACGCTTCGTGGATTAACTGCTGGTTTTGTTAGCGAGCTCACTTCACAAAAGAGACCTCCTAATGATCCTGTGACTGACGAAATTGCTTTGGCAGTAATCAAAAGACAAGTAAAGCAAAGAAAGGATTCTATCGAACAATTTACAAAAGGTGGTAGACCAGAATTGGCAGATAAAGAAAAATTGGAGCTTACGATACTCGAAAGTTTTCTCCCAGCACAAATGAGCGAAGAGGAAATTGAAAAAATTGTGAGCGCCAAAATGACAGAGCTCGGTGTAACAGATAAAAGCGGTATGGGAAAACTAATGGGAGCAGTAATGAAAGAAACGGGCGGAAATGCAGACGGAGCAATTGTAAAGAAAATAATAGAATCAAAGTTTAATTAAAAAATTCCACCCGCCGAAGGCTCTGCCTTCGGCGGGTTTCGTTTCTGCTCAGTTGAGGTGTTTGGAATCGTAGATCTCCTTGCTTTTAGCGAGAAAGAGATTCCTCAAATCACCCAGAACTGCCAGAAACTTGGGGTAGGCTTCGGGATGACGAGGCGAGATGTAAACAGAGACGTTTACACCAACACCGTTGCGAGAGAGTTCGAACCGAAGACCTTCGATTCGAAGATTCTTCATCACCATCTCGACAGCACACAAAGAGACCATCTCCTCGACAGAAAACACGTGATCAGCATTGCGAGTACACATCTCGGCCCCCTCCGTTAAAGAACTAGTTTCCAGAATCACCATGACTCTGGAAACTAGGAGCAAATATTGCGCATAATTTCCAAAGCTGGAAACAGAAAGTCCCCTTTCGGGGACTTTCTTTACGCAATTAACGATTTTTAGACTATTTCAGTTTTTGCATACAAAGAAAGCTCCCGAAGGGGATTCCCAGCAGCAGACCCAAAACTGAAATATTTAACTTCATAAATTAATAATATCAACTAAATGTTTGCTGTCAAACAAAAAGGGTGCGCGCAAGGCACACCCACACAAAAGGATCAGGGCTGACGGAGTGAAAAAGTGCCATCGGGCAACTTCACCACACCAGCCTTCTCCATACCCAAATTGAACCACCTCCTCGCAAGCTGTTGGTCCTCCGCAGGCATTTTCGGAATGGAAGGACCATTTTGAAATGCCAAGAAAATCCGATTAGGATCAGGAGAACCGACTTGCACTACAGTTTGTTCGCTCATACCAAACCTCCACACAATGTTGTTGACGTTAAAGAACTATTGGTACAACATTTTGTACCAAAATGTAGCTACGTAAATACATAACGACATTTTGATAAAAAACAAAATTAATTTTGGGCTGGGCTGTCGTTTCTCTCCGACAGCCCTTCCCAATTTGACTCAGTCCCTCACCTCAAAGGGACCAAAGATTTGGTTTTTTGTCACACACAAAGAGAAGAGCTTGCGAGCAATACGAAACCTCCACAGAGCACTCCGCTTCATCTCGACTTCGACGCCGAAATGATACGTGCCGTTCTCGATATGAACAGAATGAATCTGCGTCATATTAATCCCGAGAAGCACAAGCGGAGTGAGAGCAAGCCACAGAGCCCCAGGTATGTTGTGTACCTGGAACGTGAGCACTGCTCTGTTCGTCTTGCCCACCGCCCCAGACACACCACCCGGTGCAAGCAGGTAGAATGTCGTGACGGCCGGTTCGTCTTCGAATCCCTCGATGAGGACATCGAGACCATAGACCTGGGCGTTCGCAACCGGCCCGAGACAAGCCCAGTTCTGGTAGCTTTCGTCCTCGGCTACCAATCTCGATGCTTCGCCATTGCTCGGAACCTCCATCGTTTTGACTTGAAGACTACCGACCTTCGCCTTGCATGCACCAAAGGACTTTTGATGCCCGATGATGCCAGCGACCTGCTCGATACTCATACCCTTCCTCGCCATCAAGGCAAAAGTAATGGGCATTTTGTATCCAGCAACGATCGCAGGTACACTGCCCGTGCGAAGAAGAGCGATAAGCGCATCGAGAGACTCGGTCACGCGACCCTGAGCCAGAGTCTCGACAGCAAGAGCGCCCCAAGCCGATTTCGTCATCACCACAGACACAACATCACCATTTCTGGCAGTCGGAATGTAGTTTCGATCGGAAACAGCAGGAGCCCCAAAGTTCTGGACGAAGTACTCATATGCTACATGAGTAAACGTAGAACCAAACGGCCCGAGATAAGTAACATTCATCGTAGATCCCTCTCTTTAGTGTGATTGTAAAGAACTCTCGGTACAACGTTTTGTACCAAAGTGTTGCTGTGTAATACATAGCGACATTTTGATACAAAACAAAAGCCCCGCTTACGCGGGGCTTTTGCTGTAGTTTCATTTCTCTTTTTTAAATACTAGCAAAATTCCCCGCTACGCGGTTATATGCAAAAAAGAAAAATGAAAACCAATTTGACTTCATATTTAAATACTATCAGTTTAGAGTATTTTTTGTCAAATACCCTTTTCTATTCTCTTACAGATATCAGAAATGATATGCGGGCCTTCGTATATCATCCCAGTAATCAATTGCACCAAGTCTGCGCCGGCATTAATTTTTTCTATCGCATCATCGGCACTCATAATTCCACCACAACCGATAATGGTCATTTTGTTTCCGACTTTTGATCTGGTTTTTTTAATTAATTTTGTCGACAATTCTCTGCATGGATCACCAGACATTCCACCTCTCGCCTTTCCGCTTGCTTCTTCGGGATGTTTTAGACAAGATATTTCTTTGTTTAGATTTCCAATCACATATCCTTTTACAAAAGGAAATTTAAGCGACACATCAATTAATTTTGAAAAATCTTCCCATTCGAGATTTATTGGCATTTTCAAATATACAGGTTTATCTGTTTTAATTTTAGCCAATTGCACAAGGAGCATTTGGAGAGCGTGCGGTGTTGCATATGCTTCGCCACAATATGAATTTGGGCAAGAAATATTTATGGTGTAATAGTCGCCTATTTTTTCTTTGTTCAGTCTTTCAAAAGAATATACATAATCCTCTACCCCACCCTCGAGAGTTTTACACAAGACATCATTCGTTCTTGCTATGCTCACACCAATAACAAAATCCTTCGGTATATGTGATTTTTTAATTCTACGAATTACAGTATCAACTCCATCGTTTCGGAGACCTTTTCTCACGATAATACTTCCTGATTTTTTGAGCCTAATTAAACGAGGCTTTCTATTCCCTTCACAAGCTCTCGCTGTGACAGAGCCGATTTCTTCACCACCAAAACCGAGCGAAGCAAGTATCCCTGTAAGTTTTCCATTGTAATCAAAACCAGCAGAAAGCAGGACTGGCGTTTTGTATTTTATTCCATCAATTGTTTTTGAAATGTCTTTGCCATGATACCCATACAACAAAGAAATAATTTTTCTACTGATAGAAAAATACCCAAGTAATCTTCCTTTTGCAATGAAAATATTATGAACAAATTCCGGATCAAAGATAAACAGAAATGGTTTTAGGATATAGCGGTATAAAAATTTCATATAGGCATTATATATCAAAGAATATGGAAAAAATAGCTAATATAAAGTATGATTTACACGGGTTCCAACACCAACGACGAAAGGAGGATACATGCACAGCCCGAATGCCTGACGAATCTCATTTCTGTATAATGGGCCAACCACCAAAACCGACCCCACAGGCTAATTTGGGGCACGGCTACAGGGTCATGGTGGACATGTTCTTCGGAGCAAGCCTTCGCACCGGATGCCTACCAAGTGAGTTAGGAAAAGAAGGGCGAAGTTTGTGGGTTTGCTCAATGGGAATATGCTGTTGTTCCCCCAAGGACGTACAACCCGATCAACCACGAAGTGGTAAACAACAGGTGGTAGTGATACCACGGTGTCTGGTAGACACACCCAGATGAAGTGGCTTTGCCCACATACTCTACCAAATTCCGGTGCGTCAGCAATGACGCACCAATTTATTTATCGAGAAATAATGATTTTAATATGGAAAAAATAGCAGTTTGTGCTATATTATGAAAGTTCTAAATAGAACAATGGCCTTATCGTTAAATGAAGAAAGGAGCGATAGCGACTATTCTGAATTTATGCCAGAGCCAAAAATATAGAGACATAATTGAATATAAATTGGCCTTATCGTCTAACGGTTAGGACGAAGCCTTCTCAAGGCTTAAATCGGGGTTCGATTCCCCGTAAGGTCACATAAAACAGTTAGTCCGGATGCGAATAGCATTCGGGCTTTACTGTTTTACTGAACATATGGGAATCGAAAGACGGAGCCGGTATACAAGATTTTACGAAATGAAATGGAGTAAAATACTTGTCGGCGAGTCGGGGTCGCGACCTTCGTTGCGGAGATTTATCGAAGCAGAAGAGTTGTGACCGATTCCCCGTTTGAAGTGATAGCGAACAATTATACTTAGTGACTCGTGATCACAGCAATTAAATAAATAGGAAACCTATACTGTCCATGTAATGGAAGATTTCCCGTAGGGATACATCTCCCATAACTTTAAATATGGCATTTTGGAATAATACGCAATGGAATATTATTATATATGCATATGCCAAGAGCAATTTATAATGATGAACATAAGGAAATTATTGAACGCTTAAAACAGGCTCGTCTTGAAGCTGATCTCGGTCAAATTGAAGTAGCTGAAAAACTCGGCAGAACTCAGTCATATGTCTCAAAAATAGAATCGGGACAGAGACGCCTTGACGTTTTGCAACTTAAAGAGTTTGCAAAACTTTATAAAAAATCGCTAGATTTTTTCGTTAAATAATTATGAAAATTTTAGAACATAAAGCAAAAGTATTTGGTCAAGAATGTAAGCTTGAACTTATGCATTTTAATAAAAATGATGGAAAGGAATGGAAAAGAATTTTTGATATTTGGAAAGAGTTAAAGCTTGGTTTGAGAGGTTATAAATCCCGTGAACCAAATATGCCTGAGGGCTTATCAGAAGTCGCCTTTTGTCTTTGGTCGGGTTCTGCGAGATATATAAAATTAAAAGGCGCCAAGAAAGGAATAGCTGGTTCATTTGATACTTTTAATTTAAAGTCAAACAAGGCTCAACAAATAAAAGCTTGTAGTATTGAAGATGATCTAACTTCCTTTGGACCAAAATCAAAATGGGACGATTTGTATTTTGTGGATTTTTATAACGGCGGTAAAATTGATGGTAAATTTGATATCTATTTAATTCCTAATAAATACATCAAAAATCAATCATTGAATAAGAAAGAATCTTTTACAGATCAGCAGGCACAAAAAAGACGACCTCGTTTTGGAATTAAAAAACAAATTATTACAAAATATAAAATCAAACCTCTAGCTAGTAAGGTAAAAGTTTGGTAATTACTCCATTGCTTTCATCATTTGTTTTGCTACAGCTTCAACGACAGGTACACTCACAGAATTTCCAGCTTGTTTGTATAGTGCTGAGTCAGATATTTTTGGTAAAATATAATCTTTTGGAAAACCCTGTATCCTAAAGCATTCTAATGGTGTCAGCTTTCGGATGCCTTTCTTGTCCTTAATAATTGGAACATTGTGCCCACCTGTACCCATGTTTGCGGTTAATGTCGGACAAACTCCACTTTTATTTTCCCTTACATATTGCCTTCTCCATTGATAAACTTTACCTTCCTCTTTTACTACATTTTTAAGTTTCTCAAACAATGGTTTACCGTTGTAATAATATTTTTCTGAGACATTACTCTCTAATAAATCAGTTATTTTTGTTGTTAATTTAATTGGGCTTGGAAACTCAAACCTATCTAAATATATTTTGTTCTTAAAACCAACAATATAAATTCTTTCACGATTTTGAGGAATATTTCCGTATTCCATTGTGTTTAGGACTTTTACTTTTACATGATAACCCAGGTCTTTTAATGCATCCTCAATAATTTTAAAAGTTTTTCCACCATCATGACTTTTTAGATTCTTAACATTTTCTAAAAGAAAACCTTCTGGTTTTCTTGCTTCCAAAATACGAGCAATATCAAAAAATAAGTTTCCTCTACCCTTCTCATCATTAAACCCCTGTCTATATCCCGCAATAGAAAATGCCTGGCAAGGAAAACCACCTAAAAGAAAATCGAACTTTGGGAGATCATCTATTCCAATTTTTCTTATATCCTCGACAACCAATTTTGAATCTCTAAAATTCAGATCATAAGTATCCTTACATCGTGTTTCAAAATCGTTTGCAAAAACAGTTTTAAACCCTGCGTTTTCAAAGCCCAAGCGAATACCACCAACTCCAGCAAATAAATCTATTGTTTTAAACCCATGTTTTGTTTTCTTTTGCTCAAATTCTTTAGGTTCATTATTTGGGTTACTAATAACCTGAATTACAACACCCCGAACCTCTACGAACTCTCTAAAAAGAGATTTCATATTTGGGTTCCTTGGTTCAAGTCTGAACCTATCTTTTTCTTTATAAAGTCTTTTAAGAGTTGCTTCATTTTCGTCAATAATTGCAACAACGGTTTGTCCATTTTCTGCAACAGATTGCTGTTTTATAACAACAATATCGCCATCAAAAATTCCGTCATCAATCATAGAATCACCCACAACACGGAGGGCATAATATCCTTCGGCTGTTTTAATTTGAGGATTGATTACAGAAACAGAGCCATCTCTTTCTTCAATTGCTGGAAGTGGATATCCGGCTTTTATACTTCCAATTATTGGAATTTCTACAATTGACCTTATTTCTTTTTTAGGAGCTAAACTTCTAGCGGAATTTTCTGATTTTGAAAGATATCCCTTTGTCTTTAGTGAATTGATATGTTCGTGAACTGTAGATACTGCTTTTAGTTTTAGTTTTTTTCTTATTTCCTCGATAGTGGGAGCTATACCATTTTCACCAATATATAGATTTATAAAGTCAAAGACTTGTTTTTGTTTTTTTGTAAGGCTTGGCATATTGTATTTAAAATACTATTGAGCTACAATTATATTATAACCGAACAAAAACCGAAAAGTAAGGCTACTTATCCACAATCAAGTAAGTATATGATTTCAGAAAAAGAATTTAAAGAAAAATTAATCACCAAATTAAATTTTATTAATTCTGGTTGGAGAGATGGTGATCTAGATTTATTTTTAGGGCCAAAGTCGGATATTATCAATGATCAGTTAAAAGTCGCCATAGAAATTAAGGATGACACAAAATTTAATAGGAGAATGCCGACAACCTCTGGAGAAATAGTATTGAATGGAACGAATCTTTCAGAAAAAAATAGACAGTTCAAAGATGACATTAAAAGTGCCAACAAAAAATTTAAGAGTTATATTGGATACAAAACAATATTATTATTAAGAACAGAGATGATAGATTTCTTTTCTGATATTGTAAATTACACAATTGATGGACCAAGATCATTTGCAAAGATTAATGGAGAACTAGTCTGTGCTGGTAGACCTAGCACATTTTGGTCTGGTCACGATAAAAGCACAGCAGAAGTGGGGGGAATATTATTTTGGGGAAACAGATGCACTTATAGGATAAATGAAAATCCAAATATAAATAAGAAAAGAATTATTGATAAAATTGATTTGGAAAAAATGATGAATATTAGTATTGATCTATAGATTTATTATAAAACATAATCACCTCCTCCCCCACTCTTCCTCCTGCCTCACAAGAAGGCTTTCGGCAAGCTGTGGCTCTGCCATTATTTCAAGCACCGCCTTTTCCATTCGAATTGATTGAGACCCCTTTATCAAAACTGTATCGTATGGATCGACAATTCCTTCGAGGAATTTTCCTGCAATTTGTGAATCTTCGAATTGATATAATTTCTTTTCACTAAAACCGTTTTCTAGAGCGCCCTCGGCAATCTTTCTCGCACGTACACCGACTGTAACCAAAACATCGGCGACTTCGGCACATATCTTGCCTATTTCTTTGTGCTCTTCGACTGAATATTGTCCCAATTCCATCATATCCCCTAGCACAGCAATTTTCTTTTGTTCAGTCTGTTCTTTAATCTGTCTCAAAGTCTCTAATGCTTCTCTCATTGCAATTGGTGAGGCATTGTATGTATCGTCAATGATCAAAGAATGTTTGATACCGGAAATGAGTCTCATTCTTCCTGGTGGTGTTATGTGCTCCATCATTACTGAAGACAATTCGACACCATTTATTCCAAAGACCTTTGCTACTCCTATAGCACCAAGGATTGGATAAATATGTTGTTTTCCTATTGCCCCGATTAGGTTAAATGGAACACTGTTTCCTTCGTAATCTATACGAAAATTAATTCCAGTTGGTCTGTCTGAATTATCGTAAGAGATTTCATAATTTGAAGCTTTAAAATATGAGCCATCTCCCAATCCAAAAGAATATCTTTTTGCCTTTGTTTTTTCTTTTGCAAGGTGAGCCTTTTCGTCGTCTTCGATATATATTAGTGTACCTGTTTCTTTTAGAGCAGAAACTAGATATGATTTTTCTTTTACTAATTCATCACTGTCTTTAAAATATTCCACGTGAACTGGAGTTTTGCCGATTGCGGTAAATACGACAACATCTGGCTTTATCCATTTTGAAACTCTACGAATATCCCCCGGCCTGTCTGCACCTATTTCGAGGACAAGTATTTCCGGATATTTTGATCTAAATATTATTAAAAGAAAGCCTTCGATAAAATTCCTAATCCACAAAAATGGATTCGCCCATCCATTTTCACAATTTAAAATAGTGAGAGGTATTCCTATTTCGCTATTAAAACTCTTTTGGCTTTTTCTTGTATTAAATTTATCTTTGAGTGCTGTATATATTGCATCCTTTGTCGATGTTTTTCCTACACTACCGGTTATGGCAACGATCTTTGGTTTGTATTTTGCGAGAACTAGTCTGGCTTCTAAAATTAGTACGCTTTGGATAACCGATTTTAAAAATGATTTCATATTTTATTTTGCCTGTCAGGCACTATCTCATAATAATGCAAAAGAAACTTCGCAATGTCCATAAAGCTAGCTGTTAATGTGTCGGAAGCGTACTGGACACCTTTTGGTTCTACTGTAAACAGAAAGACTATGAATTCTGGGTTTCGAGCTGGAAAATATCCAAAAAATGAGTGGAGGAATTTGTCAGCATAATATCCGCCGTTCTTTGCATCAGCAATCTGTGCTGTTCCGGTCTTTGCAGCAACGGTGTAATTATCAATTTTCGATTTTCCGCTATTTAATGCTTCGTCTACGGCTTTGATTAGCATATTCGTAACAGATTGGGCGGTTTCTTTTTTCATTACTTGGACCGGAGCTGGGTATTCTATTTTCTTTGAAATTCCTGATTTATTTTTGATTGATACACCTATATGTGGTGTCACCATTTTACCTTCGTTTGCAAGACTTGATAGTGATTTTATTAGCGACATCGGAGAGAGCGCAATTCCCTGCCCAAAAGATGCCGTCGCCAGCTCTATCATTCTGTTGCTATCTAGGTTTTTTGTAAGGCCTGATGATTCGTTTGGCAAATCAATTCCAGATTTTTGACCAATTCCAAATGATTTAAAATATGTAGGAAATTTTTCTGTTCCAACACTTTCTGCGATAAATGAAGCTCCGACGTTTAGAGAATGACTGAGGATATCTTGGATTGTTGATAAACCTCGTGATAATTTGTCGTGGTTGGAAATAGTCTTTCCATTATAGGTAACGCTTCCTTTGTCTATGTATGTTGTTTGTTCTGTAATTGCTCCAGAATCAAGCCCAACTGCAACTGTTAGGGGTTTAATAACAGAACCCATTTCGTAGACATTTTCTGTTAGAGGGTTACTAAAAACAGAAACGTCTTTTACAGAACCAAAATTGTTTGGATCAAATGATGGGTAGCTTCCGAGAGCAAGTATCTCGCCTGTTTTTGGATCCATAATAATTCCACCTGTAATTTTTGAACTATATGTTTTTTGTACTTTGTTTATTACACCATCTAAATAACCCTGGACTGATGGTTCAATACTGGTGACCAAATCACCTTTCTGTTCTGAATCAAAAATATTTTCTTTTAAGTTTAGAAAAACATCCGCAAAAAAATTAACTTTCGAAGAACTGCCGTCTCGTGATAGCAAATCTTCGTAATATCTTTCGAGTCCGTAACGACCAGATAGAGATTCTGTTTTGTCATCATAACCGACAAAGCCAACTGTCTGAGACGCCAATTCTGCAAATGGATAATATCGCCATTTGTCTTTGTACAACCGAACACCCTTTTGTCCTAGTGAAGCAATTCTTGAGGCTTGTTCACTGGTTAGATTTTTTGCTACTTCTTCGAATGGATCATCTTTCTTTTGGGCCTTCTTCATAAAATCTACCTCGTTTAGGGTCACTACAGAAGAAAGGAGATTGAACAAATCTTCTGGTTCTGTAATTTCTTTTGGCACAATTGCCATATAATATCCTGATTGTAGTGTTGCCCCCGAGACAACTGTGCCGTCTTTTGTGGTAAAGAAAATAGAGCCTCTTTCAAAGGTTTTTGAAGGTGCTGATACATATTGTCTATCGGCTTGTTCCCTAAAGCTTTCGCCTTGGACTATTTGCAGGCTATAAAGCCTGTACACCAAAACAGTAGTAAGTAGGACTAAAATTCCGGATATAAGTCTTATTCTGCTCTTAAACGACATAATTAATTTGAACGAGATACTGAAGATGTCAAACCTGCGTATGTATAGGTGTTGTTTTTCATATCAACGAAGCCAAGTTCGTTTACTAGGTTGCTATCTATTTTTGAATCGAGTTTGATGAATTTTGATTCTAGAACAGATAATTCTCCTCGCATACCAGCCATTTTTGATTCTGCTTCTTTTAATGATACAGCATTAAATACGCTACTTGAGACGAGTATAAAATATAGAGCAACAAGAAAGACAGCAATTAAAGAAACGAACCAAAATGTTTTTCTATATTCAGATGTTAGTATTTTTATCATTTTAGTTTTTTATAAAGGTTCTTAATTTTGCACTTCTTGATCTTGGGTTTTCTTTTATTTCTTCTTCGGTTGCTATTTGTGGTTTTTTTGTAAGTGACTCTCCCAGTTCTTGTTTTTTCCATTCTCTGAATTGATCTTTGACTATTCTGTCCTCGAGACTATGGAAGGAAATTATCGATATTCTTCCGCCGGTATTTAATAATGAAATTGATTTTGATAAGAGTTCTTTTAGAGCGGATAGTTCATCGTTGACTGCTATTCTGATTGCTTGGAAGGTTCTGGTTGCAGGATGGATTCTGCCTCTTTTGTACATTGCTGGAACGGCTGATTCAATTATCGAAACAAGTCTTGCCGTGGTTTCAATCGGAGCCTCGGTTCTCGCTTCTACGATTGCTCTTGAAATTCTCTTTGCATATCTTTCTTCGCCGTAATATTTGATGATTGTAAAAATGTTTTCTTCGTCCCAAGTGTTGACCAGCTCTCTCGCGGTTAAATCATTCTCTTCTACCGGAGATTTCATATTCATAAGAAGTGGTTCGTCACGAAGAAATGAAAAACCTCTTTTTGATTCATCCATTTGGTCTGAAGAGAATCCTAGATCTGCAAGTATTCTGTCTGCTTTTTCAATTCCGTTTTGTGCGAGGGCTTTTTCTATTTCTCTGAAATTACTTGCGACTGGGATAATTTTGTTTTTTGTATCTGCTATGTCTTTGATTGCTGTTTCAAGGCTTGTTTTATCTTGATCCATTGCAATCAAAGTGGCATTAGAGATTGTCTGTAGAATTGCCCTAGAGTGTCCGCCAGCCCCGAATGTGCAATCAACAATTACATTGCCATCTTTGGCTGAAATTCCTTGTATTACTTCATTTAAAAGAACTGGCTTGTGAATCATTGTTTTATATCATTCCTATATCTCCGAGCTTTTCTGCCATCTCACCTGCATCTTTCTGAATTTTTGTCTTGTATGAATTCCATTTATCTTCGTTCCAAATTTCAATTCTGTTTGCGACTCCGGCAAAGACGACTTTTGTTGCAAGACCAGCAAAGTTTCGCAAAAAGTCTGGGATGAGAATTCTACCGAGAGAGTCAACATCGATTTCAGTTGCACCAGCGAGCATAAATCTTGCGAAGCCTCGAGTATCTGCCTGACCCATTCCGAGCGATGAAATCTTTTGAGATATTTTTTTCCATTCTGATATCGGATATATAAACAGACAGTTATCGAGACCATGTGTGACGACAATTTTTTTACCCATTTCCTTTCTGAATTTTGAAGGAAGCGAGATTCTTTTTTTATCATCAACTGTGTGTGTATATTCTCCGATTAGCATTTTTTTCTTTGTATTCCACTTTATCCCACTTGATATATATTGTATTACATTTCATCCCACTTTACAAAACATGTTATCCACATTTGCCCACAAAAATATGGCTCTGTTTAGCAACAAAAAACAGCTCCATTTTTTTGGAGCTGTTTTTTGTTTTAAATTTATTTTGTTACTTTAAAGCTGTAATTTTGTATTCAATTTTTCCGTTTGGAGTTTCTACAAAAAAGCTATCGCCTTTCTTTTTTCCAACGACTCCAATACCAAATGGAGACTTTACGGATATCTTGCCCTGGCTCATATCTGCTTCTTCGGAACCAACAATTGTGTAGACCAATTTCTTTCCTTTAAATTCTACAGTTACAACAGAGCCGACAGAAACTGCATTGCCTTCGTTTTTAGAAACGATAACAGCATGCTTGATTAATTTTTCAAGTCTGCCAATTCTATCTTCGAGATTTGCTTGAGCATCTCTTGCTTCGTGATATTCTGCATTTTCTGACAAGTCTCCGAGAGATTTTGCATATTCAAGCTGATCTGCTACTTCTTTTCTTTTTTCAGATCGAAGAAGCATGAGTTCTGCTTTTATCTCATCGTATTTTTCTTGTGTTAAATATTCAATTTCTTCTGGCATATTTTTTATTATTTACTAATCTCCCGCGTGGTATTTCTGAAAGTTAGAATTTCATCAATTTGAGAGCCACAGTATATTATCAAATGTAGTGTAAAAGTCAATTTTTCTATATTTTGAGCCATTTTTTAGATATTTACAGATAGTATTTTATCTAACATATTCTGGCCTATTTTCGTTCATCCAAAGGAATAATTCATTGGTTACATACACTGAACCGATGGTATTTGTCTTTAGTCCTCTCTCCATCATAATTGCGAATGCATATTTGGGATTATCATAAGGGAAAAATCCCGTTATCCAAGAGTTAATATTTTCTTTTGTAACACCCAATTCGGCAGTTCCGGTCTTTGCTCCTATCTTGAAAGGAAGTGAAGATAGATTATGCGCTGTCCCACCATTGTACACAGCACGATACATTCCTTCTTTTACCACATCATAATATTTTTCTTCGAAGTCTAATTTTTCAAATTTTGGCTCTTCGTCTTCTACCAGCGATGGCGTGTAAAGATTTCCATTATTTACAATTGCCGTCGTTCCACGGAGAATTTGGATGAGTGTAGCAAGTGATCCATACTGACCAATCGAAGTCAAAAATGTATCTCCAAGCCTCCAACTATCACCATCAAAATTTTGTTTTTTCCATTCTGGATCTGGGACAACTCCCGAGGCCTCATTTGGAAGATTCAACCCAGTTTTATTTCCAAAACCAAACATTCTAAAATAGTTTACTATTTTTTCTATACCAATTCCTTTTTGACCATCAAAACCTCCGCCAACGTGAAAGAAATATATGTTAGAAGAAAATGACAGCGCGTCTCTCATATCAACCCATCCAAGGGGTTTCCAGTCTCTAAAAGTGGTACCAGTACCCGGAGAGTATGGGTTCGGAACTGTAATTGAACCTTTACTTTCAATTTTTTTGTTTGGGTCTATAACACCTTCTTTTTGGACACCCATAGCAAGAAAAATTTTCATAACAGAACCCGGTGCATACAATCCAGATATCGCCCTATTCAAATAGACATTTCTTTTGTCGGTAATATACGAACTGATGACTTCCTTGTTTGTTCCATCAGTTAGAATTTGAGAATTGTATTCAGGAAAACTTGTCAGTGCAATTAATTTTCCTGTCTTTATATCCATTATCGCACCAGCGCCACCACTGTATCCTGCTTTGCTAGCAAGAGATTCTATTTCTGTAAATAGTTTGTCCTGCAACTCTGAGTCAATTGAAAGTTTTAGATTCTTTCCATTAATTGGTGGATCGATAACACTGTATGTTGCGATTTCACCACCAGCGTCCACTTCAATAATTCTCAAACCATTTTTGCCGGTAAGATAATCGTTGTAGGTTTTTTCTACTCCGTCTACACCAGTGAATTCTGTTTGATAGTAATATCCATTTTTGTCTTTCTGTGGATATTTTAGATAACCAAGAATATGTGCTAACCCCTTTAAATCTGTATATCTTCTCAATGAGAAATCTCCGCCTTCTTTTGCTGGGACATTTGTTGCGAGAATCTTGTCGTTTCTGTCTAGAATTGACCCCCTTTCTGAAAAAATCGATGTTTTTATAAGGCTATTTCTAGCGCTTCTTTCAGCCAATTTCTCTCCTTGTACAATCTGAAGCCCCCAGACTTTCCAAGAAAAAATTAGTGTGACTAAAATAAAAAAAGAAAGTGTGAGAATAGGGACAACACGAGAAAATGGTTTTTCAATTCTTCCCTCAAATTGGTCTTTGTCAAAATTAGGCAAATTGCTTGAATCAAGAAAAATTTCATCAGGATTTATTTCTACCCTATCACCTCCCAATATTGAATTTAGGAATCTCTTTATTCGCATTTATAAAATTATACACGATCACGTCCAAACACAAGAAGCCTTTTTGATACGAGAATAAAAATTAAATATATTGCAATAGAAATAATAGTAAAAATATGCCCCGAAAAAGAAAATGAATTACCTCCATATAACGAATCAAAAAGTGCTCCAAAAAGAATTATCTCTACAAAAGATGGAATTAAGATGAGCAGAACAACTGCAATTATTGAAAATAGCCACCAAGGTAATACAAAAAATGCCACGAGCAATGCCGAATCAATCGCAAGTCTTGAAAAAAAAGTATTACTGAATGATTTCTTCATTTGTTTCTTTGTGAACAGTTACTCTTGAAATAGAATAGACCGAAGATGGCGATACCGCATAAACAAATAGAAATGGGCTACTTTCTCTCGTTTCGATTTCTCCAATTTTTGCAACAACATAAACACCGCTGGCTTTTCTGATTATCATCACGTCGTCTTTCCTTATGTCTGTATCTTTTGGAACGGAAATTAGAAAATTGTTTGTTCCCTTTCCGGTCATTTCGTATCTCTCGGCCGTTCTTGAATTTTCAACAGTCAAAATATTTCCTCCATTTGAAGCAAGCAAGACTTTTGCAAGCGATCCGTGTTTTTCTGAAATTGTGCCTAAAAATATATCTGATACAGATGTAACAGTGTCACCGACAGAAGCTTTTTCGGAACCAGTAATTACCATCATAGAAAATGGAGATTGGGGTGGAGTGGCTATAACATCTGCAATGTATTCATCTGCTGTGACATTAATTGATTTTAGTTTTAGATTTTCTTGTTTCAAAAAATCGTTCTGCAATCTATAACCACCAAGCTCATCTACAAGCTCTCTGAGTTTTTCATTTTGAATCGCCATCCTTGTCTGTCCAGAAAAATACGAAGTCACGATTTCATATCCAGACACTACCGTTGCCTTTACGGATAAAGAGCCTTTTGCAAAAAATGCTCCGATTGTAAAAAAGAAACCCGGAAATATAATCGTCACCAAAATAACAGTCGCAACTGCAATAATTGCAATTCTCTTGCCCCCTCTATATGTTCTGTTACTTTTTAGGTGGTAAGGCATCTTCGTTTTGTATTAATACGTCTTGATATTCCTCGAGATTTTCAAGAATAATTCCACAACCTCTTGCTACTGCCGTGAGAGGATCATTTGCTATATGTACTGGAATTTTTGCATTTTCTGCAATCAATGTATCTAGCCCTCGAATGAGTGCCCCGCCACCGATTAGATGCACCCCACGATGCATAACATCACCAAGAATTTCTGGTGGAGTCATTTCGAGAACTTCTTTTGTTGATTCAACAAGGTTATCTATCGAATGTGAAATTGCTTCTCTTATGTCGGAATCAGTAATAATAACTTCACGAGGAAGACCCGAGATCAAATCACGACCTTTGATTGTAGCTTCTAGTGGTTCTTCGAGAGGAAGCACAGCCCCAATTGCAATCTTAATGTTTTCTGCTGTTTTTTCTCCGATTAAAATTTTGAATTCTGAACGAATGTAACTGATGATATCGTTGTTGAATTTATCGCCAGCAATTCGAAGGCTCTTTGAAGCAACTACACCCCCGAGAGAAATAACAGCAATATCCGAAGTGCCACCACCAATATCTATAACCATATTTCCTACTGGTTCGTTAACAGGAAGCCTAATACCTATTGCACCAGCCATTGGTTCTTCGACAATGAAAACCTCTCTCGCTCCAGCGTTTTTTGTAGCATCTCTAACAGCTCTGATTTCTACATTAGTAATTCCAGAAGGTACGCCGACAACTACACGTGGTCCAAAAATCTTTTTGCCTGTTTGTTGTGATTTGTTTAGCAAATAAGCAACCATTTCTTCTGTAATCTCAAAATCAGAAATGACACCGTCGACAACCGGCTTTACAGCAGTAATATGTGCTGGAGTTCTACCGAGCATTTGTTTTGCCTGGATTCCAACCGCAACTACTTGCCCAGTCTTTTGGTTGACCGCAACAACAGATGGTTCGTTCATAACAATTCCACGACCCCTAACATACACAAGAGTATTTGCGGTACCAAGATCAATACCTATGTCATTGGATAGCAACCCCATCCATTTTTCTGGTGAGAATGTATTCTTTAAAAAGTCATTCATAATTATTTCAAGGCGGACAAAACGTCCTCTATGGCAATTTTCTTTATTTCTCCTGTCGCTCTGTCTTTCATTTCTACCTCGTTTCCTTCTAGAGTTTTTTCACTGACAATTAGTCTTGTTGGTATTCCGATTAAATCGCTGTCTGCAAATTTTTCTCCAGGTCTCGCATTTCTGTCATCCCACAATACAGAGATACCTGCCTGCCATAATTTTTTGTATATATTATCACTTTCTTTCAAGACTTTTTCGCTGTCGCCAATACTGATTAGATGAACGAGGAACGGAGCAACACCTTTTGGCCAGATTATTCCATTTTCGTCGTGTGAGGCTTCTACTACTGTCCCAATCAATCTGCTTAGGCCTATACCATAACATCCCATATAGACTTCTTTTTGGTTACTTTTTTCGTCTTTAAACATATATTCAAAAGGAGCAGAATATTTTGTTTTGAGTTTAAAAATATTTCCAACCTCGACAGCTTTTTCTTCGATTAAATCCTCGCGTTTAACACCAATTTCTGATAGGACTTCGTCGTTTAAGGCTTCTTTGTTTATAGCTATCCCCTTCTTTTTGTCTATGTAAATTAAATCTTCACCAGCAGAGGTAAGGGTCTGAAATTCGTGTGAATATTTACTAAATGAACCGCCCAAAGCAAAGGTCAGATATGTTTTTTCTCCTATACCAATTCGATTAAATATTTTTCTGTAGGCTCCAGATACTGTTTCGTAATATTTGTCCATATCAGGAATCTCTGTATGGAAAGAATACATATCCTTCATTATGAATTCCCTACCTCGAAGTATTCCTGATTTTGCGCGCATTTCCATTCGGAATTTAGTCTGAAATTGATACGCAGAAAAAGGCAGATCTTTGTATGACAAACCAAATTCTTTTGCGATTGGGACAATTAATTCTTCGTGTGTTGGACCGAGAGCAACTTCTCTTCCTGAACTATCCGAGACTTTGTACAGATCATCCATTGTTTCCCATCTACCTGTTTTTAGCCAATTTTCTTTTGGCTGAAATGATGTCATAAGTATTTCCTGCCCTCCGATTGCATTCATTTCCTCGCGTATGATGTTTTCTATTTTTTTATACACAAGTAGACCAAGCGGAAGCAAAGAATATACACCTGCCATTTCTTTGTGAATAAAGCCAGCCCTAATAAGGAGGCTCGCATTAATAGAGACCTCGTCTTTTGGCGCCTCTCTTCTTGTTTTTGTAAATAGTTTTGACTGAAGCATATATGCCAATATTACCGCAAAACAAAAAACGGGTCAAAAAAGCATTATTTTATAACACACCTTTAGAAAATGGCTATTTAAAAGAATTTTAGGATGTCGCTAAAGGTAACCACGATCATAAGCAAAATCAAGGCTGAAAATCCTGCCATATTTATCCATGAAATTATCTTTGGAGAAATCGGTTTTCTCATAACAGCTTCAATCAATACAAAGACTATTTGACCACCGTCTAGAGCTGGAAATGGAATTAGGTTAAGCACCGCCAAGTTCACAGAGATGATTGCGATAAATGTTACCAGATAAGAAATGCCGAGTTTTGAAGCGTCCCCCACCATATTTGCAATACCAACTGGACCGCTCACCTGC
Source organism: uncultured Candidatus Saccharibacteria bacterium (assembly GCA_965230995.1). Taxonomy (GTDB): domain Bacteria; phylum Patescibacteriota; class Minisyncoccia; order Phycocordibacterales. The sequence continues at coordinate 643,555 of OZ246398.1, forward strand.
GAGAGGGCTCCGTCTTTACCTGTAAACAAATCGCCGAAAAAGTTCCACATAGAAACCACTGTCATTTTTGTTATATCCACCGTTGTCATATATCCTTCAGCGAGGGCTTTGTGTATTGGCAATGACACATTAATCAAATCACTAAAAGCAATACCGACAGCTTTTTTGTCTGGAATTATTCCATCTTTTGGTGTGACTTGTATTTGGATATTTTCCTCGCCTCTCTTTATATCAAAAACAATTGGGCTGTTTTGATTTTCAGAAATAAATTCAGTTAATTTGTCTGAATCCATTTGTGTCAAAGTATTATTTCCAGATTTTACAGACAATACAACATCCCCCGCACCTATACCCATCTCTTGTGCTGGGCTATTTTGAGAAACCATCGTGACAGTTGTAAGTCCTTTGTCTGTTCTACCAAGAAAGCCCTCAGGAGCAGAAACTCCGAGCATATATACAAAAGAAAAACAAAGCCAAGCAAAAATGAAATTAAACAATACACCCGCAACCAGAACAGCTAATCTTGATAGTTTTGGTTTGTTTAAAAAGCTATCATTTTTGTCATAGTTTTGATTATCTAGACTTTCTACATCTGATGCTGTTTCCCCAAATATTTTTACAAAACCTCCAAGCGGTACAATGTTTATAGAATACAGTGTCTCACCAATTTTTTTCGAAAATATTTTTGGCGGGAAACCAATTGCAAATTCAAGCACCTTCATTTTTGTTGCCTTTGCAACCAAAAAATGCCCTAGCTCGTGTACAAAAACGAGTAGACCTAGAACTAAAATAAATAAAATGACTGTCATTTAATTTTGTATTTCTTCTTCCTTTTTTGCTAAATGTTCTTCAAATTTTTTGTTAGCTTCATCAACAAATTTTTGCATTTCTTCTTTGCTTCTGAATTTTTCGTCTTCGTTCATAAGACCGTCTTTTTCTTTCTTTTGTATGTCGCTCCAAACATTTTCTCTGTGCATACGGAGAGACACTCTGGCGTCTTCTAGTTTTTGTTTTGAAAGTTTTATCAATTGTGTCCTTCTCTCACCTGTAAGTTCTGGAAAAATAACACGAAGAGATTTTCCATCTGAATTTACAGACAAGCCAAGATCTGCAGATATGATTGCTTTTTCTACCGCAGAAACAATAGAAGTATCCCAAGGGGTGACTTTTAGTGTTCTGGCGTCTTCAGATGCGATATTAGCAACATTTTTAACCGGCATAAAAGAACCGTATGATTCAACCATTACTTTGTCCAAGATGAGCGGTGTCGCCCTGCCAGTTCTAACCAGAGAAAATTCTGATATAAGCCAGTTTTCTACCTCCTGTATTTTGTTTTTGAAGTCGTTAAAATTGTATACCATATTTTTGTTTTATTTATGTTTAGATTATCAGATGAGAGCGACCGCGACAATTGCTATAGCCCAAATCCCTACTTGCATAACAATACCAATTCCAGGCCTGCCATCAAATCTCTTTTTTGAATGAACTAAATTATGGAATTTAATATACCAGCCTAGCCATTTAGCTTTTGTCTTGAAAAATAGAAACTGAAAAAAGTCAGGTAATATCGCAAACACCGCACCAAGCAAAGCAATATACAGATGATTTCCAACAAGCAAAAACATTATTACCAGAGGAAGAGATAGCCCGAGTAAGCCATCAAATGCCACCCTACACATATCAGGATACAAATGATGATTTCTGATAATTTTTGTAAGCAGTGGATCTTTTTGTGATTCTAGAGATTTTAGCTCGTAGTCCCAGTGAGGAATTGCATCGAGCAAAAAATGACTTGCAAAAGCAAGAACCGCACCGAGCACAGGTGAATTCGGCATAGACAGCGCTATCGAGGCTCCAACAATTCCGTGTGTAACTAATATCATTTTTTTTGTAATGGCAAAATTAAAGCAATATGTTCAAGTGTCATTTTGATTGGCGATGTCGGTTTGCCTATTTCTCTTGATGCTGTAAGCAAACATCTCGCCAAATCTTCTACCAGTATACCTTTATTTTTAGAAAAAGCATAAATATTTCTCACGTATGTCATCGCTTTTTTTCTATCTTTGTCTTTGTTAATCTTTTCTGCAATTTTCAAACGTTCTAGAATTGTTCCAAAAATAAAATCATCTGCAATATTTTCTTCGTGATCATCCTTCAAATCGATCTCAACAACCCGAGATATAATTGTTGGTAATGCAAAACCTTTGCTTTGTGTTAAAAAGAAAAAATGTGTTCCAAGATCTGGTTCCTCTATTAATTTTAAAAGTGCATTTTGAGCTTCGTGAAGTATAGAATTAAATTCTACTAAAAATATTCTTTTTTCAGAAAAAGATTTTCTGGAGCTCGCATATAATATTTCGTGGGCAACATCAATTGATATATTGTCACAAACATAATTAAAGAAATCTGGATTGTTTTCTTTTTTTACATTACATTTCTCGGATAAATATCTAATGACTAATTCTCTAGACATATCCAAATCGCCATAGATTATATAGGCATGGTGTAGATTCTCTGGATTTGGAAAAATATCCGTCATCTTTTTGAAATAACGCTTTTTTTGTATGTATCCAAGTGATCGAGGGCAATACCAGTTCCTCTTGCAACACAATACAGAGGGTCTTTTGCAGTGGCACATTTTACTCCAGTTCGTCTGAATACGAGTTCAGGCAAATTTCGAAGCTGGGACGATCCACCGGTCATAATTATTCCTTTATCGATAATATCAGAAGACAATTCTGGAGGAGTTTCTTGCAAGACATCTTTTATAGCTTTTATCATTTCCCTTAGTTCTTTTGTAATTGCTTTTACTATTTCGTTGGTTTTAATTTCAACCGATCTTGGTAGACCAGAAATAAAATCTCTTCCTCTTATCACCATCGACAATTCTTCTTCGAGGGGTATCGCCGAGCCAATAGCAATTTTGATGTCTTCTGCCATTTTATCTCCGATTGCGAGGTTAAAGGTTTTCTTTATATAGTCAGCAATAGCATGATCCATTTTATTTCCAGCAACCTTTACTGAAGTCGAAGCCACAATTCCTCCAAGAGAAATCACAGCAACGTCTGTTGTGCCACCCCCTATATCAACGATCATATGGCCCACGGCCTCTTGGATTGGAATACCAGCACCGATTGCTGCGAGAATTGGCTCTTTTACTATGTATGCATTTTTTGCACCGGCTTTTATGACAGCTTCAATGACAGCTCTGCGTTCAGTAGAAGTCACACCAGCAGGAACAGACACGAGCACGTCGGGTCTAAACAAAGTAAATTTTCCGAGAGCCTTGTCGATATAATATCTAAGCATTGCTTCGGTGACCCTATAATCAGCTATCACCCCGTCTTTTAGTGGTCTGTACGCAATTATATTTTCTGGAGTTCTACCAATCATTTCTTTTGCATCATTTCCGATAGCTAAAATTTTGTTGTCTTCCTCGGAAACAGCAACAACAGAAGGTTCGTTTAAAACAATCCCCTTTCCTTTTACGTAAACCAAGGTATTTGCAGTACCTAAATCAATCCCAAGTTTTGTTCCGAAAATTCCCATATAGTCCCTATAATAGTACAAAATCAGGAAAGCTCAAATAAGGGGAGTTTTAAATGTTATCCACTTTTAATTTATATCATATATGATATAATGCTTGGAAACATAAAAATATGAAAAACGACACAACAAAACAAATCCAGAAGGCTCTCGGCTCTCTTGTTCGTAACATAAGAGAAGAAAAAAATATTACCCAAGCAGATTTTGCAAAGAAACTTGGCACAACACAGAGCGCCGTTGCACGTATGGAAAATGGCGAACAAAACCTCAGCACTGCAATGCTCGAGAAAATAAGTGAGACTCTAAAAAGAGACCTCGTTCACATATCAGACGGTGCCCTAAATATAAAAATCGAGGGCGGACATCCATTGTCTGGTGAAATTACAACCAAAACCTCAAAAAATGGTGCAATGGGACTTTTGGCTGCTTCCCTATTAAATAAAGGCACAACCATATTAAAAAACGTTCCAAAAATAGAAGAAGTAAACCGAATGGTAGAAGTCTTCGAAAGTATTGGCATTTCAATGAAATGGCGAGGAAATGATTTGGAAATAAATCCACCAGAAAAACTTTCTTTGGAAAAATTGAACAAAGACTCTGCTTCCAAAACAAGAAGCATAGTTATGTTGATCGGACCATTAATCCACCACCTAAATAATTTCTCTCTTCCAGAACCAGGTGGATGCAAATTAGGTTCGAGAACTGTGAGACCACATTTCTATGCCCTTGAAAATCTCGGAGTAGATATTAAAGCCACATCAAATAGCTATGAAATTTCATACAAAAAATTAAAACCAGCAGAAATCATTCTCTATGAATCTGGTGATACAGTAACAGAAAACGCGATAATTGCTGCCGCTGGTATTCCAGGAAAAACAGTCATCAAATACGCTTCTGCCAACTATATGGGGCAAGAGGTCTGCCATTTTCTCGAGGAGCTCGGAGTAAAAATCGAAGGAATTGGTACGACAACAATTACAGTCCACGGTCAAAGTGACATAAACAAATCTGTTACATATTCCCTTTCCGAAGACCCAATTGAATCTATGTTCTTTATTGCAGTAGCAATAGTCACAAATTCAAATATCACAATAAAAAGATGCCCCATTGATTTTCTCGAGATTGAACTTCTCAAATTAGAAAAAATGGGATTCAAATACAAGAAATCAAAAAGATACAAAGCAAACAACGGTAAAACAGATTTGGTTGACATAGAAACTTTCCCTTCGAAACTAAAAGCTCTCGAAGAAAAAATTCACCCGAATGTCTATCCGGGACTAAATATGGACAACCTTCCGTTCTTTACTGTAATAGCCACCCAAGCAAAAGGTATGACTCTGATACACGACTGGGTATATGAAAAAAGAGCAATATATTTCAAGGATCTAGAAAAACTTGGAGCAGACATACTTCTCGCCGACCAACACAGATTGTTTATAAAAGGACCAACAGAATTAAAACCAGCCGAAGTAATCTGTCCGCCTGCCCTAAGACCAGGTGCCGTAATCCTAATAGGAATGCTCGGAGCCAAAGGAACATCAATACTTCGAAACATCTACAGCATAAACAGAGGTTATGAGGATATAGTCGAGAGATTGAACAGTATAGGTGCAAAAATACGCATATTAAGAGAAATAGAAAGATAGTCGTTGCCAATTAAATAAATTTTTGTAGTATTAACGATATGAAAATCAGAAAAGCCCACATCTACAGCATAGTGTCAGGAATAATCCTCGCTCTTGTAATAATATTCTTTGGATCAGGATATAGAATTGAAGATTTCAAAGTCGTCAGAGCAGGATCAATCGAACTCTCAATACCACATAAGGGTTCTGTTATTTACCTAAACAACAAAGAATACAAGACAACCAAAATCGACAATCAGACAGTAAAAATTTCTGGATTGCCAAAACGTACACAATCAATAATTGTTGCCAAACAAGGAAAGTGGCCTTGGGCAAAAGAAGTCTATACAAACAGAAACTACAAACACGAATTTTCTGTATGGAATATAGACGAAGTTTCTTCAATGGAAATTGTAAACAAAGATACTGCTTTATATGCAGAAAAATCATCTTTGATTGCTTCACAAAAATTACCTAGCGAAGAACTGCCACTTTATTCAAGTGACAGAAAGATGTCTCTATATGTAAAAAATTCGACCGTATATGTAACATGGTATGGCGACGCACAATCTGTCCCATCATTATTCTGTGATGAAAAAATGGCATGTAAAAGAACTGTTTCTTTAATATCTCTTGCAAAAAATGTCTCTGGAATATTCTTCTATCCAAACACAAATGACAGAATAATCATTTCATCCGAAGGTTATGTGAGTGCTCTCGAAATCGCAAAAGAAGGAAATCAGAATTTCCAATACATAACACTTAGTCCGAACCCAACAATCACTCTAGACGAAAATACCCTATACATAAAAGACGGAGAAGCAATGGGCAAATTAGTGCTACAATAGAAATATGGATAAACAGGAAGAAAGAGATCTAGTGATTATAGATGTCTTTCCTATAGACAAAGGAACAACCCTTTCTTCCCTCTCCTTTTTTACTAGTGAAAAGACAGATATTGGCGATACTGTTACTGTACCCATCAGAGGCAAAAGCACACACGCAATAGTCACATCCATAAGACACATAAAAGATGCAAAGTCTGAATTAAAAAAAGCGAGCTTTTCCCTAAAAAAGGCAAGTGGTCTAAAACCAAAAAAAATACTGAGCGAAGATTTTATTCTTGCAGTCAAAGACACTGCGGAATATTTTGGTACAACAGCGGGCGCCGTTATATCTCTCTTGGTACCAAAAGCGATACTCCAAACAAAACCACTCAAAGTAGAGAAAAATGATTTGCCATCCCAAGACAGATTTGAAAACTTTGTAATTCAAACAGACGAAAAAGAACGCTATGCAAATTACAGAGGTTTGATTAGAGAAGAATTTGCAAAATCTTGCTCTGTATTCTTTTGTGTTCCTACCATTGCGGATGCAAAAAATGCCGAAGCCAATCTTTCAAAAGGAATTGAAAAATACACTTTTGTCCTCCATGGAAATTTGAGCAAAGAAGAATTTGAAAAAAATCTAAAAGAAGCGATATCCTGCAATCATCCAGTCGTGATTATTGGCACAGCAGGAAACATTTCTATTCAGAGGTATGATATCCGAACTATAATTGTCGAAAAAGAAAGCAGTTCTGCATACAAAACAATACAAAGACCATTTCTAGATATAAGAACCGCAATGATATTCATTGCCAAAAGGATGAAAGCCAGAATTGTTTTTGGTGATGATTTGCTTCGAATAGAAACCATTTGGAAACAAAAACAAGGAGAATATATAGAAAGCTCCCCTCTAAAATTTAGATCACTTACAACTGCTTCATACAAAATTATCAGCCCAGAAAAACCGAAAGAGAATGAAGAAAAAAAAGAATTTAGTGTTTTCTTTGGTGATGCATTAGATGTAATCAAACAAGCCAGAATCGCTAGTGAAAGAACTTTGGTTATTTGTACCAGAAAAGGCCTAGCTCCAATAACAGTTTGTGATGATTGCGGTACTTCAGTAAATTGCAAATCTTGTGGTGCTCCGGTCACCTTGCATGAAAATCCGAAAGGTAATTTTTTCTTATGCCACAGATGCGGTGAAAGAAGCGAACCAGAGATTTCTTGCGTACAGTGTGGTAGCTGGAGGCTTTCTACATTGGGTATCGGAACTGATTTGATTGTAAAAAAACTTGAACAAGAACTGCCGAGTGCAAAAATAATCAAAGTAGACGGGACTTCGGTAAAGACTGAAAAACAAAAGGAGAGAAAATTCCAAGATTTTTATTCTTCTCCGGGTTCGATTATGGTCGGAACTGAAATGGCGCTCAGAAATTTGAGAGAGCCAATTGAACATATTGTCGTTGCTTCTATTGATTCCCTATTTGCAATGCCAGATTTTAGAGTGTACGAGAGGATTATACATATGATTCTCAACATAAAAGAAAAGGCAACAAAAACAATTACAATACAAACCAGAAATAGTGATAAAAAAATATTAGAATACGCACTATCTGGAAACCTGCTCGATTTCTACAAAGAAGACATAGAAGATAGAAAAAAAATGTTTTATCCGCCATTTTCGGTCTTGGTCAAAATCACACTGACCGGAGAAAAGAAAAAAATAATATCCCAAATGCAGGAACTACAAGATTCAGTCGGCAAGGAAACTATAGATGTCTTCCCTGCCTTTGTATCCAAAAAAAACAACAAAGTAAGTATGCATGCCCTTCTCAGATTTGATTCAAAAAGGTGGCCAGATAAAGAAATTTTGGAAAAACTAAGACTACTTCCGCCAAGCGCCGAAATAGACGTCGAACCAGAGACAATACTGTAAATCTTCCATTTTTCATAAAAAAAGCTATAGTTAACCTATGAACGAGATTGTCCAGGTCGGAAATGAAGTCCTAAGGGAAAAAGCAAAACACATTCTTGTGTCTGAAATTACCTCTGAAAAAATTCAGAAAATAGTCGACAGAATGAAAAAAGCATTGGCTTCACAAGATGACGGTGTGGCAATTGCTGCCCCACAAATAGGCGAACCGCTTAGAATTTTTGTCGTCGCTGGAAAAGTTTGGAAAACAGACGGCGAACCAGTACCAGAAGACAAAACATACATAAACCCTGTGATATTGAAGAGATCTCGCAAAAAGAGCTCGATGGAAGAAGGTTGTCTTTCAGTACGAGGTCTATTTGGTCAAATAAAAAGACATGAAAAGGTAACAATCGAAGCCTACGATGAAACTGGGACAAAATTTACACAAGGTGCCTCTGGCTTACTTGCCCAAATTTTTCAACACGAAACTGACCATCTAGAGGGCAAACTTTTTATCGATGAAGCAACACACCTAGTCGATGCATAATATGAACAAATCATTTGTATTTTGGGGTAGTGATGAATTTTCTGTAAAAGTTCTTGAAGTAATAATTTCAAGTAGTTTTATGCCTACAGCAATAATTACAGTGCCACCAAAACCAGTTGGCAGAAAAAAGATTATAACCCCTACCCCAATTGCTCTATTTGCAAAAGAAAAAAATATTAGACTGATAGAAGAGGAAAATATAAAAAGTGATTCATTTGCAAATGAATATAAAGGTATTAATCCCGATATTGCAATTGTCGCTTCATACGGAAAAATAATTCCAACTGAAATTCTAAATACTCCAAAATATAAAACTTTTAATGTTCACCCTTCACTATTACCAAAATGGCGAGGGGCAACACCTATTGAGCACACAATAATGCATGATGATATTGCAGGAGTAACAATTATTGAATTGGATGAAAAAATGGATCATGGCCCTATTGTCTTTCAAAAGGAAATCTCAATGAAAGATCCGGATTCAAACCCACTTTATTATTCAGAATTGAGAGATATTCTTGCACAAAATGGAGGGCAGATGATTGTAGAGCTTTTACAAACAGTACCAGAAATAGAAAAAACACCACAAAATCATTCCGAGGCGACTTTTACAAAATTACTTTCAAAAGGTGATGGAAAAATAGACTTGATGGATAACCCATATTTGAATATCAGAAAAATCAGAGCGCTATCTAATTGGCCAGAAACATATTTTTTACACAAAAACGGCGACAAGGAAATAAGAGTCATAATTAAAGAAGCGCAAATCGAAAACAACACGCTTGTTTTGAAGCGTGTTATTCCAGAGGGTAAAAAAGAAATGGATTTTGAATCTTTTAAAAGGGGCTATTTAGAAAGAAAGTCCTCTTAACATCTTTTTTATTGATTGCTTTCCTTTTTTCCAAACTGTATCTTTTTTCTCTTTTCTATTTTTAAGGACACTCACTAGTTCGTCTTTTGCAATATCAATTCCAGCAAAAAGACTTTCTTGTTCTGTCTTTGCAAAGAAAGTCTGACCATCTGATACCAAATTAATTTCTACTGCGTAGACCTCACCATTCTTATGGTGATTTGTGTCTCTACCGAGTTTTACATCGGCGAGAGCTGACATGCTATTTTTTAGCAATTTTTCAACTGACCCCAGTCTCTTTTCTAGATAAGAATTTATCTCTGGTGTTAGTTCTATGTTATTTGCTGTTGTTTGTATTTTCATTTCTGAAAAATTATTTTTTAATCTCCGTAGACAAATCTAACGAGTTTTCTCGCTTTAAAATTTGTTTTTTACGGAACCTCTTTGTATATATAATATCACAAAACGACACAGTAAACATCTTCCCTATTTTTCATTTTTGATGTCTATACTGAGCATTTTTTTGGGGCTGTGATGACCGCTTATTATTCTAACAGCCGATACCGGTACAGACATAGTTTTTGACATAATCTCTCTTATGCGGTTGTTTGCTAGATTCTGCTTTGCTTTTTCTTTTACAGATATACAAAAAGAGCTGTCGCTAGTTTTTTCGACTTTTTCTTTTTTACTTCCTGCTGTAACTGACACCTTTATATACATATTTATATTATACACACAAAAACGACCCTTGCGGGTCGTTTTTGTTTTGTAGATAGCGAGGATTAAGCCTCAACTTTTTCTACGTTCACAGCGTTAGGTCCTTTCTCTCCCTGTGCAACTTCGAAAGTAACGGCATCTCCTTCTCTAAGAGAATTGAATGGTACGTTCTTTACTTCGTTTGCATGGAAGAAAAGATCCTTCTGCTCTCCTTCACGAGATATGAAGCCGAAGCCTCGATCTGTGATTCGAACAATAGTTCCTTTCTGCATTTGAAGAAATATAACTAATTCTACTAAATCAAACGCTCTCCGTACGAAATACTCAACCTTTTATTTCTTCAAAGACAGCTATTTGATGGAGATATGATACCACTTATTGAGATTTTACGCAATAGCTATTTTAGCCCTTTTTGTAGCCATCGAAAGCCTTGAGGATCTCGAGTGGCACGGCAAAGACAACAGTATTAGACTGGTCTGATGATATGTCATTTATCGACTGGAGTGTCCTCAAATGCAAAGCCCCAGGCGTTTTACTGAGCGTTTCTGCTGCCATTGCAATATTCTGTGACGCTGCCAATTCCCCTTCGGAATTAATTATGACGGCTCTTTTTTCTCTTTCTGCTTCTGCTTGTTTTGCAATCGTTCTTGCCATACTCTCTGGTAAAGATACATCTTTTAATTCAACGTTGTTTACCTTGAGTCCCCAAGCATCAGTTTCTTTGTCAACAATTAATCTTATCTTGTCAGCAATTTTGTCACGGCTAGATAGGAGTTCGTCGAGAGTGACTTCACCAACAATATTTCTCATCGTCGTCTGTGCATATTGAGATATTGCATATTCAAAATCTTCGACAACGATAATTGCCTTTTCTGCAGACGAAACAAAGTAATAAATAACCGCATTAACTTTGACCGAGACGTTGTCCTTTGTAATTGCATCTTGATCTGGAACATCTACTGCTTTTACTCGCATATCAACTTTTTGGAAAGATTGGAATATTGGTATTACAATTCTCCAACCTGGTTCCATAATTCCAGAATATCTACCCAAGGTGAACCTAACACCCCTTTCGTACTGGTTTATCTGTTTTATTGAGATTACAACCACAACAAAAACAAACACCCAAATAGGAAAAGTTTCTATTGAAAACATATAAATTTTATTATCTAGTAATAGCTATATTATACTACCAATCAAGGGTGTGTATATAGAAAAGGAGACCCGGAACGAGAGAAATTACTAGAATAAAATTCCAGCTGAAGGTGCCGTAATCAAGGATATGTGTTACCAGATATGTAATTCCAGCCAAGATTCCGACCGAATATACATAACCGGCCATTCCAAATACTATCTGTACCATAAAATAAAATTATAGAACTCTGGAGCAAAAAATCAACAGGAACAAAAAAATGGCTTTCGCCATTTTTTTGTTCAAAATATTTTAACCTATTTATTTTGTAGCAACCAAATCAAATGCAACTGTAAAATTGTCATCGATTACATTATTTTTTAGGTTATCAAAGAATGATCCGGAACCGTAAATTATTCCCCACTTTGTTCTATCTATTACCGCCACCCCTTTTATACGAAGCTCACCGTTTTCCATATACATTTGTGCCGGAAACAGCACCTCACCCTTTTTTCCTTTTACCTCAAGATCACCTGCAATATATCTTCCATCTTCTATAGGTGGAATCTTTAATTCAAATGTCGATGTCGGGTATGTTGCAACATCAAAAAAATCTTTTGATTTTAGGTGTCTTGTAAGATTTTCTGCTCCAACACCAGTACCTGTTTTAACTGCCATAATACTATCCATATCCATTACAACCTTTCCTCCTGACACTCTACCTTCGGAAACTACAATTGTGCCCGACTTAACTTTAATTGTTCCTTCATCTTTGTAACCATCAATCAAAGTCTTTTTTCCTTCCCAAAGACCGGTTGTTCTCTCTATAGAAACAGTATATGTACCTTCGGGTAACATTTCACTTTCTCTAACAGAAATATCATTTTGTAATTGCGAAATAGCAGTATCTTTTTTACCACCAAGGAAAATAACGAGACCCACAATCACTACCACCAGAATTACAACAGCTACTATATATTTTGAATTCATACCTATAATATTAATTTGTATATCTGCATTATAGCAATATAAAAACAGGCTGTGGGTTTAAAAAACTACACACAATTTTTTATGGATTTTGTCTATCTACTGCAGAATATAGTACCAAGCAAGAACAATCAGCAATACTGCATAAATATAATCAGAACCAAAATATCTTAGAAAATTTAGAACCTTTATTAGAAAATAAAAAGGATAAGCAAAAATATGCCAAACAGCCAAATGTTCTCTAATCTGTCTTCTGCTGTAATCTAGAACCACACCCGCATCAGCATCGCTCGGGAAGCTGTGGCTTCCAAAAGAAAACGCTACCCACAATAGTATCGCTTTTTTTAATTCAAATATGTTTCCATCCATAGAAAAAGCAATTCCCGCCAACAGAAAACAAAAGAAGGTATTTACAAAAATTGGTCCAGTAGAAATTAAAAAGGTATCAAAAAAACTTTGAGCTGGTTCATGCAAAACATATCCTGCTTCCCTTCCTCTAAATTGCAAATATTTTACTTTTATTACTCGGACCTTTGATATTTCACAAAATTTTTTATGAGCCCATTCGTGCAATATCACACCTGGAAAAGTGAGAGTATCAACAATTTTTCTAATTGTATAGAACATAGGTTAATTATATACGAACTTGTTTTAAACAAAAGACTATTATTTCGTTTTTATATGAATCAAATATTCTTTATTTCCAGACCCGCCTAAAATCGGAGAATCAATAAGTCCTAAAATTTTAAAGCTTTCTTTTTTACATACTGCTTTAATTTTATCTACTGCGTTTCTTCTGTATTTTTCATTTGTAACTATCCCATTTGTAAGGTACGAAGGATTATCCATTTCAAATTGTGGCTTTATGAGCAAAATCACATCTGTGCTATTTGAGATATGTTTTTTAATTACTGGCACAATATGAGAAAGCGAAATAAAAGAAACATCTACTACAACAATATCTATTTTTCGAGGGAAAGACTCTACGTCTCTAATGTCTGTACCCTCAAAAAGGGTTATCCTGCTATCTTTTGCAAGTTCCGTATCAAATTGATTTTTACCAACATCAACTGCAAAGACATGTCCTGCACCGTTTTTGAGGAGACAATCGGTAAAACCACCGGTAGAACTACCTATATCTAGCGCATTTTTTCCATTTACATCTATACCAAATTCTTTTAATGCAAAAGAAAGTTTTTCACCAGCCCTGCTCACAAAAAGATTATCTTGATTAATCTCAATCAGAGAATCAACATCAATTTTTTCTTTTGGATCTAAAATAACATTATCGCCGACGGTCACCTTGCCATCTCTGACATATCTTTCAGCTTGGCTTCTTGTTTTTGCCATTTTCCTGCGTAATATTTCTCTGTCTAATCTTTCTTTCATTATTTTAGTTTACAAACATTTTTCAATAGATTTTTGTCGCCCGTACTAGGAACCAAGCTTTCGCTATTGTTTAGATAATACATAATAGCCTCTTCGTCATCTATGTGTTCCATAGACAGAGAGTGCCCGAATTCGTGAGCCAAAACACGGACGAGCATATTTATATCTTTAAATTGATATATCTCAATCTCTCTTTTTCCATCTACATATCTATAAACACCCTCTTCGAATTCGCCGGAGTTATTTTTTGCAATTTCATTGTATGAAGATACATTTATGTTTAGTTTTTTTGCCAAATCATTTAGACTACCAGCAAGCATATTTATATCATCAACTTTTCCATTCAATTCTTCTTGTAATCTATTTAAAGCATCAGCTTCGTTGTTTAACCATAATCTTTCGCTTTCGTTTACCTGTTGATTTTTTCTTGAACCTTTTGAAGTTCTTTCGTAAGCATTTTTTCTTCTTATAAATTCATCATATCTGGACTCAAATATTTCATTTTTCAAATCAAAATCAGCAACGAGATTTTCGTAGGTGCTTTTCAATTTATCATACGAAGCTTTTGTATTATCAACCGAAAGACCGAGCCGTGACAGTGTTTCTGTCACTTCTTGTCTTGAATCGTACACAAGACTTACAGACATTTCGCCGTTATTTTCTATATATGAAAACAAGTCCTTTCCAGCAATTTCTTCCCAAATTTTTTCTGCTTTTGCCAGACTCGAAACGAATTCTTGTTTCGTGATACCAAATCTTTCGTCAAAATCAGATATCGAATATGTGATCGGACTAGAACAAGGGAAAAAACTACTTTCTATAAAAAGCCAAGCTTTACCAAATTGCCCTCTGAAAAAATATATTGCCACAGCAACAAGGATCAAGGCAAAAATATTTGTGAGAGCCTTTTTCATTTATTGTTTTTTGTACACTGCTTTTTAATTTCACCAACAAACTCAGATTTTAGTAATTGATTCCATGGTAAGAATAGCGGTTCCGGTAAAGTATCAAAGTCAAACCAATCCTGGTCAACAAATTTATCTGGTTCGCAAATTGTTGCTTCTCCTGATGCGTAATCAGAAAGCATCCAAATAGTAATATAGTGTTTTTCGTCCTCCTCAAAGTAATCATTTGTCAAAGCACCAAATCTTATATTTGTAATATCCAATCCTGTTTCTTCCTTCACTTCCCTAATTGCAGTCTGCTCTATGCTCTCACCAAATTCTTGATGACCACCAGGCACGGACCACGAACCTTCACCGTGCGAACCCTTCCTCTTGCCCATTACAAATTTACCATTTCTGAATACAAAAATGCCGACTCCGACACGAACTTGTTTTTTTAGATTAGAATGTTCAGTCATTTTCTTAAAATATATTATTTAGATTTAGCGGAGTTATTGCGGTTTTTTACCTTTCTGATTATTCCAACAGCTCCAAAGACGGCGATTATTAGCCCGAGCAACTGCGCCCCAGGGCTATCATCCCATCCACCAAACACGAAAACAAAAGCACCGAATAATATTATTAAAATTAGAACGTAGATGTTTATTTTGGTCATAGATTAATTATATCACTATTATTACCCTAAACTGTGTTGTATAATACTCATAATTAACACCAAATAAAATGTTTGAGGGAATTTTTAGAAGGGCGGTAGAAAAACCGGCTAAAGTTGAGACCTTAGAAGACATTGGACTAAGGGATAAATTCATATTAATGGTGGATACTGTTATGAATGGTAACAGTTTTGAAGATGCTACCAACCTACCAGAGAGAGTTACTGCCGATGACAGGAGAAGAACGCGCGTTAAAATGGCAATGGCAGGTGGCGTGTTTGGTAATGATAAAATACAAGAAATAATTAGACATATACCTAGACAAATAGGAGTCACAACAGGAGAAGAGGCAAACACAGACGAAGAGGATGAAGCTTTTTTTGAAAAAATATATAAAAGTGCCATAGCAAGTCCAGATGTATCTGACTTTATTAATTTCATTAATATAAATACTCAGAAAAGGTACTTAGAAAAACTTACAGAGACAGAGGCAAAATTAGCAAGTGACAGAAGAGCGGCTTTTACGCCCAGTGACAAAACAGGAATAAGCCTAGAACCACAGGGCGGTCACCAAGTATTAGGCAGAGAGGATCTTGAGAGGCTCGATAAAAATCTAATACCAACCGAACCTGATATTGATATTTTTCTCTCGAGGAATTCAACCCCCTATCAATTATTGAGAACAGGAGAAATTGAAAAATTTGTAAAAGATCGACCTGACCCAGCTAGAGCAAAAAATGAAATTCACGCTTGGCTCAAGGAAGCCTATGGCAGTAAATATGATTACTGTATGGCAATAAATGATATAAAGGTTGAAATCGACCGTGATTATGCTGTCCTTATGGTATATAGAAAAAATGTACTTCCAACTCTTTTACGAGAAATACAAAAAGCCAAGAAAGATGGTCTGGATCCATACAAGGAAAAAATTGAATTAGCAAGACACACTACCTATAATTACGCTATCCAGGAATATTATGAGCAATGCAAAAAGCTCAACAAAAAACCATGGGAAAGGAGTTTTACAGGAACCGTGACAATTACCGATAGAGATTTACTCACGTCAATACTAGGAGGTCTTCCCCTCTCTGTTTTTGATAGTTATTTTTCAGATCTAAGTGAACGACTTCAGATTGCCGGTAAAAAAGGAATTTCTATTTCGGATTTGCAAAATATGGATAGCTCATACGAAGCTGAAGCCTTGGAAAAATTTAAAAATAGGATTCAACTAGTATAAGTATCCAGAATATATCAGGATAACGGGCACAGACAGCATTATTCAGAGTGTTAATCTTAGTTTAAAACTTTGTATATCAAATGTAAGTATGAATTTTCGAGTTTATTTATTGATTCCAATTGTAAGGCTTTAACTTTAAATAACTCGTCCACTGAATGGAGAGATTCACCATCCATTAATGTTGCGGTATTTTTACCACCAATCATCACAGGTGCAATTACCAATGATATATAATCGATGATTCCCTCTCTAATAAATTCGGCATTAAGAGTTCCACCAGATTGTATTGTCAGTCTTTCAGCTCCATAATCTTTTTTTAGCTTTTGGAATAAATCTATAAAATCGATTTTGTCTTCATATTTTATAACCTCAAGGTTATCTAGTTCCTTTTTTAGAGCAATAGCCGGATGTTCACCGTTTGTGGTTACAAAAATAACTTTCTGCCCTTTCTTTGCAACATATCGTACTCCATTTACATTTAAATGTGGTTTATTATCTATAACTACAAAAACTACTGGTATTTTAGCTGATTCGTCAGTCCTGTTATTAAAACCAATCTTTTCGAAGACTCGACCAGAATTTAAAGAAAAAAAATCTGTAGTTTTTTCAATATCATAATATTGATGTAGCCCCTCCCTTGCTCCAGCTATTTTAGGAAAATCAGAATCCACATCCATAACATCAGTATCACCGGTTGATATCTTTCCGTCTAAGGATGAGAGCATGAACAAAGTTGTAATTGGTCTTTTCATTTGGTGAGTATATCACACCACAAATATCGAACTAGTTGCGTTAAATATTTAAAATTGTGTAACTAAGTTATTCTAAAAATTTATTACAGCGGCTCCGCGAGTAGGGATCTCTCTCCTTACAGGAGCTGTACACCTTTTGGATAAAATTTTCGCAAGCTCAATTTTATACTCAAAAGCTTTTCTCGCCCTAACAAAAGGTCTCGCCACACAGGCACTTCTTGTTTGATAAATCAAACAGTGTCGCCCAGACCTTCCTCTCGCGGAGCCACAAATAACAAAACCACCCTAAAGGGTGGTTTATGTCAGTGGCTCCGCGAGTAGGGCTCGAACCTACGACCAATCGCTTACGTTTTCTCCATTATTACTAATGGTACGGACTATATCATTCCCATATCTGATAAATCAGACTTAGGGACAAGGCGCTTCCCATCTTACGACAGTACTCCCATAAAGGGATAGTCTCTACACCTTTCCTTCGATTACTCTCGGGACTTGGTTCGGGATTGCCCTATTCTTTTAGAATGTGGGGTTTCCCCGAGTTCACCTTGTTTGTCATCCACATTTTCATGTGGAAGCTGCTGTATGCCGGCATATATTTATTGTCAGCATATTTTCTCTTATCTGCCATAATTAGATTATAGCATCTAAGAAGCGTTTACAGGCGACCGCTCTACCAGCTGAGCTATCGCGGAATACAAGTTTTTATAAATTCTCTACCTCTAAAACTTTTTAGTTGCTTTTCTCTAAGCAAAGCAACCTTTCGATTGGA
Source organism: uncultured Candidatus Saccharibacteria bacterium (assembly GCA_965230995.1). Lineage (GTDB taxonomy): Bacteria > Patescibacteriota > Minisyncoccia > Phycocordibacterales. The sequence continues at coordinate 661,406 of OZ246398.1, forward strand.
TACATTCTCCTGGTAGATAATTACCCAATCACCATCGAATTTAGAAGTAAAACTATTCTCGAATATTTTATTACGATGTTGTAACATCCGTAAATCAATATCCGCTGTTTGCCCTATATAAATTTTATTATGTTTACTATTGTATATAGCGTAAACAGCGAACATCGAATTTTTGCTACCATCCGCCAGCTGGCGGACAGCTATCACGGAATATTTTGTCCCTGGTAGGACACTTCTATAGTATCAAAAAAGATTAATTATGCAATGTGGAAAAAATATCCCCAGAACAATACAAAATGTCATTTTACAAACAATTATTTATGTTAAAATATTTTAATGAACGATAAAACAGTTGGTTTTTTACTTATTATTTCTATTGTTGTTTTCTTCTTTGTCCCCTATTCGCAATACCATGTAAACGACATCGCAAAATATGCGGTTATTGTAATTGGTCTATATGGAAGCTTCAAACTAATTGGGTAACTTGCATTTGTAGATATGGTATAATAGGTAGGTAGATTAAAAGATTATTTTTAATAAAAATATGGGAACAAAATGCACAATGTGGAAAGTAGCTCTTTGGCTTACAGTCATCGGAGCTGTTAACTGGGGACTTGTAGGAATTGGAAATTTTGCAAACGGAGATTGGAACGTCGTAAATATGCTTTTGGGAAAAGTCTCATGGCTTGAAAGCGTAGTTTATATACTTGTAGGTATTGCAGGAATTGTTTTGGTTGTTGGTTGTCCTTGCAGAACATGCAAAGGTGGTTCATGCGATCAAGGACAAATGTAATTTAGGTAAAATATATTTTTTCACAAAAACCGCGTAAGCGGTTTTTGTGTATTAGAAAAGGGCGATACGGTAATCGCCCCTTCACTTCTTCACCCCCTTTTGTTCGTTGTCAAAGAAAGTACCCGGAACAACTGGACAGCCATCAGCAAAAACCGGAATGACCTCATCCCAATAGATAGGCGGAAACAAGCCGTCATCTTTTTGGGCCTTGAGAATCACCCAATCACTCCATCTGAAATCATTGCTGATGTTCGGGACAGGCACAAGTGTGTGGATCTCCCTAATCGTAAGGAACTGTTCGTTCAAGGTTATCACCCCCTTTCGTCTGTAAGGATATCAGATTGATATTCATTTTCAATATAAATACAATAAAATGGCTAGAAATAATGATTAAATTATTAAATATGGAATAAAATATTTGACATATATTCATATATTATGTTATTATATGTAATGAAGAAGACGCTAACCCGTCTTTTAATTTTGGACAGAACCTTAACAACGGAGGTCATAGAGACCTACACCCGTGAGAAGTTCCTGACACGAACCAAACCAACAGAGAAAGGTTCAGTAATGAAAAACTGGATCATGTGCGTCGTGATGATGATGCTGGGCGCGATGCTCGGTATGAACGCGTTCGGTGCCTCGTCGGTCGAGGTAAATGCCTCGTACAACAAGTACGGCAACATGGCGATTCCCAACTACTACCAGTGTGTCGGACACTTCAACATCGATACCAGCGGGCAACTGCAGGTAACGGGCATCGAGTTCACTTTCCCCAAGCAGTTCACCAACATCGTCTATGATGTCGTCGTCGACATCTGGGACATGTGGGGGTGGCATGGTGGTGTCGAGCTCAAGCTCGTCGGCAACAAGGCGGTGTTCGATCAGGAGAGCCTGTTCGTAGAGGACGGATATCGCCCGATCGACGTATACGTTTACGTGCGATTCAGAGAAACTAACAACCCGAAGCTTCTCAAGAAGGACTTCGTCATCTCACTCACGAAAGTGAGCGGTATCGACTGGGAGGAAAAGGGCAAGGAGTTCGCGAAGAGAGTCTCGGTCAAGTCCCTGCAGAAGATTGCGCTCCGCAACTCTCTGCTCCGGATTTACGACATGAACCCCTACGACTACAACCCCGGACTCTCGGGTGGACAACCGCTGTTCGGCTTCTACTTGTATGCCTACGGCGACAATGGGGCCACGCAAGTGAAGAAGCTGAGCGTACGTATCATTCACTCCGAAGGGGTTAAGGTGGACAACCTCTCCCTTTGCGACGGGAGCGGTCGACGTCTCACCTTCGAGCCGGTCTCGATTGGGAAGGACAATATCGCCACGTTCTACATCGGCCAACGTGGTGACAGCCGTATGCTCAATGTGTGGGACTACAAGGCGATCTACGTCCTTGGTGAGGTTAGCGGGAATTTGAGCAGTAACGACTTCGTTTTGCTCGAGGTCCCGCAGGACGAAACCAAGTCGACTGTTCGCGACAGCTTCGAGCGCGTCGCGAAAAAGGGTCAAATCGTCTGGTCCGATGTTACGGAGAACATCTACCAGTTTGACAGGGATCGGCGCGACTGGTACAACCAACACAATGTCGACGTGAGCGATTACGCCAGCATCATCCTGACGGAGAACAGCTGGTGGTGGGGATACTAGTAGCTTCGCGGGAATAATCCCGCACAAGGGCGTTAGCAAAACAATCTGCTTGGAAAACAGAAGCTGGCGCCCTTTAAACTTGCCAAAATTATTTTTTCTTACCTTTTAGATAATATTCTAAAGTATATATCCAATCTTGTTCGCCTTCTGGTTTGACTTTCTTTTGAGTAAGTAGCCATTCGAGATAGCCCCTATCTCTAATTGCAATATTATCAACGCTCTCTCCTCTGTATTTTCCAAATGCAAAAGTTTTTATTAAGGTCGGCAAAGTAGATATTTCTATCATCTTTTTATACATATCTTTCTCGCCATATTTTTTTATGAATTTCTTTTTTAATTCATTGTATATTGCTTCGAGGACAATAACGTCGCTTTCGGCGTCGTGCGGATTAATTGGTCTATCAAATTTTAAATCAAAATAGTATCGTAAAAATTGTTGATTGTATTCTGGTATTTCTGCATTTTCATCCAAATGTTGCGCCAATTTCATCGTACAAATGAATTGTGGAATTTCTAGTCTCTCGGCCTTAAGAAGTGCCACATCAAAAGCAGCGTTGTGCGCAATCAAAATGTGAGTTTTCAAAATTTCTTTTAGTTCATCATAATAGCTTGAAACCTTGAACGGTTCTTTGTCCGCCACCATTTCGTTTGTTATATGAGTAACGCTCATTGCCTTTATTGAAATCGGCAATGGTGGTTTGAAAAATTCGGTTTTTATTACATCTCCTTTTTTATAACAAACCTGACACAAACGATCCTTTGTTGTGTCATTGCCTGTTGCTTCTGTGTCTAAAAAAATTATATCCATCGTGAGATTATATCAGATACTTTCACATTGTGTAATTTAAAGAAAAACGCACTTGTGCGTTTTTCTTTAAATCTATCGATACTTTTCTAATATTTTTAACTTTGCCAGTTCCCTTGCAAGCAAATCTTGGAATCTTGCGTATTCGACTTCTGACAAATCTTCATTGTCTGAAAGTATTTTTTCTACCCTTTCTTTTGCTTTCTTTACGGTTTCTTCGTTTAATTCGCTTAGATGGTCTGCGCTATCAGCGAGCACGGTGACTCTGCTTCCAGGTTTTACTTCGAGAATACCTTTGTATATGTGCAAAATTACATTTTCGCCATCTTTTTTTACAATCACCTCCCCGCTCTCGACGAGAGATATCATACCGACGTGATTTGCGAGAACAGAAATAACACCTGTTTTTGTAGGCAAAGTTATTTCATCCACCTCATCCTCGTAAACCAATCTTTCTGGGGTGACTATTTTAAATGTAATTTTATTTGAAGACATATTTATTTAACATCCTCTATTCCTCCCTTTAGATAAAAGGCTTGTTCTGGTTTGTCATCGTGTTTTCCTTCGAGTATTTCTTTGAAGGCTTTGATTGTATCTTTTACTGGAATATATTTTCCTGGAATACCTGTGAATTGCTCTGCAACGAAAAATGGTTGAGAAAGAAATCTCTGTACTTTTCTTGCTCTTGAAACGAGCATTTTGTCTTCGTCTGACAATTCATCCATACCGAGGATAGCGATAATATCCTGCAAATCTTTATATCTCTGGAGAACCTGTTGAACTTGTCTTGCAACAGAATAATGTTCTTCACCAACAATGTTTGGATCAAGAACAGTAGATGTTGAGTCTAGAGGATCAACAGCTGGATAGATACCGAGCTCTGATAGGGCTCTCGATAGCACAACAGTTGAGTCTAGGTGTGAGAATGTAGTAGCTGGAGCTGGGTCGGTAAGGTCGTCCGCTGGCACATAAACAGCCTGTACAGAAGTAATAGAACCTTTATCTGTTGAAGTAATTCTTTCCTGAAGATTACCCATTTCAGAAGCAAGAGTTGGCTGGTATCCCACAGCAGAAGGCATACGTCCTAGCAAAGCTGAAAGTTCTGATCCTGCCTGTGTAAATCTAAAAATATTATCGATAAACAAAAGCAAATCTCTACCCTCTTCGTCTCGGAAATATTCCGCCATTGAAAGTGCTGTCAGAGCAACTCTTGCTCTCGCGCCTGGTGGTTCGTTCATTTGTCCGAACACAAGCGCTGTTTTATTCAAAACCCCAGATTCTTTCATTTCTCTGTATAGGTCATTTCCTTCTCTTGATCTTTCGCCCACACCGGCAAACATAGAATATCCTCCGTGCTCCTGAGCAATGTTTCTAATTAGCTCTTGGATGATAACTGTCTTTCCCACTCCAGCTCCACCAAAAAGGCCAACCTTTCCACCCTTTAGGAACGGACACATTAGGTCGATGACTTTAATTCCGGTTTCTAGCACTTCTGATTTTGTCGATTGTCTTTCGAGCAAAGGTGCCTCTTTGTGTATTGGATAGATTTTCTTTGAAGATACCGCTCCTTTGCCGTCTATTGGCTCACCAGTAACATCAAACATTCTTCCGAGTGTTACCTCTCCCACAGGAACTGAAATAGGGGCACCGGTATCAGAGACTTCGTCACCTCTTTTGAGTCCATCGGTAGAACTCATAGCAATTGCTCGCACAGTTCCTTCACCAATGTGTTGTTCAACCTCGAAGACAATTTTTTTGTCCCCGTTTTTGTATTCCAGTGCATTGTAAATCGAAGGCATCTTTCCAGAAAAATTGATGTCGACGACGGCTCCAATGATCTGTGTTATCGTTCCTGTGTTTTTCATAAAATTATTGATAATTTGTTAATTTGTAATACTTCCCGCTGATATCTCTGCAATCTCCTGAGTGATTCCCGCTTGTCTTGCTCTGTTGAAATTAATTGTCAGCATTTCAATTAATTTCTTTGCATTGTCAGAAGCACTTTTCATTGCCACCATTCGGCTCGAGTGTTCGCTTGCAAGCCCCTCGAGCAAGGCCTGGTAGATATAAACTTCGGTAATTCTGGGGAGAATAAAGTCCAGAACTTCTTCGTGACCCGGTTCGTAAACAAAATTTTCGAATGATTCTTTTCTCTGCTTTTTCTTTTCAATTCCAATTTCAGACATTGTTTCTTCTAAATCCTTTTGTCTAATTGGCAGAATATGTTTTGAGAGTGGAGTGTATGAAAGCGAAGAATTAAATCTTGTATAAAACAAAATTACATTTTTGTATATTCCTTTTTTAAATTCATCAACTATAAAACTATTAACAGACCACAATTCTTCTTCAGTTATAAAATCTCCAAGATCTGTAAAAGAAGCGAGTAATTCTCCAGGGAGTTTTTTCATTGTTCTCTCGACGAATTTTCCCATTGCAATATATGAGAAAGATTCATTCTTGTGTTCCTTTACATAATTTGAAATTGCCTTTCTGATATTCGTATTATATGCACCACAAAGTCCTCTGTTGCTCGATATTCCAACCACAAGTGTCTTTTGTGAGTTTTTAGGTGTAGAAAGCAAGACATGAGAAAGCTCTCTGTGAGATGAAAGATTCGAGAGAAGCTCGTTTGCCCTGTTTATAAATTCTTTTGAATCAATAACGAGCCTTGTTGCTTTTCTCATTTTTGTTGCAGCAACCATTTCCATCGCGCGGGTAATTTTGCGGATGTTTTTTACAGAAGATATTTTTGAACGTATTGCTTTAGCCTGTAATGCCATATGATTGTTTAAAAGCTTGAACGGCAGTCTTTACTTCACCTTCAATTTTTTCATCCCAACCTGTCAAAACATTTTTCAAAATAAAGCTTTGATTTTTTTCTACATAATCAAGAAGAGCAGAAATCCATTTTTTGACTTCTTTCACAGAAACGTCATCAAGATAACCTTCGTTCACTGCATAGATTGAAATGATTTGTTTTGCAACTGGAAGTGGAGAAAATTGTGGTTGCTTCAACAATTCTGTAAGTCTTCCTCCTCGGTCGAGCTGTTTCTTTGTTGCTTCATCTAGATCAGATGAAAATTGAGAGAACGCTTCGAGCTCTCTAAATTGTGCAAGTGAAAGCTTCATTTTTCCTGCCACTTTTTTCATTGCTTTAATCTGAGCGCTTCCACCTACACGAGATACGGATAGACCAACGTTTATAGCAGGTCTAATTCCTTTGTAAAATAGGTTGCTTTCGAGGAAAATCTGTCCATCTGTTATTGAAATGACGTTTGTAGGAATATATGCGGACACATCTCCAGCTTGTGTTTCGATAACTGGCAAAGAAGTAATCGAACCTCCACCTGATTCTTTGTTTCGACGACATGATCTCTCGAGGAGTCTTGAGTGAAGATAAAATACGTCTCCGGGATATGCTTCTCTACCAGGAGGTCTTCGAAGCAAAAGAGAAATTTCACGATATGAAATTGCGTGTTTTGATAGGTCGTCGTAAACAACAAGCACGTCTTTTTGTTCATCCATAAAATATTCAGCAAGTGCAGTTGCAGAATATGGAGCGATATATGACATAGCAGCTGATTCAGAAGAGCTTGCAGAGACAATAACCGTATAATCCATTGCTCCGTTCTTTTTCAATATTTCCATTATTCTGGAAACCTTTGATCTCTTTTGTCCAATTGCAACATAAACACAAATCATGTTCTGACCTTTTTGGTTTATGATTGTATCAATTGCAAGAGCGGTTTTTCCAGTCTGCCTGTCCCCAATTATGAGCTCTCTTTGGCCTCGTCCGATTGGAATCATTCCGTCTACCGCCATAACACCTGTCTGCACAGGCTGGTTTACGGGCTCTCTTGTCATAACACCAGGAGCAACTTTTTCTACTGGATATATTTTGCTTGATTCAATTTTTTCACCTCCGTCTACAGGTCGTAGGAGCGCATCTACTGCTCTTCCCAAAAAAGCCTCCCCGACAGGAACAGAGAGAATTCTTCCGGTCTTTTTTACGGTTACACCTTCTGTAACAAAAGTAGCACCATCGAAGATAATACTACCAACAGTGTCTTCTTCGAGGTTTAGTGCGAGTCCATAAACAGTTCCATTTTTTGTGTAAAACGAAAGCATTTCCATAGAAGCACAATCAGACAGCCCAGAAATTCTGGCTATTCCGTCACCAACTTCGACGACTTTTCCTGTCGTTTCAATTTCGACTTTGTGACCCGTTCCATCTATCTTTTCCTTTATTTTCTTTATTAATGCTTCTGTGTTTGACATATTTCCTGTTTATATTTCTTGTAATTCTTTTTTAAGATTCGCAATCCACCTCTTCAAACTACCGTCATAAATCTTTCCGTCATACTCTGCAATAAATCCGCCAAGTAATCCTTCATCAATATCCGTTTCTACTTCATCTTTTGTTACTCCTACGAATTTCTGCACATTTTCTATTGATGATTTGCTTGGCTCTTTTGCAAATGAGACTTTTAGTTTTGATAGATTTTTGTCTCTATCAACATAAAAACGAAGTCTTTTTTCAAGTGATGGCAACAAATATGAAAGACCTCTATTTTCAAGTTCTGAAATCAAGGCTTCAAAAAAACTAGCAGGAAGTTTTTCCTTTTTTGAAATCTCGTATATTGATTTTGCTAATTCTTTTGAACGAATCATATTATGATGTAATCTTTTTGATTATTTTTTCGTGTTGTACAGCAGAAATTTCAGAAGATAAAACTTTTTCCAATCCTGCAATTACAAGATCGCTTGTTTTTTTCTTTAGTTCCTTTTCTGATTCAAGTTTCTTTTTTTCAATTATTTTTTCTGCATCTTTTACGACTGCCCTTGCCTCTTTTTCTGCGTCTTTTATTGCCATCTCAACTGTTTGCTTTGCTTTTTTGTATGCATTTTCGGCAATTACTCCCGCCTCCATTTTTGCTTCAGCAAGAATACCTTTCTTCTCTTCTTCGGCCATTAGGATTGCAGTCTTTGCTTTTTGGCTTTCTTCTATGGACGAACGAATATCTTCTTTTCTTTTCTTTAGAATATCTCGAACGCGTCCAAAAATGAATTTATTGAGTAACCAGAAAATAATCAGAAAGTTTGCCAGGTTAGCCAAAGCAACCTTCCAATCAAATCCTATGTTTCCTAAAATATCTAATAAAGTTTGCATAAAAGCCTATTAGATAAGGAAGAATGCAACAAGAGCGTAAATAGCTGTTGATTCTGCCATAGCAACACCGATGATCATTTTTGTGAAAAGCTGATCTTGTATTTCAGGATTTCGTCCCATTGCTTCGAAAGCCTTTGCCATTAGGATACCTTCACCCAAAGCTGAACATCCCATAGAAAGAGTTGTTATTGCCTTTGCGAGTAATCTCATTGATTCTATTTCCATTGTTTTTAAATTATTTAATAATTACTTTTAGTTCTTCTACTTGCTTATCTGGCTCTTCCACATTTCCGACCGAAAGCGAATAATAAGCCGTGATAAGCAAAGAAAAGACGAGGGTTTGGACCAGAGCTGAAAGAAAACCCATCGCCATCCACACTGCGGGTATGGCAAACGCCACACCACTCATAATAACTGCCGAAAGCACAATTCCTGCATACATATTTCCGAAAAGACGAAGCGAAAGCGATATTACTTTTGCAATTTCACCGACAATATCAAGTATACCTATACAGAAATCTACAACTGCAAACAGTCCGTGTGATATTCCTTTTCTAAAACCGTGATAAAGCTCTTTTACTTTTATGTATTTACCGATGTATTTTATTATTCCGTCTGATTTTAGAGAATAGAACTGTATCAAAAGTATCATCGAAAGAGCCAATGCGAATGTTGTATTAAAATCGCTCGTTGCTGGTCTAAAGAGAGGCGCCCCGCCATACGTGATTTCGTTTAGTCCAGGAATCAGACTCGAATAATTTGAAAAGAAAATAAAAATAAACAGAGCGCTCACCAGAGGAAATACTTTTTCTGTGAGAGCTTTACTGCCAGAAACTGAATAGATGATAGCAAAGACCCCTTCGTATGCCATTTCAATGAAATTTTGAAATTTACCCGGAACTCCTTTTGATGCTTTTCTCAAAAATAAAGCGATAATCACGACAATAAGAACAACTAGAAATGCCATAAGTGAAGAGTTTGCAACAGGGTAGTTTCCGATCGAGAATACGGTTGTCGGACCTACATCTGGAACTTCACTGTGTATTCCTAGTTTAATCATAAATTTGTTATTTCTTACTTTCTTCTATTTCTGCTTTCCTTGATTTTCGATATTTTAAAATGACTATTGTCCAAGATAATGCAAATGCAAGAACGAGAAATATTATTGTGTAGAGACCTTTTGATCCAAATTTTTCATCCAAAAAAGGTCCAAAAATACTTGCGACGGTAGCCGGTATTGCAAAAACAAAAGCAAGCTGAAGAGCGAGCACAACCATCCTTGATCCAATTGATTTGCTTTTGTTATCTTGCATAAGAAACACCGACAATATACATTATCCAGAAGAAAATTCCTAGTGGATAAGAATTTGACTTTATTCTGTAATTATTTTTCAAAAAGCGACTCTCCTGCCATAGAAGAAGGCTTTTTTAGGCCAAATAATTCCAAAACAGTAGGAGCTACATCGCACAAACCACCATTTCTGATTTTCCTATCGGGTATATTAACAATTACAGGAACCGGGTTTGTTGTATGGGCAGTATGTTTAGCACCAGTTGTTTGGTCTATGTTTATCTCTGCATTTCCATGATCAGCAGTAATAATCAAAGTAACACCTCTTTTTTCTGCCAGTTCTACAATTTTGCCTAATTCTAGATCGACTTCTTCTATGGCTTCTATTATCGCCGGAACATTTGCAGTATGCCCTACCATATCTGGATTGGCATAATTCATCAAAATAAATTCTGTTCCAGATTCAATTTGCTCAATTGCCTTTTCTGTTATTTCCTTTGCTTTCATCTTTGGAGCCAAATCGTGTGTTGGAACATCTTTTCTGCTTGGAACCATTATATGAGATTCACCCTTGTGCTTTCCTTCGAAACCTCCGTTAAAGAAATATGTGACGTGAGCATATTTTTCTGTCTCTGCAATATGAACTTGTGTAATACCTGCATTTGCTAATTCCACAGCAAGAGATGCGTCCACCCTAAGCGGAGGAAATGCAACGTCACAGTGAAAATCTGCTTCGTATTCTGTTAATGTAACAAAATATATATCAGAATCAGTAGCTTTTTGTATTATTTTTTCTGAAAGCATTCTGGCTCTGTCTGCTCTAAAATTGAAAAAGAAGACGCCATCGTGAGCCTTTATTTTGTAGTCATCATTACTTCCATCCGAAAACACTACGGGTTCGATATGTTCATCGACTTTTCCTTTACCATAAAGCTGTTTTAGATATTCTGAAGGTTCGATAGTGCAAAAATCACCCTTACATTCAAACAAAGCTTTCTCTACTCTCTCAAGCCTGTCCCAATTATGGTCTCGGTCCATTGCAAAAAACCTTCCAGAGAGCGATGCAATAAAACCGATTCCGATTTCTTTAATTTTATTTTCAAGATTTTTTACATACTCTGCCCCGCTTTGTGGTGGAGTGTCCCTACCATCTGTAAAAATATGTATTGCTACTTTCTTTACTCCTGCTTTTTTTGCAGATTCAAGAAAAGCAAAAAGATGTTCCATATGACTGTGTACACCGCCCGGACTAAGCAAACCCTGAACGTGTAAAACAGAATTATTTTTCTTTACGTGTTCAAAAAGTTTTTTAAAAGATTCATTTGTATCAAATTCACCTGCTTTTATTGCATTTGCAATTCTAACCAAGTCTGTTGGAACAGGTGTTCCAGCACCTAGCGTTGTGTGCCCGACTTCACTATTTCCCATTTGGCCCTCTGGTAAACCCACAGCAAGCCCGCTTGCTTTTAGTAGCGCATGCGGATATGTATTCCATAATCTATCAAAATTAGGTTTTTTTGATGCTGCAATTGCGTTATCCTTTGTGTCTTCTCTATATCCCCAACCGTCCAAAATAATCAGTGCTACTTGTTTTTTTGTATTCATACGCGCGATTATACACTATTTTAAGGCTTTTATTCAATGAAAAAAGAAAAAGCCCGAACGGGCTTTTTCTTTTTGATTACGCTTTGAAAGCTTTTTTTCCTGCAAAGGTTGCTTTTTTGCCAAGGTATTCTTCGATTCGAAGCAATTTATTGTATTTTGCAACGCGATCACTTCGAGATAGTGATCCTGTCTTTATCTGACCTGTTCCAAGACCAACAACGACATCAGCAATAGTTGAATCTTCTGTTTCGCCTGATCTATGAGAAACGATTGATGTATAGCCAGCTTTTTTTGCCATATTTATCGCATCAATAGTTTCTGTTACTGTTCCAATTTGATTTAATTTTATCAAAATTGAATTTCCAGCCTTGATTGAAATACCTTTTGCTAGTCTTTCTGTATTTGTTACAAACAAATCATCTCCAACAATTTGGACTTTCTTTCCGAGTTTCTTTGTCATCAAAATATATCCATCCCAATCGTCTTCGTGTAGAGGGTCTTCTATTGATAGGATTGGATATTTAGATACCCAGGCTTCATACATAGATATCATTTCTTCGCTTGAGAGAACTTTGTTTTCACAAACTAGATGATATTTTCCATCTTTGTATAATTCGCTTGCCGCAGCATCTATTGCAATTCCGATATCTTTTCCTGGAACATATCCGGCTTTTGTGATTGCTTCGATAATTAATTCAAGAGCACCTTCGTTTGAAGTAAGTGATGGTGCAAAACCACCTTCATCACCAACAGTTGTAGCAAAACCTTTTTCTTTTAGAATTTTCTTTAGAGTGTGAAATACATCTGTACCCCACATCAAGGCTTCGCTAAAAGTCTTGGCACCAGCAGGCATTATCATAAATTCTTGCAAATCTGTTGATTTGTCTGCGTGTTTTCCTCCGTTTAGGATATTCATCATTGGGACAGGAAGTCTCATTTCATAGCCAGTCTTTCCAATTTGTTTAAAATATTTTGCCAAAGGAACTTTTTTTGATTGACTTGTTGCTTTTGCAAAAGCCAAAGAAACACCGAGAATTGCATTTGCTCCTAATTTGCCTTTGTTGTTTGTTCCATCTAATTCAATCATTGCCATATCGATTGTTTTTTGCGTCCATTCTTTGCCTTTTATCAATTTTGAAATGACTGTATTTATATTTGAAACAGCGTTCAAAACACCTTTTCCGCCGTATCTCTTTCCACCATCTCGAAGCTCAACAGCTTCGTGACTTCCAGTTGAAGCGCCAGATGGCACAGATGCCCTACCAAAGCTTCCATCCGCAAGTGTTATTTCAACCTCGACTGTAGGATTACCTCGCGAATCCAAAATCTCTCTTCCCCATACTTTTTTTATTTTTGACATAATTTTTCTATTTATTGGGCTATTCTATCATAATTTTATATTGTTAAAAGTATTTGATTTTTTTATAGAACTGTTGTATAGTAATAATAGGTTCGAAACAGTTCCTAATCGGCAATCAATTTAGCGAGGTGTGTAATGGACGCTGACAGACCTGGAATAGTGATCACCACCAGGGCAGACATCTCTCAGTTCGAGTTCCTGCGTCTGGTTCAGGATGGGTTGCTCAGATTCATCTGCGAACACGACGATTTAGAGGGGCAGTTCGTAGCCGTGGAGATTAATCTCTCCGACAGTAACCTGCCCGCACGTGGTGAGGGCATCGAGGCAGAAATCAAGTTCATCTTCTGCTACGACCGGATGACGAGCTTTCCGAGGTATCACCGCTTCTCAATCAACATGGGGAAGCAATTCCTTGAATCGGATAACGTTCGCATGATCCACTCGGAGTTCCTTGACAACAGGGACAGCATCACCGTCAAGGCACGTATGGCACTTGCACAACAGTAACCGACACAGGAGGATGGGCGCGTAAAGCTTGACGCGCCTTTTTTGATACAAAAATCCCTATACAGCAAAGAGTTTTTATGATATATTTCTTACTCAATAGAAATATGGGCTGAAAGGTCTTTTTTAAATAGAATTTATGGAAATCAGAAATATTGCAATTATCGCTCACGTTGACCACGGAAAAACAACCCTAACCGACGCGCTTTTGCGACAAAACGGAATGGTAGAAGAGGGAGTCTCTATGGATAGCAATGATCTTGAAAGAGAGCGAGGTATTACAATCTACGCAAAAAATACATCTCTATATTACAAAGGAACAAAGATTAACATAGTAGACACACCCGGTCACGCCGATTTTGGTTCAGAGGTAGAGCGTGTTTTGCGATCTATCGATACAGTTCTCCTCGTTGTTGATGCCCAAGAAGGACCAATGCCTCAGACAAGATTTGTTTTGAAAAAATCTCTCGAACTTGGACTCAAACCTATTGTTGTTATAAACAAAATAGACAAGCCCGCTTCTGACCCTATCAAAACACACAATTCAGTACTTGAACTATTTTTTGATCTTGGTGCTAACGAAGACCAGGTTAATTTTACAACAGTATATGCAATTGGCCGTGATGGAATTGCAAAAAGAAAATTAGAGGATGCAAATGAAAATCTCAATCCTCTTTTGGATGTTGTACTCGAAGAAGTCAAACCAAGCCTACCAGATGAAAAAGAAACTGGTATTGCACAGGTATTCAATCTTGCTTACGACAATTTTCTAGGACGTATGGCTATTTGCAGAGTCTATAAAGGCAACATAAAAATTGGTGACCCAGTGTTCGTTTTGCATCCAGGCAAAGAAAGCTACAAGGGTAAACTTACAAAAATATTTTCTTTTGAAAATATAAACCGAAAAGAAACTGATATTGCACAGAACGGAGATATTGTAATGATTGCTGGTTTACCTGAAATTTACATCGGTGACAGTATTGCAACACACGAAGGTGATTCTCCCCTTCCTTCTATTGCAGTAGACGAACCAACAATTTCTCTAAACTTTTTGGTTAACGATTCACCTTTTGCCGGACGAGAAGGAACTTATGTTACCGGTAGACAAATTCGCGACAGACTAGAGAAAGAAATGGAAGTCAACGTTGGTTTGAAAGTGGATTTTTCAAGATCAGATTATTACACAGTCTACGGACGTGGTGAACTTCATATTGCAATCCTCCTCGAAAATATGCGAAGAGAAGGCTTCGAGGTTCAAGTATCTCAACCTCATGTTGTTTTCAAAATTGAAGACGGTATCAAAAAAGAACCTTTTGAAGAAGTAATCGTCGATGTACCTGAAGCGGTTTCTGGTGGAATAATCGAAAAATTGAACCTACGAAAAGGTTTGATGATGCATATGGAAACAGAAGGTGGACGAGTAAAAATGATTTACAATGTCCCAACAAGAGGTCTTTTGGGTTTCCGAGGACAATTCATAGTCGATACTAGAGGCGAAGGAATCCTATCTTCTAGATTTCTAGAATTCAGAGAATATGCAGGAGAAATAACTCGAACTCTCTACGGTTCAATGATATCTATGGAAAACGGAAAATGCCTCGCATTTGCTTTGGACAACCTACAAAAAAGAGGGCTTCTATTTGTTGAACCTGGAAACCAAGTCTACGAAGGACAAGTAGTTGGTAGCGTCACAAAAGGTGATGATTTGTATGTAAACCCAACAAAAGGAAAGCAACTTACAAATATGCGAGCTTCTGGTTCAGACGATGGAATATTCCTCGTCCCTGCATTTAAACTGGATATTGAAAGAGCAATGGAAACAATGTCAGACGATGAATATATAGAAATCACTCCGGAATCAGTCAGACTTAGAAAAGTCTTTCTCACAAAATCAGCCCGCGACAAAGCCGGCAGGACCACTCACAAAGCTGGAGAATAATTTTAAAAAACACCCGCTCGGGTGTTTTTTAATAAAGTTTACAAGATAATTATTTTTGATATATTGAAGAACAGCCAATTGAACCTTTCGTGGAGTCTGTGTTGTGGAAAGCCAAAAGAAACAAGGTTTTTTCAGTGCGAACCTGACCGAGATTCTCATCGCGACTCTGATGCTGGTGATAGCAATCACCGTTGCGTTCTCAAACCTAGTCGCACAAAAATAGGAGACCCCGCCACCCAAGAAGAGGTGGCTTGTTCGTATCAACCGATTTTTGTCCTAGTTATATTTAAAGCAAAAGCTTCACTACCAATTGATTTTCCAAGATCGTTTGCATAAGCTCTAACATAAAAACCTGAGCCAACATTCAATCTCATTTTAATAATCGGGAAAGACTCAAAATTTGTAGTACCAAAAAAATCTTTCCATCTATCCAATATTTCTTTTTGTCTAAAATCACCCGAGACAGTTGATATTTTTCTATATATCTCTTTCTCTAATTCGCTACTATCAATTTCCCCTATTGATAATATTTCTGCAGAATAAACAGTGACCTTGTGAGAAGGCAAAATAACGTCACTGTTTTCCCTTGCGTGATTGTGCAACTGAATTCCGTTTACTGTTTTAGAAGAATATAACGGATATTTTTGTTCTATTTCCCCAATATTTTTTTGTACAAATTTTTCAATTTTTTCTTCAAAATCTTTTTTAATATTTGCTTCATTTAGAACCAGACCAAGAGGATCAAAGGTGTCTGTGCCAATACCCAAAACAATATCAGTTTCGTATGTCTTTGGAAGAATAGTAAATTCATTTTTTCTATGTACCATTTCACCCGAAAGTATAATCATTTCACCTTGTGCCAATGGATCAAGACGCCCAGCGTAAGTCATTTTTATGTCTTTGTATTCTGGTTTTTCAGATCTAATTCTATTTATGACCTGTAGAGGAGTCTCGCCTTCTTTTTTCCAAATCCTGATTACATTTTCCATTATGCTGATTATACATAAAAAATATTTTTAATATAGAAATTTGTACTTGTTAAAAGAGCTCTATTTGATTAGAATTGCTATATATGAAAAACAAAGGCCTTTCTACAGATAGTTACAAAGGGGTGAGAGATTTTTATCCAGAAGATATGGCTATCTTAAAACACATTTTTAATGTGTGGACAAAAACCGCTGAAAGCTATGGTTTTTTGCAATATGATGCTTCTATTTTAGAATCGGCAGAACTATACAAAGCAAAATCTGGAGAAGAAATCGTAAACGAACAAACTTACACATTCACTGACAGAGGTGGTCGTGAAGTTACCCTGAGACCAGAAATGACTCCAACCCTTGCAAGAATGATTGCGCACAAACAAAAGGAACTTGTCTTCCCTATCAGATGGTTTTCTATTCCAAATCTTTTTAGATACGAACAACCTCAAAAAGGTAGACTGCGAGAACACTATCAATTAAACGTTGATATGTTTGGAATATCTGGTATCGAAGCCGAGCTTGAAATACTTTCTCTCGCAAGCAAAATAATGCTAAATTTTGGAGCAAAAGAAAGTGATTTTGTAATCCAAATAAATAATAGAAAGATTGTAAACAAAATATACAATTTGTTTGAGCTAGATGACGAGTCTTCATATAAAATATCAAAACTCATCGACAAGAAAAACAAAATACCAAAAGAAACATTTGAAGATGCAGTTTCTGAAGTATTAAATGACAAAGCAAAGGATTTTCTCAAAACAATTTCAAATGTGGAATCGGTAATTCAAAAATTGGGAGAAAAAGACGAAGACATCGTATTGGTCAAAGAGATTATAGACGGACTTCAAAAAATAGGCATAAAGAATGTCGTATTCAATCCGCTACTTATGAGGGGTTTTGATTATTACACTGGAATAGTATTTGAAGTCTTTGATACAAATCCTGAAAACAGACGTTCTATGTTTGGCGGTGGTAGATACGATGATTTGCTATCAATCTTTGGCAAAGAAAAAATACCGGCTTTCGGTTTTGGTATGGGAGATGTAGTATTGCGAGACTTTTTGGAAAGCAGAAATCTCTTGCCAGCAAATATTTCCAAAACTGATTTAATGATATGCAGAGTTGACGAAACAGAAATGCATGCACTTTTAAGGATTGCCGATCAATTGAGAGAGCAAGGAATAAATGTGGTCATTTCAAACTCAAATACAAAGGTTGGTGATCAAATTAAAAAAGCTGAAAAGATGAAAATTCCTTTCATTGTTTGTATCGGAGAAAAAGAAACTGAAAGTGGAATTTTTGAAATTAAACACCTTGAAACTGGCAAGGTTGAAAAAACAAAATTGGATGAATTTGCTTCTGTTATAAAACCTCGCAATTAATTTTCTTTTTATCATAATTGTGAGATAATTTCCTCTCGTATGAGAAAAATAGTTTTTGACATTGAAACTTCTAATGTATTTTCCGAAGTCGGTTCTACGAATTCAGAAGATTTGGATATATCTGTTGTGGGTGTTTATGATTCCGAAACAGATAGTTATTACAGCTACGAAAAAGAAGAGCTCGGCAAGCTTTGGCCAATATTAGAAAAGACAGACATTATGATTGGTTTTAATTCCGAACATTTTGATTTGCCACTTCTAAACAAATATTATCCTGGAGATTTATCAAGAATAAAAAACCTCGATATACTGAAGGAAATCAAGGACCAATTTGGAAGAAGAATGAAATTAGATCAAATTGCAGAAGGGACTCTAGGAATAAATAAATCAGGACACGGTCTCGATGCTGTGAAATGGTGGAGAAACGGAGAAAAAGAAAAAGTTAAATCATACTGTCTAGATGACGTCCGTATCACAAAAGATGTTTATGATTTTGCTATGAAAAATAGCCTGCTCAAATTCAAAGAAGGTGGAAAGATAATTGAAATTAAACTAGACGTTTCAAAATGGGAAAATCTCGGTGACGCTGGAGCAATGACTCACACCCTGCCTTTTTAATTATTCAAAGATAACAAAGGCAACCATAATTAGAAAACCGGCAACTATTCCGAGAAATTGGATGAGTGATTTTTTGACTTCAGTTATTTTATGTAATTCTGGCACAAGGTCTGAAGCGGCAATATAGATGAATGCCCCTGCTGTAAATGCATTTGCAAGAATTAAAAATCCATCAACGTCTTTTGCAAGTAACACAACAATTACTCCAAGCAGAGAAACGAGTGCGGAACTGAAATTTAAAATTAATGCTTTTGCCCTAGAAAAACCCGAGTGAAGCAAAATAGCAAAGTCACTGATTTCTTGTGGAATTTCGTGGAATAAAACAGCAATTGTTGTTGCAATACCCAAAGGCACGCTTGTCATAAATGATGCTGTTATTACAATTCCATCAATCAAGTTATGGATACCGTCTCCAAATATTACCATCTTGCCTATGTGTTCGCTTGATTCTGTGGCGTGTTTCTCTCCTTCTACATGACAGTCTTTGCATTCGTTTTCATCAATAGAGTGTGCATGATGCCATCTAAAGAATTTTTCCAGAACAAAGAATACGAGTACACCCAAAAAGACACTGACCGCCAAAGCCATCTCAGATTCTGCCTCTGCTAATGTATCTGGCAATATATGAACAAATACATCTCCCAAGAGCACACCCACAGACAGGCTAACCAAAAAGAAAATTATTCTATCTAGAATTTTTTTGCTTAATGATAAAAAGAAAATACCCACTAGGGATATGACACTTACCGAAAAAACAGCTATAAATGAATATAATAACTCTATTTGCATATAATGGATATTCTACCAATTTTAAATTAAAATGCTATACTCATAAGTATATAAATTAAGAAAAAAGTAATGCAAAATAATTCAGTTCCAATTGCAATAGTAATCGCTGGAATCCTGGTCGCGGGATCAATATTTTATGTGAATAAAGGTGATAGCGAGGCGACAAACACAAAATCAACAGAGGCAAACACATCTTTCAAGATTGATATAAAGCAAGTATCAACAGATGATCACATACTCGGAAAACCCGACGCTTATGCAAAAATAGTTGAATATTCAGATACTGACTGTCCATATTGCAAGAACTTTCATACAACTATGAAGCAAGTTATGGACCAATATGGAAAGGACGGAAAAGTAGCTTGGGTATATAGGCATTTCCCTATTGATGGACTTCATCCAAACGCACGTATGCAAGCTGAAGCAACAGAATGCGTTGCATCTATCAAAGGATCCGAATCATTCTGGACTTTCCTCGATTCAATATATTTTGCAAAAAGAACAAATGGCGGGATAGCTTCATCAGAACTATATTCACTTTCATCAAAGGCTGGAGTACCACAGTCTGATTTAAAAAAATGCGTAGACGCTGGAACATATAAAAATAAAGTAGAGGAATCAGTTGTCGAGGCCACTGTTGCTGGTGCATCGGGAACACCTTACAACGTAATTATTCTGAACGAAAAACTTTCTGACGACAAAATATTGGCAATCAAAGAATTGAACGACAAGCTTACAGATGGCGATACTTCTTACTATGTCGTTAGAGTAGATAGTGAAAACAAAGACAAAGTAGCTATGTTTGGAGCTCTGCCATTCAATCTCGTAAAATCAATCCTAGATATAATACTCGCCTAAAGATTTTTTAGAGCGCAATATTCGCAATTCTTTTCACCGCAACCCTTTTTAAGGAAGTCTCCGGAAAGGATATCTTTTGTCATGCCAAATATTTCTTCTTTGATATGCTGGATATCCTCGTCAGTGACATTTTTTGTTTTTTGTTCAAATGCTTTTTTTTCTTCGTTTTTTTCTATAAAGTCCAAAAGGGCTTCTTGTATTTTTACGAAACCATCCCTATAGCCATCCAAAAGCAAATGATAAAAGACTATCTGCCTATCTAGACCTTCCTTTTCTTGTTTATCTTTTTGCGAATATGTTTTACCTGTTTTGTAGTCAACCAATGAAATATTACCCTCGCCAATTTTGTCCAGATAAATTATCTTGTCTATTTTTCCTGTTAATTTTATCTTTTCATCCTGAATTTCGATTGTTTTGGTTATTTTCTGTTCAACATCAACATTAAATGACCATTTTTTATGGTATTCATCGTAATAATCAGAAATATTTTCAAGACCACGCTTTAGATATTTTTTATAATCTCTGTCGTTTAATGATGTTTCTAGCATATATCCTTTAAAGGAATCCAGGATTTCTTGTTTCTTTAAAAATACCCCTTCCTCTTTGCTTTTTTTAAAGAAATATTCAAGAGTTTTGTGTACAGCATCTCCATAAATCATAATTGGTGAATACGGCGAAGGTATTCTGACTAGATTTTTATAGAAATATTTCAGTGGACATTTAATATAATTATTTAGTGCAGTTACACTAATACCTCGTTCAAGAAATAGCCTTTTGATAAGATCTTTGTCAAAGTCATCTTTTTTCTTTTCATAATATGTAAGAAAAGTTTTCAAGTCACCTATAGATGTTTTTTCAAAATCAGCTGTCTCTATTCTTTTTATGCTTTGCTCTTCTATTTCATTTAAGAACTGGCTTTTTTCTAAATCCCCACCTTCCCAATCGCTCTGTGATGATGAAATATACAAACCATTCTTTGCTCTGGTCATAGCGACATAAAAAAGTCTCCTTTCATCTTCAACACATTCTTTTACGGTATCAATTGGAAGACTGAATCTAATGCCCCCTCTCTGTTTTTCCCAATTTTTTCTTGTGGCATTTACAATGAAAACATATTTAAATTCGAGCCCCTTACTCTTGTGAGCGGTCATAAGCCTAACCCCATCTACAATTTCTAGATCTTCGCTTTTAACTTCAATTTCGTATTTATCACAGAGATCAAACAGAGTAACAATATCTTTTATATAATAATTTTTCTTCTTTGATTTGTGTCTTTTAATTTCTTCAAAAATTTTGTCTAATTTCAGAATATTAATTATTCCGTCTTTTGATTTTGCTATATGTGAAATATATCCACAATCATTTAGGACTTTTTTAAAGAAATCTACCGCGTCGTAATTATCTGATTCTGATTTTAGAGAGATAAGTTTTTTAGAAATTGACTCATATTTTGAAGTATCTACTATGCCAATTTTTGAAAGTTTTCTAGAATCACCAAGATATGAGACGAGGTTTATGGTGTTTTTTCTCTTTTCAAATGCATATCCATTAGTAATAGCGATAACTTCGTTTTGTGGCAAACCAAGAAATTCACACAAAAGTAGTTTTGCAAGAGATTCGTCATCCGAAAGATTTGAGACTGATTTTAGAAGCAGAATTGCAGATTGTATATGCGGATCAGACAAAACATTGTCTTTTGAATAGACAGAAAATGGAATACCAAAGGCAAGCAGAACGTGTTTTATGTCGTCTATTAGTTTATTTTTTCTGTAAATAATTGCGATGTCATTCGGTTTTTCTCCTTTTTTTATCAATTCCAAAATTTTCTTTGCAACATAAAGTAGCTCGAACTTATAATTTGAAAATTCTGACACTTCGACCTTTTCGCTATTTGATTTTTGCGTAGATAATTTGTGGTCTTGATATTTTTCTCCATTAAGACATATCAAACTGTGACTAGAATCTAAGATGTCTTTTGTTGATCTGTAATTTTCTTTTAGAGAGATAATTTCAACGTCTCTAAACAAATCGATTAAATGATTAAATGTCTTTTCACTCGCCCCCTGGAATCTATATATAGACTGTTTTTCATCTCCCACCGTAAATAGATTTGGTCTGCCTTCTAGATGTGGAGCATTAGTCAAAAGCTCAATCAATTTGTTTTGTCCGTCGTTTGTGTCTTGGTGTTCATCTACGTGGACATATTGAAATTGTTCACCTAATTCGAGCCTCAGATCAGAGTTATTTTCTAGAGCATTAATTACAGACAAAACCATATCGTTAAAGTCGTAATACCTTCTTGCGGTTAGCTCTTCTTCGTATTTGTATAGAAAATCACATATTTCTTTTGCTTTGTTTACTTTGCCCTCTATCTTATCTGCTTCAGCCGGTTTAATGTCACCCGCTTTATAAACACCTGTTTTTTTCTTGTAATAAACCTCGTCCGAAGACATTAGAGAATTTCTCCAATCTAATATTCTTTTATCA
This sequence comes from uncultured Candidatus Saccharibacteria bacterium, assembly GCA_965230995.1. Classification (GTDB taxonomy): domain Bacteria; phylum Patescibacteriota; class Minisyncoccia; order Phycocordibacterales. The sequence goes on from OZ246398.1 coordinate 683,646, forward strand.
AATTCCTTTGGACTTAGACCTTCTGATTTTATACTATCAATTGCATCCAATATTCTCTTTACAGAAGATAATTCATCGTTTTTTGAAGTGATATGTTTGTATTCACTAGATTTGATTATTTTTTCTACAACATTAATCCTTTCTATGTCATCAATTGCGCTTCTGCTTGAAAAATCTTCAAAATAGAATTCAAAATTCTTTATTACGTATTCACAAAATGAATGGAAGGTAAAAATATTTAATCTATAGCTAGCATCACCAATCAAAGTAAAAAGTTTTTCTCGCATCGCTCTCACTCCAGCATTAGTAAAAGTAAGAGCCAAAATTTGTTCAGGTTTTGTGTCTGTTTTTCGCAAAATGTTAGCAATTCGAAGAGACAGGATTGTCGTCTTGCCTGTTCCAGGGCCAGCAATTACCGCAACTGGACCTTCAATCATATCTACAGCTCGTTTTTGCTCTTTATTTAACCTCTTATAGCTATTTGTGAATTCCTTTGTATCCATATATATCAGTTTAAAACAAAAGTAAAAAACTACCTAATCAAAAACGCTTCTGCCTGGGCAGAAGCGTTTTTAATATTAGTAACCTCGTAGTCTATCAATCTTTTCGTGCTGTCTGATTTTTTCGTGGGCCTTTGCTTCGATTTGTCTGATTCGCTCTCTTGTAACACCAAATTCCTTGCCGACTTCTTCTAGTGTGTGTGTTATACCATCAACCAAACCGTGTCGCATTTCGAGAATTCTTCTCTCTTTTGGAGGTAGATCATCGAGTATTTCACGCACTTGATCTGAAATAATTCTTCTTGATGTTTCCTGATCTGGAGAAAGTATTTTATCGTCAGCAACAAAGTCTCCTAGTGTACTCTTTCCATCATCACCATCGTCTCCAACAGGACTTTCAAGAGAAACTGTACTTTGATCAATTTTTTCTATTTGATAAACCTTGTCTACTTCTAGATTCATCTCGATAGCAATTTCTTCTGGTAGAGGATCTCTGCCCAAATCTTGCGAAAGTCTTCTAACGACCTGTTTATATTTTGCAATTGTTTCAACCATATGCACCGGTACTCTAATTGTTCGTGACTGATCTGCTAGAGCTCTTGTGATAGCCTGTCTAATCCACCAAGTTGCATAAGTAGAGAATTTGTAACCTTTTGTCCAATCGAATTTATCTACGGCTTTAAACAAACCGAGATTTCCTTCTTGGATTAGGTCGAGCAAAGTCAAATCAGGTGATCTTCCTACATATTTTTTAGCAATAGAAACTACCAATCTAAGGTTAGATCTTGCGAGCAAATTTTTTGCCTCTGTATCACCAGCTTCTATTCTCCTTGCAAGTTCTTTTTCTTGAGCACCAGAAATCAACGGGTACTGACCTATTTCCTTTAGATACATTTGGATTGAATCGTATGAACTATCAGCACCTTTGTTGTACTGATATTTTTTTGACATCAACCCTTCTTCTGGATTTTCATCAAGAAGACTTCCCCCTTCTAGAATATCTATTCCAGCATCTGCTATTTTTTCGTAGAGTTCATCGAGAAAGATTATATCGTCTTCGATATGAGGAAATTCCTTGAGAATTTCATCATAGGTAATAAAGCCCCTCTCCTTTCCTTTTTGAAGAAGTTTTTTTGTCTTGTCTTCTATTTGTTTTGCTCTTTCCTTTGAAGAAAGTTTTGGTTCTTTTACTTCTGTTTTTGGTTCAGATTTTATGAAATGTTTTACGGCCTTTTTGACTTTACTTTTGTTTTTTTCTACCTTCTTTGCTGGTTTTTTACTTGAAACCTTTGTTTTTGGAGTTTTTTTCTTTTGAGGCATCTTTTTGATTGTTAATTCTTATTAAAATATCCTTTTTATCTCTATGTTGCAAGTAAACTATGTTTTCTCTTGTTTAATTTGTCGTATTTTTCCGAAAGCTCTAATGTTTTACCTGAATCCCCTTTCTGTTCTGAAAAACGCATTTCTTGTTTAATTTTTTGTAATTCTACGTTTATATGCTCTATTTCGTAAGAACTTAGCAGAGAAGAAACTAGTTCATTTGGTTTGCCCTGTTCTTTTAAAAGATATTCTTCGGATTGAAATAATAATTCTTCTTCTTTACCATCAAATTTTTCAAGCAAAATCCTCAACCCTTCTTGTCCTTTTATTCTTTCAATTTCTGTTCTGATATGATTTTTTTCCAAATATGGAATTCCTCCGTTTCTCTCGGAAAGTAAAAGGGCTCCAACAATCATTCTTTCTCTCTCTTCTTTTCCAGAAAGTCTACCGTCTTGTTTTATTTCTTCTTTTATCTCATCTTTTGTAACACTTTCTAATTTTGCACCATTTTCAAGTTCTGACCAAACCGCTGATTCAGAAAGAGAAAATAATTCTGAAATCTTTTTTATATAATGAGCTTTTTCTATCGGGCTTGTAAGAGAAGCAACGAATGGCATTATGTCTGAAGATATTTTTTTGACTTTGTTTCTAGTATCAATTTTTTCATCAATTAATTCAGACAAAAGATAATCTATGACTGGTTTTGATCCCTTGAGAGAATTTATCCATAAATCTGGATTTTCCTTTACCATATCTGCTGGATCTTTACTTCCAACAAGAACAAGTGCCTTTACATCAAAACCCGCTTTTAATGCAAGCAAAGCAGATCTCTTTAGTGCGCTTATTCCAGCTTTGTCGCTATCAAAAGCAAAAATTATTCTCTTTGTAATTGGTGATAATTTTGCAAGATGCGAAGTAGTAAAAGCAGTACCTGATGATGCTACAACATTTTTAACACCTGCCTGATGTGACATAATTACATCCATCTGGCCTTCTACTATTACAACATAGTCTAGTTTTCTAATGGCTTGCTTTGCTTTGTCCAAACCATAAAGAATTTCTGATTTGTTGAAAATTTCTGTTTCTGGAGTATTTAGATATTTAGGTAAATTATCATCCTTTACTGTAATTCTGCCAGTAAAGGCAACAATTCTTCCCATTGCATCTCTAATAGGAAAAGTGATTCTGCCACGAAATACGTCATAGACTTGGTCTGACCCCTCTTTTTTCTTTACTAGTCCGGCAGAAAGCATTTTTTCTTTGCTGATACCTTTGGCAGAAAGAAAATCATACAGCCCTCGCCATTCGTCTCTAGCATAGCCAATATTCCAAGCAATGATTGTTTCTTTTTTCATTCCCCTATCCAAAAGATATTTTTCTATATCTGAAGATACATTGAACAAAGAAATGTAATAATCCATTGCGAGCGACAAAACATCATAAAGACTTTTGTCTATCTTTTTTTCTTGAGTGTATTTTTCATCTGAAAGATCTACCCCTGATCTATCCGCAAGAATTTTTAGAGCTTCTTTAAAATCAACACCTTCGTATTCTTGTATAAACGAAAATATGTCGCCTTTTGCTCCGCAACCAAAACAATAATAGGAATTTCTTTCGGCAGATACAGTAAAAGACGGCGTCCTCTCGTTATGGAAAGGACACAGTCCTTTGTGGTGAATTCCTGCTTTTTTCAAAGTCACATAAGAACTCACCACATCGACTATGTTTAATTTTTCTTTGATCTTTTCGACGGCTCGTGACATTTTTTGTTGAATTAACTACACGTCCTGCCTAAATTGATCCTAAGATATGATTTCTTCTTGATTTCTTTTTTCTGCAAGCTTTTCAGCAACCAACTTGTGTTTTGGACTTCCGACAAATCCTGTACCAGCAGGAATACTTCGTCCCAAGATTACGTTTTCCTTTAGACCAATCAATTTGTCCTCTGTACCTCTAACAGCGGCATTAATGAGCACTCTTGTTGTGTGTTGGAATGAAGCAGCAGACAGGAAGCTCTTTCGTGAGAGTGCTACTTCTGTAATACCCATAATTACAGGTGTTGCTTCTGCAGTTTCTCCTCCCAAATCCTGTGTCTTTCTATTTTCATTTTCAAATACAGCATCCTCTACAACGTCACCTTTTGCAAATGAAGTGTTTCCGGCTTTCTTTATCTTGAATCTAGAGAACATTTGCTTGATGATGACCTCGATATGCTTTCTTGAAACGCTTTCTCCTTGAAGTTCGTAGAGTTTGCTGATTTCGTGAATGATATATTCTGCTGTTTGATCTTTTCCTGCAAATTTGAATAGTTCTTCAAGGTCCGCAGAACCATCTGTTACAAGCTGGCCTTTCTTTACAACGTCGCCAACTTTTACCAATATTGTTCTATTAAGACTCATTGAATATTCAACTTCGCTTGCTTTTGATTTTGATTTTTTGTCACCAACCTCTGGAACGATTGTGATAATTTTTTCCTTTGGTGTGATTTTGATATCAGTAACAGTACCATCAACATGGCTAACTACAGCTGGGTTCTTTGGCTTTCTCTTTTCAAAGATTTCTTCTACTCGGGGAAGACCGGTTGTGATGTCTCCACCAACAGATGCAGTACCTCCGGCGTGGAATGTACGCATTGTAAGCTGTGTTCCTGGTTCACCGATGGCCTGTGCAGCAACTGTACCGACGGCTTCACCAATATTTATGATTTTATTATTTCCGAGATCGTTTCCATAACATTTTACACATACTCCGTTCATTGTCTCGCAAGTCATCGGTGATCTTACAATCACTTTCGTAACTTTTGCGTTCTCGATTTTGTCTGCATCGTATTTGTTTATGTAGTCGCCTTTTTTGAATAGAACTTCTCCACTTGGTGACACAACATCAGATGCGAGGAATCTACCTTTTATGTGTTTTGAGATTGGAACTTCGATACCTGAAAATGTCTCGTTTGTAATTACGATTCCAGACTTTGTTTTACAATCATCTTCTTTTACAATCACGTCTTGAGAAACGTCGAACAGCCTTCGGGTTAGATAACCAGCTTTAGCTGTGTTAAGAGCCGTGTCTGTAAGACCTTTTCTTGAACCGTGAGTCGTAATGAAGTATTCAATAGGTGTTAGACCCTCTTTTGAACAAGAAATGATTGGGAATTCAATTGTCTCTCCAGAAGTAGATTGGATCAAACCTTTCATTCCGGCCATCTGTGTAATCTGACTAAACGATCCCCTGGCACCAGAATAAACCATATCGTGAACAGAACCGTTTTTGTTCAATGTATCTGGAATAAGTTTTTCAACCTTGCTCTTTGCTCCGTGCCAGATTTCTATATTTTTTCGTAATCTTTCTTCTCTTGAAAGAAGACCCATATTGAATTGTTCCATCACCTCTTCTGCCTCTTTCTTTGCAGATTCGATAACGACTTTCTTTCCTTCTGGAATTACAACATCGTCAATTCCCCATGTTGTACCAGATTTTGTAGCATACTTGAATCCGAATGCTTTTACTTTGTCTAGAATAGCTGGAATTTGTTCGATTCCATATTTTTCGATCAAATCGTCAATCAATCCTGCCATTCGCTTTCTTTCCATCACCTCGTTTAAGTATGGATAATCAGAAGGCAAAACTGAGTTAAACAAAAGTCTACCGACTGTTGTTTCAAATAATCCACTGTTGAATTTAGAATACTTTTCAGTTTCTGTAGCGAGAACTTTTATTTTTGCTCTGAATGATACGACTCCAAAGTCATAAGCATTAATAGCAGCGTTTGGACTTTCAAAATATTTTCCTTCACCTTTTTCTCCTGGCATTTCTTTTGTCATCCAGAAACATCCCAAAATAATATCAAGCATTTTTGCAGATACGATTGGAAGACCACTACCTGGCTTTAGGATGTTTTTATCAGCAGCCATAATTTCTTTTGCTTCAATTTGTGCCGCTGTTGATAGAGGTACGTGTACTGCCATCTGGTCACCGTCGAAGTCAGCGTTGAATGCTGTACATACAAGCGGGTGAACCTGTATAGCAGAACCTTCGATCAAGATAGGCTGGAAGGCCTGTATACCAAGTCTGTGAAGTGTTGGCGCTCGGTTCAAAAGAACATATTTGTCTTTGATAACATCTTCAAGGATTGCCCAAACTTCTGGAATCTCATCATCAATCAGTTTGTTTGCTCCTCTTATGTTGAATGCATATTCTTTTTTAAGCAATCCAGAGATAACGAAAGGTTTGAACAATTCGAGTGCCATATGCTTTGGAAGACCGCACTGATGCAAATGCAAATCAGGACCGACGACGATAACAGATCGTCCAGAATAGTCGACTCGTTTTCCGAGAAGGTTTCCTCGGAGGATTCCTCTCTTACCTTTTAGGTTATCTGCAAGACTCTTTAATTGTCTTCTTGAAACTGCGCTAGTTGCTCCCTGTGAATTTGCTCCGTGTCTGATTGAGTTATCTATAAGAGCGTCCACTGCTTCTTGAAGTATTCTTTTTTCGTTTCGAAGAATAACATCTGGAGCGTGAATTTCCTTTAGTTTCTTTAATCGGTTATTTCTGTTTATAACTCTTCGATACAAATCGTTTACGTCTGACGTTGCATATCTACCACCATCAAGCGGAACCATTGGTCTGATTGCTGGAGGAATAACTGGAATCTTTGTTAGGAACATCCACTCTGGTCTTGTGCCAGAAGCAATCATTGACTTAACAAGTGAAAGTCTTTTGTTTAACTTTGGAATTTCTGCCGTTGAAGCTTTTTCGATTTCTTCACCAATTTGCTTTTCAAGCTTTGCAAGATCGATATTTCTGAACAAATCGTAAATGGCTTCTGCTCCGATGGCAGCTTCAAATAAAGTTCCGTATTTGATTGAATAGTTGTGGTATTCGACTTCGTCAATTACTCTACCTCTCTGTATTCCTTCAATTTCTCTTTTTGTATCAAGAAATCTCTGCTTCAAGGCATCCTTTTCGGCATCATCCTTGGCTTGCTTTATTTTATTCTTGAATTCATTGTCTAGATCTTTTAGAATCTGTGTTCTCTCGTCTTCTGATACATTGTTTATCAAGTATCCAGCAAAGTAGATTACTTTTTCAAGATCACCTGTGTTTATACCAGTGATAAGTCCGATTCTAGATGGCATTGATCTAAGGAACCAAATATGAGAAACAGGTGTAGCAAGTTCGATGTGTCCCATTCTTTCTCTTCGAACGATTGCTCTCGTTAGTTCCACCCCACATTTTTCACAAACAATTCCCTTGTATCTTATTCCTCGATATTTTCCACAATAACACTCAAAGTCTTTTTCAGGACCGAATATTTTTTCGTCGAAAAGACCGCTCTTTTCGCTTCTTTGTGTACGATAGTTGATTGTCTCGGCTTTTGTAACTTCACCAAATGACCATTCTTTGATTCGGTCAGGTGATGCGAGGCGAAGTGACAATGTGTCGAAATCAGGAGCGTCTTTTTGATATGGCTTGTTCATAATTTTATTTTTAGTTTGATTTATAAATTTGATTATTCTGTCATATCAGCTTCTTCTCCTGTTTCGACCTTTTTCTCTAGTTTTACATCAAGTGCGAGTCCGCGTAAGTTGTAAAGGAATACATTGAACGATGCTGGCAAGTTCTGGTGCCTGATTGGCTCGCCTTTCACAATAGAATCAAAGGCAGCAGATCTTCCGACAATGTCGTCAGATTTGATCGTCAAAACTTCTCTTAGGTTGTGTGCAACACCGTGTCCCAAAAGTGCCCAGACTTCCATTTCTCCGAATCTCTGTCCTCCACCTTGTGCTCTACCTCCGAGAGGTTGCTGTGTAATGAGAGAGTAAGGACCAATTGATCGCATATGTATTTTATCCTCAACCATGTGGTGCAATTTGAGAATATACATATATCCAACGGCAATGTTTTGTTCGAATGCTTCTCCGGTTCGTCCGTCGTATAATTTCATTTTTCCGTCTGTCGAGAATCCTGCCTTGACCAATTCGTCTTTTATTTCTTTGTCTGTTGCTCCGGCAAATGCAGGGACGATTGCTTGGTATCCAAGAGTATTAGCAGCAAGACCCAAGTGAAGCTCGAGAATCTGACCCAAGTTCATTCGGCTTGGAACTCCAAGCGGTGTCAAAATTAGATCGACAGGTGTTCCGTCTTCCATATATGGCATATCTTCCTCTGGAAGGATTCGAGAGATAACACCCTTGTTTCCGTGTCGTCCTGCCAATTTGTCACCAACAGAAATATGTCTGATTTGCGCAACCTCGATGTGGATTCTTTTAATGATTCCAGATTCGAGTTTGTCTCCTCTCTCTCTAGAAAATACTTGAACGTTTATGATTCGCCCTCTCTTTCCGTTTTCCATTCTCTTTGATGTATCTTTTACATCTCGAGCTTTTTCACCAAACAGTGACCTGAGAAGTCTTTCTTCTGGAGTAAGTTGTGTCTCTCCCTTTGGTGTAATTTTTCCAACCAAAATATCTCCTGGTCTTACTTCGGCTCCGATTCTAATGATTCCATCTTCACCAAGATTTTTTAGTTTTCCTTCACCAACGTTTGGAATATCACAAGTTGTAACCTCTGGTCCCAATTTTGTATCTCTGACGTTGATTATGAATTCTTCAATGTGAATACTTGAGAAAGTATTTTTCTTTACCAATCTTTCAGAAACAATAATCGCGTCTTCATAGTTTGAACCAGACCAAGACATAAATGCAACGAGGATATTTTGTCCCAATGCAAGCTGTCCGTTATCTGACGAAGTAGTATCGGCCATTACCTGACCCTTTTTGACTTTTTGTCCAACCTCGACTATTGGTCTCTGGTGGAATGCAGTAAAGTTGTTTGTTCTTGAAAAACTTACAAGTTTGTATGTTCTTGTTTTTCCTTTTGAATCTTTTACGATTATGTGTTTTGCATCTACTGCTTCGACTATTCCGTCAATATCAGAGATTATAAGTCTTCCTGTATTTCTAACAGCTTTTTCTTCGATTCCTGTTGCAACTAGAGGGGCATCAGCAACAAGACAAGGTGTTGCTTGCTTTTGCATGTTAGAACCCATCAATGCTCGGTTTGCATCGTCATGATTTAGAAACGGAATCATGTTTGTTGCAATTGAGAATGGCTGACTTGTTGAAACGTCAATATAATCCACTTCTCCTTTTTCAACCAAAACTGGCTTTCCGTTTACACGAACCTCTACTTTTTCATCCATAATATGACCTTTACTGTCATATTTTGTTTGTGCGTGAGCAATCTTAAAGTTCTCTTCTTCGGCTGCGTTTAGGTAAACGACTTCTCCTGTAATTTTTCCGTTCTTTACTTTTACATAAGGAGCCTCGATCATTCCGAAGTCATTTATTCGAGCATAAACTGACAGTCTCAAGATAAGTCCAATGTTTGGACCTTCTGGTGTGTGGATAGGACAAAGTCTTCCGTAGTGTGAAGGGTGAACGTCTCGAACTTCGATTCCAGCTCTTGATCTATTTAGACCACCTGGTCCCAAAGCAGAAAGTGTTCGCAAATGTTCTATCTCGGAAAGAGTGTTTTCCTGTTGCATGAACTGAGACAACTGGTTTGTCGTAAAGAATTCTTTGATTCTAGCCTGGAGAGGTTTAACTGAAATAAAGTTCACAGGAAGTGAAGAATCGGTGTCGATAGTAGACATTCGGTTCTGAACATTTCTCCTTATCTGTGCCATACCAACTCTGATTTTTTGCTGAAGAGTTTCTCCGACATATCTAACACGTCTTGATCCAAGGTGATCAATATCATCTGGTTCTGCGTGCGGGGTTGTGTTTAGTTCTGTAATTTTGTTGATGATAATCAAAAGATCATCAAGATCTATAATTCTTTTTTCTGTAGCTTTGTCTGTAAATGGCAATCCAAATCTTTTGTTGAATCTGAATCGTCCTACTTTTGAAAGGTCATATCTATCTGCACCAAAGATAGATTTGAAAAATTCTCTTGCGTTTTCTGGAGTGGCCAAATCTCCGTCTCGCAATTTTTTGTGAATCTCAACATAAGCATCGTCGGGATTTTTTGATGTTTCTTTTGTGAGAGTTTTTTCTATATAAGAGACAGTGTTAGGATTTCCCTTGAAGAATTTTAGCATTTCTTCTCTTGTTTCTAGTCCAAAAGCATAAAGCAGAGTAGACAGAGGAAATTTTCGCTTTCGGTCGATTCGAACATAGATAACTCCATCGCTATCTGATTCGATTTCAACCCAAGCTCCTCTAGAAGGAATTATTTTTGCTCCAAAATAATTTCGTCCTTTTATTTCTTGAGCGGTGAAAAATACACCATATGATCTTGCGAGCTGTGGAACGATTACTCTTTCAATTCCAGAAATAACAAAAGTTCCGTGATTTGTCATAAGAGGAAAATCTGTCATAAAGATTTCCTGCTCCTTTTCTGAGCCTGTAGTAAAGTTCTTTAATTTTACTCTCGCTTTGAGAGGCGCCTCGTAGGAAAGTTTATTTTCCTTTGCAAAAAATTCGTCGTATTTTGGCTGACCTAATTCAAAACCAGTAAAATCGAGCTGAAATTTCTTCTCGGAATAGTCTCTGATAGAAGAAAATTCCTTGAAAACTTCGGCTAGACCTTCTCGAACAAGCCAGTCGTATGACACGAGCTGTGCTTCTGCAAAGTCCGGCAGATCTGTAAAGGCTTCTTTGTAGGCGCTGAAAAATTTCTTTTCGCGCTTACCGATTGACGTGGTGCTGTCTTTCATAAACTATTTCTATTAATAATTACTACTAAAATTCCCGTCTTGGAAAATTAATAAAAACACAAAAGCACCCTTTTTAGAGGTGTCGTCCTTTAGCTGTTTTTATAAAAAATATTTTCGCAAGATTTTTCAGGGACGTCGCATTGGCCGATGCAACGATACTTGTTAAATCCCGACAAAACATCATAACGCAATCAAGAATGTCGTTGTCGTCAAGTATACACAAATCTACCCCCGAGTCAATAGAATAATTTCTTAATTAAAGGCTTTACTTGCCTGAAAGAGGTTTTTTGCTCTTTTTACTACGCCATTTCTCTATTTCGGCGTGATTTCCAGACAAAAGCACCTCTGGAACGGTATATTTTTTCTTTTTGAAAACAAAGGATTCTGGTCTTGTATATACATCATTTGAAGCATTTCTCCCCTCTTCAACAGAATCGAAATTGCCCAATATTCCTGGTATCCTCCTTGCAATAGTATCCACAATTATCATCGATGGCAGTTCACCACCTGTCAGTACAAAAGGTCCGACTGAGATTTCATCTGGATTAAATACTTCTTTCACTCTGGCATCTATACCCTCGTATCTACCAGAAATTATAACCACATCAGAAAAATCACTGGCAACCTTGTCTGCATATTCATTTGAAAACTGATTTCCTTGCGGAGTCAAAAAAATCATTTTAACTTTTTTCTTTTTTCCAATTGCTTTTGCAATTGCCTTTATTACTGGCAATGCCCTGATAACCATTCCCGGACCTCCGCCGTATGGTTTGTCATCTACTCTGATTTTTTTGTTTTTCTCAAAGTCCTTAGGGTCGTAGAATTTTACAGATATTTTTTTATCATCGATAGCGCGCTTTAAAATGGAATGTTCAATATATCCAGAAATAGATTCTGGAAAAAGTGTCACTATATGGAAATTGACCTTTTTTGACATATTGCAAGTTTAAACCAAAACAAAAACCGCGCAAGCGGTTTTTGTTTTTTATTTAGATTTTAAGATCCTCCATTGCCTCGTCAACGCTTTTCATTGCAGGTGATGAAGTTGGGACGTTTCCTGCTGTAGCTCTTATGCTTCCAGCTGGTTCGTTGATTTTTAGGTTAACTCTGGCATTGTTTTTCATTCCAACAACTCTAAGAAGAGTTCTGATTGCCTTTGCTGTATTACCTGATCTTCCGATTACTTTTCCCATATCTTCTGGGTTTACATCGAGAGAAAGCAATACCCCCATTTCATCTACAGTTCTGTTAATTTTCACATCTGCGGGTTTGTCGACAAGTGCCTTTACAACAAATTCTAGAAACTGTGCGTCTGACTCCATATATTCTGTTTTTATTACTAATTTATGACAGTTTTTCTGTCCTTTGTATATTCTATCAGCTACGGGCAAAGAGTCAACAAAAAGCGACCTGTTTGTAGGTCGCTTTTTGTTTTTGATTTTATTGTGGGTTTTCTGCTTTCTTTGCTTCTTCTCTTGCCTTTTCAGCTGCTTCAGCCTCGGCTTTTGCTTTTTCTTCTGCTTCAGCTTTTGCCTTTGCTTCTACCGCTGCCTTCTCGGCTTCTTCTCTGGCTTTCTTTTCTGCTTCAGCTTTCTCGGCTTCTTCTTTTGCTTTGATAGCTTCAAGATCTACGATTGGAGATTTCTTTGGGAGAACGTTTTTCTTTTTTCCCTTTACGATTCCTGCGTTTACAAAAAGGTTATAAACAGAGTCAGAAACTTGAGCGCCGTTTTTCATCCAGTGAAGGACTCTTTCTTGATTGATTTCTGGTTTATCAAATCTTGGATTATATGAGCCCAAAACCTCGTTTGGTTTTCCGCTTCGTGCAGCATCTTTTGAGTCAGTAACAACAAGACGAAATGTTGATTCGTGCTTTCGACCTGTTTTCTGTAATCGAATTTTTAACATGACAGACATACTAACAGATGCTTTGAATCAGGTCAATACCATTTTGTATAACAAACTGCCAACCGTCAGATATTCAAAAAACCTAGATTTTGTGATATAGTATTTTTCAATGTTTAAAAAACAAAGCAAAAAAGATAGCTCCGGTTCCCCCAAAAAGCATTTTCATAGAAAAAACGGCAAAAAACCACGAGATTTAAAGGAAAATGCCAAAACACAAACTGGAATAATCAGAACAAATAGGAAAAAAACCGGCTACGTTGATAGAGACGGAGATTTGCCGAGCATCTACTTTCCAGAAGGAAATCTGCTCACAGCCTTTGACGGAGACGAGATTTCATATGAATTAACTGGAAAAAAAGATAGAAAGAATGACCTCCCCGTTGGTAGAGTTAGGCAAGTTATTTCAAAATTAAAGAAAAGAATTGTTGGAACTATTGTTTTCGAAAATGGATCTTTTTTTGTAAAACCAGATGATCCAAAAATATATCAAAATATACTTTTAAATGATCAGAATCTAGAAATCGGACAAAAGGCATTTGTTGAATTCGATTGGAAAAAATATAGCGAAGGACCAAGAGGAAAAATAATAGAACTGCTCGGGAAAGCAAAAGACAATAATGCCGAGATGAGATCTATTGCTTTGGAAAAAGGTTTCGATACTTCGTTCTCTCCTATCGTAGAGGCAGAAGCTGAAATGAAGAGAAAAACTGGTTCAAAGATTTCAAAAGAAGAATTCGAAACAAGAAAAGATTTTAGAGAGACCCTGACTTTTACTATCGATCCTATCGACGCAAAAGATTTTGACGACGCAATTTCCTTCATAGAATTAGGAAATGGTAATTTTGAAATTGGAGTACATATTGCCGATGTGTCACATTTCGTAAAACCAAGAACTGAATTAGATAAAGAAGCACAGAAAAGACAATTTTCTGTTTATTTGGTGGACAGAACAATACCAATGCTACCCGAAGCGCTATCAAATGATTTGTGTAGTCTCAATCCCAACGAAGAAAAAAGAGCTTTTTCTGCAGTTTTTGAAATGGACAAGCGAGGAAAAATACACAAAGAATGGTTTGGAAAAACAGTAATAAAATCTCACAAACGCTTTTCATACGAAGAAGCTCAGAGCACAATAGAGGATAACTCTCGACATTTTCACAAAGAATTGTCTGTTCTAAACAATATTGCAAAAGAATTACGAATCCAAAAAGAAAAAGATGGAGCAATTGATTTCGAAGCACCTGAAGTAAAATTTGTTTTGGATGAAAATGGAAAGCCAATTTCTGTCATAAAGAAAGAGAGAAAAGACGCACACAAAATGATTGAAGAATATATGCTTCTTGCAAACAGACAGGTTGCAAAATTTATTTCAAATAAAATAAAAAAAGAACACAAAGACAAAGCCTTCCTCTACCGTGTTCACGACGCACCAAAATCAGAGAGAATAAGCGACCTATCTATTTTCCTCAAAGCTCTTGGATACGAGCTCGAAGCAAAAGACGGCATAGTTTCAAATATCCAAATACAAAAATTGATGAAGCAAATATCGGGCACGCCCGAAGAGCTTTTAATTAAAACAGCGGTTCTACGTTCAATGTCAAAAGCCGTTTATACAACAAAAAATGTTGGACACTTTGGTTTGGGTTTTGAATTCTATACTCATTTTACCTCACCTATTAGACGTTACCCTGATTTATTGGTCCATAGATTGCTCGAAGAAACTCTTGCAAATGGTCACATAAGAGAAAGAGATTTTGATTTTCTAAAAAGAATTGGAGAAATGGCAACAGAAAAAGAAATATCTGCCGCTGAAGCAGAGCGTGCTTCGATAAAATACAAACAGGTTGAATATATGCAAAACTTCGTAGGAAAAACTTTCAACGCCACAATATCAGGTGTTACCGAATGGGGAATTTTTGTCGAAGAAACAGAAACGAGATCTGAAGGAATGATTAGAATGAAAGATTTAGGAGAAGACTATTTTGAGCTCGATGAAAAATCATATTGTGTCGTTGGCAGAAAAACAAAAAAGAAATACCGCCTCGGCGATAAGGTATCAGTAAAATTAGTTAATGCAGATCTAGATAATAGAACGCTGGATTTTTCTCTATAACACCGATTAAAAACAGAAAAGCCCGACACGATAATCAGACTAATCTGTTCCGTGTACGGACTTGTGCTACTTCTCCTGACTGCTGGAACGGGTCGCACGACCGAAATCTGTGGCGAAAAGCTCCTTGATATACTTTTCGTGTTTCATCCAGAATTCGATATTCCGTTCGAGCTCGGTACGAACTCGGCTGGGCGCAAGCATACCCCGCAAGACAACTGCCCGATTGAGACACTCGTCGTAGTTGAGGAACTTTTGCCCCTCATCACGCGCCGAGAACCTCATCTCTACTTTGCCCTTCTTCTTCAACATAATCCTCGCAATGCCACACTTTTTGCTGAATTGCGACAGGACTTGAGAGAAGATCGCGTTGTTCAGAGCAAGAGCAACCTCGTCTCGAGCGCTGCGGCATGACTTTCGAGTCATGTGAACCCCCAAAAAATCTAAGAACTGAGAATCGAAGTTTCGAACCTATTTATAAATGATAATCAAAAAAATATTTACAGCAAGTTATTTTGCAACCTTGACTGCTTCGTCAAAAGCAATAGAAAGCAATTTTGAAACCCCACCGGAATTCATTGTGACACCGTAAATAACGCCAGCTCTAGACATTGTTTCCCTATTGTGGGTAATCAAAATAAGCTGAGAATAATCAGAAAGATTCTGTATCATATCTCCGTATTTTCTAGAATTAGCTTCGTCCAGTGCTGCGTCTGTTTCGTCCAATATAATAAATGGCGGAGGGTTTACTTGTGACATAGCAAACAGAAGCGCAATAGATGTTAGGGCTCTTTCCCCACCAGAGAGCATCATAAGACTCTTTATCTTTTTTCTAGGGAGAGAAACAGATATTTCAACTCCTTCTTCTTGTTCGCCTTCTTCGCTGTCTTCTGTCTCAAGGGCCACTTCGTCTTCTTCGGTCTTTTTTTGTTTTCTCTTTTCTTGCTTTACTACTGACAAACCAGCATTTCCACCACCAAACATAACAGAAAAGAATTTTCCGAATTCTGTATTTATTTTCTTTATTCCCTCTTTAAATTCTGCTTCTATCCTTGTCTCAAGATCTATAATTAATTCTCGCAAAGCTTCACTACTCTTGTACAAATCTTCTAGTTCTTTTAGCAAGAACTGATCACGGGCAGTTACGCTTTCATATTCTTTTAGAACGTCATCGCTATTTCCAGCACCCGCATCTTCGAGTCTGATTTTCAATCGCTCTAGTTTTTTTCTTCTTTCATATTGATTTTGTCTGTCCTCAAGATGGATTACGGTTGAATCCAAAAGTTGTCCATTCTGGTCTTTAATTTGAGTTGTCTCAAAGTTCTTTATACCAAGTCCAACAAGAACAACAGCTTCTCTGACTTCACCTTCAAAGGCTTCTTTGTCTACAGAAAATCTATTTTGTCTGATTGCCAGTTCTGAAAGCACATTTTCTACTTGGCTCAAATCAGCTTTAATCTGAAAGACAGCCCTTTCTGCATCTCTATTAGAATCCTTTTCAGCCTCAATTTCGTTTTTAATTTTTTCTAATTCACCAGAAAGTTTTGTTTCTTCATTCATTATCTGTGAGAGAGCGTCTTCTTTTGACTTCTTTTCTGTCATTCTGTTTTTTATCTCTGCTTCAAAACCGGCAATATGAGAATTATCTGCATCACTTTTTTGTTCAGAAAGAAATTCTGAGAAAATTATTCGGATTTGTTTGATATATGAAAGTAGCTTGGATGGGTCAGTTTCTCCATCACTTTCTTTGGTTAAATTTTCTATTTGTCTGTACACAGAAAATACAGATGACAGCCTAATCATTTTTTGATCATCTGATTCAAGTTTTTTCTTTTCAACCGATATCAACCTTTCAAGAGAAGAGACCTCTCCTTCTACACGGCCAATCTCTCTTAGAAGTTCATTTTTTCTACTTCTTGTTTCTGTAATTTTGCTATCAATATCTATAAAAAGTTTGCTTTTTTCGTCTTCCTTTTTGGTGTCTTCTAGAATTTTTTTGGCTTTAGATAAAGATTCTTCCAGTTCTTTTTTTCTATTCAAAGGTTGCGAAAATAATCTTTTTATTTCTTCATTTTCAAAATCAAGATAAACTTTTTCTCTTTTTAAATATTCATTATACAAATCGGTAAGCTCGAGCTTCATCGACATTGCTTGTTCTATTTTTTCGACTTGTTTTTTGAGAAATTTTATATGAGGAGCGATTTCTCTTCGCATCAATTCTATTTCTTTGACGTTTTCTTCGGTCTTCTCGAGTTTTTTGATGCTTTCGTTTTTCTTGTACTGAAAAGTCTTTAGACCCAGGGCGTCCTCGATAATCATCTTTCTCTCTTTTGGGTTACTGCTCAGTATCCTATCAGCCTCACCCTGAGAAATAATATGATGACCGCTCTGTCCAATATGCGCACTAGATAGTAATTCCAAAACATCTTTTAATCTTACAGCGCTACCATTTATGAAATATTCGTTAGAACCATCTCGGAAAACAATTCTTTCTATCACCACCTCATCCATATCAATAGGAAGGAGTCTTTTTGTATTATCAAATGTAACTTTTACAGAAGCCCTGTTTGCTCGCCCACCATCGCCACCACCGTTAAAAATTAGATCTTCACCCCTTTTTCCTCGCATTGATTTTATGGATTGCTCACCTAGCACAAAACGAAAGGCTTCGGCAATGTTGCTTTTACCTGAACCATTGGGGCCAACAATACCTGCTATTGGACTAGAAAACTCCAAGACACATTTTTGTCCAAAGGATTTAAATCCGGCAAGTTCTAACTGCTTTAAATACATTATCTTTGATTATACGACAAAAACCTGTGTTAAAAAAGCAGACTATATCCACCCTTTTTCACTGAGAGCATTTCTCGCTGCCATTTGCTCGGCGTCCTGTTTTGATCTGCCCTCGCCTTTTGCCACAAGTTCTTTTCCTAGATATACACCGACTTCAAATCTTTTGTCGTGATCCGGACCAGATTCTTTTAGTGTTTTATACAATGGAGTAATAGAAACCTCGTCCTGAGATTTTTCTTGGAATTTGCTCTTTGCATCTATCCACGAACCCATCTTTAAAACATCATCAATTTTTGGAGTAACGTGAGACAAAATAAATTTCTTTGCTTCATCATATCCCGCCCCGAGATATATTGCCCCAATTATTGCTTCGATTGTATTTGCAAGAATATATTGTCTTGCTCTACCTGTATCTTTTGATTCTCCGTGTGATAGCAAAAGATAATCATTTACAGAAAGAGCCTCTGCTACTTCGGCAAGAGTCGTAGCATTTACCAAGGCAGACCTATAGGCCGTCATATCACCTTCGGTCTTGTCCGCATAAGTATTAAACAAGAAATCTGTAACGACTAGCTCGAGCACAGCATCTCCTAAAAATTCGAGTCTTTCGTTATGAGCCAAACCCAAATCTCTATTTTCGTTTATATATGATCTGTGAGTGAAGGCTTGTTTTATTAAACCGACGTCTTTGGTCTGCACCCCCGCTTTTTCTAGAAAAGTTTTGTAATTCATCTTTTTACTTCAGAAAGAGAAATCGACAATAAAGAAAACTTGATTGATGGTTTCTTCTTCTGATTAATTGTTAATCTTCTAAACTATTTATTTGATGCCAATATTTTTATTGATTTTGTTATTAATGGCAAAATATCATCATAAAAATTAAGGTCTGTAATATCCTCGACATCAAACCATTTTGCATCGTCGAGACCACCTGTTTTTTCAAGAGATATTTCTTTGAAATCAGTTTTTGCAAGGAAATAATTGACTCTCTTTCTGATTTTTCCAATCTCTGGGTCATATGCAATGTATTCGTTTACTCCCAAATCAGCGATTATTTCTATATCAAGACCGATTTCTTCTTTGATTTTCTTCTTTGTTCCTTCTTTTATATCAAGACCTTGTTCTAATTTACCTTTTGACAATGTCCAATGACCAAACACATCGTGAACCAGAGCAACAAGAATCTTGCCTTCTTTTTCGCAATAGACAACTGCCCCACCCAAATCCAAAATCGGCGCTTCGCTATCAGGAATATTCTTTATCTTTTTTTTTGGTTTGTCGTCTTTACCCGGTTCGCCCATTTCTTTGTAGACGGCACCGAGGACACCGTTGACGAATTTTCCGCTAGTGTCCCCACCAAATGATTTTGCAAGTTCAATTGCTTCGTTTATAGCAACCTTTGGTGGAACTTCGCCTCTATCAGAAAACAAGAGCTCAAAGAGTCCAATCCTCAAAATATTTCTATCTACGGTTGATATCTTTTCAAGTGGCCAGTCTGGAGCCGCCTTTGATATGACAACATCTAATTCTTTTTTTCTTTTTATAACACCATCGAGGAGAGAATCCATAAATGATTCGTCAGCAAGCCCTTGAGAAAATTCTTCTTTGTTTCGTATAAATGCTTTCATAGCATAATCAACACTCTCATTTCGAAAGTCTTGTTCGAATAGAGTCTGAAGAACTATTTGTCTTGAAAGGTGCCTATTTGCCATTTATATTATTGTAACAAACTTGTAAGCAAAAAGACAATGCTCCGTGCATTGTCTTTTTGACATTACTTCTTTTCTTGTGATTTTTTAACTTTCTTTTCGAGATCTTTTTCGACATTCAAAACTGCTTTTCCTTTGTAAGTTCCGCAGTTTAAACATACTCGATGATTCTCTTTTGCGGTACCGCATTTTTCGCAGACAGAAGAAACTGTCTTGTCGATCGCATGATGTGATCGTCTATTTGCGGTGTGCGCTCTTGTGTGTCGCATTCGTACTGTCATAACGGAATAGTATAATACAAGCTTTTTAAAAAAGCAAGTTTAATTTTATAGATATTTATTAGGCCTGGATTTTTGAAAATAGGTAGCTACCGAGGCTCAAAAATACTAGATTAATTAGAAGCAAAACAACAATATCTGTTGTTAATCCTATATGTGAAGTATTGGTCAGTAACCCCCTAAAGGCATCGATACCGTAGGTAAGAGGATCTATTCTAGATAAAATAGCGAGAACTTTTGGTATACCCTCGAGAGGAAACAGAGCTCCCGACAGAAAGAAAATCGGCATGACCAAAAAGTTCATAATGATTTGAAAGCCTTGCATATCAGTTAGCTTTGATGCAATTGCCGTACCGAGTGCCGTAAATGCACACGCCACCAAAAACATTACAAAAACTAGCGGTATAACATTCCACCAAGAATCTGGCCTAAAACCGATAAATAGAGAAAGTATAAAAACCAAAATTCCCTGCATCACAGCAACCGTTGCCCCACCCAGAGTTCTACCCAACATAATATTAAATCTCGATATAGGTGCGACGAGTGTTTCCTTTAAAAATCCAAACTGTCTATCCCAAATTAATTCAATTCCAGAAAATATCGCCATAAAGAGTATTGTCATTCCGATAATTCCTGGAGCAAGAAAATCAATATAATTTCCACCACCCGCTTTTGAATAAACAGGTCCAAAACCGTAACCCAGAGCAACTAAATACAAAACCGGCTGGCCAAGAGAACCAATAATTCTTGCCCTAGAACGAAACGACCTTTTTATTTGTCTCAACCAAAGAATATATATTGTTTTCATATTATCTTCTGTTCATTTTTCTCCTCATTCTCATAACATCGAGCGAACTTGCTTCTTCTTCTCTAATAGTTGTACCTGTTAGGGCCAAAAATGCCTCTTCGAGATTATTTGTTTTTGTCTGTGTTTTTAATTGTTCTGACGTACCCGAAGCAATTATTTTTCCGTGGTCAATAATAGCTATTCTTTGAGCAATCTTTTCTGCTTCTTCCATATAATGAGTAGTAAAAAATATTGTTGTTCCCTCTTCTTGGTTTAATTTTTTTAGATACTCCCACATATGATTTCTCGTTTGTGGGTCGAGACCTATTGTAGGTTCATCAAGAAAAAATATTTTTGGATGATGCAGTAGACCGCGAGCAATTTCGAGTCGCCTCTTCATACCACCAGAAAATTCCTTTACAAAGCTGTCCTTTCTGTCCCAAAGATCAACAAACCGAAGCAATTCTTCCATTCGTGTTCTTCGAACTTTTTTTGGTATATCGTACAAAACTCCATGAAATTCAAGATTCTCCCATGCGGTGAGCTCATCGTCGGTACTCGGATCCTGAAAAACAATACCGAAAGAACGCCTGGCTTCATCAGGATTTGAAACCGGGTCAAAATCATTTAATCTCAGAGTTCCAGAGGTTGGATCAAGTAGTGTTGTGAGCATCTTTATTGTTGTGGATTTTCCTGCACCGTTCGGTCCAAGAAAAGCAAAAATCTCTCCTTTTTTTACGTCGAAAGAAATATCATTTACTGCAGTAAAGTCCTTGAATTTCTTTACTAAATTTTTTACCTCAATACTATTCATAATTCTCGGTATTCTATCACAAAAATTTTAAATAAACAAAAAGCGTCCGGTTTCGGGGGTGGAACCCGAAACCGGACGCGAGGACGGACGCTCACTTGCTGGCAAGAAGCCAGAGAGCGATGAACCCGGCGAGAATTCCTGCGACCTTGCGGACCGTGAGTTCACCACTCATCACCATGTGGTAGACTGCCGGAACGGCAAACTGTACCACAAGCATGATGAGGAAGTACTTCCCGATTTCCGCTTGACTCGCCTTGGCACAGATGGTGTTAAGTGCCAGGACGCCAATCGCCCCGATGAGTCCTGCCAGCAACGCGATGAGGAACGATCCTTTATCGTGTGCGACAGTCTGACCAAAGAGGGGTAGCGTAAACCCTACAACAAACGCAATTGTCATCGCCCACAACCACGAGGCGAACGGGCCCGAAAGCCCAGAGCGACTCATCACTAAGGGCCAGGCTGCGAAAGACAGACCAGTCACAACAGCGAGGATGTAGTACCGCATCAAATTCTCCTGGTTCGTTGTTCACAAAGTCCAATTCGTCTTAAATGATAACATATTGTATATAAAACGTCAATATATAAAGGAAATATGCACACACATTTAGCACTTTTTAGTAGGATTAGTTATTAATTAAAAATAACAATATTTTGTTTATTACATTTTTATCCAAGTTTTTCTATGGATATCAGATATTCCGTGTTTTTTTATCGCTTCAATATGCTTTTTTGTCCCATAGCCTTTATGAATATGAAAGTCATATTGTGGATATTTTTTTGATATCTTTATCATATATCTATCTCTAGTGACTTTTGCCATCACTGATGCCATACCAATTACAGGAAT
The DNA here is from genome assembly GCA_965230995.1 of uncultured Candidatus Saccharibacteria bacterium. Taxonomy (GTDB): domain Bacteria; phylum Patescibacteriota; class Minisyncoccia; order Phycocordibacterales. The sequence continues at coordinate 705,434 of OZ246398.1, forward strand.
TAAACTGTCCCCTTTTATAATTGTCTTTTGTTTTGTAAATTCTTTAGGGGCGTACAGTGAACCGTCGAGAAAAACCTCGACATCTTTGCAATCTCTTTCAATTTTTTGCAAAATCTTTTTCAGAGATTTTGAGAGTCCATATTTTATTGCAAAAGAAATTCCTTTTTTATCAATTACCTTTTCACTAACCAAAGAAACTTCAAAAAAACATTTTTGTTCTTTTGCAAATTCATACATATCCAAAAAAATTTCTTCTCTTTTCTTTACGGTAAGTTTTTTTGAGTCATTTGCATCTTTTAGGACTTTCTTTGTAAATCTTTTTTCTAGAGCAAATACAGAAACAGAAACTGGTCCAGCAAGAGGGCCTCTACCTGCTTCATCAATTCCTATTATGTATTTTGACTGCTTTTTCTGCATACACATAGTATACCTAAAAATGTCTAGAATACGCCCGCTTTGCTTTTTGGTATAATGTTATTATGTCTAAATTCGTCCATCTGCATTTACACAGCCACTACAGTCTGCTCAATGCTTTGCCGAAAGTAAAAGAAATAGTAAAAGCCTGTGTTGCAAACAATATGAAAGCCGTTGCAATTACTGACAACGGAAATATGCATGGTGCGATCGATTTCTACAAAAAATGTACCGAAGCAGGTATCAAACCAATTATTGGAGTTGATTTTTATCTTGCATCCAGAACACTTCACGACAAACAACCCGGCATTGATACTGAAAGATACAGATTGGTTTTGCTTGCAAAAGACATCACTGGATATCGAAATTTAATCAAACTTTCCACAACAGGCTATGTTGAAGGTTTTTATTACAAACCTCGAATAGACAAAGAAATTCTCACAAAACACACAGAAGGGTTGATTTGTATATCACCTTCTTTTAGTGGAGATATTTCAAAAGCATTAAGACACGATGATACAAAAAAGGCCGAAGATCTCGTCTCCTATTACAAAAATCTTTTTGGAGAAGATTTTTATATCGAAATCACACATCATCCTGAAATAATGGGACACGAAGAACATATGGAAAAGTTGATTGATTTTTCCAAAAAATTAAATGTCCCAATTGTGGGTGCTCACGATGTCTATTACATAAATCCCGAAGATCATTCCGCAAGAGAGACACTCATTACTGTTGGAACAGGATCTATTTCTTCTGGAAACATTGGTGATGGTGGAGAAGAAGATTTTTCTTTTATTTCTTCAAAAAAGGCCGAGGAGCTTTTTAAAAACACACCAGAAGCAATAGAAAATATTGAAAAAATTGTAAATAAATGCAACCTCACTTTGGAACTCGGAAAATGGACATTTCCAAAATACCCAATAAACGAAGGAGAAAGTTACGATGATATCCTTAGAGAGAAGGCTTACGAGGGAATAAAAAAAAGAGGCTTAAAAGAAACACCGGAACTAACGACGCGAGTAGACTACGAACTTTCTGTTATCAAACAAAAAGGATATTCTTCATATTTTTTGATTGTGTCAGACCTGCTCAAACATGCAAAAGATGCTGGAATCGTGAGCACAACTAGAGGATCTGCTGCTGGATCAATGGTTTCGTATCTAACATATATTACAACAGTGAACCCAATGGAATATAAACTTCCATTTGAAAGATTCCTAAACCCCGAAAGACCGTCCGCCCCCGATATCGATATGGATATCGCCGACGACAAGAGAGACGATATGATAAATTACGCCAAGCAAAAATATGGCGAAGACAAAGTCGCACAGATTGGAACTTTTGGAACAATGATGGCACGAGGATCTGTGAGAGACGTTGCGAGAGCTTTAGGCTTTTCATATAACGAAGGTGACAGAATTGCAAAACTTATTCCAATGGGTTCGCAAGGTTTTCCTATGACAATCAGCAGGGCGATAGAAATGGAACCAGAACTCAAGGAAATATACGAAAAAGAAACAGAAGCAAAAGAGATAATCGATATGGCAAAAAAAATTGAGGGTTGCGCCCGTCACATTTCTGTTCACGCAGCTGGTGTGGTTATTGCCCCTTCCCCCCTTACTGACTATACCCCACTACTACTTGATCCAAAGGGCGGTAAACTCATCACTCAATTCAATATGCACGCCGTCGAAGACGCCGGTTTGGTAAAATTCGACTTTCTTGGAATTAAAAACCTCGCCATTCTTTCTGATGCAATAAAAAGAGTAAAGAAAATTGCAGGAGAAATCGTAGACCTCGACACAATTCCTCTAAACGATATAAAGACTTTTGAAATGCTTGCTCGCGGAGAGACAATTGGAGTATTTCAATTATCTGGTACAGGTATGACAAAATACCTAAAGGACCTAAAACCAACAAACATACACGATATAAACGCTATGGTGGCACTCTATCGTCCAGGTCCGATGGAATCTATTCCTGAATATATCAAGAGAAAATACAACAAACACTTGATTGAATATCTCGATCCTAGGATGAAGGATATTCTCGATCAATCTTTTGGTGTTATCACATACCAGGACGACGTTATGATGATTGCAATCAAACTGGGAGGATATTCCTGGCTCGAAGCCGACAAATTGCGAAAGGCTATGGGTAAAAAAATACCCGAGGAAATGGAGGCACAAAAGAAAAAACTTCACGAAGGACTCCTCAAAAATGGAATGTCTGAAAGCAAAGCAAAAGAATTATGGGCGCTTATTGAACCTTTTGCTGCTTACGGTTTTAACAAAGCTCACGCTGCAAGTTACGGAAAGGTTGCCTATCAAACTGCATATATGAAGGCAAATTACCCTGCTATATATATGTCTGCTGTCCTCACAGCTGACTCTGGTGATACAGAAAAAATTGCCGAAATAATTGGTGAATGTAAACATCTAAAAATTCCAGTTCTTCCGCCGGATATAAACGAAAGCTACGAACCATTTTCTGTGGTAACAAAAGACCCCAACAAAGAGGGCGATGTTGATAAAATTAGATTCGGTTTGGTAACTGTAAAAAACTTTGGTGAACACATTGCTCATATAATTGTCGAAGAAAGAAAAGTAAACGGCAAATTTTTATCAATGCAAGATTTTCTCGAAAGAATTAAAGACAGAAATCTAAACAAAAAGTCTCTAGAAGCCTTAATCAAAGTCGGAGCATTTGATTCTTTTGGCGAAAGAGGAATGTTACTAGCAAACCTCGAAAATCTTTTGGCTTACAACAAAGAAAATAACAAAAGAGAAACCGACCAAGACTCTATTTTTGGATTAATGCAAGACACCTCTACTGTTCCAGGTCTAAAATTACAAAACTTTCCACCCGTATCAGAATCGATTAGATTGTCTTGGGAAAAAGAATTGCTTGGTTTGTATATTTCAGGCCACCCATTAAACGCTCACGCAAATACACTGCGAGCAAAACCAAACATAAAATACCTTAAACAATTTTCAAAAGAAAATGATGTAGTAAAGGTTGCAGGTATCGCCGAAGAAGTCAAAGAAATCTTTACTAAAAAAGGTGACAAAATGGCGTTTTTGAGACTGGCAGACAAAAGCGACAGTATAGAATGTGTAATGTTTCCGAGAACGCTCGTACAATACGGAGCGGTGTTATCAAAAGCAGTTACAATTGCCATTAAAGGTAAATTTTCAAAAAGAAACGACTCTCCAAGCATTATTATAGAGGCCATAAAGGCCATGGACGAAAAACCGTCCTAAAGAGGGTTTGTTTAATAAAACCTTGCATAACAATAGAGAATACATATAATTAAAGTATACGAGATTGTTGTGGCTACCAACCACAATTCCACAATCGGAATCGAAAGACTAATCGTTACAAAACAAGAACAAAGTTGGGTGGAACCGCGATTTGACTCGCCCCGACAAAAATGAATTTTTCATTTTTGTCGGGGCGATTTAATTTTTAATTTAATTTATAAAATATGAAAAAAGAAAACGATGAAAAATTAGAGAACTTGAGGCACTCCCTCGCCCACCTGCTTGCAAGTGCAGTACTAAAAAAATATCCGGATACCAAAAATACAATTGGGCCTGCTATTGATAATGGTTTCTATTATGACTTTGATTTTAAAACCCCAATTTCAGACAAAGATCTAAAGGATATTGAAAAGGAAATGAAGAAGACTCTGAACAAATGGACAGAATTTACCCACAAAGAGGTTTCAGAAAAAGAGGCAAAAGAATTTTTCAAAGATAATCCATACAAAATAGAGCTCATTGATGAAATCGTCGCAAAGGGTGAAAAAATAACACTATACACCTGCGGTGATTTTACTGATCTCTGTCGAGGTGGTCATTTAGAAAATCCAAAATCAGAAATAAATACAGACGCTTTCAAATTGGATAAAATTGCCGGAGCATATTGGAAAGGTGACGAAGAAAACAAGATGCTCACAAGAATTTACGGAATTGCATTTGAAAAACCAGGAGAACTAGAAACTTTTCTAAAGAACCGAGAAGAAGCTCTTAAAAGAGACCACAGAAAACTTGGAAAAGAAATGAGTATTTTTGCTTATGACGATGATGTTGGTCCTGGTCTTCCCCTTTGGCTTCCAAACGGTGGCGCGATTATAGAAGCCCTAGAGTCTCTTGCAAAGGAAATGGAATTTCGTGGCGGATATAAACGCGTAAAAAGCCCCCATCTTGCAAAAGAAAATTTGTACCTAACAAGCGGGCATCTGCCATACTACAAAGAAAGTATGTATCCTCCTATGGAATATGAGGGTGGAAAATATTATCTAAAGGCGATGAACTGCCCTCATCATCACAAAATTTACGCTACAGAAAAGAAAAGCTACAAGGATTTGCCTTTGAGACTCGCAGAATATGGTACTTGTTATCGTCACGAAAAATCAGGAGAGCTTTTTGGCCTTATGCGAGTTCGCTCAATGCAAATGAACGATGCACATATATATTGCACCGAAGAGCAATTCTTTGAAGAATTCAAATCGGTAATTGAAATGTATCTCGCCTATTTCAAAATATTTGGAATTGAAAAATATATGATGAGACTTTCCAAACATTCAAAAGAAGGTTTGGGTAAAAAATACATTAATTCACCAGAATTATGGGTAAAGACAGAAGATATGGTGAGAAAATGTTTAGTTGATTTGAATGTTCCGTTTTTTGAAGCCGAGGATGAAGCTGCATTTTACGGACCAAAAATAGACGTTCAGGTTTGGAGCGTTATCGGTCGTGAATTTACCTTAGCAACCAATCAGGTGGACTTTGCAGTTCCAGAAAGATTCAAACTGACATACACGGACAAAGATGGAAAAGAAAAAACACCACTCTGTATTCACAGAGCGCCTCTTTCAACGCACGAAAGATTGATTGGATTTTTGATTGAACATTATGGTGGTAATTTTCCAGTTTGGCTTTCCCCTGTTCAAATAAAAGTAATACCAGTGAGCGATTCTCATATCGAGATAGCAAAGAAATTCGCAAAGAATTTAACACTTGCCGGAATTAGAAATGATGTTGATACAGGAAATGATTCATTTGGAAAGAAGGTCCGAAATGCAAAAACAGAAAGAGTTCCATTGTTTGCAATAATCGGTGACAAAGACATCGAGTCTGGAACTATCACTCTAGAATCAAGAGACAAAGGCAAAATTGGCTCTCTCAAAGAATCCGAGATTATAGAAATGATTACAAAAGATATAAAGGAATATAAATAACCAAAACAAAAAGCCCCGCGCGTAGCGCGGGGCTTTTTGTTTTAAATATCCAATCTCGCCTCTTTTGCATTTGACTGTATAAATGTTTTTCTGGCTGGAACGTCTGTACCCATCAAAACATCGAATATCTTGTCTGCAGAAACGGCATCTTCAACGGTAACCAATTTTAACACCCTAGCCTTTGGATCCATTGTTGTCTCCCATAATTCTTCAGCGTTCATTTCTCCGAGACCTTTGTATCTTTGTACTCTGACTTTTGAAGCTTTCTTTTGGACTGCCTCTTCGTTTTCTTCTTCACCCTCAGCATCTTCTGATTCAACCACCATTTCTTCTTTGCCTACTAGTTTGTTTTTTTCTTCATCAGAATACGCATAAGAGATTGCTTTACCCTTTTGGATTTTATATAAAGGTGGCTGAGCAATATAAATATATCCAGCATCGATAAGTGGTCTAAAATAACGGTAGAATAATGTCAAAAGCAATGTCCTAATGTGTGCACCGTCAACGTCGGCATCGGTTGCTATGATGACTTTGTGGTATCGCAATTTTTCAATTTCGAATGTATCACCAATTGCAGTTCCAAGAGCTACCACAAGATTTCTAATTTGTTCTGATCCGAGCATTCTATCCAATCTAGCTCTTTCAATGTTTAGAATCTTACCTCGCAAAGGCAGAATTGCCTGCGTTCTCCTGTCTCGTCCCATCTTTGCAGTACCACCAGCAGAGTCTCCCTCTACAATAAACAATTCTGATTCGTTGGCGCTCTTTGTCTGACAATCAGCAAGCTTTCCAGGCAATGTCATACCGTCCAAGGCCCCTTTTCGAAGCACGGAATCTTTTGCTGCTTTTGCTGCTTTTCTAGCCTTTAGGGCAAGAAGAGATTTGTTGATTATATTTTTTGCATCATCTGGGTGCTCTTCGAGATATTCGGCAAAAGCCTCACCAAATATCGTTGTCACCATTCCTTGCGCTTCCATAGAACCGAGCTTTGCTTTTGTTTGACCTTCGAATTGAATCTCTCGCAATTTAACAGAAATAGCACACGTTAGACCTTCGAGCACATCGTCTCCGGTAAAGTTCTCGTCTTTTTCTTTTAGAATGTTGTTCTTTCTACCATATGCATTGAGAGTTCTCGTAAGAGTTGTTTTGAAACCTGTTACGTGAGTACCGCCCTCTCCGTTATAAATATTGTTTGCAAAAGGCAAGATTCTCGAAGAAATATCATCAACATATTGTAAAGACACTTCTACGCTTTCATATTCGTTTACTGGTTTTTCAACGTAAAAAATATTTTTATGTACTGGTTTAAATATCTGGTTGTAGAATTTTACAAGAGAAACTAGACCTCCTTCGAAATAGAAAGACATTGAAGGAACATCGAGTCCCAAGTCCTTGAGATAAAATTCACCCTCAATATCGAGATCTCCCTCGTATTCTCTGGCGTCAATTACTGTAATTCGAAGACCTTTGACCAAATATGCTTGCTGTCTCAAATGAGAAACAATTCTCTTCCATTCAAATTTTACTTCTTTAAATATTTCTATGTCTGGTTTAAAAGACACAACTGTTCCGTGTTTGTCTGATTTGCCAATCTTTTTAACAAGAGCCTTTCTCTTTCCTTGAGAATATTCCTGCATATGAATATTACCCTCGCTGTGGACTTCGACTTTACAGAAAACAGATAGTGCGTTTACAACTGAAGCACCCACACCGTGAAGACCTCCGGAGACTTTGTAACCCTCACCGCCAAATTTTCCTCCGGCATGGAGAGTTGTCATAATTGTCTCGAGAGCAGATACGCCAGTTTTTTTATGTATTCCAACAGGAATACCACGACCGTTATCTACTACTCTAATTATATCACCAGGAAGTATTGCAACTTCGATTTCATTTGCATGACCGTTCATCGCCTCGTCTCTCGAGTTGTCGAATATTTCCCAAATCAAATGATGAAGACCATCTGGTCCTGTTGTACCAATATACATTCCAGGCCTTTTTCGTACCGGTTCAAGTCCTTCGAGGACTGTGATATCGTCTGCCCCATACGAGCCCTTTGGTTTTTTTTCCTCTTTATCTTTAGCCATTTTTTGTGAATTTAATGGGATAATTATAGCAAATTTTAGAGTATTCCGCAAAAGAACTTTTCCACTTTTTAAGCTATGAAAGGCTTTACATTATTGACTGATGTGGTACAATAGAGAACCAGAAGCAAGGCTACATGCTCACTCGGGTATGGTCTTGTTTAGAAAATTCTTTTTTTGAGAGGGCTACAAAATGGCCAAAAAAAAATCAGAGCCACTGGCAGTACAGAGGATGAAAACCTTCGTAGGAAGGTTTCCCGTCCTGGTCTCAAGCCGTGAAAAGCTCTCGGAGCTTCGGGTCCTCCAGTTGGTACGCCAGTCCTTGCTGGCCCCCGGCAATGACACCGTCGACACCAGGACCATCGACGAACTGGTGGAGGAGGGTTTGTCCGTAGATGCCGCGTACAGGTCACTTTTGTACCCGACCGGTACGGGCTACGAAGTGGACGAGAAGCTGTTCAACAATTTCTACACCATCTACGGTGCGTTGAAGTTGATGAAGCGGCGCCCAGACATGTGTACCACCAGAACCTTCAGTGTGAAGAAGGTGGTAGCCTGAAGCATGGTCTAGCCACCCATGCAGGAGTAAGCCGCGCAATCCCCCGGGAAAGTGCGGCTTCAACGTTTATACTAGATTATCTAACCACCCAGCCTTTTTCAGAAAAAGCTTTGCTTATTGCCTCCATAATTGGATTTACTTCTTCGACAGTGAGAGTCCTTTCAAATGATTGGAATATCAATCTAAAAGCAATAGATTTTTTCTTTTGTCCGTCTATTTCTTTTTCAAAGACATCAAAGAGATATTTTTTAATACAGAGCTCATCAACATTTTCAGAGATTACTTTTTCTACATCTTGTGGGTTGATTTCCATCGGGACAAAAACAGCAATGTCTCTGGATACAAATGGATATGCGGAAAACTTTTGGAATTTTTTATCACCAGGCAAAGACTTGAAACCGAGATCAGAAATGGAATCCTTTTCTGGAAGATTTTTTATTACATCACTAAGATTAGCTTCCCAAATATAACCGAATTCACCCTTTGTTATTTCACCATCTAATTTTATGCCGAGACCGCTTTCAATTTTTGAAACAGTATCTTTCAATATATTCTCGGGTAATACTCCTTTTTTCTTTTTAATAATATTTATTCCAATTGCGAGGTGTGTTTCTTCACCATTTTTTGTAAACACCTCACCGATTTCAAACAATTTTATACTTTCCAAAGAGAGCAAATCTGAATTTCTACTATTTAGGGTCAAGGATTCTGCAAGTTTTTTTGAAAGCTTTTCTCGCAATGCAGATTTATCGCTCGCTAAGGGATACGCAATTTCAAAATGACCTTTGTCCACCAAAGAATACAGAAGCGTTTCGCTATATCCATCGAGAGAAAGAATATTTTTTATTTTTTCTGAATAATAGAATATTTTATTTGGTGAAATTTTGTATGATAGTGGCTCCAAATTTTTTGAAGATATTTTGTCGTATCCTATTACCCTACCGATTTCATCTGCAATATCTTCTTCTATTTTTAAATCAAGTCTTTCAAATGGCGGAATAATTTCAATCAATTCACCATTTTGTTTGACTTCGCAACCCATTTTTTGCATTGATTCCTCGATAAAACCAGCCTTTAGGTCTACTCCTAGAATTGCTTCTATGTTTTCTTTTTTGACATCTATCTTCCATTTTTTAGCTTTTTCTGGATATATATCGCTTTGCGCTCCAAAGTTAGCGTTTGGTATTGATTCTTTAATCAAAACACAAATCTCTCGCATTGCTTCCCCTGCGAGCTCCTCACTAATTTCATTTTCAAATCTTTTTGAAGAATCGTTTCTGAGATTGTATTTTGTTGAAGTTCTTCTTACGATAGACGGCTTAAAATTAGCAGATTCAATTACAATATTTTTTGTTGCATTTGTTACCTCAGCTCTTTTACCACCTTTTACACCAGCAATTGCAAGCGGTCCTGTATTGTCGGCTATTACCAAATCTTTTTCACTCAAAATGACCTTTTCGCCAGTTAGCAAAATAATCTCCTCACCTTCTTTTGCGTTTCTCACAAAAATACCGCCGTCAATTTTATCCGCATCAAAAATATGCATTGGCTGACCGACATCGAACATAACAAAATTCGCGACATCAACGAGAAAATTAATACTTTTTTGTCCGATTGCTTCTAGATTATTTTTTATCCAATCTGGTGTTTTGGTTTCTGTAATATTCGTAACTTCTCTTGCAATATATCTTCGGCAAAGGTTTTTATCATTTATTTCAACCTTGAATTTTGGTGGCACACTTGATGAAATTTCTGTAAATGTCGGTTCTTTAATTTGTAGTCCAGTCAAAACCATTATTTCTCTTGCAACGCCTCTGTGGCACAAAAGATAGTGTGCCCTATCTGGCAAAACTTTTCCTTCTATGACTAAGTCATTATTTTTTTCTTCGATTCCTTCTACTTCGAATAGATGATTAGTAAAAATCTCTTCCAATTTTTTCGCGTCTGGAATTTTGGTTTGGAAATATGAACTTAGCCAATTATGAGAAACTTTCATAAAATTAGAATTGATTTATTAAACGAAGATCACCGGTGTACAAATGCCTAATGTCATCTATCCCGTACCTAAGCATTATCAGTCTGTCTATACCACCACCAAAAGCAAAACCTTTCCATTCTTTTGGATCGATACCAACAGAATTAAATACGCAAGGATGAACTATTCCGGCACCAAAAATTTCAAGCCAACGATTTTTCCACCATACGTCCACCTCAAAACCTGGTTCAACAAAAGAAAAGAAACTTGGTCTGAATCTTATTTTTGCATCTGGACCAATGAATTCTTTAAAAAAGTATTCTAGCGTACCCTTCAGTTCCGTAATAGAAACTTTTTTATTGACATAAAGACATTCTATCTGAAAGAACTGAGCTTCGTGAGTCATGTCTGTGGCTTCATTTCTAAAAACTTTTCCTGGAGCAATGATTTTAAATGGCTTGATATCATTTTTTATACTTTCAAGAAATCTAACCTGTACAGATGAGGTGTGAGTTCGTAAAACTTTTCTCGGCTCTCCCGGTTTTGTCTTGACCCAAAATGTATCCTGCATATCTCTGGCCGGGTGATCTTCTGGTGTTCCTAGAGCGTCAAAGTTGTAGAATTCTGTCTCAAGCTCTGGTCCGAACTGAGCTGAAAAGCCAATTTTATCGAAAATAGCTGATATATCACGAACGGCTTGAGTAATAATATGCAAATGTCCACTTTTTTCTCCTTCTTCTTTTAAGATGTCCATATTTCGATTATATATGAGATTTTTATAGATTCAAACTAGAAAATAAGCTTTTTAATTTCTTCTCCGTTTTTTATGTATATTGTATCCCTATCTTCGACAAAGAATTTTATGTTTTTCCCGAAATAGAGAGGAAACCATTGAATGCTTTGCTCCGAGTCAATTGCAAGACCATAAAGCCCATCATTTTTTAGGACCAAGAAAACATCATCTCGATAAGGGAAAAAATCAAAATCAATTACATTACTTCCAAGTAATGGCACGACAATCTTTTTGCTACATTCTAGAAAACCACAAAAATAATATGGGGAAGAACTTTCCTTACCGTTCCAAACGATAATAATATTATTGTTCCATATTTCGGCTACCATATCTTTATATGCTTTTGCTATTTTTCCTTTTTCAATATGGTTTATAGAAGAAAATCTTTTCTCAATGTCATTGTATTCCTTATTCTCATATCCAACTCCTGCCCCACTTCCTCCGCTTTGTAGAAATTTTGGTATGTCTTCTGTATTTGTTTTTTCTTCAATAATGAAAGGATAGACTTCTGTTACATATTCTGGATAGACCTCAATTTTGGTTTCCCAAGGAAAAAATCCTTGCTTTTCTGTTCTGACAGAATATTTCCCTGGTTGTATGCTCTGGAAAAAATATGTCTTTTGAAAGAAATTAGATTCTCTCTTTTTTTCATTGTTAATATATATAGAAACATTAGGTTCATTTACCCTAACAGTAATTCCACCAGTTCTGGTAATAAAACGCATATTTTCAAAACGGTAACCAATTGAATACAAGACGAGCAACGGTGCTCCGATTACAAAAATAATCGTAAGAGTAATCAAGTATATTTGTCTTTTTCGTTTTGAAAGTGTTTCCATATTATCTATGTTTAGGCGTTACCCAGAATCCCATATATTTTCCAAAAAGAAGCCTAGTCTGTGCATCAAGTCCTGGTATTGCTCCGAATATTGTAATTGTAATAGGAACAAAGACCCATTGCAAAATCATAAATATCCAATCTTTTGCTTTTATGTTTTTGGGTGCCGGTGGCAGAAGCGTGATTGAAATATATGCCGAAAGGATTAGACCAATCATCGAAAGGTTCATAAGATTTCTCGTAATTATTGGTAGATTATATGACAACATTTTCGAAGAAAAATCTGCCCCACCAACAACAAGAGGTAACCATCCTAAGATAAATATAATTAGAGGGTTTGTGGCAAGTGACCAAAAACCTTCGAGCTGAACTAAAAACATCCTGATTTTAGTAAACAAAGGTATTTTTTTATTTTTAACAAAACCCATAGCAATATATGGAATATTTTCTGAACCCCAAGCCCATCTTCGGTGTTGCTTGTAAATGTTTTTCATTGTCTTCCAAAATGACGGAGCAAGGTTGGCATCCATAGACACAGGATATGCTATCGGCACGACTTTGTAGTCACCATCGTTTGCTAAAAACAAATTCCAGAAGATTCTAGAGTCTTCTGATACCATATTTTTTTGCCAATAGCCTATTTCGTAAAGAGATTTAAAACTTACGGAATGAGAAGAAAATGTTGCCAATTTTTCCGGTCGTTCCTGTTGTATCATCTGCCAAAATGTACTAGTCGTTGCCATCACACGAGAAATTGCTGGAGCATTCCATATATTATTATTATAGAGAGGAACCGGTTGGAAAGATGATTTGTGCGGATTGTCAGAAGTCAAAAAATTCCAAGTCAAACAAAGAAAATATTGTTTATAAGCAACCGTATCAATATCAAAAGCTGAAACGATTACGTCTTCATAGGGAATATTTTCTACATCGAGGATTTTTGTTTTTACCTCGTTTGCAGAAAATGAAATGTTTGATCCTTTCCCCGGCATTTCACCAGCCACGTCTTTTGGGTGTGTCGTCAGTAGTAATTTTGAAAACGCAGTTCCAAATTCAACGTATGCTTTTTTGGCAATCAACCTTGCTTCTTCTCCGGCTCTTTCTTCTCCAGCCAGAACCACAATCATCCTGTCTTTTCTGTATTCTGTATTCAAAAGCGCCTCTAAGCTTCCTTTTACGACGTCATAACCTTCGTTATAAAAAGGCAAAATCACGACATGCCAGATATGGTCGTATTTAAAAGAAGATAACTTTGCATTCCAATCTACTTTTAGGTTGTGCCTCAGCCTCCTCCAGTTATATCTAAGGTGCATAGACATATATACAGTTTTGAGCAACCAGTAGACGTCAAAAACTATTATAAATATCGCTGCATAGAACGGTGCAAAAAACGACAAAAATATTATCAAAATAATTGTCCCCCAAGACAACAAACCAGGCAACATTTCGAATATTCTGTATAAAATCCTGTCAGATCCATACAAATCAGAAGCCCTGCCAACTGAAAAATATTTGGTATTCTTAAAATCCATTGTTCACCAATATACCATATTTATCGCCATTTTTCAATTAAATTTGATCGCGTCTTGCTTTTATTCTTTTAAAATGGTCTACGAGCATTCTAAATTTTATAAGCATGACTTCGTCAGCTTTTTCTCTGTCAAATCTTTTCGTTACTCCAAATTCCGATTCATATGAATATTCCTCGATATTTCTAAGCCCCATCCCCAATGCTGTTAATTGCAACTCATAAAAGTCAAAAATATCTCTCTTTGCTTTTGTAAAAAAATCGATATCTGGTTCGTATGTTCCACGCAAAACTAAATTAACCTCTGGAAATATTTTTTTGAGATTACTAAATCTTTTCTGCCTTACTCCTTCTACGTCTTTTTTCCACTGTACTTTATCTATTTCAGTTTCTTCTGACCTCAGTCTATCTCTCTCTTTTTTCAATTCATTACCATAAACCGAGGCAACAGGGGCAACTTCGTTCAACCTTTCCATGGCTTTGTATAAATCTATATTGGACTTTTTTATTTTATTTTCTGGATCAAATTTTCTTGGCAACACTGCTGTGACATACCTTTTATCTAATACACCCTTAATACCCACTTCATCACTGTGAGTTCTAAGGAAGGCAATCTGAGAAATTGGTATATCCATAACAATTAATCCCCCTGTTCCGTAACCAGAAGCTACATACATATCAAGTGAGGCAGAAATATAAGGTGATATACCATGCTCAGCCCAACCACCATTATGTTCTGTTTGTCTGTCCTTTATTTCTGATCTTACACTAAAACCACTCAAGACTCTGTCCTCGATTTTTTTCAGATCCACATCGAGATGATCTGCTTCGTGAGGCAGAAGACTCGGACGAACCTTATTGTAATATGCCAACAAATTTTCATATGTTGGATTATTTGCTAGATTATCTATCTCTAGCTTAACACCTTCGAGTATTTTTGGAGTTTTTGTCCCACTTTCTGTTCTCATAGCATACGGAATTTGTTCTAAAACAGAAGCGTCCATGTGATTAATTCCTCGATATATTCTAACCATTTTTTCTGGCGACCTCTCATTCTTATTAAAGATAATTATCTCAGGGAACTGACCGCCATCTTCAACACTAACAACCCTTGTTTTTAAACCCTCTTTTAAAAATGCATCTGATAATTCTTTAGCCGTCCAATATTCTTCTCTTGGTTGTGATATTTGTGTCTCAAAAGAATGATTATCCTGTTGTTTATCTTTAGGTTTTTCTTGATCCTTACCTGCTTTGACAGTTTCTGCATACTCAGGATATCTCTCAAGCAATATTCTTTCCGCCCTTTGAGGAACCGAATTTTTTCCCATACCATCAAAATCAAAATAAAAATCTGCTGCGTCTTTGGTTAATTCAGTTGTTCTGTTTCCTGTTTTACCATCATTAAAAGCGAGTGTCTCTGCCATTCTCGCATTATCCGCAATCTCTTTTGGGGAAAGTGTTCTATGCATTGGTCCATTTACCACCTCCCATTCCCTGTTGATTTCACTAATGATTTCTTTTCTACGCTCTTCCCTTAGCTCCTCTGGTGTTTGTTTTTTGACCTCTGGATTCTCTTTCTGCTGTCCTTCCTCTTGTGCGACTGCAATTTCATTTTTTGCATCTCCTGCTATTTCATCGGCTTCATTTTTTATTTCTTGCAACTTGGCATCTAGACCATATTCCTGTCTAGCTTCAGCAAAGGAATCTGCTGACATATTTATACCTTGAGCTGAAGGGTCTATTCTCTCCTCAACCTCAGATAAAACTAAGTTATTTTGTTGATCAACATATGTTTGTGCAGATTCTGCATATTGAGAAAACTGACCCTCGCCAATCTCCACATCCCCAGTTTCTAACAAAAATTCTGACACTTTAACAGTCTCAGCATCTACTTCTTTTGTCTTTGTTGGACCAAGGTCTTCTGGTGATCTCATATTAATTCAAGTTTTTTACGTAACTCAGCTATCTTTTTGTCACTTAAGAATTTTGAAAAATCCGAAATAATTTTATCGCGTTTTTGTTTCAGCAGTGCCATTCGTGAGTTGTATTTTAGCAGAGTATCATCAATTTGTTTTTTCTTTTTTGTGTAATTGTTTATCATAAATACTGTAAAATCAACCGACCTATTTATTATTCAAATCATAGCAAATTATTTCAATCTCGCCCAACAATAAAAAATCTCTACTATTTACTATTCATTTTACGGAGTTGGCAAATTTAAAACGCCTATCCAGCGTTTAAAATCTGAGCCAATTGTCAGGCTCGGTCACAAATAATTTTCCTTACGGAAAATTTTCTCGACCCCGCCTCGCTGTACTCGCTTTGTCTTCCGCAAAGCTACAGACAAACTCGTACAACGCTCCGGCTTTCTCGCCTGAACGCAAAGTGCGCAGGCACTTTACTCAATTGGCAAATTAAAAACGCCTATCCGGCGTTTAAAATTTGAGCCAATTGTCAGGCTCGAACTGACGACCTGCTGTTTACAAAACAGCTGCTCTACCAACTGAGCTAAATTGGCTAATGCGTTTTACCGCTTGTACATAATAATAAAAAACAGAAAAAAGGGCAAGCTATTCGCCGTTTTCCTTTCTCATCGCTTCTTTGTGTTCAGATATTGATTTTAGGAAAAAAGACACACTGCCTCTTTCTTTGATTTTACCTTTTCCGTTTAACCTATCGTGGATTATATCAATTCTATGCTTAATCCAAGAAATCATATATGCAGATGTTCTCTTTAGAAAAGCAATCGAATATATTTTTGATTCCAAAGCAAAAGCAGAAAAACGAGAAACGAGGAATTTGCTATATTCATAACAAGCGAGAATTGCCGGGTCTAGTTTTCTTATCACAGATGAAATTGGTGTAAGTTTTTTTGCACCAATTTCATATACACGCACCAAAAGGAGCGCAAGTGATAGAAGGAATAGAATTGTTAAGGCAACTGTCATGTTTCCCCTATTATATCGCAAATCTTACGAAACGGGTCACTTCTGTTTTTTCTCCGAATTTCTGGACAGCCTGATCAAGCATACCTTGTATTGTAATATCTTGGTTTTTTATGAATTTTTGTTCCAAAAGAATCTTTTCACCAAAATATGAAGCAAGCTTTCCTTCGAGTATTTTTGCCTTCATCTCTTCTGGTTTTCCAGCAACTTCTTTTTCAAAGACTTCCATTGCTTTTTTCTTTGATTCTTCGTCGATGTCTTCTTTCCTAAGAAAATCTGGCGCGGTAGCAGCAACATGCATAGCTATATCGTATGCGAGAGCTTTGAAATCAGCATTTTTGGCTACAAAGTCTGTCTCACAAGAAAGTTCAACAAGGCTACCGATTGTACCTGTTGTGTGAACATACGACGCAACAACACCGGCTCCAAGGCTTCTATCGCTTTTCTTTTGAGCAACTGCCTTGCTTTGTCTCTCTAGAATTATTTTGGCTTTATCCATATCACCACCGGCTTCTTCGAGTGCTTTTTTGCACTGCATTATTGAGATCCCGGTTACATCTCTAAGCTTTTTTACTTGTTCGGTTGTAATAGTAGTCATAAGCAAAAATATTTAATTGTAAAAATTCTAAATTTACTTTCGAACTGGAGCATCAGTCTTTTTAGGAGCTGAAGCCTTTCCTTCACTGTAGCTTGCAACGATTTCTTTTACGAAGAATTCAATGCTTTTTCTTGATGCATCGTTTCCTAGAATTGGATATGCAACAGCATTTACATCACAGTCTGTTCCCATAATTGAGATCACTGGGATATTCTTGTCTTTTGCTTCTTTTACTGCAATGTGTTCTCTCTTTGAGTCAACCATAAATACTGCATCTGGCATCTTTGTCATCGCTGATAGTCCACCAAAGAATTTTTCCAATTTTTCAATCTCTCTTTCAATCTGAGCTCTTTCCCATTTTGTGTATTTTGCAAATTCTCCCTTTGTCTGGCTTACTTTGAAAGCGTTTAATTTTTCAATTCTTTGCTTTATCTCTTTGAAGTTACTGAAAGTTCCACCAATCCATCGTCCGATAACAAACGGCATTGAAAGTGATTCTGCTGCGCTTTGTATTACTTGTCTTGATTCATTTTTTCCACCGAGGAAAAGGATAGTTGCTCCTTTTTGTCCTAGTGAAAACGCAAACTCTTTTGCCTTTACGAGCAACTTTTCTGTCTTTTCGAGATCAAGAATCTCGATTTTGTTTTTATTACCAAAAATATACTGTTTTACAGATGGGTGTCTCCTTGATCTTGTGTAACCAAAATGAGCTCCGACTGCAAAAAGCTTATCTATAAGTGTTCCTTCTACTTTCTTTTCTGCCATATGTTAAAAATCTTATTTTTTTATTAATTTTGTTGTCTTTTTGTATTAATCTCTGGAAAAATTAAAATTTCCAAAGACAAAACAACGGTCAAGAGATACTACCAGAAAATCAGACTTTTAGCAATATTTTAAGAGGTTGGGACGCCTTTGTCTTTTTCTTCACTAAAACGAGAAATTGCCTCGATAATTTCGCCGAGATCCCCTGCTAAAATTGCACTAATATTATGCCAGGATTCTTTTATCCTATGGTCTGTTATTCTATCCTGCAAAACGTTGTAGGTTCTAATCTTTTCAGACCTATCCCCTGTTCCAATCTGGCCTTTTCGGTGTTCAGAATATTTTTTTGCAGCTTCTTCCTCGTGGGCAGCTTCAAGTTTTGCCACCAAAATTGTCATCGCTCTTTCTCTGTTTTTTTGCTGGCTTCGTTCAGAAGTACATCTAACATCAATACCTGTTGGTTTATGGATGAGCCTAACGGCGGTTTCAACTTTGTTTACGTTTTGTCCACCAGCACCTCCGGAACGTGAAAATTCCATCTCAATATCAGCTGGATTTATTTCTATTTTTGACTTTGATCTAATTGGCAAAATAGCAACAGAAGCAGTAGAAGTATGCAATCTGCCATTTTTTTCTGTTGCGGGGACTCTCTGTACTCTGTGTACCCCAGTTTCAAAACGCAAATCTTTATAAACTCCAACACCCTTTATTTGAATCGAGGCTTCTTTGTATCCATTAACTGAATTTTTTGATTCTTCTAGGATTTTTGCATTCCAATTCTTTCTCTGTGCATAGCCCATATACATCTGTGCTAATTCTTGCGCAAAAAGTGAGGCTTCGTCTCCACCTGCTCCCGCACGGACCTCGAGAATAATTTCGTTTGGAAATTCCTCTTCTTCGGCTTCTTGTTTAAGAATCTCTTCAATCTGTTTTAAAATAGCATCTTTTTGAGTTTGGATATTCAAAAGCTCTTCTTTTGCCAAATCTTCAAAACCACTATCCGTTGCGCGCATAGAGAGAACCTCATTTTCTTCGGTCAAAAGTTTTCCGTAAAGTGTAGCAAGGTACTCGGTTTTCTTATTTTTCTTTAATTTTTCTAGATCGAGTTCCATATGGAGTAAAGGAAAAACCCGACAAATCGGGTCTTCCGCAAATAACGCTTTTATCTAAGCCTTCTTTTTCTTTGTGGCACTTTTTGCTTGCTTTGCCTTGAATCTCTCTACTCGTCCGGCAGCGTCAATTGTCTTCTCGTTTCCAGTATAAAAAGGATGACATTTATCGCAAATTTCTACGTTGATTTCTTTTACTGTTGAACCAGTCACAAAAGAATTACCGCAAACGCATGTTACTTTTGCATCGGCAAAATATGTTGGATGTGTATCTTTTTTCATGGCAAAAACTATATCAAAGGTTAGCCTCGATTGCAATAGCTACAAACCAAGCAATGGGTCAATCATTGTTTCTTGAATATTTTCAGCCTTTGCCATCACCTGATTTCCATAAAAGGCATTTTGTGGCTTGTTCCAGTTTCCACCAGCATAATATTTGAGAGCTGCAGTTCTTTCGGCTGTATATCCGCCTTTGTTTGCTCCAAGATCTGCCAAATATGTTGCAGATGCCATAAATGCATGCTCTGGATTCCAAGGATTAGGATAGACACCGAGCAATTTTTGCAACCTAGGGGCGTAAGCTTCCCAAGTTGAAGGTATAAATTGTGAAGGGCCCATCGCACCACCCCAACCTGTCATCCAAGGGCAAGAAAGTGGCATACTATCTGGATCAAGACCCAGTTCTGATGTTATACGTAAAAAGGCACTCTGATCATCACGATATGATTTTTTACTGTCGTTAGGACCCGGCATAATTTTCTTCCAAGTTTTAGATTCTGGATCACCTGGCCTGTTACAAGTTCCAATATTTTGCCCCAAATTTGTTTCTTGGGTCAAAATTGCAAGCAAAAATGCAGGTCTTACTCCAGTTAATTTTTCAGCTTTGTTTGCATAATTTAAAGCCGTACCAAATGGAATTGCAGCACTATCCCTCAAGGCAAACAGAGCAGAACGTATTTCGGCGGCACGTTTTTCTCGTTGTTTTAGTTCTGTATTATAACCAGCTTGTTCTTGTTTGTTTAATGTAAGCAGTCTTTTTTTCTCGGCTTCTTTTGCTTGGACTTTTTTCTGCTCGGCTTCTATAATTTTTTTTGCATCAGTCTCTTTATTTCTTTTTTCGGTCAAATTATTTTTTTCTGCTTCGGTTATACTCTTTGCATTTCTGATTTCTTCGAATGTTTCCTGCATTGATTTTTTTATGGAATCGAAAGAATCAACATCGGCAAAAAATGAAGAAAGGCTTTGTGAGCTTAGGACCGCTTCGACGAGAGAAAAGTCATCCATTTGTTTGCTTTTACGAACAAGCTGAGCGAGAGATCTTTTTCCATCTTCTATCTTTTTGTTCATATCGTCTATGGTTGCATTTTTGAGATTTATATCTTTTCCAAGCTGTTCAATAATGATATTTTTCTCTCGGATAATCAGTTTTGATTCATTTATTTGAGCAGTCAAAATAGCAATATCTCTTTCAATCGAAGAACCTTCGAGCTGTTTTTGAGACAAGAATTTTTTTATTTCTTCTTGTTGTTTAAGATTTTCCTCTAGTTCCGACCGTAGGAGTGCCTCTCTCTTTGAAACCGCGTCTGCATCCTGAGCATAAACGCAAAGAGGTATTACAAAAAAGAAAATCAAAGACAATACCAATACCGAAATAAATCTAACAAATTTCATTATTTCCATTATATCATAATCTCAAATACCACAAAAAATAGAGGCATTGCCTCTATTTTTTGAATTATTCTTTTGATTCTTCTGCTGGAGCCTCTTCTTCTTTCTTGCCTTTCTTTTCTACTTCGATTGCAGATAGGTCTATTGGTTTTGCTTCTTCTTCTTTTTCTTCTTTTGGAGCAGTAACAGTCACAACTGTTTCTTCTGGGTCTTCTGCTAGTTTTACTCCGTTTGGAAGCTTGATATCTTTTGCATTTATTGGAGTATCGAATTCTGTAATTGTAGAAATATCAACGATAATTTCTCCTGGCAAATCTACTGGAAGAGCCTCCACTTTGAGTTCGTGCAAGACCTTCATAAGTACACCGCCTTTATCTTTAACAGCAGGTGAAATTCCAATGAATTCTAGAGGAACAGGAACCTCAACTGTCTTTGTTTTGTCGAATGCATAGAAATCAACATGCAAAGGAAGTTCTGAGACTGGGTGACTGTCTATATCATAAACAAGAGTATCGACATCAAGACCATCTCCTTTTAATTTAATAACAGTAGATTCTCCGGCTTCTGGGAGAACTTTCTTTAGTTCAGCAAGAGAAACTGTAATTAAAGTATTCTCTGTCTTTGGACCATAAAAAACCGCAGGGACTTTTCCACCCTTTCTTAGAGCCGTAAGATCGGTCTTTTTGTCTCGTTTCTCAATATTTAAAGTCAACATGCCGTACATTATATATACACTTTCAAAAATGTAAAGGTCTAATTTACAATGTTTTGACAAGAACCAGTTTCGAATACGTCTATAATATTTTGACAGGCTATTCTAGACATTGTTTGCCTGTTTTCCTCTGTTGCCGAGGCAATGTGAGGAGTGAGCACAACATTTGGCAAATCTCGAAGCCCATTTGCAAGTTTTGGCTCAAATTCAAAGACATCGAGCCCCGCACCAGCAATCTGACCATTTTTAAGTGCTTTTACTAACGCATTTTCATCAATCACAGGTCCTCTTGAGGTATTTATCAAATACGCATCCTTTTTCATTATTGATAGTCTTCTTTTGTCTATCAGATGATGAGTATGTTCATTTAATGGCACATGCAGACTTACTACATTAGAAAGTGTTATAAGCTCGTCTATTGATGATATAAATACTGCTCCTAATTCTTTTTCAATTTCTAAGTCTCTTTTAATATCAAAATACAAGATCTGCATACCGTGACCATTTCTGCATATACGAGCAAAATGTTTTCCGATATCTCCTATGCCAACAATACCAACTGTTTTTCCTCGTAGTGATGGCCCGCGGAGCAACATTGGATCCCAACCATTATATTTGCCTTTTTTAACAAAATTATCTCCCCAGACGACTTTTGACGAAAGAGCATACAAAAGTGCTATAGTGTGTTCTGCAACAATATCTCCAGACGAAGCTTTTGTATTACAAACCATAATGCCAATTTCTCTGGCTTTTTTGATATCTATATTATTAAAACCAACTGCATAATTAGAAATTACTTTGACTTTATCCATATGGCTCAATGTTTCTCCGTCAATTTCATCAGTCAAAAGAGAGACTACCCCATCATATTTTGTTTTCTTTAATTCTTTTATTATTTCTTTTTTTGACAATGGTCTGTCTTTGTCACTAACGGTAACACCATGCCCATTTTTGACCAGAATATCGATACCATTTTGAGGAATTTTTCTCGTAATAAATACTTTCATATTATTTTTCTATTTTTATATGATCTAAAAGAAAATTTTTATCAATACCAACCTTCTTGCCGGGATTAAAGATATTGTGTGGATCAAAAATGTTTTTTGTTTCTAGAAATAAATTAAGCAAATCCGAATTAAACATTTTTCCGAGAAACGGTGTCCTGATTATACCATCATTATGTTCAGCTGTAATTGAACCTTCAAAGGAAACGACTAGATCAAAAACTTTTTGTGATAATTCAATTATTGTATTTTTGTTTTCTTCTTTACCAATCGGAAGTAGCGGTATGATATGAAAATTTCCATCACCAATATGTCCAGCCACAGTGTATATAATTTTGTAACTATCTAATATTTTAATTAATTTTGGCAGGAATTCTGGCAAAAATTCTGGTCGCACAATAAAATCATCAATAAACGGTGCGGTTTTCATTTTTTTGCCAAAGTTTTTAAGCAAACCAAAACTTTCCCTTCGTATTGTCCAATGTTTTTTTTCTTCGTCTTTTGATTTAATAATTTTATGTGAGATATTATTTTCTTTCAGTACCGAAGAAAAATCTTTTGTTCTTTTGTTTACGTCTTGAAGACTGTCAGATGCAAATTCGACTAATATAACTAATTTTGGCAGCTTCTGTGTGATAAACATAAATATTTCTGGCAAAAACAACCAAAATATATTTAGAATATTTTTAATCTGCATTTTTTTAATTAATTTTGGCAGAAATCGTAAACCAGCTCTGACTGTGTAATTATCATAGGATTCGAGACATTCCGGTTTGTACGGCATAGCCAGATTCACTATTTGTGGAATTGTCGAGAAATCTTTTAGAGAAATCGTGATTAATTTTTTATGCTCTTTTACACGAACCAAATCAAATGTAATTTCTGTAACTATACACAGCGTACCCTGCGAACCTATTAGGATTTTGTTTAAGTCAAAGGAATCATCTTCTGATATTGCGTCCCAAAGAAAATATCCGGCAGAATTTTTCGAGACGTTAGGTTTTGATGATTTTATTAAATCTTTATTGTCTTCAATTAAAGAAAATATTTTTTTGTAAATCGTTGCTTCAAAATTTCTCTTTTTGACTATTTGAGACAATTCTTTTTTAGATATGTTTTCAATCTCATATTCATTTCCATCAGAAAAAACCACTTTCATCTTTTTTACATATCTGCCCGTTTTTCCATAAGCGAGAGTCTTTTCTCCACCAGCATCGTTCATAACCATACCACCAACTGCACATATATTCTTAGAAGCAGGATAGGCTGGCATAATCAAACCCTTTGCTAATGTTGCTTTTTCTAGATCACGATAAAAGACACCCGGCCCCACAATTGCTTGCCTACCTTTTATCTCTAGTTTGTTCATATATCTCGTCACATCGAGAATTATAGAATCGTTTAGAGAACCACCTGACATACAAGTCCCTGCGGATCTTGCTGTTACAGATATGTGTTTGCCTTCTTTTTTCTTTTCGAGAACAAATTTAACTACATTTGATATATCCAGACTGTCTTTTGGATACAGAATTATTTGAGGTTCAACTGAAAAGATACTCGAATCTCTACTATATTTTTCGAGAATTTCTTTGCTGTCTTCTATGTCGCCCCTAAAAAATGTTTCTATTTGTTCTTTTAATGTCATGATAGACCGTTAAATAATTTTAGTTTTTCAATGACTACTTTTTTCATATGATCAACACCAAAATTCATATATTTGTATGGAGCAACTTCGTCTTGGTTTTTGTTTAAGCCTTCTTCTATGCCCTCTCTCAGAGCAACTCGAAGTTCTGTGCTGATATGTACTATTGCAACGCCGTTTTTTATTACATCTACAAAATCGTTTGTGTTTGTACCAGAACCCCCGTGTAATACAAGAGGAATTTTTATGGCTTGGTAGATTTCTTTTGTTCTGTTTATATCCAAACGAGGATCCATTCCGCTTCGAAGCATTCCATGAACATTTCCTATTGCCGGTGCTAGCAAATCAACTCCTGTTTTTTCGACAAATTTAACTGCTTCTTCGACTTTTGTCATCATTTCTGGTGTAACCTCTGCCCCCTCTGGAATACTGTCTAATACTTTTGAAGATGTCCCAATAAAACCAAGCTCAGCTTCGACTATTACATCTCTGCCAGAATTTTTTGCATATTCAACACATTTTTTTGTGTTTAAAACATTTTCACCAAATGGCAATTTTACTCCGTCGTAAATAACACTATCAAAACCAGAATCGATTGCTTCTTTTACACGATTCACGCTGTATGTGTGGTCTGCATTTATAAAAATAGGAAAATTATTTTTCTTTCTCAGTTCTCTAACCATTGCAACAACTCTTTCAATACCAATAAAATCTCTTTCACCTTCGGATACACCGACAATTACTGGAACATTTAATTCCCTCGCCCCATCATAAACAGCAGATAGGCCTTCGCTGTTCGATATATTAAAATGGCCAATAGCAATAGATTTTTCTCTTGCTTCCGCGATATATTCTCTCAAAGTCTTCATTTTTACATTTTACCACAATTGTATTAATTAGATGTTCACATATGGTACAATTATGTAATGAGCAAACAATTAGATTTTTTGGCAATCGGCGACATTGTTACCGACGCTTTTATAAAACTCAAAGATGCAGAGGTTAATTGCGATTTAAAAACAGACGAATGCAAAATATGTATGCGTTTTGGGGATAAAATCCCCTACGAAGATGTTTACGAAGTGAGAGCTGTTGGAAACAGTTCAAACGCTAGCGTATCTGCAAAAAGACTAGGACTTAGCAGCGCTCTGCTTACTAATATCGGAGATGATAAAAACGGAAAAGATTGTATAAAGACATTAAAGGAAGAGGGTGTAAATACAAAATATATTAAAAAACATTCTGGAAAGAAAACTAATTATCATTATGTTCTCTGGTACAAGGCCGAGCGAACTATTTTGGTAAAACATACAGAATTTGATTATGTCTTTCCTAAAAACTTACCCGCTCCAAAATGGATATATCTGTCTTCTCTTGCAAGCAACTCGCTCGACTATCATCACAAAATTGCCGAATATCTAAGAGAACATCCTGAAACAAAATTAGCATTTCAACCAGGGACATTTCAGATAAAAATTGGTAGAGAAAAATTAAAAGAAATTTACAACGAAACTGATTTGTTCTTTTGCAACAAAGAAGAAGCAAAACGCATTCTCGCAACTGATAGCGATGATATAAAAAATCTTCTAACAAAAATCCGAGAAATTGGACCAAAGACGACAGTAATTACAGACGGCCCAAAAGGAGCTTTTGCATATGATGGAGAAAATTTTTGGACTGTTCCTATGTACCCAGACCCTAAACCGCCAGTAGACAGAACAGGGGCTGGTGACTCTTTTGCTTCGACCGTTACCGCTTCTTTAATACTTGGAAAAACCCTCGATCAGGCACTGCTTTTAGGTCCAATCAATTCGATGTCTGTTGTCCAAGAAATAGGAGCTCAAAAAGGCCTGCTTACACTGGAAAAAATTGAAGAATTACTGAAAAAAGCTCCGCAAAATTATATTGCAAAAAAGATTTAAAAATCGCGTCTCTGTAAAACAGAGACGCGATTTTTTATAAATTATTTTCTTTTCAAGACTTTTTGAACTGCTACTCTGATTCCCTTTTCGTCCATTCCATAATGAGAAATTAATTCATCAGGTTTGCCAGATTGACCGAACATATCATTTACCCCGACGAATTCAATCGGCACTGGATAATGTTTTGCGAGAACTTCTGCAACAGCAGAACCCATTCCGCCGTTTATTTGGTGTTCTTCGACAGTAACAACAGCACCGGCTTCTTTTGCGTATTCAACAATCGTTTCAGAATCAATTGGTTTAATTGTGTGCAAATTCAAAACTTTTACATTTATCCCTTGGTCTTCAAACATATTGGCAACAGACATTGCTCTGTAGACGAGAGAACCTGTAGCAATTATAAGCACATCCGCAGGACCTTTTGTGTCAAAAAATAATTCTGCTTTTCCAATTTTGAAAGGAGAATCATCTGTTGTAATGACAGGTGTCTTTTCTCTAGCTAATCTAATATAGACTGGCTTGCCTATTTCTATACATGCAATCGTCGCCTTTTTTGCTTCAATTGCATCACAAGGCGAAATCACTGTCATATTCGGTATAACTCTGGTTATGGCAATATCCTCTATCGCCTGATGAGTACCTCCATCTGGACCAACAGATATACCCGCGTGTGAACCAGCAATAATAACTTGTCTATCGTTATAACAAATAGTTGTCCTGATTTGTTCCCAATTTCTACCTGGAGAAAACATTGCATAAGAAGTTATAAAAGGTATTTTTCCCATTGCAGACATTCCGGACGCAACCGAAGCGAGATTTTGTTCGGCAACCCCGATTTCGACAAATCTGTCTGGAAACTCTCGTTTGAACAAATACATAAATGTTGATTCCGTAAGATCTGCACAGAGTCCAACAACATCAATGTTGATTTTGCCTAATTCAAGTAGCCCCTCACCAAAGCCTTTTCTTATAGGTTCGTTTTCTATGTCACGATCAAAAACTTTTTTATTCAAATGTTGTTTGTCGTTAATCATATTATTTTGTTTGTTTTATCTCTTCTTCGATTACAGAAAGGGCCTTTAGTGCAATTTCAGCTTCTACTTTTGTTGGTGGTTTGCCGTGCCATTCTGGTTTTCTTTCAAAATCAGGAACTCCTTTTCCTGGTACGGTATTAGAAATTATCATTGTAGGTTTATCAAAAACAGCTTTCCCTTCGTTTACCGCATCTATTATTGCATCGAAATTATGCCCATCAATTTCTATTACATGCCAATTCCAGGCTCGCCATTTATCACAAAAAGGCTCAAGGGGCATTATTTCTTCGGTAAAGCCATCTATCTGAATATTATTTCGATCGATAAAACAAATTAAATTCCAAAGTTTTTCTTTTCCAGCAAGCATTCCGGCTTCCCAAGTCTGTCCTTCGTTCATCTCTCCATCAGACAAAACGCCGTAAAAGAATTTCTTTGATGAATTATTTGGATTATTCATTCTGTCTGCAAGTGCCATACCGACTAATTGTGATAAACCAGATCCGAGCGGACCAGATGATGTTTCTAGGATAGGCAAAAATTCTCGGTGCGGATGACCCTGAAGTCGCGAACCAAATTTTCTCAAAGTCAAAAGCTCTTTTTCAGAAAAGAATCCACGATGTGCAAGGGTGGCATAATAGACAGGACAGATATGACCGTTCGATAGTACAAATCTGTCTCTATCCGGATTATCTGGATCTTTTGGATCGTGATTAATTATTTCAAAATAAAGGGCGGTAAAAATGTCAGTCATACCAAGAGGCCCAGCTGTGTGTCCAGAGCCAGCCTCTACTAACATTTCGATTATCGATTTTCTAATATTATTTGCTGTGAGCAAAAGTTCTTTTCTTCTTTTTTCTGAAAGTGACATATATACATTATACACCAGAAGCTATTTCTGACAGGTGTTCATATTGTGAAAGTGGATCGTCGGAAGCAAAAATAGCAGAACCAACAGCGAGCATATCGGCCCCTGCTTCAGTTAGGGGTTTAATTTGTTCTTCTTTGATTCCGCCATCTACTGATATTTTAATTTCTGGATATGCTTTTCTAAAAAGAGAGACTGTTTTAATGGTTTCTTCTCTAAAAACAGATCCTTGAACACCAACCGGATCAATACCCATTATTTGAATACCGTCAATCATTTCTGAAAGACCAGATATATCTTCGGGTTTAGCATTGAACGGAACAGCTATAAACAACAAGACACCGGCTGGATTGTGTTGCAGACGATAGTTATCATTAAAATGCTTTACTGCATCTAATATATTTTTTGATGAATCAATATGATAAATTGCTTTACTAATACCACACGCAACCCATTTTGATATTTCTTCTTTAGGATTAGATATCATCATATCTAATTCATATTGAACTTCTTCCCAAAAAGGCAATGTTTCTTTTTCTGAAGACAGATCTGCAAAATGTGAATCGTCTGCATATGGCCAAGTTTTTCCTTTTACAAAATTACCATCCATAATGTCTATTTGGATTTTTGGTGCTACGTGTGCAACCGTAGAAATACTTTCTTCTAAATCTTGCCAATTTTTTGGCATTACTGCTGGTATTATTTCTGACATATTTTTTTCTCTATTTCTTTAATTTTTTCAATTCTTCTTTTGTGTCTTGCTTCATCTGAAAAAGGTGTTTTAAGCCACAGATCTACTGCTCTCTCTGCTTCTGCGTTTGAAAGAAACCTCGCACCAAGAGCTAAGACGTTTGCATCATTATGCTGTCTTGTAATCATAATTTCTTCTGGGACAAAACGTCCGTCTTCTGGTTTGTATTGTCCATTGAAAACAACTGCTCGAATGTTTTGATATTTATTTGCCACAATGGCTTCGCCTTGACCCGAACCACCGATTACAATTCCCTTTGATTCCAAATCACCCGAGACTGCGTCCGCAACCTGTGAACAAAAGTCCGGATAATCATCTTGCGTATCCATTTTTTTTGCACCAAAATCTGTGACGCTGTAATTTTTTTGTTGAAGAAAATTTACAAGATGTTTTTTCATCTCAAACCCCGCATGATCCGAACCAATAAATATTTTCATATTATTTTATATTGAGCCCAAGTTCTACCACATGTCTTACAAGAGTATGTGTATATCCCATTTCATTATCATACCAAGCCAAGACTTTGACCAAATCTCCGTCTACTACTCGCACCATTTCAAGATCAGCAATAGATGCGTGAGGATTGCCGATAATATCAGACGACACTAGTGGTTCTTCTGTAACAGTAAATATCCCCTGCCATCTTTTTTCTTTTGATGCTTTCTTTAATATTTCTTTTACTTCATCACTGCTTGTTTTTCTCTTTGCCAAAAAAGTAATATCGACTATTGAACCGACAACGACAGGCACACGGATAGAAATGCCATCAAATTTGTTTTGAAGCTGTGGCAAAGCTTTTGTAACAGCAATTGCGGCACCTGTTGATGATGGAACGATATTTTGTGCCGCTGCTCTACCCTCACGCAAATCTTTTCTGCTTGGACCATCCACCAGAGATTGCGTTGCGGTATATCCGTGCACAGTATTTAGTATTGCTTTTTCAATGCCAATAGCTTCGTCAAGAATCGCAATCAGAGGACTACCGGCATTGGTGGTGCAGGATGCATTTGACGTAACTTCGCAAACTTTTAACTTTTCATCGTTTATACCCAAAAGCACAGTATCTTCTTTTTCATTTGTTGGGTTGTCTTTTGCGGGTGCTGATATCACAACTCTCTTTGCTCCGGCATTTATATGAGCTCTTGCATCTGCATATTTTGTAAAGAAACCAGTACTCTCAACCACAACATCCACATTTAATTCCCCCCAAGGCAATGCTGAAGGATCTTTTTCTGCATAGAGTGGAATATGAACACCGTCAACAATTATTTGAGCAGGTTTTGAATCCACAGCATCATTGTATGAGACTTCAAAATCACTCACGCCGTATGCTGTGTCATACTTGAGAAGATATGCCATGCTCCTTGGAATTCCAAGGTCATTAAAGGCCACTACTTCTATATCATTTCTCTCGCGAGCAACTTTATAAAAAGCACGACCGATTCTACCCAGACCATTTATTGCAACTCTAATCTTTTTACTTTTTCCAAACATATGCAGATTGTTAAGTTTATATTGCATATATTATATCGCACTTTGGGAGGTACTAACAGGAAAAAGAATTAACGCTACCAAAAAACTAGAGATTATAAATAGAAAATCCTTTCACAATTTTTAGTTCATCTATATAAAAGTAAGCTTGGTATGGGGCTTTTAGGAGTAGTCTTCCATCGCCACTAGCAGAATTAGAAGCACTAGTAAAATTATATGTAGTAGATGACGTAACACCATTTTTTGCAGCACGTAATACCCCAGATTTACGTTCAATCTTCCAATCCTCCCACGTATCTATTGAACTAGTTAGATCAGAAAAAGTATACTCTATGTTATTAAACGTAAACATAAAATATCTACTCCCCGCAAATCCGACAGTCCAGATAACATTACCAGTTGTATCATCTTCATATGAAATAATGCAAGAACCTGTATCTGTAGTCGTACATTTTATTTTTACACCAATAGAGAAGTCTCCATTTGATGAAAATTCATAATCATCATGTGTAATATTTCTCCAACCGATATTTCTTGAATGCGCAAAACCGCCAAAAGAATAAACAGAAAACGAATATGTTCCTGACGCAGCATCACCAGAAAATCCATAGGATGCTGATTCAAAGTACGACGGATTTCCTAGATCATTAAAACCGAAAGCGTCGGTATAGTTGTTTTCAAAACCAAAATAACCTCCTTCTGTTGGAACTGCTGGTGGGGTGTAATTTGAAGTAGCATATTGCATAGGCATCCCCCACCTAAACATATTAGCTACATTGGGCGGATTAACTACTCTATTATATATCCTAACATCATCCATCCTGCCATTGTTCGGATAAGCAGAACCGTTACTAATACCAATATTTAGATCTGGTGTATTAGTTTCTGTATTACCAGACAGAGAATCAGCTGTCGCAGTTGATGCAACAACACCACCATTAACATATAAATTGACCCCTGAAGCCTGAGCTGAACCATCATATGTAACACCGTAATGCCCGAATCCTTCAAGATCAGTTCCTGACACAATATCATCAGATACTTTTACAATTCTATTGTTTGAATCACCACCTGCGAATTCAAAAACTAGTTTGTCACTTGAGTTCACATACAAACGATAACCATAAGTATTAGCTCCTCCTGTATCACTATATTTTGCGACAATGGTGTCTTCGTTGTTTTGTGTCCAACGTGAAGACCATGCAAAAATACTGAACGGTTGAGAGCTGTTGAAAGATAGAGATGATGAGTGTGGAACAGAAATATAATCATTAACACCATCGAGTTGAATTGCTCCACCTCCTATTATTCCGTATGTTCTTTTTGCTCCGTTTGTTGCAGTACCGTGATTATTATTTCCAGACACGTCATGTACTAGAGTTGTATTTGATTTTATTGTATCAAATGTCCAATGTCCAACCAACCCGTCTGATTCAATTGAATTGCGTGAAGCATTTAGGATTACTCTTCTTGGATTCCCCGCCAATCCCAAAATTTCTGTTGCAGACAATGCCCTGTTGTATATACGGACATCATCAATAGTACCGGTAAAATATGTAGCACTGTTCATTGAACCAATGGTAAGAGGTATTGATCCTGACGGAGCCGTAGTAGAAATTGTACCCGAGAATGTGAGAGCTTTTTCAACTCCGTTTACGTATAGTTTTAGTTTGTCGGCATTCGTGCCACCCGCTCCATTGTAAACCATTGCGACATGATACCAAGAGCCGTTTGTGATTGTGCCGGAAGCGGAGACACCGTAGCTTGTTGTACTGTTGTCTACATCAACATAAATGCTACCGTTGCTGTGTAATTGTATGTTTGCACATTCATTATCAGATGAATATCTAGAAACAATACCAGCCCATGAATTAGAAGAAACAGCATTGGTATATATCCATGCTGAATATGTCATGGTCGTGAGACTGTCTAGAAAAGTAGCGTCTGTCAGAACTACTTTTTTACTTGATGCCCCAGTAAATGACAGACCTGTACCATTCTTTGACTGCACCCATGTTGGAGAATTAGTGAGAGTTCCGTGTCGTCTATTTCCAGAATGGTCTGTGGCCATCGTAGATGTAGCGTCGTTGAAGGAATAGTATGCGAGAAGGCCGAGATTGTTGGGGGGCATTGTTATTGTAGCTGCCTCGGTATTATTTATATTGAAAAAAAATACAAAAATTGATACCACAATCACAAAAAACAGTACGTTATATTTATGCAATTTATTTTTTATATTTTTAATCATTTTATATTTTGATACTAATTTTTTATCTACCCATATTATACAGGAATTTTACTTCATCTGAAGTGACAGCGCGGTTATAAACTCTAAAATCATCCATAGAGGCGTTATACATTTGACCCGCACTATGAAAATTACAATCTGTACCATGGGTATCACCAATAAATAAAGCACATTGCGCTGTAGTTATGGTTCCAGAAGATGTTCCTTGTGCATCAAGCACTCCATCTATGTATATTTTTACACCATTAGTTGCAGTTGTACCTGTCCACGTCACTGCTATATGATGCCAATTACCATCATTAACTACGCCCGTAGTTGTAACAGAAGCAAGAGAGCCGGAATTGTAAACAAGATAATTAACAGTACCGTCTGCTGTGATTGAAGTCTGTGTTCCAGCAGTACTGTTCACATCACCATGTAGATATCTTACCGATGAAACGGTATTTTTAACCCAAAATGAATAAGTTATTCCCGATGAATAGTTTGGAGTAAATTCGGTAGAAATATAATCATTTGAGCCATCAAAAGAAATGCCCTGGCCTATTTTTCCTGCAACCTGATCACCACCATTTTTTAGTGTTCCATTATTAGCATTAGATGAACGATCATAAGCTATTCCTTCGCCAGAAATTTCACTTACAGTAGGAGCTGGGCTATCTCCAGAGAGAACATTCCACGATGCTAGCCAAGGTTCTTTGTATTCATCAAAATCTACTGATTCATACATTTGAATCGCCATTAGATCTGGGTCACACAACGCATCCATTTGCATAATCGTCCAAGAATATGAACCCATACCTGCCATTCCATTAACATCATAAAACATACCATAACTACCTTCTACACAACCACCATAACCATAAGAATATTTTCCATTATATAAGTCATTCATTCTTCTATAGATACCGTGAACCTCACTACTTCCAGCACCACTGACATAAACACCCGGTAGCCCAGCAATTCTTGTATCTTTCCCGTCAAAAGACCACAGACCAACAAGGCCGTCTGTAAGTTTAGAATTTTGTGATGAATTGATTTTTGTTAATTTTGTATAATCGTAGAGACTTGTAATTTCAGAAGCAGATAATGCACGATTATAAATTCGAACCTCATCCATAGCTCCATCAACGAAATATGATCCGGTACCACCAAAGACAGCACTACCTATTCTAAATATTTCCGATTGATTGCCAGTTGATGGTGTATTTGCATTTTTGTTTAATGAGCCGACAAATGATCCGTCTACATAGAATTTTGCATTTGCTGAACCTAAA
The DNA here is from genome assembly GCA_965230995.1 of uncultured Candidatus Saccharibacteria bacterium. Lineage (GTDB taxonomy): Bacteria > Patescibacteriota > Minisyncoccia > Phycocordibacterales. The sequence continues at coordinate 738,895 of OZ246398.1, forward strand.
GCTTGGTCATATGTAATTGTTACTAAATGCCAAGATGTATCATTGGGGTAATATGCGCCAGTCGCATAACCAGCAATTACAGATTGACCCGTATTACCATTTGTAATCGCAAGATAAAGCTGTCTGTCTGGATTTATATATGTAGTAACTCCAACAGCAGATGATGAGGAGTCATTGTTACCAATTGGCATTATTTCAGATAATGGATTGTCTCTTTTTATCCAATAGCTCATTGTCCACTGAAAGCTAGATGTATCCAGAGCACCATGTAAAAATTTAAATGTCGATGTATCACCAACCAAAATACGCCCGTTTGTTCCATTAAAATACATTGCCTTACCAACTCTTCCATCTACCCAAGTTTCAGTACCATATGCAATACCAGTGTTTCCGTATCCGGAGAAATCAGTCACCTTACTACCAGAACCGTCCTCAAAAGACCAATAACCAACAAGCCCCGTTGTATTTGGGTCTTTTTTAACTTTTATTACTTTACTTGAACGATTATAGAGTTTTGTTATTTCAGAATCAGTCAAAACTCGGTTATAGACCCTAACATCGTCCAGCTTTCCTCTCAGTTTTAAACCGTCATAGACAATGCTACCGAGTCTAAGTGCACCATATGAATTTGAAGTAGAAGGAGTATTTCCTGCCTTATTAGATGGACCGATATATGTTCCGTCTAGATAAAATTTTGCATTTGCTGAACCTAAAGCTTGGTCATATGTAATTGTTACCAAATGCCAATTGTTATCATTGGGGAAAAAAGATGATTTATACGCAAAGATTACTGGTTGGCCTCCAAGACCGTTGGTTATTGAGTATGTTAATCTGCGTGTATCATTTTCATTATCGTAATATACGTTTATGCCAACAGTACTTGAACCAGCATCACCAGTAGACATAATTCCTGATACTTCTTGCAGTGATATATCATTAATTTTTATCCAAAATGATATGGTGCTTGTGAATGCAGAAGTGTTTAGACCACCATGCAAAAATTTAAATGATGAGGTGTCACCGACAGATACATAATCATCTGTTCCATCAAAATCCAATGCCTTGCCGAGCTTGCCTGCTACCCAATCAGTGTTTGCGTCCATATTGGTAAGTGTTCCAACATTACCATTCCCAGAAAAGTCAGTTACGATAGTGCCGGTGGCATCTTCAAAAGACCAGTACCCTACTAGACCTAAGTTATTTGGTGGTAAAGTGATTTGTCCTGCTTTTGTTATATTAGGCAGAAAGAAAAAGATACTGCTTGTGAATAAAACAGATAAAAAATACAATAATGTTTTTCTTGAACAAAAAACCATAGCTATATATCTATTATATCAAATAATAGCTAACTATTTGCTTTTGTTTGTGGATAGAAATTTATTTAAACTTCCAAGTTTCTAAGACTTGTTTAAGTAACTTTTGCTCTTTCAAATATGTCGTCATTTGATACAGATAACCATTGTTTACAATCCATATTTCTCTTGTTGGATCCACAGAAGAGTTTGATCCTGAAAATGAAATTCCTATTCTTTTTCCATTCCAATTTACTGGTTCAACATTATTCATTTCCAAATCTGGAATTTCAGATTTTATTCTCTCTACTGTTAGTGCTTCTATTGGTTCATCAAATGTAGTGATAAATATTTGAAAACCGGCTTTTTCTCCAGATCTCTGAGCAAGAACAGTCTCGCCTTCTTCTGCATTACCAAACTGAGAGATTGAAAATTCTTTTGGATAGTTAAATTCAAATCTGTTTTTATTATCAGAAAATAGCGGGCTTTCACCTTTTTCCACTTCGTAACTGGAATCACTTACCCCATCAAAAATACCGAAATCTACCTCAACCCCGCTGTTTGATGGCTTTTTTACCACTACAAAAATCACACCTATAATTCCAATTAATATTAGAGCAGTAAATATCCCAAGTGTTTTTGAATTCATAACTGACATTCTACCTCACATGTATTTTTCAATCAACAAAAAACCACCTACTGTGTGGTGGTTTCTTGTGATGCTGGAGATTCGGCTGGAGCAGGGTCGGGTGCTGTTTGATTTTCTACTGGAGCCTCTACTACTGCCTGTGGTTGTTCTGGTTCAGGCGTATTTTGTTCGACTACCGTTTGTTCAGATGTTGAATCTTGGCTATCTTCAGTCGTGTTATTATTTTCTTCTTGTGATGGCGTAATATTTGAATTGTTCTCTGTACTGTCTGTATTTGGAGAAGATTCGGTGTTGCCTGAGTTTTCTTCTGTAGTATTTTGAGCTTCATCTCCTGTTGTGTTTGTACCAGTATTTTCAGTATTAGTATTTTCTGAAGAGCCTGATTGACTTGAGTTGGCTTCTGTATTTACAGAAGCACGTGGGCATTCTCCTGATTCAGAAATTGTAACGCCACTTCTCACCTTCAAACAGTATGGTTCGCCCGTGACTTCGTCGTACAAAGTAATACCTGCTGGGTTTGATCTACTACCGACAGTTAATCTAGCGGTAACAATTTCTTTTGCTTCGAGTAATCCTGCTGATAATTTTACTCCAAAGCTTTCAAGTCCTGACCAGACACCATTTAAAGTAAGCCCATTTGCTCCGCTTGTTCCTGATTCGAGAGAATTAACTCTTGATATCAAATCATCAATTTGTGACTGCTGTGCTTTTATCCCTCCAAGGAGCAGTGTTGTAAATTTGTAGATATCAACACCCTTTCCGTTTGCAGTTAATATTTCATCTGGAGATTCTTCTGCAATAAGTCCAATATGTGCAGGACTATCGTCGCTTTCGATATTGTACTGATATTTCGCAGGGTTCATATTTTTTATCTTTCCCAAATATTCTGTGTAATCACTTTCGGCTAGATAAGAAATATTTTTCTTTGCTGTTCGTGTTGAAATATTTACAAATGATGTTGCTGCGATATCTCCCATTACATGCAATTTGTATTCTGGAGATGTTGTACCAATTCCTAGATTACCAAGATCATCAAATGCAAGCTGACTTCCTGGTATGTAGTCTTCAAGTTTTACAAACACTTCAATAATTCCTTCTGTACCACTAAAATCTTCTAGAGCAATACCTACTGTTCTACCAGTTGTTGTTGCTTTTGTAGCAACGCCTGATACAGAAGAAATAGTTACCCGATCTCCAACCTGTATTGAACCTCCTTCATTATTAATCTTTGCTGGAACACGTCCTGCCAAGGCTACTGGTTTTGAATTTTGAATTTCTTGACCAAGAAGGAGTCCTGGGGCTGTAGATATTATACCCAATAGATTACCCCTATCATTTTGTGATGCTCTCTTTACAGTACTCGAAGCGTTTGTTTGTAGCGACACCAATTCTCCAGCATCTATTGTATCGTCAGTAACAATATAATTTTCTGCAAGGTCTATGTCAGATATAGAAGCTGTTGTTGCATATATAGTTCCCGCAGTAGTTCCACACGATCCAGTGTCACGAACACAAAGAGATCCTTGAACAGAGAGTGTCGAAACAGGTGTTGTTGTTCCAATACCCACAGCACGTCCGCTTGTTCCACCAGAACCATCTGCAGTTGCAAATATTGTAAGAATTGGATTTCCGTCAATGTTTGCTGTATAGCTCTCTATTGTTCCTGCTGAAGCTGTCGATGATACTGGCATATCCATCCAAGTCACAATTCCAGCATCAGAATCAAAAGACATATTACCAACTTCTAGAGAGTTAACAGATGTAATTCCGGTTGAAAAATCATAGACGAGAGAGCCTGATCCGACATTAAGTCCTCCTGCTACAGTCGAAGTCGCCGTTGTAGATGTAGCAGTGAAATTTCGGAAGACAGCTTCACCAA